>DATJNX010000038.1:0-15184 GCA_035507615.1 Streptosporangiaceae bacterium
GATCCCGGTGCCCAGCCCGCGGCAGGCACGGACGGCCGGCGCGATCAAGGGCGAGCTGCCCTCGGCGCTCGACCCGCCGTCCGGCTGTGTCTTCCGCACCCGCTGCCCGCTGGCACAGCCGGTCTGCGCGGAGGAGCGACCGCCCGCACTCTCGTTCGGGGGCGAGCATCAGGCCGCTTGCCACTTCCCGCTGCAATCACCCGTCGCGACGCCGGAACTCGACCCGGCGGCGCCGAGCAGAGGAGACGCATGAACGTCAGTTACGACTTCACCGGTGAAGTCGCGATCATTACCGGCGCGGCGCGCGGCGTCGGGCGCAGCATGGTCGGCGCGTTCGTCGCTGCCGGGTGCCAGGTGCTAGCGGCCGACCGGGATTCCGCTGGCGTGAAGGAGACATGCGAACCGTACGGCGACGCGGTCCGGGCGGTCACGGCCGACGTCAGCACCGAAGAGGGCGCGGATGCGATCGTCGGCGCTGCCGTCAGGGAGTTCGGCTCGCTCAGTTTCTGCGTCAACAATGCCGCCGTGGCGCCTCACACCGCCCTGCTCGAAGAGACCACGCACGTCTGGGACACGGTCTACGCAGTCAACTGCAAGGGGACGTTCCTGATGACTCAGCGCGCCGGCCGAGTCATGATCGGCCAGGGTCGCGGCGGCCGGATCATCAACTTCTCGTCCGGCGTGTCGAGCCGGGGCTCGGCCGGGGCCGCCGCCTATGCCAGCAGCCGGGCGGCGACCGAGAGTTTCTCAAGGGTCGCGGCGATCGAGCTCGCGCCTTACGACATCCTGGTCAACTGCGTCAGCCCAGGGCTGATCGATACGCAGCCGAAGCCGCTGCCGCCTGCGATGGCCGAAAGCCTCGGCCGCCGCATCCCGCAACTGCCGCTGGCCAGGCCAGGCGAGCCGGACGAGGTGGCGGGCCTGGTGCTCTGGCTCTGCTCAACCGGATCGAGCTACGTGACCGGCAGCGTCTGTCACGTGGATGGCGGCACCGGAGTTGGCGGCCGGGCCGGGGCGCCGATCATTGACGACGACGTGCGGTACGACTGGGTGACGGGCCGTCAGCGCGGGTAACGGCCACGGCGGGCTGACATCAGTCGGCGCCGGGCACCAGACTGGACGGGAAGCCCGCCAGGTAGTGCGCGCGCAGCTCAGCGCGCAGCCGGGGCAGGTCACCGTCAGCGACCGCGTCCGCGATGCCGGCGTGCAACTGGACCGTGTCGGTCATCGTGATGTTCTGCCGCTCAAGCTCCGCTCGCATTACCGCGCCCATCTGGCTGTTCAGCATGCCCCACAGGTCTTTCAGCCGTCGCCGCCCGGAGACGTCGATGAGCACCTCGTGGAACTGCGTGTCGCTGGCCGCCAGGGCGTCAAGGTCGTTCAGCCGCGCCGCCAGCGACATGTGCTCGAGCGCCACCCGCAAACCCTTGGAGAGTTCTTTCCGCTGCGGCCGGATGCCGCTCCGCACGCTGGCATCTTCGAGCACGTAGCGCGCGTAACAGATGTCTTCCGCGTCGGCAGGGGACATCCTCGTCACGATGCTGTACCTGCGAGGGACTATCTCGATGAGACCCTCGGCTTGCAGGCTCCGCATCGCGTCCCTGATGGTTCCCCGGCTGACGCCGAACTCTGCTGCCAGGTTGGCTTCCACCAGCCGCGAGCCGGCCGCCAGCTCGTTGTTGAGGATGCGCAGGCGCAGCGCGCGGGTAACTGCCTCCGGCAGCGATACATGCTCAAGGATGGCTTGGTACCTGCTTTCTGCGCGCTGCCCGCCGGCCGTCAGCGCGAGACTTCGGGCACTGCCGATGTCGTAGCGCGTCCCACTCGTGCTGATTGTCGACGGTCAACGACGACTATCACGCGACGTCGGCCGCTGGGTCAAGTCCTCGGGCATGTGATGTTGATGTTGCCGGTCTGCGTAGATATTGACGGGGGACGACGATTCGTTCAGTATGGAGAAGGTTGTCGACAATCGACTAAAGACAGCACCCGCGATCTGAGCCTGCCAGGGCAGACAGTCCTCGCCTGCACAAGCCCCGAGCGCTGCCTGAGGCCAAGGAGAGGAAGAGTCCGCCCAGCATGAGCACTAAAGAGCTTCGCGTCGCCGTTGTCGGAGCAGGCCGCTGGTCTGAGCGAGCCCACGTCCCCGGATGGCAGCGCGATCCGCGCGTGGAGGTGGCCGCCGTCGTGGACCTGGACGCCGAGGCAGCCAAGCGAGTGGCCAGGGAGTTCGGCGTCACGCGGGTGGAGACCGACTACCGCGCCGTGCTCGACGACCCGTCCATCGACGTCGTCGACGTGGCAACCGGGAACGAGGCGCACTTCGAGATCTCCTGGGCGGCCCTGGAGGCTGGCAAGCACGTGCTGTGCGAGAAGCCAGTGCACCGCGACGCCCGGCAGACCAAGCGCGCTGCCGAACTCGCCGCGTCGAAAGGCCTGAAGACCAAGCTCGGCTTCACCTTCCGGTACGCGCCCGCCGTCCTGTATGCCAAGGAACTCATCGACTCCGGCTTCGTCGGCGATCCGTACGTGTTCAACGGCTACGAGCAGAACAGCCAGTGGATCGACCCGGCCACGCCGCTGCGGCAGGCCGAGGGAGCCGAGCCGGACGGCGCCGAGATCACCGTATCGTCCATCGAGGGTTACGGCGCCCCGGTGATCGACATCATGCACTGGTGGGTGGGCCGCCCGCTGACCAGCGTGGTCGGCACCTGGCGCAACTTCGTCCCGGTCCGGATGGTCCGCTCCAGCGGCACCATGCAGCGGATGAACATCGACGACGGCGACATGTGGATCTGCGAGTTCGACACCGACGTGATGGCGTCGATCCAGTCGTCGTATGTCACGGTCGGCAACTACCCCGGTATCGAGGCTCGGATCTACGGCTCTGAGGGCGCCATCATCGTCCGCCTCGTCGAGGAGTTCGGCATCTGCCAGACGATCAAGACCGCGACCAAGGACGCGGTCGAGTTCGTCGAGCAGGAGATCCCGCAGCGTTACTTCCCCGACGGCGGCGCGAGCACCGAGCCGTGGCCGTTCCTGTTCTACTCCAACCTCGTTCACAACTTCGCCGACGAGATCATCAGCGGCAGCACCGAGAACCAGGGCGACTTCGCCCAGGGCGCGATCGTGCAGCGCACCATCAACGCGTTCGAGCGCTCTGCGCGCGAGCGCCGCTGGGTGGCGTTCGACGAGGTCGAGGGTGCGGGTGCCTGAGGCAGGGTCGAGGGAGCCGGGATCACTGGAGCTGAGTGCAGCGCACCAGTGGGGTGACCTTGCACGCGGGACAGCCGGCCCGCTGCTGGAAGCCGCAGTGGGCACCGCTGCCGGGGGCGGCGCCAGCTACGCCGACGTGCGTCTGTCCGAGACGGAGGAGCTGCGGCTCTACGCCGTTTCCGGCCGGGCGCCCGATGAGCGGATCGAGGGCAGCCTCGGGCTTGGCGTCCGGGTGCTTGTCGACGGCGTGTGGGGCTTCGCGTCCCGCCCGCTGCGCGATGCAGCCGACGCGGCGGCAGCTGCCGCAGACGCGCTCAGCAACGCGCGGGCAGCCGCTGCCGGCTCCAGGGAGCGTGTCGTGCTCCCAGCCAGGGACGCGGAGTGTGGCTGCTATCAGACCGCCGTGGCCGTCGACCCGTTCGCCGTGGACGCGGCAGTGCGCGAGCGCATCGTGTCGGACGCGCTGGCTGCGGCGACCGCGACGGCCGGCGTCGTGCAGGCACAGGCGGGCGTGAACGCCAAGCGCAGTCACCGGTATTTCGCCAGCACCGAGGGCTCGCGCCAAGAGCAGCACTTCGTCGAGTCGGGCGGCATGGTGCTCGCGGTCGCTGCTGGCCATGACATCGTGCAGCGGCGCAGCTACCCGAACTCGTTCCACGGCAACACCGCGGCGGCCGGCTGGGAGTACGTGACCGAGCTCGGACTGCCCGAGCAGGCGGCCAGAGTCGGAGCGGAAGCCGTTCAGTTGCTCACCGCACCTGTCATCGGCTCCGGGACCGCGGACATCGTCATCGGCCCGGCCCAGCTCGCGCTGCAGATCCACGAGTCGACCGGGCATGCGCTCGAGCTTGACCGCATTCTGGGCGACGAGGCGAACTTTGCCGGCCGGTCGTTCATCGGGCCTGACGCGGTCGGCCGCCTCAAATACGGCTCCCCGGCCGTCAACGTGGTCGCCGATGCGACGGTGCCGGGCACACGCGGCAGCTTCATGTTCGACGACGAAGGCACCCGGACGCGGCGCACCATGCTGGTGACCGAGGGCATGATCACGAACTTCCTGTCCAGCCGGGACAGCGCTGCGCGCATCGGATCCGAGTCAACGGCGGCCGCCCGATCCGACGGCTGGGGTTTCCTGCCATTGTGCTTCGCGACCAACGTGTTCCTCGAGCCGGGAACGGGCACCACGGACGAACTCCTGGACCGCATGGGCGCTGGTTACTACCTGGACGACAACAGGAGCTGGTCGATCGATAGCCAGCGGCTCAACTTCCAGTTCGGCACCGAGGTTGCCTGGGAAGTGCGGAACGGCAAACGCACCCGGCTCGTGCGCGACTTCTCCTACGGCGGGATCACGCCGCAGTTCTGGGGATCACTGGAGGCGTCGGCCGGCCCGGCGGAGTTCCGCACATTCGGCATGCCATGCGGTAAGGGCGAGCCGAAGGAGTGGGGCTTCCTGTCCCATGGCGCCGCGCCCGCGCTGTTCCGCGCCGTTCGCATCGGGGTCGCCTGATGCCGGGGGCATGGGCCGGGCAGGATCACGCGCTGGCGGCGCTGGAAGACGCGCTCAAGTCGGCTGAGGCCGACCAGGCAGAGATCTTCGTGGCGGCCCGGACCGGCGAGCACACGAGGTTCGCGGGCGAGCGCGTGCACCAGCCGCAGACGATTGTCGAGTGTCAGGTGATGGTCCGGGCCGTCGCAGGCACGGCCAGCGCGCGGGTCGCGGTCAGCAGCCTGGAGGCTGCGCGGGACGCAGTCGCCGCAGCCTCGGAACTGGCCCGCCGTCGTGACGGCGCGTCAGGGAAAGCCGACACCGTGCCGCACGGTGTGGCCGGCGCGGCCACTATCGCGGGCACCGCCGGGCTGTGGCACGAGAGCACGCTGGCCTTTGATGCCGTGGCCAGGTCGGTGCTGGCCGGCCAGATCATGGACGCCGCTCGCTCGGCGGGCGCGAGCGTAGCCGGAGTGCTGACAGCCGCGGTGACCGAGCTGGCGGTGGCGACAAGCGGCGGGCAGCGCTGCTACGCGGCCGCGACCGAGGCGGGCTTCTCGCTGACGGCGCTGGCCGGCCAGGCCTCGTCCTACGCGGCTGACCTCGGACGCGACGCCAGTGGGCTCGGCGTGCGGGAGCGCGCGGAGAATGCGATCAGCCAGGCTGCCGCGGCACAGGACGTGATCGCGGTACCGGACGGCGTCCACGACGTGGTCTTCGGCGGGCTGGCGACTGGTGAGCTGATCGGCTTCGTGCCGGACTTCGGGTTCACCGGGCCGGCCGTCGCAGCCGGGATCGGACTGGTGGCGACCCGGCCCCACGCGGTCCTTGCTCCGTCCGATATCACCGTGGCCGACGACGCTACCGCTGGTGTGGGGCTGCCGTTTCCATTCGATTGTGAAGGGACGCCGAAGAGACGGGTGGAGCTGATCTCGGCCGGCCACGTCGGCGGTTCGGTTAGTGATCTTGCTTCCGCCGCGGCAACGGGCGGGATGTCCACCGGCCACGCGCATATCGCCCGCGAGTCCTCGCCGGCGCCGGAGGCGGCCAACCTCATCCTGATGCCCGGCGGGGCCAGCGAGGCCGAGCTCATCGCCGGCGTCGAGCGCGGCCTGTATATCCAGCGGCTCTGGTACAACCGCCTGGTTGACGCCGAGGCCGGGACAGTTGTCGGCACCAGCCGGGACGGCTGCTTCCTGATCGAGGACGGCCGGCTGACCGCCGGGCTGCAGACTGGCCGCTTCACTGAGAGCGTGCTCGGCGCGCTGGCGCGGACCGACGGGATCGGCTCGCAGCTGATCACCCAGCCGGTGCCGAACGTATGGAATGGCTGCTCATCCGCTCCGGCGATCCGGGTGCGCGGGTTCAGGTTCGGCAGCCGTCAGGGAAAGGACTAGAGGCGCTTGAACGTGGTTTCCAATGCCGGGCAGCTGATCACCCAGGTGCTCGCGGGCGAAGTCTGGCCGCCGCTGGCGGACCGGCACGGCTTCCGGGTGAACCCGGACGGGCACGCTTTCCTGCTGCCCGGCATGGGCGGTGTCACGCTCGGCGTGCACTGCGGTGACCCGGCGACTGGCTACGCGGGCGACCACGTCGAGCCTGGCCTGTCGGTCCGGCACCGCGATCCGGCCGCGAACTACGCGCTCCAGTACTTGTCGTGCATCGGCAACACCGTGACGGTGAGCTCGGGACCGGGAGCAGGGGCCGAGGGGTTCGTGATCGGCCAGCACGCATACGTGCTCGTCGACATGGCAGAACCGGACATGCGGCAAGTCACAACCGGCGACCAGGTCACCGTGCTGGCCGTCGGCCAGGGGCTGGCGCTGGCTGAGCACCCGGATGTCGTAGTCAAGAACTGCTCGCCGCGGCTGCTGGCGGCGCTCGCGGGCGGGACTCGCGCCGACGGCCGGCTGGAGGTGCACGTGGCGGCCCGCATCCCCGCCGAGGCAATCGGCGCTGGGTCCGGGATGGTGTCCGAGTACGCCAACACCGACCTGATGGGTGCGTACGCGGGCCTTGGCGAGGACCTGTCGCTTGGCCTGGAGGGGCTGCGGGTTGGTGACGTGGTGGCGATGGCTGATCAGGACCACCGCTTCGGCCGTGGCTACCGGGAGGGCTTCATGAGCATCGGCGTGATCTCGACGGGGAGTTGCCAGCTGTTCGGCCACGGGCCCGGGCCGTCGACCATCATGAGCGGACCTGCCTCCGCCTTCCGCATCATCGACGACTCAGATGCGAACATTGGCGTCCTGGCGGTGCCTCCTGGAGCGGCGCCTGCTGGAGCGGCGCCTGCCGGAGATGCGCGATGAGCGCCGGCGGGAGCCTGGTGAGCGTCAATCTCGCGGCGTCGATCGAGCAGGCCAGCGTCGGTGACCCGTATCGCATCGACGCCGACGGGGCGCCCTACGTCCCGGCCGGTGATGGCGGCATCGTGCTCGGCGTCCGGGTCGGTGACGGCGTGTGGCAGCACATCGCGGATCACGCGGCGCCCGGCGCGTGCCTGACCCATAGCGACCCCGCCGCCGCATATGCGCTGTCCGCGCAGGCATGCATCGGCAACCTCGTGACAGTTCGCAGCGGCGAGGCGGCGGGGGAGTGCGGCATGGTGACCGGGAAGCGGGGTGAGGGCGGCCGGGTCATCGTCACGTTCGCGCAGCCGGTGCTTGGCCGGCTGCGGCCAGGAGACCAGGTAGCCGTAGTCGGCCGCGGGCAGGGCGCCGCGGACCTCGCGCCGGGGGCGGTCCTTCGGAACATCGACCCTGACCTGCTGAGTGAGCTTCCGGTTGAAACGCCAGGGGGCAAGGTGTCGGTCGGCGTCCGCGCTGTCCTGCCTAGCCGGGTTGTCGGCAACGGGATCGGCCGCCCGACCCCGATGTGGGACCTCGACCTTCAGCTGACGCCTGCCAGCGCGGGAGGATTCGGAGCTGCCGGGTTGCGGCTGGGCGACCTCGTGGCGATCACCGATATCGACGCCAGGTTCAACGCCGGGTACCGTCGAGGCTGGGTGAGCGTCGGGCTAGTAGTGCACGGCGGCAGCCCTCAGCCTGGCCACGGACCAGGCGTTACCGTGATCCTGAGCGGTCCGGCTGGCGCCTTCGTGCTGAACGCGGATGCCACGGATCACTGCGGGCTGCGCGAGGAGACCGTGCTGGAGGCCGGGCGTGACAACTGAGTACTGGTGGTGGTCGGCGATGAGGCCGGCTGCCGGACCGGGGCTCGGGGCCCCGGCAGATCCCGAGGAGTTGCTGTGATCGCCCATCAGTCGCTGCCCGAAGTCGTCCGGCTGACGCTGCGGCGCCGGATCCTGAACAACGAGTTCGTCGCGGGCGAGCGGCTCATCGAGGCCAATCTGGCAGCCGAGTTCGGGGTCAGCCGGACGACCCTGCGCGCGGCTCTGATGGAGCTCAAGAACGACCGGCTGGTGGAATTCCTGCCGCGGCGCGGCTGCTCGGTGGCCCGGATGTCGCGAGCGGAGGTGGAGGACGCCTGCTTCGCCCGCTACCTGCTGGAGTCGGGCGCGGCCTGTGAGGACCGGGCCGTCATCGACGACAACCTGATCGCCTCGCTAGAGAAGGAACTCGACGCGATGGCGGAAAGCGCCGATGCGGGGGACCTGGCGGGGATCGTGGAGTGCGACACGCGCCTGCACGGCCTGCTGGTTGAGGCCGGCGGCCGGGCGCGGCTGACTGAGCTGTGGCATGCGCTGGACGGTCAGATGGGCGCTCTGATGCGGTCCTCTCTCGAGTTCCAGGGCAGCGACCTGTCCGAGGTCGTGGCCAGGCACCGGACGCTGATCGATGACGTTGCCACCAGGGACAGGGTGCTGATTGCCGCCGCCATCAAGAACCACTACCTCAACCCGCGATCGTTCCACGACAATGACGACCGCGGCTGAGCTGGCCGCGGCTGGGCTGGCCGCGGGCGGGGCGGCCGCGGGCGCGGCAGGCGGCACCCGGCTCCGTGCCACGCCAGCCCTGGCCGCCGCGGCGCTCGAGGACTATGCGGCCAGTTACGGCGCTTCAGTGCTGGACCTGGACCGGGCTCTTGCCGCCGCGCCCGGACCAGCCGACTTTATCGATCTCACACATGGCGACACACGTGCGTTTGCGCCTCCCGCGGCTGCCGCCGCCGACTTCGCCGCGGCGGTCGAAGAGAACACCGAGGCCTACACCGCCTACCGGGGCAGCGCCAGTCTCCGGACGGCGCTGGCTCCGCGCCTGGCCCGGCTGCTCGGCCGGCCAGTGGACGGCGCCAGTGAGGTCATCGTCACGCCGGGCACGCAGGGCGGGCTGTTCACTGCGCTGTCGGCGCTGGTCTCGCCCGGCGATACGGTCGCGCTGCCCGACCCCGAGTACTTCATGAGCGAGCGGATCATTGCCTACCTCGGCGGCAAGGCGCGCCGGCTGCCGGTGAGTCAGGATGGCGCTGGCCTGTTGTCGATCTCGTCCGACGCGCTGGCCGCCGCGGCCGACGCTGACCTGTTGGTGCTCTCGCACCCCAACAACCCGACCGGAGGGGTCTACCGGGGCGACACCCTGCAGGCGCTAGCCGCTATGGTGACGGCCGGCGACATGCTGGCAGTCGTGGACCAGCTCTACTGCCGGCTGATCTTCGCTGGCGCGCAGTACCTTCATCTCGGCTCGCTGCCGGGCTTGGCGGAGCGGACTGTGACGCTGCTCGGGCCGTCGAAGACTGAGTCGATGAGCGGCTACCGGGTTGGCGTAGCTGTCGGGCCCGCGCCGGTAGTGGACGCGATGGAGCGGGTGCTCTCGCTCACCGCGCTGCGGACCGGCGGGTACTCCCAGCAGGTGCTGCGCCACTGGATGGCGGATGACTACGCCTGGCTTGCCAAGCGCGCTGCTGCCCACGAGGCGATCCGCGACGACCTGGTGGCGCGTCTGCGGACGATCTCCGGTGTCAGCGTGGCGCCGCCCGCGGGCAGTTCCTATGTGTTCCCGGATGCATCGGGGACCGCGCTCGGCAGGAACGACCACGAGCTTGCGGTGGCGCTGAAGGCGGCCGGCGTGCTCGTTAGTCCTGGCTATCAGTTCGGCCCGTCCGGACGGGGACGGTTCCGGATCAATTTCTCCCAGGACGCCCGCCGGCTGTCGGTAGCGGTGGACCTGATCGCGGCTGTCCTGAGCAGCTGACCGGTCGCTGCGTCCAGCCTGCCTGGCGAGCGACTCGCGCTGGAGATCGCACGGCCGTCGGACGGTTCTGTCTTTGGCTGGCAGAGGTGGACCGCCGCGAAACTACCTTTACTGTCGGCGCAGATGGCGCCCGCTGGCAGCACCCGAGAGGTTGTCGTCCACAACCTGGTAGCCGCAGCAGCGGAGTTCATCGACAATCCGCTTGACGCGGAACGGGTGAAGCTCACTGGCGGACCCCCGAGTCACTGGCCGGTAACGCTGACCGCCGGGTCGACGGTTGATGTCTTGCCATGCCAACCTGGGTACTAGTTGCTGTCGCACGATTCGGGCGCCGGTCGGTCACTCAGGTCGCCATGGGCAACTGATCCACCGAGATTTGCCTGCCCACCCCGCGGCGAATGAGGACGCGCCAGGCAGCATGGCGGCATATGGCCGATGCAGCGCGCGCGGGTTGCTCGGCTTGGGACACTGCGATCGCGGGTCATGTCTTGGCTCGGGTTATCCGGCCGCCGGGCCTGTTTGCCCCGGCACTAGCCAGGGAGTTCGTGTGAGAGAGGTCGGAAATCGTGAGCGCGTCGCGGGCTGATGAGTGGCGAAGTCGTGGCGGGTACTTTTCCTGGCGGCCAGCCCGCAGGGGTGCCTCCGCTGTTGAAATCTTTCACGTGGAGTTCGGCGATCCTGAGGCGCCTGTGCTGCTGCTGGTTCATGGCTGGCCGACCAGCAGCTTCGACTGGTCTGCCGCCGCTGGTCAGCTGAGCGCGAGATTCCGGGTCTGTGCGCTGGACTTCCCCGGTTACGGTTTCTCGGACAAGCCGCAGGGGTGGGGTTACAGCCTGGCGCGCGATGAGGAGCTCCTGGAGTTCTATCTGTCGGAGGTGATCGGCGCCGATGCTGGGGTGATAGTCGCCCACGATCGCGGGGACAGCGTCGCGCTTCTGCACGCCGCGCGGTGCGCGCAAGGCCGGTCGGCGGTGAGCGTGGAGCACCTGGTGCTGTCGAACGGCAACATCTTCCTGCCGCTATCAAACCTGACAGCGGCACAGAGGCAGATGCTGGACGAGCACTCGTGGCCCCAGATCGCGGCCGTGCTGACTGCCCCGGGCCTGGCCGCAGCCCTGGGCGCGAGCACGTTCACCCCGCCGCGCACTGCCGAGGATCCCGAGGTCCGGGATCTGTCCGCCATTTTCGGCCACGATGACGGCGTCAAGGTCCTGCACGAGACAATTCAGTATCTGATCGAGCGAGCCAAGGATGAACAGGCGTGGCTGGCCGGGCTTTCGCAAGCCTCGTTTCCTGTCACCATGATCTGGGGTCTCTACGACACGGTTTCGCCGCCGCGAGTGGCCAGCTACGTGTGGAACGAATACCTAGTGCACAAGCCCGGTCGTAATCGCCTGTACTTCATCCCGGACGCCAATCACTATCTGCAAGTCGACCGGCCAGATGCATTCGTACAGGTGCTCAGCCATGCGCTCCAAGCAGCTGACGGTCAGCGGCTCGGCGCCCTGGATGCCGAACCAGGTGCTCCCATTCTCATCGACACCTCTCGCGCGCGGTTGCCCGCCGCAGCAGACCTGCTGCGTGCAGACATCAACTGACCACCCGCACCAGACACGCGTCGATCGCAGCGGAACGCCAAGGCTGACGGCCCGAGCCGGGCCGAATCGATTGCCGGCACACGGCCGCATGGCAGGACGTCGCTAAGACGCAGCCGAAGGCCGGCGCGAACAAGCAACGCGGAACCGGTTGGCCGTTCCAGCAGCGTTTCCACGGCTTGTGACGAATCCGTTCCGCTGATTCTGGGTCGCTGCCCGAGCCGGCGGGTCTGTCCCAGATGGCGCGCTGGTCACCGCGTGGCGTAATCGCAGCCGCGTCGTGCCGCGGTGGCTACCATCGCTAGCCATGGACTTCGATCGGCTGACCATCACCATACTGGAGCGATGCAGCGACGCGCCCGTAATGTCTGCCGAGCAAGAGGACGCGCTGCAGGACGCGCACATGGCCCATCTCGCCGACCTGCACCAGGCCGGGCACCTGCTGGCAGCGGGTCCGCTGCTTGACCGTGAGTCCCCGTTCCGCGGGCTGTCTATCCTGGCGGTCGGCGTCGAGGAAGCCCGCACGCTCAAAGAACGCGATCCCGCCGTCCTGGCGGGCTTGTACCGGGTCATCGCGCTGCCGTGGATGGTGCCAGCCGGCGCGATGACCTTCACACCCGCCAGGTTCCCGCGGTCGATGTCGGAGGCCGCCGGACCCTGACCAGCCATCCGACGTCAATCTGCTCCATGCCTCCTCAAGGCTCAGCTCACGGCGGCGTGTGCGGGCGTTCCCGCCGGTTGATGGAGCCGACTTGGCTCGCGCTTGCCGACCATGCGCCCGTTATCCATGGCGTACGTACGGTGGCTAGGTAAGACTTGGGCTCGCCCATGCGTCATGGCGATCAGCCAGGCAGGTCTTCCGGGCGCTTTGCAGCTAGCTGGCCGTGCAGCACGCCAGTAGCCTGGCCGACTTCGATGAGATAACCGTCTGGATCCCGCAGATAGCATCGGATCTCCGCTCCGCGGTCGATCGGCGGCGTGACGAACTCCGCTCCCTTTGCCTTCCACTCCTGGTAGCAGGCCTGGATGTCAGCGACCCGCAAGTTGAGGAAGATCGAGGTGGTGTTGCCGGGCTCATAGTCGACCACTGAGATGTCCGGTTTATCTGGTGTAGGCGGACCGCCAGGGTTCATGAGGATCCACGAATTGGACAACTTGACGACGCATGGATTCTCGTCGAGGACGACCGTCCCGCCCAGCACACGCGAGTAGAAATCCCGCGAGCGGGCGACCTTACGCACGGTGATGAACAAGGTCACCAGGACGCCCTCACTGGGAGCGGGCAAGTTGGCGAAGTCGATGCGGGGTGCGGATTCTGTCATGACGGCTGCCCTCCGACGGCACTGGCCACAAGGCTCACCCCAGCGGTGATCTGCTTGATTCTTCCCGGATGCCCGGCCTGAAAGCGCGCGAGCGGGCGCCATCTCCCGACTGCCGCCCGGCCGACATCATGCGTTCCGCTAGGACGACAGCAAGATGTAGACCTCAGCGCGCCGCAAGCACGGTTGTCCGGAGGCGAACGAGATGGGCTCCAGCGGGCCGATAGGTGCCGGAGCGGCTGGGCAGGATGTGGTTCACTCTGATCCGGTCCGCCGAGTTTCAAGCGGTATTCAGCGTGACAGGCCGTGGTGCCGCTAAAGGGTTGCGCTCGCCTTGCCGCTGCCGCTAATTCGGCTTGCCGGTCGCGCCGTATCGGCGGGTCCCTGCAACGTTGCGTGATCCGCCGCGGCAGGTTTTGCCGGGGCTGTCGCTTCTGCAGGGTTCTTCAGCAGCAGCGTCCATCGCAGTGACCTGTATGCATATAGGCCCACGACCAGAACAACCAGGATGACTGCAACCCAGAATGCGGCACGCGCACCAACCTGTTTAGTGGCGTGCACGGCGACATCGAATGCTACGAATATCTCGCCGAAAAACCCAAACAGTGTGAACATCGCCGCCAGCAGCAAGCCTGCTACCGATCCCGAAGAACCAGCGACCTCCCCGTTCTGGTCCGCCTGCCCCCACGACTCGCTCAGAGCGGCATATACGACGGGCGCCAGGACTGCTGCACCGCCGAAGAGCAGGCTCAAGGCCACGAACGGGAAGGTCGTGGCTATGTAGGCAGATAGCGCACTGGAAGCTCCGGCCACTACGCCGAGAACCGAGCCGACCGCAGTGATGTTTGTGGTCCAGCTGTCCGTCAGACTCCATGCAGCCGGGGCGTACACCGGGTCGGCCAGCCTCCATGCAAGGCGCCGCCAGCGATTTTCGGGATCCGCTCTTGGTGGTTGTTTCCGCACGCCCGTCACTAGCAGGACAAGCAGGACAGCAACCAAAGCGGCTCCGATGGCGCAACCGGCGGGCAGCCAGAAGCTGAACACAACGGGCTTGGATGAAGTTGGCCCCCTAGTTACAAACATGTAGGGATATTGACAGGCCGAAGAGGACAATACAAGGGCAAAGATTTTGGCCGCGGCCCGGAATTGCGCGGACCGACGGCATAGGGCTCTGCCATTCACCGCGGCTGCGTTCAACAGCGCTGATAACCCTAGCGGGGTGATTGATGCCCTTTCTATCGCAAGCAGTGAAGGTCCGCTCTTCGGCAGTTGCGCTTAGTACGGCAGCAGCACTTCGGTACCTGCGTGGCAACTTGAGGTGTGAGGGCCGGCGCCGCCGCTTTAGCTGGCGAGAACGGACGCTGCCTGGATGGCGTCGACGAGGCCAGCGAGGCATCCTGCTGCGGTGAGGGTGGCTGTGGTGATGGCTTGCTCGCTGGCAGCGACCAGGCTGTCGGGGATCTGGTCACGGTGTTCGCCGGGCTGGACGACGGCGGCGAGCTCTCCGGCGAACATGAGAACGGGCAGGCCGATCTCGGGCTCCCCAAGTTCGCCGGGGTCGGCGGTGGCGGCGCGGGCGGCTGCTGAGGTAAGTGCGATCAGGCAGGCTGCGTGCTGGGCGACCATGGCTGGCCAGGCAGCGCGGTCTTCGCGTTCCATGGCGTCGGCCAGGCTGACCGGCTCGGAGTACCGTGCCTGCTTGCCGCGCCGCCGCATCCAGCCGGGCATGCACATGCCGCAGTCGCAGTCCTCGGGCAGGGCCAGGACGTGACGGGCGGGCTGGGCAATGGACTCATGCCTGGTCGTCATGCCGGGATCGTCGCGCCGCGCGGGCCTGCCGGCCAGGCGGCGCGCCGGCCCGGACGGGCCGGGTTCACTGGAGCAGCCGCCGCCGCTGGTAGTGGCAGCGCCGGGCGCGGGCCTGATGCCGACGGCGCCAGGCCGACCAGCGCAGGTGATGGCCTGGAGGGTGAGCGGGCCGGCAGAAGATCGCGTGCAGCCGCCGGATCTCGTTCACTGACAGGCAGGATGCCTGCCTGTCGCCCGGATAGCCGCGATTGTCTGCCCGGGGCGGGGAAAGTTGTCCACAGGCTGCTGGCCCCCTCTCTGGCCCGGCCGCACTCCCCGGGCCCGGCGGGCACGGTGGCCGGCGGGGGCCGGCCGGCGGCGGCGGTGACCGCGAGCCAGGCGTGGCCGCACATGGCCAGGGTGATGTGGCGATACCAGGCGACGTGCTTGCGGGCCTGATAGTGGTCCAGGGCCGTCTCGTTCTTGGCAGCCTGGAAGCATTCCTCGACTGCCCACCGGGCCCCGGCCACCCGGGCCAGGCCGGCGAGGCTGGCCGGGCGCGGTGACCAGCACAGGTAATAGGCCAGCTCGCCGCTGGTCAGCGAACGGCGGATCAGGAGGCGGCGG
>DATJNX010000039.1:0-11385 GCA_035507615.1 Streptosporangiaceae bacterium
GAACGAGAACTTCCCGCACTCGATGCAGACTCAGGTGACCGGGCTGAACAACGTCGGCCAGACTGTCGGGTTCTGGGTCCCCAAGGGTCCTTCGGGCGCGAACTTCGGCTTCTACCGCGGCTCGAACGGCGAGTACCACAACGTGAAGACGCCTCCCGGCGCAGCGAACGCCTCGCCGGAGGTTGACCAGCTCCTCGGCATCAACGACCACGGCGTGGCCGTCGGTTTCTACACCAACAGCGCCAACAACAACCGCGGCTACACCTACAACATCCACACCCACAAGTACGGCCGGGTGCGCGCGCCGGGGTCGTCCCTGGGGCTGCATGGCACGAGCCTCACCGCGGCCGCCATCAACAACCACGGCACTATCGCCGGGTTCTACGTCAACTCCCACGGCGTGACCGTCGCCTTCGTCAAGCGGACCAACGGCCAGTTCGTCACGATCGCCTTCAAGGGCGCCTCGATGACCCAGGCATTCGGGATCAACGACTCCGGCGAGGTCGTCGGCGCCTACCAGCTCGGGACCGGCAGCTCCGCCACCAGCTGGGGCTTCACCTGGAAGAACGGTCACTTCACCAAGGTCAACGACCCGCACGGGCTCGGCAGCACGTTCATCAACGGCGTGAACGACCGGGGCGACCTGGTCGGCTTCTACACCGACTCGGCCGGCAACACCGACGGATTCCTGGCCAAGCCGTAAGGGTTACTGGCTGCCGACCGGTCAACCACGGTTAACCAGCCGGCCGCCCCTGAGGCCGCCTGGGGAGGCAGTGCCGTCGCGCGAATGCGCGGCGGCACTTGCCATTTCCCGGCTGTGCCGGTCAGTGGCAGGGCTGGGGTCAGCGGCAGGGCCGGGGCGTTCGGCCGCCAGCGGCTCGGGTAGACAGGTACTCGTGAATATCGGCCTTGTGTTTCCGCAGACAGAGCTGGGCGGCGACCGCGGCGCCGTCCGCGCGTACGGCCAGCGGGCTGAGGAGCTGGGTTTCACCCACATCCTCGCCTACGATCACGTGCTCGGTGCCGATCCGGCTGTGCATCGGGGCTGGAACGGGCCGTACGACGTCGACACGACCTTCCACGAGCCGTTCGTCATGTTCGGCTACCTGGCCGGGATCACCTCACTTGAGCTGGTGACCGGCATCATCATCCTGCCGCAGCGGCAGACGGCGCTGGTCGCCAAGCAGGCCGCCGAGGTTGACCTGCTCACCGGCGGCAAGTTCCGGCTCGGCGTCGGGCTCGGCTGGAACGCGGTCGAGTACGAGGCGCTCGGCAAGAGCTTCGCCGACCGCGGCAGGAGGATGGGTGAGCAGGTCGAGCTGCTCCGGCGGCTGTGGACCGAGCGGACGGTCACCTTCAACGGCAGCTACGAGACGGTGACCGGCGCCGGGCTGGCGCCGATGCCCGTTCAGCGGCCGATCCCGGTCTGGTTCGGCGGCCAGTCCGCCCCGGCTTACGCGCGGGCCGGCCGCCTGGCGGACGGCTGGTTCCCGCAGGTCCCGCCAGGGCCGCAGCTAGACGAGGCGAAGGCGATCGTGGCGCAGGCTGCCACCGAGGCCGGCCGCGATCCTGCGGCGATCGGGATGGAAGGCCGGGTCAGCTGGGGCGTGGGCGGCGCAGAGCGGCTGATCGATCACGTCGGGCGCTGGCGCGCGGCCGGCGCCACGCACGTGTCCGTCAACACCATGG
Organism: Streptosporangiaceae bacterium; assembly: GCA_035507615.1. Classification (GTDB taxonomy): domain Bacteria; phylum Actinomycetota; class Actinomycetes; order Streptosporangiales; family Streptosporangiaceae; genus JAJYUU01. The sequence goes on from DATJNX010000039.1 coordinate 1,690, forward strand.
GCGCCGGCCTGGGCTCGGTCGAGGGTCACCTCAAGACGCTGACCATCATCGCCGAGGCCCTGCGACTGCAGCCACGTAACTGAAACCGTCGCGCCGGTGGCTTGTTGACCATTGCCGGAACAGCTAGCGTGAGCTTTTCCGCGGCTAACGAGCTTCCGTTGAGGGGCCAGATGGCTGAATCCCCGCCTAAAGCACCGGCGAGTTACGCCTATGCCGCGGTCGAGGATTCTCAGTACGCCGTCGGCGAGACTTCGCGCAGGGAGCGCTGGTGGTTCTCCGACGGCATCTGGCTGGATCAGGGACAGGACGGAGCCGTCGTTGGATTCGGCTGGACGCACTGGCTGGCCGACCGCGGCGTACGAGTGCCTGGGGCAGAACTCGGCGAGGCATACGCCCGCGACCTGCAGCGGGAAGCGCAATTAGTCACCGGCCGAGTTGGCCGTTTTTATGGCGCCCGGATTGACGCCGCAGCGTCGGTTCTGCAGTCACGCGGCCTGATTCAGGACTGCTACTTCTTCCAGGACATCGACTCCGTCGTGAAGGTCCTGCTGGAGCGCGGCCCGATCGTCGCCGGGATCCAGTGGTCGCAGGAGATGGCCCGACCGCAGGAGATCGAGAACTGGATCGTAGGCCGCGCTGGGCCAAGTGAGTCGCCGGTTACGTATCCCAGCATCTGCGTGCTCCTGAACGGCATCGCACTCGACCTGACGATCGGTGGCGTGACCGGCTTCGTTCGCCTTAAGAACTGCTGGGGACGGTACTGGGGTGACAGCGGTCACATTCTGATCAGCCTCGATGATCTGACTGCGACCATGCACTTGGAGTACAGCTTGCTCCCGATTCCGGCGGCCTCGGTGCTCCGTCCCGGTGTGCGCCAAGATGTGGCGACCGACGGACCGCCGTACGGGCCGCGTGAAGTCCGGTTCGAGCAGTCGTCGATCGGCGGTGACGTGGCGACACGGCGGGATACCGTCGGGGCCGCAGCATATGCCGAGGCCATCGCGGCCGGCATCCAGCACCCGGAGACTAAGCCGCCGCTAACGATTGGGATCAAGGGCGCATGGGGCGCGGGTAAGACGTCGCTGATGCGGATGATCCGCGACCGGCTGGAGTGGCCCCTGATGGACGGCTCCTCGGAGGATCTGCGGAAGATCCGGCTCACCACTTCGACAGTGAGAAAGCTCGCCTCGAGTACGAAAGAGACATCTGCGAGCCCTGATGGACTGAGCGAGGTTACTTACGGGGCGATCCTGGCGAAGCTCCGGGCCCGCAGCCGGGCTGACGGAGCGCGCCGTGACGCTGCCGATGAGCTGCCGCTGCGAGCCGAGCTCGGGAAGGCCGGCGCCGCTACGCCGGACGACGACGATCGCTGGCGGCCAACAGTCTGGTTCAACCCCTGGATGTACCAGACCGGTGACCAGGTCTGGGCCGGCCTCGCCTACGAGATCATCCGGCAGGTCACCGAGCGCATGACGCGCGGTGAGCGGGAGCACTTCTGGCTGCACCTGAACCTGAGGCGCGTCGACGAGCAAGCGGTGCGGCGCAGGATCTATGCGCTCGTGCTGAACAGCGTGCTGCCATGGGCCGTCTGCGGCATGCTGGCGCTCATCGCGGGGTTCGTGATACTTGCTACCGGCTCGGTTGGCTGGCTGGGAACGATTCTGACCTCAGCGGGCGCGGTCATTGCCGTGGCGGGCAGCGGAGTCACCGGCTGGAAGGTTCTCAGCTCGAAAGCGAGCTCCGCGTTGTCGGCACTCACCAGGCCGACTGTCGCACTTGGCAGGTCGGTCTCCGGGCAGACTGCGGGGCTGTACCAGGACATCGTCCTGAACCCCGACTACCGGACCCAGTCCGGGTTCTTGTACCTGGTGCAGACCGATATCCAGCGGGTCCTCGACCTCGTTGCGACACCGGAGCGACCGCTCGTGATCTTCGTCGACGATCTCGATCGCTGCTCGCCCGGCACCGTGGTGCAAGTCATCGAGGCGATCAATATCTTCGTGGCCGGCGCCTATCCGAACTCGATCTTCGTGATCGCGATGGAGCCAGAGATGGTGGCCGCGCACATCGAGGCGGCCTACTCAGACCTCGTGCAGAAACTCGACGAGACCCGCAACCGGACCAGTCAGCTCCCTGGCCTCGGCTGGCGGTTCCTGGAAAAGATCGTCCAGCTGCCGCTGGCACTCCCGGCCATGCAGCCAGACGCCACCATGGCTTTCTACGCGTCGCTATTCCCGACCGATGTGCCCCCGGTCGGAAGTCCGCAGCCCGCGTCCAGCGCGCAGGCCGATATCAGCATGCCTGAAGGCTCTCTTCAGGACGCATCGCTGTCCGACGCCGTCAGCATCGCCGGGAGCATTCAGCCAGATGCCGCCACTAGGCGCGAGCTAAGGCGGATCATCGAACGCAGGCTGACGGTGGATGATCCCGAAGTCCGGGAGGTCATCGGGTACGCACGCCACTGCCTGAACAAGAATCCGCGCGAGATCAAGCGTTTTGTGAATCTCTTCAGGTTCTACACGATGATCTACGCGGAGCGGCAGCTGGCGAAGCTGCCGACACCGGACTCGCTGCACGCGGTAGCCAAGCTTGCTGTGCTTGGCATCCGCTGGCCTAGTCTGCTCAGCACGCTGGCGCTAACAATTGCAGACGACGTCGACACCACCGTCTATGAGCTTCTCGAAAACCCGCCCGCGCCGGAGGATGGCGGGCCGGCAGACGCGGCACTCGCAGCGGCGCTCGAGAACGCCGGACTGAACGACGCCGTAGCTGCATGCCTTCTGACTCCCGAGTTCCGGGCATTCATGAAGTCGAGCCCGACGGTCGGGCCCGGCGCGCGCGGCTACCTCTAGGGCTACCGCAGCGCCGCGCAGGTCGGCTAGGACGAAGCGGAGAAATAGCGGCGCGGGTTGTCGACCAGCATCGCCTGGATCTGCGACTCGCTAACACCGTGCTCACGCAGGGCTGGCAGTACGTCGTCAAACAGGTGCCCGAAGTGCCAGGACGGCGCGAACCGCGGGACCACCTGCGCTGGGAACCAGTCGATGTGACAGGCCGCGTCGTGCGACAGCACCATCCGGTCCGCGTAACCGCGCTCGCACATCGCCGCCACCGTCGCGACCCGGTCGTCGAACGGCGTGATGATGTCCAGCCCGAACCGGTCCATGCCCAGCAGGCAGCCCGCGTCCGCCAGCTCTGACAGGTAGTCCAGGTCCGTGCTGTCGCCGCTGTGCCCGAGCACGACCTTGGTCAGGTCGGCCTTTTCCGCCCGCAGCACATCCAGTACGGCCCGGCCGGTGAACGACTGCGGGTGCGTATGGATGGTCACCGGCGCGCCCGTCTCAGCGTGCGCCTGGCAGACGGCACGCAGCACCCGTTCCACGCCTGGCGTCAGCCCTGGCTCGTCGACTGCGCACTTGAGGAAGGCGGCCTTGACTGGCGTGCCGCCGATCCCGGTCGTGAGGTCCTCGATGAACAGCTGCGCCATCGGGTCGAGCCCGTCCGGGCCGGGCCCGCGGAAGCGGAAGTAGAACGGCAGGTCGTTGTAGGTATACAGGCCGGTCGCGACGATGATGTTGAGGCTGGTGCCGGCCGCGACGCGGACGATCCGCCCGATGTCGCGGCCGAGGCCGATCACGGTGGGATCGGCGATCGTCTGGCAGCCTCGCCTGGCCAGCGCGTTCAGCTTGCCGACAGCGTCATCGACCCGGCCGTCCTCGTCCCACCCGGCCGGGTAGTTCTGCCGGATCTCCTCGTTGAGCACGAACACGTGCTCGTGCATGAGCGTCGTGCCGAGATTCTGAGTGTCGACGGCCCCCCGGACGGTCTCGACCATTGGCATAGCTGCACCGTAGCGTGGAGGCCGTACTGACCGGTAGGTACGATGTTGCGGACTCGTGCCCGCGATTGGCCTTGGAGGCTCAGATGGATTTCGCATTCGACGCGCGCACAGAGGAACTCCGCGGCCAGCTTCAGGCATTCCTGGACGAGCACGTCCTGCCCGCCGAGAAGGTGTTCGAGGAACAGGCGGCCGAGATGGCTAGGCAGGACCGCGGCTGGGAACGCCCGCCGGTGCTCGAGGACCTGAAGGCCGAAGCCAGGAAGCAGGGCCTGTGGAACCTCTTCCTGGCGCATCACCCGCAGGGCGCCGGGCTGACCAACCTGCAGTACGCGCCGCTGGCAGAGCTCACCGGCCGGTCGTTCATCGCGCCGGAGGCGCTCAACTGCGCGGCACCGGACACCGGCAACATGGAGGTGCTGGCTGAGTTCGGCACGGCCGAGCAGCAGAAGCAGTGGCTGCAGCCGCTGCTGGACGGCGAGATCCGGTCGGCCTTCTGCATGACCGAGCCCGACGTTGCCTCGTCGGACGCGACGAATATCTCGACCAGCATCGCCCGTGACGGCGACGTATACGTGATCAACGGCCGCAAGTGGTGGTCCAGCGGCGCGATGGACCCGCGCTGCAAGATCCTCATCGTGATGGGAAAGAGCAACCTAGAGGCTGACCGGCACCGGCAGCAGTCCCAGATCCTCGTCCCCAGGGACACCCCCGGCGTCAACATCAAGCGCGGCATGCACGTCTTCGGCTACACCGACGGGACGCACGGCGGCCACGCCGAAATCGAGTTCACCGACGTCCGCGTTCCCGTCAGTAACGTCATTGCCGGTGAGGGAGAGGGCTTCGCGATCGCGCAGGCCAGGCTCGGACCCGGCCGTATCCACCACTGCATGCGGCAGATCGGTGCTGCCGAGCGCGCTGTCGAGCTGATGTGCCGCCGGGTGACTGACCGCGTGGCCTGGGGGAAGCCGCTGGCTGACCAGGGCGTGATCCAGGACTGGATCGCCGAGTCGCGGGTGCGGATCGAGGCCGCCCGCCTGCTGGTACTGAAGACCGCGTGGCTGATGGACACGGTCGGCAATAAGGGCGCGCACACCGAGATTCAGTCCATCAAGATCCTGGTGCCGAGCACGACCGAGTGGATCCTGGACAAGGCGATCCAGGCGCACGGCGGCGGCGGCGTCAGCCAGGACTTCCCGCTGGCTCTGATGTGGGCGCACACCAGGACGCTGCGGTTCGCTGACGGCCCGGACGAAGTGCACAAGCGGTCCCTCGCCTACCGTGAGCTCAAGAAGTACCGGTAAACCAACCCCAGCAGGAGGAGCACACATGTCAGAGGCGTCCCAGCGGGTAGCCGTCGTCACCGGCGCCGCCCGCGGCATCGGCGCGGGAACGGCAAGGCGCCTGGCTTCGGACGGCTTCGCGGTCGCGGTCCTGGATCTGAAGGAAGGCGACTGCGGGGCAACCGTCGACGCGATCAAGGCCGCTGGCGGCAGGGCCCTGGCCGTTGGCGCCGACGTCAGCGACGCCGGTCAGGTGCAGGCCGCTGTCGACAAGATCGCCGGCGAGCTCGGCGGCCCCGCCGTCCTGGTCAACAACGCCGGCGTCATCCGGGACAACATGCTGTTCAAGATGACCGTCGACGACTGGGACACCGTCATCGGCATTCACCTGCGCGGCTCGTTCCTGATGAGCAAGGCCTGCCAGAAGTTCATGGTCGATGCCAAGTGGGGCCGGATCGTCAACCTGTCGTCCAGTTCCGCGCTCGGCAACCGGGGGCAGGTGAACTATTCCGCGGCCAAGGCCGGCCTGCAGGGCTTCACCAAGACCCTCGCCATCGAGCTCGGCCAGTTCGGCGTCACGGCCAACGCGGTCGCGCCTGGCTTCATCGCTACCGACATGACCGCCGCCACCGCGGCCAGGATGGGCATCGGCTTCGAGGACTTCCAGAAGGCCGCCGCGGCCGGCATCCCGGTCCGGCGGGTCGGCACGCCTGACGACGTCGCGCACGTGATCTCCTTCCTGGTCAGCGAAGGCGCCGGGTTCGTGTCCGGCCAGGTGATCTACGTAGCCGGCGGACCCCTGTGCTGAGGAGGACACCGTGCTGAGCGATAAAACCGATCAGGGCGGGAACGGGCAGTTGCCCGACGCTGATGCCCTGCGCTCGCAGGTTGCCGAGTTCCTGGCTGCGCATGATCCCGGCAGTACCGAGCGGCTGGAGTTCCTGCGCGCCCGCTTTGACGCCGGACTGGCCTGGGTGCATTACCCGGCAGGTCTCGGCGGGCAGGGCCTGCCTCGTTCCCTCCAGGTTGTGGTTGATCGCGAGTTCACGGCAGCCGGCACGCCGTCGAACCACCCCGAGCGCAATGGCATCGGGCTCGGCATGGCCGCGCCGACGATCCTCGCGCATGGCACTCCGGAGCAGAAGGAGCGCTGGCTGAGGCCGCTGTGGACGGGGGAGGAGATCTGGTGCCAGCTGTTCAGCGAGCCCGGCGCCGGCTCTGACCTGGCCGGGCTTTCCACCCGGGCGGTCCGCGATGGCGACACGTGGACGGCGAGCGGGCAGAAGGTCTGGACGTCCTCCGCGCACATGGCCAAGCGCGCGCTGCTGGTCGCGCGCACCAACCCGGACGTGCCGAAGCACGAGGGCCTCACGTACTTCGCGCTGGACATGAAGCAGCCGGGCGTCGAGGTGCGGCCGTTGCGGCAGATCACCGGCGAGGCGGAGTTCAACGAGGTCTTTCTCACCGACGCGCAGATCCCGGACGCCGACCGGATCGGTGACGTCGGCCAGGGCTGGACCGTGTCAATGTCGACCCTCATGAACGAGCGAGTGTCGATCGGCGGCAACGCGATGCCGCGCGAAGGCGGCATGATCGCCTCCGCGGCCCGGACCTGGCGGGAGCACCCTGAACTCCGGACTCCCGGGCTCTACGACCGCCTGCTCAAACTGTGGGCTGATGCCGAAGTTGCCAGGCTCGCAGGCGCCCGGCTGCGCCAGCAGCTCGCGGCCGGGCAGCCGGGACCGGAAGGCTCGGCTGCCAAGCTGGTGTTCGCGCGGCTCAACCAGGAGATCTCTGAGTTCGAGGTCGAGCTGGCGGGCGGAGAGGGTCTGCTGTACGACGACTGGACGCTGCGGCGGCCAGAGGGCGCGAACTTCTTCGGCCGTAATCCGGGCTTCCGGTTCCTGCGCGCTAAGGGCAACTCGATCGAGGGCGGCACGTCGGAAATCTTGCGGAACATCATCGCGGAGCGTGTGCTCGGGCTGCCCAAGGAAGCCAGAGTCGACACCGGCCCCTGGAAGGATCTGCCCCGGTGACTGAAGCTACGGCGAGCGAGGCGACTGCAAGTGAGGCGACAGCGAGCAACACCACGGTGAATGACGCGGCTTCGGGCGGCGCAGCCGCCACCGGATTCGGGCCGGGCGCGAGCGGGCGCGGCCGGCCGGCCCGGACGGCGAACCTGCTTTACGGCGAGACCGAGACTGAACTGCGCGCCGCAGTGCGCGGGCTGCTGGCGGACAAGGCGCCCTGGCGTGACGTGCTGGCCAGGACGGAGACCGGGCAGACCTGCGACGATGGCTTGTGGCACACGCTGGCGGCCGAGGTCGGCTGCGCGGGCTTGCTCATCCCGGAATCTCTCGGCGGCGCCGGGGCCTCATACCGCGAGGCAGCAGTCGTCGCGGAGGAGCTTGGCCGGACGGTCGCCCCGGTGCCGTTTCTCGGCAGCGCGGTTATCGCGACGGCGGCGCTTCTGGCGGCCGGTGACACCGAGTTCCTGCCGGAGCTGGCGAGTGGTGCGGTGACGGCGTCGCTGGCGATCCCGTTCGCGGCCGGGACGCGCACCCGGCCGGAGTCGACCGTGCGGCTGGACGCACCGCAGCGCGGTGACGAGCGCGGCGAGTACCGCCTTACCGGCACGATTACCGGGCTGGCGGATGCGCTGCCGGCCAGCGTACTGATCGTGCCGGTCGACAGCGTGCCGTACGGCCTGTACGCGGTGCGGGTCAGCGAGCCTGGTGTCGGCAAGCGCCCGCTGGTGTCGCTGGACATGACCCGGCAGCTAAGCGAGGTCCGACTGGAGCAAGTGCTCGCGCGTCGCATCGCGGCCGGCCCGGCGGCGGAGCAGGCGGTCGCCGCGGCGCTGCTGGCGGGTGCGGGCGTCCTAGCCTCTGAGCAGCTCGGCCTTGCTGAGCAGTGCCTGGACGCGACAGTCGCCTATGTAAAGGAGCGGCACCAGTTCGCCCGCCCGGTCGGCGGCTTCCAGGCGATCAAGCACCGGCTGGCGGACTTGTGGGTGTCGGTCACCCAGGCCAGGGCAGCAGCCCGGTACGCGGCCGACTGGCTGGCGGCCGGCTTCGGCCCGGAGACGACGATGGCGGTGGCGCTGGCGAAGGCGGCGTGCTCGGACACGGCACTGAAAGCTGCGCAGGAGATGATCCAGCTGCACGGTGGCATTGGCTTCACCTGGGAGCACCCGGCGCACCTGTATCTGAAGCGGGCGAAGGCCGACTCCATCGGGCTTGGCACGGCAGATGCGCACCGAGCGTCGCTGGACGTGCTGGCGAATCTGCCCGCCCCCGAATAGGAGTAGCCTGCGCCGCTTCGCCACCGACTTAGCATCTGAAACTTCCCTGACAAAACCGGCTTAACGGATGATAGCGGCGTCGCCTAGGGGCAGGTTCGGATGCTAAGTCAAAGCGATCACCGGCAACGACGCCTGCGGCGTCTCCCTAGCCGCGCGCTTGCCTGATGTGCGAGGGTAAGCCGGATCTCGGCGATTTCGTGCAATTAAAAGCGAAAGTCTCGATTAGATGCCGTAACGTCGGCTCCGGCGCTGCGGCCAGCCGGGGTGCAGCGACCCAGCGAGTACGGAGACCTGCAGGGACGAAGTTATGGCAGAGATTCAGGCAGAGGTAGGCCAGGCTGAGGTCGGCCCGGATCAAGCAAGTACGGATCAGGCCAGCACTGGGCAGCCCAGCAGTGGCCAGGTCGGTCAGGAAGAAGGCGCCGGACCGGAGCAGGTCTCGATCGATCTGCCGCCCCTTGGCGCTATCCACCATGTCGAGCTCTGGGTTCCGAACCTGGACCGGGCCGTTGTCAGCTGGGGCTGGCTGCTCACGGCCCTCGGTTACCGGATGTTCCAGGACTGGCCTGGTGGCCGCAGCTGGCAGTCCGGGCATGCGTACATCGTTGTGGAGCAGTCGATGGCGCGCACTGCCAGCCGGCACGACCGGTGTCGGCCCGGGCTAAATCATCTGGCGTTCCACGTGCCGAGTCGGCGGCAGGTGGATGAACTAACCGCCGAGGCGCTCCTGCATGGCTGGAAGCTGATGTTCTCGGATCTGCACCCGTACGCAGGCGGTCCGCAGCACTATGCGGCTTACCTCGAGAACTCGGACGGCTTCGAGGCAGAACTCGTCGCAGACTGACCTCTTTCTTACTGGCTCCCATGACAGCATTTGTTGAATGGGAAGATGACAGCCAACTTGACTCAGGCTGTTGACTGGCATCGGCGCCTGAAACGAGGCATGAGTCAAGTGCGATTAGTCGCCCGTACGGTCGTGTCCAAGGGCTGGAGCAAGTGGGGCAAGTGAGCCCGAATCGATGAGCTCTTGTCACGGATCGCTTACGGTCAGCCTCATAGGGTGACAGACTCCAGCGGACGGGCCGTTGACGAGTCCATTTTATACCTCTAACATACTTTTGACGGCGGCACATTGAGCAGCGTGAGCGATGGCTCATGCCCGGGTGAGCGCCGGGAAGGGTTGCATCATGAGGGCCGTCCGTACTCGCGTCGCTGTCGTAATCGCCAGTTCAGCCCTGCTTGCAAGCGGCTTCGGCTTGACTGCGTTCGCC
>DATJNX010000040.1:0-59665 GCA_035507615.1 Streptosporangiaceae bacterium
ACCATGTGCACCGGGATCCGGATGGTCCTGGCCTGGTCTGCCATGGCCCTGGTGATCGCCTGCCTGATCCACCAGGTCGCGTACGTGGAGAACTTGTAGCCCTTGGTGTAGTCGAACTTCTCGACTGCCCTGATAAGGCCGAGGTTCCCCTCCTGGATCAGGTCCAGGAACAACATGCCGCGGCCTGTGTACCGCTTGGCCAGCGAGACCACGAGCCTGAGGTTGGCCTCCAGCAGGTGGTTCTTGGCCCGCCTGCCATCGTCGGCGATCCACTCCAGGTCCAGCCTGGTCTCCGGCCGGAGCGAGCCGCCGTTCTCAGCAAGCTTCTCCTCGGCGAAGAGCCCCGCCTCGATCCGTTTAGCCAGCTCAACCTCTTGCTCGGCGTTGAGCAGCGGGACCTTGCCGATCTGCTTGAGATAGTCCTTGACTGGGTCGGAGGTCGCGCCCGCAACCGCAACCTGGGCAGCAGGCAGGTCCTCGTCGTCGTCGCCGTAGTCGAAGCCCTCGTCCTCAGACTCCCCGGCCGTAGCCGCGGCACCTGGTGCCTGGGCTACGACGCCGTTGGCGCTGGCCAGCGCCTGCGGGCCAGCGGCGGCATCGGCCCCCGCTTTCCCTGCGACGGCCAGGTCAGTCTCGCTGGTCAGATCGTCGGCGTCCGCCTCGTCCGAGTCAGCGTCGGGTTCGTCGAGCGTCTCAAGCTCTTCGAGCTCCGCCTCGACGTCAAGGAACGCCACGTCGTCGCCGAGGTCGGGGTCGCCATCTATTTCCGATACCTCGGTAAGGTCTGGATCGGCGTCCAGGACGCCGGTTTCCGCCAGGTCGGAATCACTGTCCAGCCCGGCATCCGCGGCCAGCTCGGCGTCCGCCGTCACGTCCACGCTCCCGTTGTCACGATGCTCTCCCCTGCCCGGCAGCTCACTGGAGCCCTTCTTTCCCTGCCTGCGACCGGCGCCAGCCTGACCGGACCGGCCACGACCGTTGCCTGATGACACCTGCTCGTCGGCACTAGTGCCGTTAGCACCGCCCGCGGCCGCAGCCGCGGGCTTGCGGCCGCGGCTCTCCGCCGGCCGCCTTGCGGCCGGGACGCCGTCGTCCGGTACCAAGGTCACTGGCTGGTCGGCCAGTTGTGCCCTGCCGTCGTCAGCGCCGCCGCTGGCCTGCTGCGGAACGCGCGCGCGGCGCGATCTTTGCGATCCCTGGGACGACGGCCGAGTCTGCCGCCGCGCCGCCGAGCCTGCAGCGCTAGCCACCGCGGTCACCCCTTCCCTCGCTGGATGCCGGCCCGGCACGCCGCGCTCAGCATCAAGCTGTTCGAACTAGCAGGCGACACTGCCACCTCTCCGGCATACCTCCTGGTAAGCATCGGACCCTACCGCGAGCATCCCGCTCCCTGAACCATGCTGGAAACAAGGCTCATGCGGCGGCTACGTCCGTCCTGCCCGAGATTCTCTCCCGCCCACCACATTAGGCGCACTGCCGGTGTAGGTCGTACGGTTACGCTCCAGCTCCCTCGCTGGCCGGCCCGTCCAGGCGCAGCCTGGGCCGAGAGCACAACCTCGGGAATCGTACCCGCATTCCTCATGCCCTCCCCTTTCGCGCTGAACCGGCTCTCCTCCGGCTGCCGACCGGGTCCCGATCGGCCGGGACGTGAAGCACCAGCACGGTGACATCGTCATCCTGCTCGTACCCCATCAGCATCCGGTCAACGAGGTACTTCAGCAGCAGGGCCGGATCGCCGGTCACCGCGGCAGGCGCCTGCGCCGCCACCGAGACCAGTTCATCCAGGCCGGCATCCAGACCTCGCTTACGGTTCTCGACGAGTCCATCGGAATACAGCACCGCAGTGTTGCCGGGCGGCAGCCGGAACGTGTACTGCTGGCGAGGGCTGGCCCAGCCGAGCGGTGTACCTGCTTCGGTCGATTCCAGTCGCGGCGGCCCGTCGGGCGACAGCAGCAGCGGTGGCAGGTGACCCGCGTTCCCAGCGACCCCGTCCCCGGTGAGCGGGTTGACCACCAGGTAGGCGACTGTGGTGACCTGCTCGGCAAGCTCGGTTGCCAGGAACAAGCGGTCGAGACCGGACAGCACCGCCGCCGGCCGCGGGTCAGTCAGAGCGAGGGCGCGCAGCGCGTTGCGAACCCGGCCCATCCCGGCGGCCGCCGTGAGTCCCTTCCCCATGACGTCCCCGGTCGCTACCGCCAGGCGGCCGTCCGGCAGCCTGAAGGCGTCGTACCAGTCGCCGCCGATCTCCATGTTCCTGGTCACCGGCAGGCACCTGGCTTCCAGGATGATGCCGGGAACCGTGGGCAGCGTGTCTGGCAGCAGGCTGCGCTGCAAGGTCTCGGCGGTGGTGTGCTCCCGCTCGTACAAGGTGGCCCGCTCCAGGGCCAGCGCGCACTGGCCGGCCAGCGCCTCGAGGAAGACCCGTTCCTCCTCGGTGATCTGACGGGGCCGGGTAAAGGAGAACCGGAGCGCGCCAAGCGATGCCCCGGAGGAGAGCAACGGCAGGCCTACCCAGGCCTTCTCGTCACTGTGCTCAAGGAAGAGACTGACGTCTACCCCCTCGGCGTCGAAACAGCGGCGCAGCGCCTCAGGGCTCTCCATCAGGACCGGACGACGCGTGGTGATCGCAAGGGTCATGACACTCGCGACCGACAGCGGCATGTCGCCACTCGGCGCACCAGGGCTGTCCGGCAGGCCGCCGGGATTGATCGTGCGCAGCCGGAGCCGCTCGGTGTCGAGGATGGCCACCGCGGACCGCTCGGCTCCGATCGCAGACCGGCCGACCTCGGTGATGACCTGCACCACCTGCTCGACGGTGAGAGCCTCAGCGAGCATCGAGGTGGCCTGCTGCAACCGTGCGGTGCGCAGCGCCGCCGCGGACAGCTGCTCGGTAAGCCGGCCGCGCATCTCCTCGGCCTCGCGCTGGGCGGTGACGTCGGTGCTGGCACCCATCCACTCGATGATCTCGCCGTCGCGCTCGATCGGCACCGCGCGCACGTCGTAGTGCCGGTAGGAGCCGGTCCGGCTGCGGACCCGGTAGCGGCTGTCGAAGACCTTGCCGGAGCGCACGCACTCGCGCCAGGCTGCCTCGACCCGGTCGCGGTCGTCGCTGTGAATTGCGTCCAGCCACCCTTTGCTGACGTACTCCTCAGCCGTTTGGCCGGTGATCGAGCGCCATTCCGGCGAATCCTCGGCGATCTCTCCGTCAGGCCGGGTCACCCAGACGACCTGAGCGCCAGCCTGCACCAGCGAGCGGTACCGCTCTTCGCTGCGCCGTAGCGCTTCTGCCGCAACGTGCTGCTCAGTGCTGTCGACGGCAATCGCGCCGACACCGCTGATGTCGCCGTCCTTCGACGGGAACCAGGAGAACGACCAGTAGCGAACGGCGCCGTTCCGCCCGGCGCCCGCTGCGGCCGGCACCGCAAGTACGTGCTCCGTCTGCTGCTGCGGCCGTTCCCCGGCGGCTACCCGGCCGACCGCCGACTGAGCGGCTGCGGCCAGATCCGGCGGCCAGGCACCGACCTCAGCGAGTCCGGGCTGCTCACCGGCGTCGGCGCTACCGCTGCCGAGCAGCCAGGCCATCGCCTGGTTCATCCGGCGGACCTGCCCGTCAGTGCCGATAAAAGCGAATCCGACCGGCGCCTCCGCGAGCAAGCTAGCCAGCAGCGCCGAGTCAGCTACGTCCAGGCCAGGCAGTCGCGGACGGGGAACTGACATCCCGGTGCTCATCGCGGGCACCTCCCCTCCGGCCGACCGCGGGTCTTCGAACGGTTCTGAACTGCTCACTGCGGACACAAGAAGGCTAGCGGCTATAACGAGTGCTAGAAGGAGCGCAGCAACAACTCACCAGTGCTAACGCCGTCGCAAACAGCCGCGCGGCGCTGATACTTCCCGGCGCGCGTTATCCGTCGCGGCAAACCTGAGCTGACCTTTTACAGGGATATGGGCCTTATACGGTGGACACAATGGGGGTGCCGACACCCGCTAGCGAGCGGCAATGGCCCGGCCGAGCGGGAAATGGCAGGCGACGAGCTGACCTGGCGCGTGCGGACGCAGCACTGGTTCCTGGTCTGCGCAAATGTCCGCGGCCAATGCGCATCGAGTCCGGAACCTGCAGCCCGACGGCGGCTGGGTCACTGTGCCTGCCACCCCCGTGCCTGCCACCCCCGTGCCTGCCACCGCCGAGCCGCCAGCCGTGCCGTTCGCAGCCGGGCTGGTCACCGCAGAGCTGGTCACCGCTGGCACCGCGGCGATCAGGCCCGCCGTGTACGGATGTCCGGGCGCGGCACATACTCCCTCGGCCGGCCCGGTCTCCACCAGCTTGCCGGAGTACATCACCCCGATCGTGTCGGCCATGTACCTGATCACCGACAGATCGTGCGAGATGAACAAGTAGCTCAGTCCGTACTGCCGCTGCAGCTTCCGCATCAGGTTGAGGATCTGCGCCTGGACCGAGACATCCAGCGCAGAGACCGGTTCATCGGCGATGATCAGGGCCGGGCGCAGGATCAGCGCCCTGGCCAGCGCCAGCCGTTGCCGCTGACCGCCCGAGAACTCGCGCGGATACCGGTTCGCCGCCTCCGGCGGCAGCCCGACCTCATCCAGGATCCTGAGCACCTGACGGCGGTAACCGCGACGGCGGACTGTCCTCTGGATGGCAAGTGGCTCGCTCAGGATCGACCGGACGCGCATCCGCGGATCCAGCGACGCGAACGAGTCCTGGAACATCAGCTGGATGCCTGACCGGTTCTGGCGCAACTGCCTGGCGGGCATTGCCGCCAGGTCGGAACCGTCGAAGATGATGGCACCGGCGTCTGGTCGCTCCAGGCCGACCAGCAGCCTTGCGATACTCGTCTTGCCGCTGCCCGACTCGCCCACCAGCCCGAACGTCTGGCCAGCGGTTAGCTCAAAGCTGACGCCAGCTACCGCGCTCACCGCGCCGGACCGGCGGCCGAGCACTCCGCCCCCGAGCGGGTAGTCCTTGACCAGCCCCGACGCCCGCAACAGCGGCTCGGGGGCTGCCTCCGGCGCAGCGGCGCTGGCCGGAGGTGCGGGCAGGCTGGCCGGAGAGGCAGCCCACACGCTGGTCGTCGCACCAGCCCTGCCAGCACCGCGCAAGCCGCCAGCCACGCCGTTGCCGGCGGCCGAGCCGACAGGGAAGAAGCAGGCGTACGTGTGGCCAGGGTGGTCGCCGTCCAGGGCCGGCTCGTGGCTGGCGCACCAGTCCCTGGCGTAGCGGCACCTCGGCGCGAAACTGCAGCCGGGCGAGACAGTCGCGAGATCCGGCGGCCGGCCAGGGATGCTGTACAGGCCGCGGCTCGCCATCTCCGTACCGGCCATCTCTGGCAGCGCATCGAACAGCGCCTCTGTATAGGGGTGCCGTGGTCCGGTGAAGACCTCGTCGGTAGCCGCGTGCTCGATGATCCGCCCGCCGTACATGACCGCGACCCGCTCGGTCCGTCCTGCGATGACGCCGAGGTCGTGAGTGACCAGGATGACCGCCATGCCGAGCTGCGTCCGCAGGTCCCCGATGAGCTCGAGGATGTCGCGCTGAGTAGTCACGTCGAGCGCCGTGGTGGGCTCATCCGCGATCAGCAGCCGCGGCTCGCTGGCGAGAGCAGCAGCGATCATGGCCCGCTGCCGCATCCCGCCGGAGAGCTGGTGCGCGTACTCGCCGGCAACCCGCTCCGGATCAGGTATCCGGACCAGGTTCAGCATCTCGATTGCCCGGGCCGCCGCCGCGCTCCGGCTGGCGCCCTTGTGCACTACTACCGACTCGGCGATCTGCCGGCCGATAGGCATGGTCGGGTCCAGGGAGCTCGACGGGTCCTGGAACACCATTCCTACTTCGTTGCCGCGGATGGTCTGCATGTCCCGCTCGGAGAGCGCGGTGAGCTCTGTCCCGGCAAGCGTGATCGAGCCGCCGGTAATGGCACCGCCGGCGGGCAGCAGGCGCATGACTGACCGGGCGGTCATCGTCTTCCCGCAGCCTGACTCTCCCACCAGGCCAAGGCACTCGCCTGCGGCGACCGTCAGGCTGACGCCGTCAACGGCCCTGACCGTGGCTGCCTTGCGGCGGATCTCGGTGTGCAGGTCGGCGATCTGCAGCACCGGGCCTGGCTGGTGCCCGGTCACGGGGTTCCCACGTCACCGGGTCGCCGCACCGAATCGGCGGCAGCGACTAGCGGGGCGTCGTAGCCGGCTGCCGAGAACGCGTCCCGCAGGCCGTCTCCGAGCATGGCAAACGCGAGCACCACGAGCGTGATCGCGACGCCTGGCGCAAGGATCTGCCACCAGTACCCGTCCGAGATGGTCTGGGTAGCGGCGGCGATCATGTCACCCCAGTCGACGCTCGGGAACTGAACGCCCATCCCCAGCCAGCTCAAGGTCGCCAGGATCAGGATCGCGTTAGCGATCTGGAAGGTCACGTTGACGACGATCGTGCCCACCGCATTGGGCGCGATGTGCCGCAGGATGACACGCAGCCCGCTGCCCCCCATCACGACGGCCGCCTGGACGTACTCACGCATCCGCAGCGTCAGCGCCTCGGCCCGCACCAGCCGGGCCGTGCTCAGCCAGGAGGTCCCCGCGATGACGACTACCAGGATCACGGTCGACGGCTGGTAGATGGACGTCAGCAGCAACAGCAGCACCACCGCCGGGATGGCGATAGCGGCGTCCACCACGCGCATCATGATCGCATCGGCGGCGCCGCCGAAATAGCCCGCTACGGCACCCCACAGCGATCCCAGCAGGGCGGCCAGGATTCCGGCGATCGCGGCAAGCTCGAGGGACACCTGACCGCCTACCATCAGGCGGCCGAGCTCGTCAGAACCGTCACCATCGGTTCCGAGCGGATGGCCCGCCCGCGGCCCGAGGTTGGCCTGCGACAAGAAGACGTGCGTCTGATCGGTGTGGTAGAGCAGCGGGCCGAGGAAGCAGAAGGCGGCCATCGCGATGATGATGGCGCCGCCGGCAGTGGCCAGCGGATACGCTCGCATGGCAGTGACGCTGCGACGGGACCGGCCGGCCATGGCCGCTCGCTGCGCGGCTGCGGACGGCGGGCTGACTGCCGGACCTGCGTGCCTGCCGCGGCTACCGCGCACGGGCGCGGCCGGCTCAGCAGACTCGGCGGCGGAAACCATGTCGGCGGCCTGACCGAGTACCCTGCGCAGCGGCCTGACATGGTCCCTGGCTGCCTGGCGCGCCGTCATGGACGCGAGTTCCGGACGCGAGGGTCGAGCACGGCATAGCCCACATCGGCCAGCAGCGAGCCGAGGGCAGCGGCAACGCCGATCACCAGCGTGAAGCCCAGCGTCACCGGGAAGTCGTGATTCAGTGCTGCCTGCCAGATCTGCCAGCCCATGCCGGGGATGTTGAACAGGGTCTCCACGACCAGCGCACCGCCGACGATCTGCGGGAAGCTCAGGCCGAGCAGTGTCACGACCGGAACGAGCGAGTTCCGCAGTACGTGGTTGACGACGATCCGTCGCTCTCCGCCACCGCGGGCTCGCGCTGCCTCTACGTATTCCTGGCTCAGGCTGTCCAGTGCCGACGATCGCATGTAGCGCGCGAAAATGGCGACGGTGACCAGCGCCAGCGTCAGCACCGGAAGCGTCAGGTCGCGGGGGTCGGAGATGAAGCCGCCGATGTCTTGCGCCTGCGGGCCTTCTGCCCCGAAGAAGTGCTTGTCGACAGCGAAGTACAGGATGAAAACCGAGCCGAGCACGAACGGCGGCATGGCGTAGCACACGTAGGTGAGCACGCGCAGCGCGTGGTCGATGGGCGAACTCCTGCGCACCGCCTGGAGTAGCCCCACCGGCACGGCTACCAGCAGCGCGATGAGGGTCGAGGCACCGGTCAGGACCAGCGTGCGCGGCAGGCTGGCCGCCAGCAGCGCGGCGACGGTCTCGTTCTGCCTGGTCGAACGACCGAGGTTACCGCTGAGCACGTGGCCAAGCCAGGTCAGGTACTGCGCCAGGAACTGCTGGTGCGCCGAGCCGCTGCCGACCGCTGCCGCAGCCGCGGTGCCGGGAGCGAGCCGGATCAGTCCGAACACGATCAGCGTCACCAGCAGGACGACGGCAACGGCCTGCAGGACGCGGCGGACCAGGTACGCCGTCACGAGTCGGGCCCGCGAGGCCGGCTGCCGTTCACTTCAGGTAATGCCACTCTTCCGGCATGATCGTCAGCGCGCTGTTCTGCGGGCCGATGTCGAGACCCCTGATCGTCTCCACCAGCGACGGGTAGTCCGGTTCGTAGACCACCGGCAGCTGAGGGGCCAGGTAGTTCTGCCACCGGTACATAGCGCTATCGAACTGAGCGGCCGTCCGAGCCTGCAACGTAGCGGTGATCAGCTGGTTGTTGTGCTGGTTGTTGTAGTCGCCTGCGTTGTTCGGCGCGCCGCCCTCGAAGAGCTCGTCCCCGGTGGGCAGGAAGTCAGGCGAATAGGTCCAGGTACCCCACCAGGCCATCTGCCAGGTGCAGTTGCTGGCGGTACAGGTCGGGCTGACTCCGAAAGCGGCGTTGACGACGTCATCGAACGACTCCGGGATGAGGCTGAGATTTATGCCGGCCAGCGACGCGTTGGATGCCAGCTCGCGCGCCGCCGACTGCATCCAGTCGATACCGGTGGCATACATCAGCTTGAGCTTCAGCTGAGTTCCGGCCGGGATCTTGGCACCGCAGTGTCCGGGGCCGGTACCGGCACGGACACACGTGTCGGTGCCGTTCGGCTTGACCGACCAGCCGTTGTCAGCCAGCAATGTCTCGGCTCTCTTGACACTCAGGGTCCACCTGTCGCCCAGAGCCGCCACTTGCGGCGAGATGTACTTCGTCGCAGGGAAACCGCTGACTGGCCCGAAGACTGGCTTGCCGTAACCGTGCAGCGGTCCGTCGATCACGCCTTCTTCGTCAACCAGCGACTGGAACGCCTCCCGGAAGTAGGTCTGATCGAAGATCGGCGCCTGGCCGGTGGTGTTCTTGTAGTTGTACGGGAAGTAGGTCAGCTGCCAGGGATACAGGGCGCTGAGCTGGTAATCCGACAGGGTGCGCGGGTTCGCCCCGACGTTGGAGCCGGCCGGCGGGACCAGGGCATCGACCGTGGGCAGGTAGCCGACGTCGATGGTCTGGCTGCTGGTGGGGTCCTGCAGCACGTTGAATTCGGCGGCCTCAGACGTGAACGGCAGCTCGATGAACGTAGTGATGTGGTCCGGTACCTTCGGGCCGCCGTAGGAGTTGTTGTAGGTCAGCGTCAGGTTGCCGTCAGTAGTCAGCCGCTGGATCTTCCAGGGGCCGTCCACGACGCTCCACAGCGGCGAGGTCGGGAATGTTGAGGGGGCCTTCGACGACTGAGCGGTCAGGTAGTTGAAGACGGCCTTGCAGTCCGCGACGACGGTAGCGCAGTGACTTGGCCCGGCAGCAGTGCGGTCCCAGGCCATCGGCATCGGCGTGACCTGGCTCAGCTCGTTGTTGTCGAACCAGGACTCAGAGAACTTCGGCGTGGTGATGTCCATCTTCATGACGTACTTGCCGGCGGTGCGGATATTGGTTACATCGCTGGGCAAGCCCGTCGGGCTGAAGTAGGCGTCGTTCTCACCCTCGGCCTTCATCATGTTCATCCAGAAGACGACGTCCTGCGCGTCCACCGGCTCGCCGTTCGACCACTTGTAGGTCTTCTTGAGCTTGATGGTGACTACGTTGCCCTGGTAGGTCGGCTTGTAGGCCAGGCTGAGCTCCGGGTTCACGTACGGCTTGGTACCGATGCCGAACCAGTACAGCGGCCGGTACACCAGGTACTGGAAGTCGTCGATATTGAAGATGCTGTCGAACCCGATCTGATTCAGGCCCATGAAGGGAAACGGGTAGGCAGCCGTGCCGCCTGGCGACATGGCGTAGGTGACGGTGGTCCCGCCGTTGCTCGCGCCCGCAGACGCGCCTCCCACGGAACTCGAGGCCGGCCCGCAAGCAGCCAGCAGCACGACAAGACCCACCGCTGCGAAGCCCGCTGCCCCCGCCATGCCGCGACGCCGTACCATGCCGCGACCCCCTCCGATGCCGCGACCACCGCTTAGCATCCGGGCTCGCCGCCTGGCCGCAAGTCCTGCTCGCATCAGGAAACCGCCGTCCCTCTCGCACCGGGAAGCCACCGCAGCGAGCGGCGCTCCGCAAGTCCCGCATTTACGTCTTAGACGCCAAATACTAAATTATGACTTATATACCGCCGCGCACCGTGCCTACGTCACGCCGCGCCAGCCCGGCTGCCTCGCTGACCGGCCCTCGCGCCGGTAGACATCACCGTCGGCCGCCGCCAGGCCGTGGCGGCCATGACGTCAGCAGGCGGGCCGGCCGGGAGGGCTGGCTGACCGGGACTGGCTGGGGCAGAAGCCAGTCCGGATGCGATCAGTTTGGCGGCAGGCATGCGTCGGTAGGACGCTACCGGACTAATGGGCCTTACGCCCGAAAGACGGGCGGAAGCATCCCACTTCTTGACCAGCGATTCCGGCGAACCACCTCGGAGGCCAAGAATCGGGCATCAGCATGGCGAGGCATGGCATGCCCGCTCCCGAAATCTGACAAGCTAGATGAGTGACCCCGCAGAGCCGACGCCGAGAACCAGCGGGCGACCGGGGACAGCATGGCGCGGTCGGAAGCCGCCGGATTCGCGGGTCAGGGCTGGCCGGTTCGCCGCCAAATGCCCTGTTTGCCGAGATGCTGCGCGCTGCCCGCGAACTGCTGGCCGTACGCAGTCCGCTAGATGCCGAGCTCATGGTCAGCGAACTGCTCGGGACCTGGTGGGGACAGCAGAGCAGCCGCGGCTCGCGTAACGCGCGCCGGCGCGCCGAGATCGAGGAGCTAGTCGGCGAGGGGCTGGTCAGCTACGCCGCCGAGCAGGGCAGCCCGGCCGCGCTGGCGCTGCTGTCCGGCATCGCCTGCCTGGGCACTTCCCGCCAGGCGGTCCTGGCGGAGCAGGCCGCGCTCACCCTCATGGACCAGGGAGTGGCCCGTCCTGCCTGGGCCGAGCACGTCGGCGCGGTCGGCGCCGCAGAGTGCTACGTCAACTCCGACAGCTACGGCGACCGCGACGAGGTCGTCTGCGTCTTCAGCTACGCCGGACAGGAGCAGCACGGTCTGGTCGTGGTCGTCGACTACAACGCGGGCGGCCTTGCCCGCGATGGCTGGGTCACGTCGCAAGTAGGCAAGCTGCTCGATTACTGCCGGGACGGCGAGGGGAAAGGACAGACCTTCCGGCAGGTTGACCCGCCGCTGGCCCGCCGGATCCTGGCCACCGCGCTTGCCGCGACCGAGGATGCAACCGATCCCGCGGTAAGTGCCTCGTTTCCCTCCTACCACGCCTTCATCAGGGCCCGGGTGCGCACGCTCCCCCCGGTGCTGCCGCCCGGGGCAGTCAGCGTCGACGCTGCGGCCGCGACGCCGGCCGGCAGCGGGCCGGCGATCACCGCGCCTGCCCGGCGAGCGCTCTGGCGCAAGGACCGGCAGGCCATGCTGGTAGCCGAGTTCCTGGCCTCTGACGAAGCTGAGGACCTGTCCGACCGGCAGGCGGCCAGCCGGTGCGCGGACCACATCGTGGAATACGGCTGCGACCGCGACTTCGGCCGCCCGCTGCGGGTCAGTCCGGCGAAAGCCGAGACCTTCCTGCTGGACTGGCTCCCGCGCAAGGTCGTGCTGTCGCGTGCCGATCAGGAGGCGATGCCGCACGTGCTGCTGGCCTGGGCGCGCTGGGCCGGCCCGAAGTCCGGCCTGGATTCCGCCGCGGTCGCGGCCACGCTGGATGCCGTGTTCGATTCGATGCGCACCTTCCCGACGGCCTACCGCGATCCCGCGTCGTTCGGCCTCGACGCCGATATGATCGGCCGGCTGCTGCCTGACGGCGACCTGGAGGCGCTGGCCCGTCGCCTCCTCGCGTTCCCGCTGCTGCGCGGCAGTTACCGCGGCATCAACCTGGCAACGCTGAGGCCGGCGATCCCGGCGGACCGGCGCACGCTGCTTGCCGCAGACCACGATGACGCGGTCGGGCAGCACGCGGACTCCGGATACCAGGTCAGCGCCGAGCACCTGGACAAGCACGTGGCGCTCGCCGACCGGCTCTGGCGAGGCGATCCACCGGAGCTGTGGGAAGCCGCTCAGCGCTTGCTCGACCTCGGCGAGGACAGGCACGAGGTGCTGCACCTTCTGATCGATACGGTTCGCTCAGCCGGGCCGCGCGAAGCAGACATCGCGGCCGCGCTGGCGAGCCTGCCTCCCGAGGAGCCCGGCTAGCGGTGCCGGCTCCGGCTGAGGGCCGCGATCCGGTGAGCAGCTTGCCACCGGTCATCGACCTCAACGCCGATCTCGCCGAGAGCTTCGGAGCCTGGCGGCTCGGCGACGACGACGCGCTTCTCACGCTCGTCACCAGCGCAAACATCGCCTGCGGGTTCCATGCTGGGGACCCGCTGACGATCCGGCACGCGTGCGCGACGGCGGTCGCGCGAGGCGTCGCGATCGGCGCTCAGGTGTCCTACCGCGACCTGGCCGGCTTCGGCCGCCGGGAAATGACGGTACCGCCAGACGAGCTGGCCGCTGAGGTGCTCTACCAGCTCGCCGCCGTGGACGGCATCGCCCGCGCGGAGGGCGGGCGCGTCGGTTACGTCAAGCCGCACGGCGCCCTGTATAACCGGGTGGCCCGCGACCCCGAGCAGGCCGCCGCGGTCGCGTCCGCGGTCTGCGCCTTCAGCCCGCGGCTGCCGGTACTGACGCTGCCCGGCTCGGCGCTGCAGACAGCAGTGACCGACCTGATGCTGCCGGCGGTAGCCGAGGCGTTCGCCGACCGCGCCTACCGCGACGATGGCTCGCTGGTACCGCGAAGCGAGCCCGGCGCCGTGCTTACCGATCCGCAGATCGTCGCGGCCCGCGCGGTCGCGATGGTCGTGCACGGCACCGTCCCGACGGTGTCCGGCACCGCGCTGGAAATCAGCCCGCGCTCAATTTGCGTGCACGGGGACACGCCGGGCGCCGTCACCCTGGCCAGCGCCGTTCGCGCCGCGCTGGAGCAGGCCGGCGTGACGCTCGCACCGTTTGCGTGATCTCGATCAGACGAGCCGGCGATGCGGCGCTCCTGCTCGAGACCACACAGGACGTCCACTCCGGTACTCATGGCGGGAACGAGGCCGCCTGGATCGCCGCCGCCATCCGGGCCGCGGACTTGCCGGGAGTGATCGACGTCGTACCCGGTGCGTCGACGGTGCTGGTCACCTTCCGGCCGGGTGAAGCGGACCGCGACAGCGACCTTGCCGGGCGGCTGCTGCGAGTGGCCAGCCATCCCGGCGCGATCCCGGCTGGCCTGACGGCGGACCCGGTCGTGATCGACACGGTCTACGACGGGCCGGACCTGGCGGATGTCGCGGCGCTGACCGGGCTGCCGGTCGCCGAGGTGATCGCCCGGCATCAGGCGGCTGAGTACCAGGTGGGCTGGATGGGATTCTCGCCCGGTTTCGGCTATCTCACCGGGCTCGACCCGCGGCTTGCCGTGCCGCGGCTGGACAGCCCGCGCGTGTCAGTGCCGGCCGGCTCGGTCGCGGTCGCGGGCGGCCTCGCGGCGATCTACCCGGCTGCGTCGCCCGGGGGCTGGCGGCTGCTCGGCCGCACCGCCGCGGTCCTGTGGGATCCAGATCGTGACCCGCCGGCCCTGTTCACGCCGGGCCAGCGGGTTCGCTTCCGCCCAGTCGGCCGTCTGTCAGGCCCGCGAGTCCCGCGTTTCACGGATCTTGCTGGCTCAAAACGAGATAAAGCCTCTCAGCCAGCCGCCAAAATCCGTGAAATGTCGCCGCGCCGCTGGGTCGAAGTGCTGCAACCGGGCCCGCTGACCACCATCCAGGATCTCGGCCGGCCTGGACTCGCCCACCTGGGCGTGCCGTCCAGCGGCGCGGCCGACAAGGGCAGCCTGCGGCTGGCCAACGAACTCGCGGGTAACGAGGAGGGCGCCGCCTGCCTCGAAATCACACTCGGACGGCTGGAGTTGCGTTTCGGCTTCGACGCGGTCGCCGCAGTGACCGGGGCGCCAGCACCGGTCTCGCTCAGCGCGGCCGGGCGGGTGAGCGACCGCGAGCCGGAAAGCGACCGCGGCGGGACGGGCGGCCTCGGACCGGCTGGCCACGCTGAGCCCCTTCAAACGGCTGCACTCCCCGGACCGGCCCATGAAACTGCGTTCGACGTGCCAGCCGGGACGGTGCTACGGCTTGGCGCGCCCGCGACCGGGCTGCGCAGCTACCTGGCGATCAACGGCGGCATCGACGTCGCGCCAGTGCTTGGCAGCCAGTCGGCTGACTTGCTGTCAGGTCTGGGCCCGGCACCGCTGCGACCTGGACAGGTGCTGCCGGTGGGACGTGCCCGTTCCCGGCAAAAAATGGCTGCGGGACTGAAGCCGCCAGCGGACGGCCAGTCTGCGGCCACTCAGCGGCGCGGAGCGCCGGCGCAGGCTGCCGCGACCGTGCTGCGAGTGATCGCGGGCCCGCGCGACGACTGGTTCACCGGCCCGGCCTTCGCCGCGCTGACTACGGAGAGCTATCAGGTCACTGCTGCAAGCAACCGCAGCGGGCTCCGGCTGGCGGGTCCGCCCTTGCGCCGGGCCCGCCGCGACGAACTGTCCAGCGAGGGCATGGCAGCCGGCTCCCTGCAGGTCAGCCATGACGGCCAGCCGATCCTGCTGCTCGCGGACCATCCGGTGACCGGCGGTTACCCGGTGATCGGCGTCGTCGTGTCGGCCGACCTGGACCTGGCAGCGCAGCTGCGGCCGGGCCAGCTGGTCCGGTTCAGGGTCGCCGGACCGTAGCTCCGGCTAGCCAGCCAGTTCGCGGTAGGCGGCGAGCAGGTCGGGGGCAAGCACTGTGGTCAGGTCCGTTGCGGTGGCCTCGTCACCTTGCGACGAGACGCGGACGTCGCGGGATGCGCATGCGCGCTCGAACAGCGAGCGGGCGAACCGGCCGTTCCCGAGCACGTCGATCCGCCCGTTCTCGACCGCCTGAAGGAAGATCGAGTCCAGCACCGGCAGCGCTTCCGCGTCGAACGCGTCGCCGGCGCTCGCTGCGATGACCTGGGCGATCTGGCTGAGTTCGGCCGCGGTGTAGCTGGGGAACGCGATCCGGGTGCTGAACCGCGACGCCAGGCCAGGATTGCTCCGCAGCAGCCTGTCCATGTCGTCGGTGTAGCCGGCGAGCACGATCACGAGCCGTTCCCGGTCGTCTTCCGCGCGCTTCAGCAGGGTGGCGACCGCCTCCGAACCGAACGCGTCACCGCCGGAGTAGGCGTCGTTGTGCAGCGCGTACGCCTCGTCAATGAACAGCACGCCGCCCATAGCCGAGTCGATCAGCTTGGATGTCTTAATCGCGGTCGAGCCGAGATGCTCTCCGACCAGGTCGCCGCGGTGAGCCTCGATGACCTCCGGCCGCACCAGCAGGCCGAGCGCGGCGAAGATCCGGCCGAGGATGCGGGCCACCGTGGTCTTGCCGGTACCGGGCGGGCCGGTAAAGACGAAATGCCGGGACGGCGGCTGGCTGGTCAGTCCCTGCCGGTCCCGCAGCCTGGCTACCTGCAGCTGCGCGACGATTTCGTGCACCTGGCGCTTGACTGGTTCCAGGCCGACCAGCGCGTCGAGTTCGGCCAGCGCGTCATCGACGGTCGGCGTGTCGGTGTAGCCGCGGAACCGCGTCGTCAGCTCCGCGTAGGCGAGCTGGAGGTCCTCGCCGAGGAGAGTGACCAGCTGCGCCGGTGTCGGCTCGGCTGGCCCGCTCATGACGCGCACATCCCGTTGCTGCCCGGCCCGGGCCAGCAGGCTGCGCACGAATCGGCCGTTGCCCAGCTCGTCGGCGAGCCGACGGCGGCCGACCTCGTCGAAAATCTGGCGCAGCACCGGACGGGCGTCCGGGTCGAGCAGTTCACTTTTCGCCGAGAGGGCGTGCTCTGTCAGCGCCATCAGCTCGGCCGGCGAGTAGCTGGGGAACTTGACCCGGATCCCGAACCGGGAGTTGAGGCCCGGGTTTGCCGCGAGGAAGGTCTCCATCTGCCGCTCGTAGCCGGCCAGGATGATGATGAGACTCTCCCGGTCGTCCTCGGCGCGCTTCAGCAGCGCCTGGACAGCCTCGTTGCCGAACCGGTCACCCTGCCCGTCGCCCTCGTTCACCAGGCTGTAGGCCTCGTCGATGAACAGGACACCGCCGAGCGCTGAGTCAATCAGCTGGTTGGTCTTAATGGCCGTCGCACCGAGATACTCGCCGACCAGGTCGGCGCGCTGCGCCTCGACGACGGCGGGCGTGTCCAGCAGGCCGAACGCATAGAAGATCTTCGCGACGATGCGCGCGACTGCGGTCTTCCCGGTGCCGGGCGGGCCGAGGAACACGAAGTGCTGCATCGGCTTCTCGGTGCCGTGGCCGGCGATCGCGCGCCGGCGGGCGGCCTCCACCGAAGCGGTGATCGAGCGGATCTGGTCTTTGACGGCAGCAAGGCCGACCATCGCAGTGAGCTCGGCCATTGCCTCGTCGACCGTGATCGGCGGCCACTGCGTACCGTGCTGCGCGGACTGGGCCTGCGCCTGCTGGCCGCGATCGAGGTTGCGCACGCCGGCGGCGGTCTGGGCGGATTGGACGGTGCCCTCGGCCGGGGACCGGAGCGCACCGGCGGCTGGCGGGGCTGATGAACCTGCTGCGGCGCCTGCTCCGGCCTGGCCGGACGGGCCTGCGGATCTCGCCGGTGCCGCCGCATACGGGGCGGCCAAGGTACCGAACCCTGCCCTGCGGCCGTACTCCCGGTTGTCTTGCATGGCCTTGGCAAGCCGCCAGCCAAGCACGACGAGCGCGATCAGCGCTCCGGTGGCAGGCCCCAGCAACGGCTGGCTGCGCCAGACTCCCAGGGTGGTGATGACAACACCGACCGGCAGCGACCAGAGCAGCGCCCAGCCTGTCGTGCGGCATGGCACCGACCAGCGGCCGAGCGTGCCGACATGCGCCAGAATGGCCACGACGGGCGGCAGCAGCAAGAGCAGGTACCTCGGCTCGGCCAGACCGTGTGTCCGGGCGGCTACCAGCGCCACTCCCCAGAGAGCTACGGACGCCGTGGCGATCGCGGATCGCGCGCCCGACCAGAGCGCGTACGGCGCGTAGATCAGTGCGGCGAAGAATGCGATCGGGACCAGCGGAACGGCCAGAATGCAGAGCCCGATGATCAGCAGCACCTTCAGCGGGATTGGCGCGGCGGCAACGAACTGGCGAAGGCGAGTGAGCCAGCCCTGCACGGCCGTACGACCGGGCAGAGCGGGGTCCTGCTCTGGTGACCGCATCTCGCTCCCTCGCGCCAAGACTTGTATAGCGCATTTCGTACCGAGATTCCCACTGAACGCACCGTGCATGACCTGCATAAACGCATGCCGATCCGGCTAAGAACCGGAAATGGTCAGCTAATAGCAGCCGCGCGCAACCCGGAAGCCTTTCGCGTTTTGGCTGGTCGTGACCCCGGCCGGTGCCAGCTCGCCGACCTGTCGGACAGCCGTGCTAGAACGCTGGCATGCAGAAACTCAGCTTCCCTGACATGCTCGACTTGATCGAAGACCGCTCGAAGGCACTGCGAGCTGCTGCGGCAGACGCGGGGTTCGAGGCACAGGTCCCCGGCTGCCCGGACTGGAAGGTCGCCGACCTGATCGCTCACGTGGGCGAAGTGCAGCTGTTCTGGGCTGCGGTCGTCGGCGCCGGCGAGGCCGCCAGCCCTCCGGCCCCGGACGTCGTCGGCGACACTACGCCCCATGGCGACTTGCTCGGCTGGTCCTCGGACGTCACCGACCGGCTGATCCTGGAGCTGCGCAACGCCGGGCCGAATCGCATGTGCTGGACGTGGTGGGAAGCATCCGGCGCGCCGATGACCTCCGGCGCCGTGGCACGGCACCAGATCCAGGAAGCCGCTGTGCACGCATACGACGCGCAGCAGGCCGCCGGCCGGCCGCAGCCGCTTCCGGCCACCGTCGCGGCCGACGGCGTCGGTGAATACCTGACCGTAGAGTTGCTCACCAACGGCCCGTGGCCGTTTGAACCGGGCACTGTCGTGCTGGAGACAGGAGCGGGCGGGAACTGGGTGCTAGACCTCGAGACACCCGCGGTCACGGTGCTACTCGGCGATGAGCATGGCAGCGCTAAGCCGACGGCAACGGTGACGGCTGACCCGAGCGACATGGTTCTCGCCTTCTACCGGCGCGAGACGATCGGGAAGCTGCAGATCGAAGGAGCGGCTGAACTCGTACCGCAGCTGCTGAACTGGCCGAATCTCGACTGACCGCGGCAACCGGACGCCGCCCCGGGAAGGATGACCATGTGGGAACGACGGCGCCTGCACCCGCGGGCAACGTTGGCCACGGGCAACGCCCCGGTTGGCGGTCCGCAGGCTGTAGCCCACCGGGCGCCCCCGGCCGCCAAGAAGATGATCTCCTGGGTCGCGCTCGCGTTCATCACGGTGGGCTCGGTCGGCAACCTCGGATCGACACCACCGCTGGCGGTGCTCGGACTTGCCTCGGTATCGCTGTACGTGCTGCCCGCGATTCTGTTTCTGCTACCCGTATCGCTGGTCGCCGCGGAACTGGCCTCCGGCTGGCCGGGCGGCGTCTACAACTGGGTGGAGCAGGGCATCTCCGCCCCGATGGGGCTGCTCGCTGTGTGGTGCGAGTTCGCGCAGACTATCTTTTTTTACCCGGCGCTGCTTGCCTACATTGCCGACACCCTCGCCTACGCCATCGATCCGCGCCTTTCCGGTAATGGTGTCTACACGGCTGTCATCATCATCGTTCTGTACTGGGCCAGCCTGCTGGTGACCTCCCGGGGGTCGATTCTCGTTGCTGCCCTCTCGTCGAGCGGCACCGTGATCGGGACGCTGCTGCCCGGAGCGCTAATCGTCATTCTCGGCGTCGCGTACCTGCTTCAGGGCAAGCACTCAGCGGCGCCAATGACAGCGCATCACCTCTTGCCTGCCTGGCAGGGAATCGCCAGCATCGTCTTGGTGGTCAACAGCTTCTTCACCTACGCCGGCGTCGAAGTCAACGCCGTGCACATCGACGAACTCCGGAATCCGGGCCGCGACTATCCAAAATCCATCTTCCTGGCCCTGAGCCTGTGCCTCGCCGTGTTCATCTTCCCGACGCTGGCGATCTCATGGGTTGTGCCGTCACATCAGATCAGCTTCACAGCGGGCGTGATGCAGGCTTTCAGCCGGCTTCTGACCCACTTCGGGATAGCGTTCGGTGTGCCGGTGCTGGCGATCGCCCTGGCGGCAGGGGCACTCGCCGGACTGCTGGCCTGGCTGGACGGCCCGTCCGAAGGGCTCCTCCGGATCGGGCGCCAGCAGGGTTTCCTTCCGCCCTACTTTCAGCGCGTCAACCGTCAGGGCATCGAGGTGCGCATTCTCGCAGCCGAGGGCATCGTGATCACGGTCATCGCACTGCTCTATGCCTTCATACCGAGCGTGTCGCACGCCTACTGGATCTTCGCTGTGATGGCCACGCAGGTGTACATGATCATGTACGTGCTGATGTTCATCGCGGCGATCAGGCTGCGTCGCTTGCAGCCAGATCACGCGCGCGGTTACCGGGCACCAGCGCTGGGAGTGCTGTGCCTGATCGGAGCTACGTCGGCTGTCGCCGCGCTGGTCATCGGGTTCGTCCCCCCGTCCCAGTTCGGCCATTCTGACCGGGTCGTTTACGCGGTCCTGATACTCGCAGGGATTCTCACGATCGGCGTCTTTCCGCCGCTGCTGATGGACCGGCTCCGCAGGCCGCAATGGAAGGACGGCAGCTGACGGCGGCTCATTCGGCGCGACGGGTAGGCGCCGGAGGCCACTGCCGGAGCGAGAGTGCCGTCGGGCTAACTGCGAACGTCGGCTGGATGGCATTCCAGGTCGCTGGAATCTCGCGCATCAGCAGAGCGCAGTCGATGGCCGCGCTGCCTGCCGGGAACAGGCGCGTATCGTCGAAGAAGCTTGAGCACACTGAGATCACCTCGGCCGGCTCGATGACCCAGTTGTCGGCTCGCAGTTCGAGGCCGTCCAGCCTGCCGCTGTCGCGTGTCGCTGAGAATCCCGCCGAGCCGCCCCGGAAAAAGTCCGATGCCTCTCTCAGGTCAGCAAATAGCTCGCTCCCCTGCAGCCGCTGCGCTACCCGAATGTCGACGCTGACCTGGGCGGTGCCATCAGTGCTGGCGAAGGCCACGTGAAGGTTGCGCGCGGTCTCGCGAACCTCGAAGGACGCACGGCGGTGCTCGCCAGGGAACAGGCGCCCGCCCGCGAAAACCGCGACCAGTGAATTGCTATCACGCCGCGGAATATAGACGGCTGACTGAGGGCCGCCATCGCGTCCCACTCGACGGCAACGCGATGCGCCGCGTTCTCGGTGCGCATCCCTGCCCAGCCAGGAAGCCAGCTTGGCCTCAGCCGCCCCAGGCGGATCAGGCAGATACCAGCGACCGCCCAGCCGTTCACCAGTTGCGGCCGGAGCGAAGTCGGCAGCAGGCCCGCGGCGACTGCCGGGTCAACCCGGTAGTTCACCAGGAGACGGCGTTCGATGACGCTTGACATGGTGAGCGGCCTCATGCCGTGCTCCCCCTGTCCTTCTGGTGCTTGCGCGCATGCTGGCGAACGACGAACTGGTCGGGACAGACCGCACTCAAGAACCGGCCGACGCACAGTGCAAGTCGTTCCTCCGCGAGGGAGTAGAAGATGCGGTTGGCCTCACGCCGCTCACGAACCAGCCCCGCCGCCTTGAGCACGCCGAGATGGCGCGAGACCGACGGCCCGCTGATCGGGAATCTCCTGGCAATCTCACCTGCCGACAGCTCACCCGCCCGGAGCTCCTCTAGGATCTGGCGGCGCGTCGAGTCGGCGAGCGCACGAAAGGCACCTGCTTCCTGGTCAGCATTGATATCTTCCACTCTGGCTTCTTAGCACTAGAGCTAAATACAAAGCAAACTCATGGCGGCACGGGCCTGCGCAGAGTTCCGCATAGCGGCCGGGAGTCATCCCGAAGGCGGCCTTGAATGTGCGGGTGAAGTGGGCCTGGTCGGCGAAGCCGGCCGTGACCGCGGTCTCTGCGAGCGGCCGTGCGTCGCTTAGCCAGCCCCGGGCCACGTCGAGGCGTCGCATCACCGAATACCGGTACGGGCTAGTCCCGTAGACGGCGCGGAACTGTCGAGCGAACTGGTAGCGGTCGAGGCCGGTAACCGCTTCAACCTCGCTCGAGTGCACGACTGTCAGCCGGCTCGCCAGGAAGTCGCGGCCGCGCTCAACGGCCGGCAGATCGACCCGGCGGCGCAGAGTGACGGGGCGGCGAGCGGCGCTGGACCGCAGCAGGCCTTCCGCGAGTTGCAGGACCAGAGTGTCGAGCGCTAGCGGCTCGCGCGTACGCGCGAAGGCGGTACGTACCGCGCGAGCGAGGACTTGGTCGTCGGCCACTGGAGAAGCGAAAGGCAGTGCCACTGGCCGTCCCACCAAGGCCCGGAGCGCGGAGGCGATCCGGTCTGGGCTGACGTAGATCTGTCGGTAGCCGAACAATCCCGGACCGTCTGCGCGGCCATCGTGCAGGTCGTCGGGATGCAGCACGTAGACCTGTCCCGGCAGACTGCGCTCAACCGTGCCCCGGTAGGCGAACGCCTGCACCCCCTCCTCGGTGACGCCGATCGCGTAGACGTCATGCCGGTGACGTTTAAATGGGCGGCCGCGCAGGCGGGCACGGAAGAGTTCCACGCCATCCGCAGGCCGCGTGGTGTCAACCCATTCCTCGGGGTCGCACGGACGTTCAAGACCATCGGCGGCTGCACTACTCAGGCTGATGCCCATGAGCCCAATCTACGGAGCGACGCGTGGCAGTCTCACATGACTCCGCCCGGCTGATCGCGTTTGTGACGTTCGCGGCTGTCGTCGCCGGAACCCCTGGTCCCAGCAATGCTCTGCTGGCTGCGGCCGGCGCGAGAGTCGGGTTCCGGCGAGGTCTGACGAGTCTGCTGGGGCAAGTGACCGGGATGGGCGCAATGCTGTTCGTTATCGCCCTGGGACTGGGCGACGTCCTCCTTGATCACCCGCTGGCACTGCAGTTCCTGAGGTGGGGCGGGGCCGCGATGCTGTGCTGGATGGCTTGGCGTATCGCGACCGCGGGACATGCCGATCAGGTCACGAACGCACCAACTGGATTCCTCAGCATGGCCGCCTTCCAATGGGTCAATCCGAAAGGCTGGCTCGTCGCCGCCGCCGCCATCGCCGCCTTCCTGGATCGGCGCTCCGGCGGCGCGCTGGATCAAGCCGCCGTCTTGGCGATCCTGTTCACGCTCGTTGCCTTGCCGGCATGCTTGCCCTGGCTTGCGGTCGGTGCCGCGCTCCAGCGCTGGCTTCGGGCACCACGTGCCAGGCATGTCGTCAACATTGCCATGGCAGTGCTCCTCGCCGCTTCAACGGTCCTTCTTGTCTGGACTCGCTTTTGACGCCGCGAGAATCCTCGCCTGGCAGGGCGACCCGGCTTACGGGCGCAGGGCACTCATTCGAAGGGTGCGGTATTACTGCGGGTCCAGGTCGCTGAGCGGCCCGTTCCGTCCGACTGCACCCTGCCTTCTCGTCTCAGTTGCTCCAGGACGAGCCGGATGGTCTGGTCGCTGATACCTGGCACTGCTGTCCTAAGTTCCGCGAGGCGGAACGTGCTGGGCGCGTGGCGCAGAATGTGCTCGCGAATGCGCTGCTGTTTCGTCCCGGGGCTCTGCGCGGCGGCCGCCCGGTCGGCGAGGACGGCGTAAGCGTCGGCGATCACGCTGGTGAAGTATGCGAGCCAGGGCCACGGGCAGGCGGTGCCTTCGTGCCAGCCACGGCTGGAATCCAGGAGAGCCTGCGCGGTCCGCGTCCGCCACGACGACGCCCTCGATCGCGGACGATGCGGTGATGCTCACGATGCGGGCACGGTCGGCGAGTTCGGTAAGCAGCCCTGGCATCTGGTCGCGATAGAGCGCCTCCGAGCCCCCGCCGATATCGATAGCGCTGAGCCGGAAACAACCTCAGCTGGCAGCAGGCCGATAAGCGCGTCAAGGTCAGCGAAGCTGCGCAACGAACGGCGCCTGAAGAGCACTCAGGCGGGGCGCAACCTGTGCGGCCGGACCCCGCCTGAGCTGGTAGAACTCCGTCGAATGATGCCCGCTTCTAGCTGCAGCCGCTCGTTGAGCCGCAGCCTTCGCAGACGTAGCAGCTCCCGGCAGGGCGCATCTTGGTGCCGCAGGTCAGGCAGAGCGGAGCATCGGCTACCCGTCCCTGCTGTGACTCGATGAGCTCGGTGGAGCTCCGCGGGGCACCTGGCGGCACGGCACCAGACCCGGATAGCTCAGGCTGCGGTGCCGCTTGAGGATGCGAGCTCGCCGCAGGCTGAGGCCTGACGACCTTCTCGACCGGCACTGACTGCGCGAGTTCTTCAGGGTCCAGGTCGTGATCGTCCGACACCGACGCGGGGTCCTCGCCGTTCAGCTGGGCAGTCCGCTCCTCGGTCGTCAGGATCCCTAGCTCAGCCCGCTGGTCGTAGGGCAGATGATCGAGTGCCAGGCGCCGGAAGATGTAGTCCATCACCGAGGTCGCCATCCGGATGTCGGGGTCGTCAGTGATCCCGGCCGGATCGAATCTCATGTTGGTGAACTTGGCTACGTAGGACTCCAGCGGGATGCCGTACTGCAGCCCAACCGAGATCGCCATGGAGAACGCGTCCATGACGCCCGCTAGCGTCGAGCCCTGCTTCCCTAGCTTGAGGAACACCTCTCCGATGCCGTCGTCCGGGTAGCTCGAAGCCGTCATGTAACCCTCGGCGCCAGCAACGGAGAACCGGGTCACGGTCGCGGAGCGCTGCCTCGGCAGCCGGCGACGCACCGGGCGGACCTCATGCGGCGTGGCGGGCTCGGAAACCTCGGCGGCCTTCTTCTTCGCGGCCGAGAGCGGCTGGCCGACCTTGCAGTTGTCGCGGTAGATGGCCAGGGCTTTGAGACCGAGCTTCCAGCCCTCGAAGTAGATCTTCTCGATATCCTCGACGGTTGCCGACTCTGGCAAGTTAACGGTCTTGCTGATCGCGCCGCTCAGCGCGGGCTGAACCGCGGCCATCATCCGGACGTGGCCCATCGGGCTGATGGCGCGCTCGCCCATCGCGCAGTCGAACACCTCATAGTGCTCTAGCCGGAGGCCCGGCGCGTCGACGACGTGTCCGTGCTCGGCGATGTACTCGATGATGGCTTCGGCCTGCTCCGCTTGGTAGCCCAGGCTCTTCAGCGCTCGCGGGACTGTCTGGTTGACGATCTGCATCGATCCGCCGCCCACCAGCTTCTTGAACTTGACCAGCGCGAGGTCTGGCTCCACGCCGGTGGTATCGCAGTCCATCATGAGCCCGATCGTGCCCGTCGGGGCCAGCAGCGAGGCCTGTGCGTTCCGGTAGCCGGTGGCTTCGCCCAGCCGCATGCACTGCTGCCACGCCTTGTTCGCGGCCGCAAGTATCGGGGTGTCGATACCGCCGAGCGGCCGGATAGCGGCACTCGCTGTCGCGTGCTTGGCGATCACCCGCTGGTGCGCCGAGGCGTTGCGCGCATAGCCGTCGTAAGGGCCTACGACGTCGGCGAGTTCTGCAGAGCGCTTGTAGGCGGTGCCGGTCATCAGGGACGTGATTGCTGCGGCGATCGCCCGGCCGCCATCGGAGTCGTAAGCGTGACCGGTCGCCATCAGCAAGGCGCCGAGGTTCGCGTACCCGATGCCAAGCTGCCGGTAGGCACGCGTTGTCTCGGTGATCTTCTGTGTCGGGAAGTCCGCGAAGCAGATAGAGATGTCCATCGCCGTGATGATCAGCTCAGTGAGCTGCTCGAACTTCTCGACGTCGAAGCTGTCGTCGGCGCGGAGGAACTTCAGCAGGTTGATGCTGGCCAGGTTGCAGGACGAGTTGTCCAGGTGCACGTACTCCGAGCACGGGTTACTTGCGGTGATGCGACCCGACTCCGGGCAGGTGTGCCAGTCGTTGATCGTGTCGTCGTACTGGATGCCAGGATCAGCGCACTCCCACGCGGCCTTGGCCATCTTGCCGAACAGATCCTTGGCACCGACGCGAGCCAGCGGCTCGCCCGTGGTCCGGGCCGCCAGGTCGAACTTGCTGCCCGACTCGACGGCGCGCATGAACTCGTCGGAGACGCGGACGGAGTTGTTGGCGTTCTGGTACTGAACGCTGGCGATGTCCTTGCCGCCGAGGTCCATATCGAAGCCGCCGTCACGCAGGACGCGGATCTTCTCCTCTTCGCGCGCCTTGGTCTCGATGAACTCCTCGACGTCAGGGTGATCGACGTCCAGCACGACCATCTTCGCTGCCCGGCGAGTCGCACCGCCGGACTTGATGGTGCCTGCCGATGCATCGGCGCCGCGCATAAACGACACCGGTCCGCTTGCGGTACCGCCGGAGGACAGCAACTCTTTGCTGGAGCGGATGCGCGACAGATTGACGCCGGCGCCGGACCCGCCCTTGAAGATCAGTCCTTCCTCGCGGTACCACTCGAGGATCGAGTCCATGGTGTCGTCAACGGCGAGGATGAAGCAGTTATGCACCCGCAGGTTGCCGGACAGGTACTCGCCGCTCTCGGTCTGGATGTCGAAGACCTCCATCGGGCCGAGGTTCTCGACCTTGCTGATGTCCACCAGTGTGCGGTCCGTCCCGCCGACATCCGGCTGGACGTACAACAGGTGATCGCCAGGGCGGAGGAACCCGGCCACGGTGAACTCGCCAGCATCAACGTCGGTGGCCCGCCACACCAGATGATCAGCCGTGGCCTCGAGCACGTGCCCGGCCGTGGTGTGCAGCCGCAGAACTTCCTTGAGCCCGTTGGCCTTCGTCGCCACAATGCGCGTGGTGCCGTGCGCGTCGTAGACCTTCGTGCCGACCGCGTTGGAGCTGACCAAGCTGCCGATCGGCACCGGGCCGGCTGGCGTGCTCACCGGCGCGTGGTACGGCTGGCACGCCGAGACCTGCTGCGGCGACGTGGTGCCTACGTTGAACCAGACCGGCGAGTTGAAGCTGAAGACCTGGTGGATGAGCGCGTGCTTAAGCTCGTGCTCGAAGATCTCCGCGTCCTGCTCGGTGGCGAAATAGCCGTGCTCGCGGCCCGCGGCACCGTAGCGGCCGACCACTCTGTCGACCAGTTGCTTCAGGCTCCACTCGCGCTGCGGCGTACCCACCGCGCCGCGGAAGTACTTTGTCGTGACGATGTTCGCGGCGTTAACCGACCAGAAGTCGGGGAACTCGACGCCGTACTGCTCGAAGTTGACCGAGCCATCCCGCCAGTTCGTCATCACGACGTCGCGGCGCTCCCAGGTGACGTCGTCATAAGGATGAATGCCGTCGCGGGTGTAGATCCGGCGCAGGGTCAGGCCCCTGGCAGGCTTCCTGCTGCCCTGCGCCGCTGCCCCGCTTGCCGTCTCGGTCATTGCTTCCCCCTCCACGGATCCGTCGGACCCGATAACGGGCTTCATCAGCCCTCCCGGTGAATTCGTCTCCGGCCTGGTTAGCTAGCCGGAGCGGGCTGCTGCCCGTCGTGCTTGGTGGGGCGGTCCCCGGCTGACACCCGAGAGCCATGCTCCCCCGCAGGACGCAGCCCAGCCTCCGTGGCGAGAAGCTGATCGTCCTCGGGTCGCCAGTCATCCAGGTGCTCTGCGCGCAGCGCTGCGATCTCTTCCTCGAAGTCAGCCAGCGACTCAAACCCCCGGTAGACGGACGCGAACCTGAGGTAGGCCACTTCATCGAGCTCCCGGAGCGGTCCGAGGATGGCAAGACCAACCTCATGAGACGGAATCTCGCCGCTGCCCCTGCTCCGGATCGCGTCTTCCACCTGCTGGGCCAGCAGCGCGAGCTGGTCCTCGCTCACCGGCCTGCCCTGACATGCGCGGCGTACGCCGCGGATGATCTTGTCCCGGTTGAACGGCTCGGTGACGCCACTCCGCTTCGCAACCGTCAGTATGACCGTTTCCTGCGTGGTGAACCGGCGGCCGCAAGCCGGGCAGGCACGCCGACGGCGGATCGCGACACCGTCCTCAGCTGTCCGGCTGTCGATGACCCTGCTATCCGGGTGCCTGCAGTACGGGCAGTACACGCGATCACCTCCCCCGGGTCTTCCAGCCGCCGCTCGTAAGCACAAGCTATAGGAAAATTACAAGCGTGCAACTACTACATATTGTGGTCCACGCGCCGGGCATCCGCAAGTCCGCCTGGCCTGCAGCAGAATCTGCTGGTAGATGATGCAGCCGCGACCGCCAGCACGTCCCCGAAATCTCCGCACGCGCCGGCGTGTCGCGCCGCAATGCGCGCGCAACTCCACGCAAGCCTGGCAAGCCTGCTATCAGGCGCGAATGAGGACGACTCCGGACGCAATCCGCGGCGCGGGATCTGGTCGCGGTCGCCGGCGTCGCCGCCCCCAAGCCAACGGTCCGGTCGGCACTTCCGTCGCATTATCAGCGCGGAACCCAGAGCAGTTGCCCGGCGCTGATGTCGGCGCTCGTTAGCGCGTTGGCGGTCATGATCTCTTGAACGACCACGCGCGTGTCAGCCGACGGCTCGGCCGACGCCGCGATCGACCACAAGCTCTGGCCCGGACGCACCACAATCTGATGCATGCCTTGATAACCAGCGCGTGGCTGTCCGTGATTCGTAGCCTGCGCGCCACCCGACGCCAGCAAGGTCATCAGCAACGCGGCCACGGTGAGCGCGGTTACTAGCAGGCCCGCGACGACGGTCCGGCCCCGGCGGGTCAACCTGATGGGCGTGCGCGGCGTGGGGGCCTCGCGGCGCGAGACAACCGTCCCGCGGACCACAGCAGGCACGTCCATTGCGGGCCCTCGGCGCGGGATCGAACCCGCGGACCCCGTCAGAGCAAATCCTGCGGGCGAACCACTTGCCGCCACCCGACCACCGGCCGCCACCCGACCACCGGCCGCCACCGAACCACCGGGCGAGATCGAACTAGAGCGCGGCTTGCGTGCTCCGCCAGTCCGCGCAGACCGCCCGGCGGCTGTCGAGCCGACGGCGGAGAGGCCGAGCTTCTGGCGGCGAATGCCCGTGCTAGCTGCTTCAGTCGCAGCCGGTCCGCCAGAGCCAAGCATGTCGATTGCGGTTAGAGAGCTCATCACAGCCTCCATCTAGCGAATTACAGTTCGATCGTAGCTCTGTTCTATCGTAACCTCGTTCGATCGAACGAGATTACGGTACTGTCATATCCCAGGGGTACGACATTTTTTGCCGCCGTCGAACAGATGTTTGAGATCTGGGACCGAAAGCGTTAGCGTCGGTCTCGACAGCGCGGGACCGTAGACGGCAGGCACCTACAGCGCAGACCTGAACGGCAGTACCTGTGAACGGCAGTACCTGTGAACGGCAGTAGCCCTTACCGCAGCGCGTGCGAGCATCAGGCTGAGGACTGCCGCTGCTGACAGAAGGCGAACCTGAGAGCCGACATCACTAACCGGAGGCCCGAAATGAGCGATGCCACCAGCAATGGAGGGGCGCACGAGGCCCCGACCATTGACCTTGAACTCACCGAGACGCAGGCCGAAGCTGAGTCCGCCTCGCGACCGCGCGGGAAGCCAGGCCGCAGGCCTAAGGGCAGCATTCCCGCCGTTGTTGCCGACTTGCCCGAGAAGCCCGACCCAGGCCACGTGCTGACCTGGCGCCAGCGCAAGGTACTTCAGGTCATCCGCGAATCGGTGCAGCGCCGGGGCTATCCGCCGTCAATGCGGGAGATCGGTGAGGCGGTCGGGCTTACGAGCACTTCCAGCGTCTCCTACCAGTTGTCGACGCTCCAGCGGAAGGGGTACCTGCGGCGAGATGCAGGCCGCCCGCGGACCGTCGAGGTCCGGCTGCCCGGTCACCCGGCGGTCCGGCCCGAACACGAGCCGGACGAAGACGCACCGATGGACATCACCTCTCAGGAGGCGGCCTACGTCCCGCTCGTCGGCCGGATCGCCGCTGGCGGGCCGATTCTCGCTGAGGAAGCCATTGAGGATATCTTCCCGCTGCCCAGGCAGATCGTCGGCGAGGGCAATCTGTTCCTGCTGAAGGTCGTCGGCGATTCGATGATCAACGCTGCTATCGCCGATGGCGACTGGGTTGTGGTACGGCAGCAGCCGGTAGCAGAGAACGGCGACATTGTCGCCGCGATGCTAGAAGGTGAGGCGACCGTGAAGACTTTCAAACGGTCGGCAGATCACGTCTGGCTGATGCCGCACAATCCTGCGTACGCTCCCATCCCCGGCGACGAGGCTGAGATTCTCGGCAAGGTCGTGGCGGTACTGCGCCGGGTCTGACGCCTGGCGCTGCTCGCCCGGTGCTCTTCACACGGTGCTCTTCACATGGCGCCGCTCGCTGGCGACGTTGGCGCGCCGTTAGCTGGTGCCGGGTGCCGGGTGCCGGGTGCCGGACAACCTACGCGCTGCAACCTACGCCGGGCCAGCCAGCCGCAAGTCGGCATAGCCCTCGAGGACATCCGATGGCTCGAGGCGCATCAGGTCGGCGCGGCTCCAGCTGCGGCCCGGATCAGCTGCGAGCCGGTGAGCATGCCGGAGGCGCGCACGGTCAAGCTCGTTACGGACGCTGCGCGCATTGGCGAACCCGGGCGAGTTGAGCTCGCGCGAGAGGCTCTCCCGGAATGCGAGCTCCGCCTCGTCCGACAGGTAGTAACTGGACTGATCGAGCATGAGCTGGCCGATAGCCA
The DNA here is from genome assembly GCA_035507615.1 of Streptosporangiaceae bacterium. GTDB lineage: Bacteria > Actinomycetota > Actinomycetes > Streptosporangiales > Streptosporangiaceae > JAJYUU01. The sequence continues at coordinate 29,760 of DATJNX010000040.1, forward strand.
CCAGCTCACCGACGTCGTACGGCGCGAAGTCGAGATGGTGAGTGATCCGGGAGCTCATGCCGGGGTTCGACGTGAAGAACTCGTCCATCCGGTTCTTGTAGCCGGCCAGGATCACGACGAGGTTCTCCCGATCGTTCTCCATGACCTGCAGCAGGATCTCGATAGCTTCCTGGCCGTAGTCCTTGGAGTCGGATGCGCGGTACAGGTAGTAAGCCTCGTCAATGAACAGCACGCCGCCCATTGCCCGGTCGAGCACGCGCCTGGTCCGCGGCGCAGTCTGCCCGACGTACTCACCGACCAGATCGTCGCGCATGGCGTGGACCAGCTGGCCCTTCTCGAGATAGCCAAGGCGGTGCAGCAGCTCGGCCATCCGCAACGCCATCGTGGTCTTGCCAGTGCCGGGCGGCCCGGTGAAGCACATGTGCAGGTTCGGCCGGGGCGCGCTAAGGCCGAACTTGTTGCGGGCCTGGTCGACCAGCAGCAGCGACGCGATCTCCTCGACCTTCCGCTTGACCGGCACCAGGCCGATCAAGTCGCGATCAAGCCCGGCGAGCAGCTCGTCAATGTTGGCCGCCGCGCGCTCTTCCCCGAAAGTCACGCTGGCCCCGGCCGGCAAGACGTCTGGATCGCGACGCCTCCGCCGCCGGGAAGGCGCAGGCTGCTGCGATCGTCCGGGTTTTTTAGCCGGGGACGGTGGCGAGCTGGCGGATTGCCTGTGGGAGCCAGGCGAGGATGTACCCGGCCGCTGGGACGAGGCAGATCGCCCGGCGGGACCGGGCCGGCCTGACTTCTGCCTCTTTCCGGCACCCCGCCCCTGCTCTCGTTCCACCACCTTCAGCTTGTCCTGGTCCCGCTGCGGGGGAACCCATTCGTGCACCTGACCGGACCGCCGTGCCCCGATGATCCCCGCAACTGTCACACCGGCCAGCGACACGGTGGCAATCACGCCAGTGCCGATGGTGGTAAGCAGATGTGAACTCATCCCTCTACGGGCGCTGCGCCCGGCCCCCTCCCTGATCAGCGACCTAGGGGGAACAGTACCGGATTCGACTGCTGCTGCCCGAGTCCTTCAGGTGAGGGCTGATCTGGCTCCCAGTTCGCCCGTCCCGGCGCAGCCACTAAGCGGAGACGACGTTCACTAGCTTGGGAGGCCGGACGATGACCGTCCGGACGCCGCGACCGGCCAGCGCGCGTTCAACGCCGGCCGTGGCCAGAGCCAGCTCACGCAATTCGTCCTCGGTCACCCCGGTCGGAACCTCAAGGCGCTCCCTGACCTTCCCGTCGACCTGGACGACGCAGGTTACGGTGTCATCGACCAGCAGGGCCGGATCCGTCTCCGGCCACTGTGCCTTAGCCACCGACGGCTCATGCCCCAGCATTTCCCAGCATTCTTCCGCGGTGTACGGAGCGAAGAGAGACAGCATGATCGCCAGCGCCTCAGCGGCCTCGCGAACGGCCGGGTCGGCCGCCCCCGGGCCGCTGTCGATCGTCCGGCGAGCCGCACTGGTCAGCTCCATCAGCCTGGCGACGGCCACGTTCAGCCGGGTGCTCTCGACCAGCCTGGTGACCTCATCGATGGTCTTGTGCGTCGCCCTGCGCAGCTCGGCATCCGCGCCGTCGGCACCGGCACTGGCACCGGCACCGGCACCCAAGCGACCGGCATCGGCAACGTCAGCGACCACCCGCACCACCCGGCCCAGGAACTTCGTCAGGGCATCAGGGTTCATGTCAGCCCAGTCGATGTCGTCCTCGGGAGGGCTAGCGAAGATCATCGTCAGCCGGATGGCGTCCACGCCGTGTGCGGCCAATTGCTCGCCGAGGTTGACCCCGTTTCCTAGCGACTTGGACATCGCCTTGCCCTGGTTGATCACCTGGCCCTGATTCACCAGCGCGGTAAACGGCTCGGTGAAGTCCAGCATCTTCATGTCATGCAGGACCTTCACGAAGAAGCGCGAGTACAGCAGGTGCAAGATCGCGTGCTCGACGCCGCCGACGTACAAGTCGACCGGGGACCACCGGCGGACAGAGTCAACCTCGAACGGCCCGTGCTCGAACTGCGATGAGCAGTAGCGCAGGAAGTACCAGGACGAGTCGACGAACGTGTCCATGGTGTCGGTGTCCCGCTTGGCCGGCCCGCCGCACTTGGGGCACTCGGTATCAACCCAGTTCGTCGCCGCCGCCAGCGGCGAGCTGCCCTTCGGCGCTAGCTCCTGGCCGCGCAGGTCGGGCAGCAGCACCGGCAGCTGCTCGTCGGGCACCGCAACCTCGCCGCAGCCGTCGCAGTACACGATCGGGATCGGTGCGCCCCAGAACCGCTGGCGGGACAGCAGCCAGTCCCTGAGGCGGTAGTTCACCGCCCCGCGGCCCAGCCCCCGCTCGGCCAGAATCTCGATGATCTTCGCGATCGCGGTCTGCTTCGATAGCCCGTCCAGCGGGCCAGAGTTGACAAGCGTGCCCTCCCCCGGCGTCGCGGCGCCGGTCGCCGCCGGATCCGGGGCGCCGGTATCCAGCACCACGCGGACCTCAAGCCCGAACTTCCGGGCGAAGTCCAGGTCGCGCTGGTCGTGCGCGGGGACGGCCATGATCGCGCCAGTCCCGTAGTCAGGCAGGACGTAGTCAGCGGCCCAGACCGGGATCCGCTCGCCGTTGACCGGGTTGATGGCGTGCCGGCCGAGGAAGACGCCGGTCTTCTCGCGCTCGGCCGACTGCCGCTCGATGTCGGTCAGCTTCCGCACGTCGGCGAGGTAGGCGTCCAGATCAGCCGAGTGCTCAGGCGCGCACAGTTCGGCTGCCAGCGGCGAGTCGGCCGCGACCACGAAGAACGTCGCCCCGTACAGGGTGTCCGGCCGGGTCGTGAAGACCGTCACCGGCTCGGCCCGGTCCTCGATCTGGAAGCTGACCTCGGCACCCTCGCTGCGACCGATCCAGTTGCGCTGCATCAGCAGCACCCGCTCGGGCCACTTGCCCTCGAGTGCTGCCATGTCCGCCAGCAGGCGGTCCGCGTACTCGGTGATCTTGAAGTACCACTGCCTGAGCACCCGCCGGATCACTTCGGAACCGCAGCGCTCGCACTTGCCGTTGATCACCTGCTCGTTGGCCAGCACCGTCTGGTCCACCGGGCACCAGTTGACATAGCCGTCGGCCCGGTAGGCCAGCCCGCGCTCGTAGAACCGCAGGAACAGCCACTGGGTCCACCGGTAGTAGTCCGGATCGCAGGTCTGAAGGCGCCGCGACCAGTCGAACGACACCCCGTACTGGCGGAAGGAGGCAGCCTGGACCTCGATATTCTTGTAGGTCCAGTCGGCTGGGTGCGTGTTGTTCCTGATCGCCGCGTTCTCCGCGGGCAGGCCGAACGCGTCCCAGCCGATGGGGTGCAGCACGTTATAGCCGCGAAGGTTGAAGTACCGCGCCATCGCATCGCCGAGGGCGTACGCCTCAGCGTGACCCATGTGCAGGTCCCCGGACGGGTACGGGAACATGTCCAGGACGTATTTCCGCGGCCGCGGATCTGCCGGGTCGTCGCTGGCGCGGAAGATGTCCGTCGCGGCCCAGCGCTGCTGCCACTTCTCTTGGATCGCGCGCGGATCGTAACGATCCGCGTTATCAGCGGCTGTCATGACTTCCTCGCGAACTCCGGTGAGGTCCGGTGCCCCACAAAAACAACAGCCCCCCGGGTCACGAGGGGCAGCCACGCCAACGACAGGCGGTCGGCGCGGCTAGCTAAGGAGCAGCCCGGCAAAACGCATGTGCACAGGGTAGCGTACGCCGTCTGGCCCGGAAGACCGCGCCGGACGACCGCACCGGACGACCGCGCCGGACGACCGCGCCCGAATGGTCCGCGAGCGGCCGAGACGGACCGGGACCGGCCGAGACCAGCGGAGACCGGCCGAGTCCGGCTCAGGCCAGCCGATACGCGCAGGCCGCTACGTCCCCAGGACCAGCAGCTAACCGACCATCGCGGGCGCTAATACGCTCGCGAGCACATTCGCCGATAATGCCTGCGCAGTTCCGTAATGCCGCCGAACAGGAAAAGCCGTGCGTCGCGCATTCCTCCTTGACCACGACACCCGCCCGGCAAATAATGTCCTGACACCCAGCAGCCACGGGGGGATAGCGCTGCGCGGCACCGGACGCCGGGCTGGCCAGCACGGGGATCTTGGCCAGGCCCGCACGGGTTCAGCCGCGCTCTGGTTAGCCTGCGCGGCTGGGCAAGGCCCATCGGTGACAGGCCATTTTCCGGGGGAAAAATGCACACTTGCTCGCGCGCGAAATTAATCCGGCTGATTCGCCAAGAATGCTCTCAGCAGTCTCCGGATAATCGCCTGCGCCATTCCGGCAAGCCGTCAGCCGCCGGGCGGCGCCATGACTGAGCAGGCCGGTATCTCGCACGTCACTCCGCCGCTCGCGGTCGTCGGCCTGGCGTGCCGGTTCCCCGACGCCGACGACCCGGCCGCACTGCTGGACGTCGTGCTGACCGCCCGCAGGACCTTCCGCCGGCTCCCGCCGGGCCGGATCGACCTGGCCGAGTACTACCAGCCCGACCTCGCGATCTCGGACGCCACGTACAGCACGAGGGCGGCGGTGCTCGAGGGCTGGAAGTTCGAGTCCACGGCGTTCGGCATCGACCAGCATGCCTACATTGCGGCTGACCTGGCTCACTGGCTGGCCCTCGAGACCGCGGCCCGGGCGCTGTCGGCGGCCGGCCTCCCGTCGGGCAACGGCCTGAACCGGGACCGGACTGGCGTCATCATCGGTAACACGCTGGCCGGCGACACCTCGCGCGCCAACGCGCTGCGCGTGCGCTGGCCCTACGTCCGCCGCGTGCTCGCCGACGCGCTCGGCAGCGCCGAGATTCCGGCCAGCCAGGCCGAGCCCGTGCTGCTGCAGGCCGAGAGCAGCTACCTCGGCCCGTTCCCGCCGGTAGGCGCTACCTCCCTCGCCGGGAGCATGCCCGGCACGATTGCCGCGACGATCAGCAGTCACTTCGGGTTCCGCGGCGGCAGCCATGCGGTGGACAGCGCCTGCTCGTCGGCACTGCAGGCGGTGGCGTCTGCCTGCTCCGCCCTGGTGACCGGCGACCTGGATGCCGTGATCGCTGGCGGCGTCGACCTGAGCCTCGACCCGCTCGAGCTGATCGGGCTTGCCAAGGCAGGCCTGCTGGCGACCGGCGACGTCCGGGTCTACGACCAGCACCCCACCGGATACCTGCCCGGCGAGGGCTGCGGCATTGCCGTGCTGATGCGCGCAGCCGACGCCCGCGCGGCCAGCCTGCCCGTCTTCGCCGAGATCCTCGGCTGGGGCGTCTCGGGCGGCGCCCAGCCCGGCGAGGCGCAGTCACAGGCGGACAGCCAGCTACTGGCGATGCAGCGAGCGTACGAGCGCAGCGGAATCGACCCCGCCGATATTCACTTCATTGAGGGAAACGGGGCTAGTAACCCGCTGGCCGATGAAGCCGAGCTCAGCGCCCTGAACTCGATCCGCGCGGGGGCTAAGAATCCTGTCGCTCTCGGGTCCGTCAAGGCGAACATCGGGCACGCCAAAGCAGCTGCCGGAGCCGCCGGACTGATCAAGACTGTGCTGGCGCTATCGAGCGGCGTGGTGCCGCCCACCACGGGTGCGCAGTCGCCGCACGAGCTGGTGACCCATGGCGACGGCAACCTCATCCTGCCGAGCGCCGCGCGGGACTGGGACGCCGGAACCCGTCTCGCCGCAGTGTCCGCGACCGGTATCGGCGGCAGCAACGTGCACGTCGTACTGCGCCACGAGCCCGCAACGCGGCAGAAGCAGGAACGGAAGCTGCGCTCCGGGCCGTTGCTGGCCAAGTCACCGGGCAAGGCCGGGACTGCCGGCGGGCAGTCGCAGCTGGCCGCTGCGCCGGCAGCTATGCCGTTCCTGTTGCATGCAGCCGACCGGTTCGAGCTGGCCCGGCAGCTGTCCCGGATCGCCGCGATCGCTGACTGGCTCTCCGACGCGGAGATGCAGGACCTCGCCTGCATGCTCGGCCGGGACGCGGAGAACCAGGGCCTGATCAAGGTCGCGATCGTCGCAGCCAGGCAGGAGCAGCTCGCCATGCTGGCCAGGGAAGCCGTCACGATGCTCCCCTACCTGGCCGACGGGCGCCTGACAGTCAGGCCGGGAATCTTCGCCTCGAACGACGCGCGCGGCAGGGTGACTCTCCTGCTGTCCGCCGACCTGCCCAGGGCCCTGCGGCAACAGTCCGGGCCGGCCCCGATCAGCCCGGCGGTCACCCGGTGCCTCGCTGCGTTGCGCTGGCTCGACTCACTTGACGTGCACGCCGCAGCCGCAGTCGGTCACGGAATCGGCGCCCTGGCCGGGCTCGCTTGGGCCGGCGCGCTCGGCGAATCTGAGGTAATCGAGATCGCACACCTGCGCGCTCAGTACCTGCGCAGGTCAGCCGACCGCAAAGCGCCCGCAGCCAGCACGAGTCCGGACGCGAAGTCAGACCTGATGGCGTCGTCAGCCGCTGGCGTGACCGACCTGTCCGCGGCTATCGCACAGCGATTCCGGTTCGGGCCACCGCGGCGACGGCTGATCTCTGCCGAGACCGGTACCGAGATCGAGACGGTGGCCGACGCCATCGAGATGATCTGCAACGGCTTCGCCGGCTCTGACCGCTTGACCGATGCGATTACCGCCGGGGCGGCCAACGCAACCTTGCTGCTGGAGACCGGGCCGGGCCACGCGCTGGTGACCACCGCCGCCGAGGTCACTGCCGTGCCTGCGATCAGCCTGAAGTCGGGTCTGACCGACCCGGCCAGCGCCGCCCGCGCGGCGGCCGCGCTGTTCGCCGCGGGCGCCGTAGGTGACGCGAAGCCGCTGTTCGCCGGCCGGGCCGCAAGGCCCGTGGACATCTGGCGGGAGCAGGTCTTCATCACCAGCCCGTGCGCGCAGCCACAGGTCGCCGACTCGGGCGGTGCCGATGGCGCAGTCGCTTCGGTAACTCCCATCGCGGGCTCTGTTCCGACTCCCTGTCGGTTTGCCGGGGACGAAAGCGGCATAACAGACACGGGAAGCCAGGAAACCGACAGGGAGTGCGCGGCCCCAGTCCCCGCCGAGGCGACGGCTTCCGGCGAGGGCATCTCTAGCCTCCGGGATGAGTTCGAGCGCAGGCTGCCCGCGCATCCGCTGATCGAAGCTGCGGCAGCGCAGCCCGACGCGGTTGCCGAGGCTGATGCAGCAGCCGAACCTGACGCAGCAGCCGAACCTGACGCAGCAGCCCAGGCTGACGCGGTTGCCGAGGCTGACGCAGCAGCCCAGGCCGACCCGGTTGCCGAGGCTGATGCAGCAGCCGGACCTGACGCAGCAGCCCAGGCCGACACGGTTGCCGAGGCTGACGCGGCGCCGCAGCCAGCAGACGTCGATCCGGGGATCTCAACGCTCGTTCGTGAGGTGACTGCGCTCCTCGCTGCCCGGCCCGCACCGGGCGCAGACGCCCGCAGCGTGGCTAGCTCCGATGAGCCCGCAACCAGGGAGGACGGTGACGAGATCGCTGTGCCGTCAAGCCAGCAAACCGCTCCGGCGGCGGCACTAGGTTCGTGGGCGCGGTGCTTCGCGGAAGGGCTGCGGCCGGTTCGCCGTCCGCTCGCGCAGACTGCACCGAAACCCTGGCGCATGTTCGCGGCCGCTCGTAGTCCCGTTCTGACAGAGCTCGCCGGCTCGTTCCAGGCCGATCCGTGCGCAGGACGCACGCTGGCCGTCGTCGAGGACCCGTCTGACCAGCAGTCCAGCGCAGCAGCAATCGAGGCCGCTAAGGACGCGATTACCACTGGCGAGATCGTCGTGCTCACTACCGGCAGCGGCTTCACCGGGTTCTTCGCGAGCCTGTACGCCGAGCACCCGTCGATCGGCATCACCATCGTGCGGGTGCCGGACGGCGGGTCCGCAACCGGCCTGATCAGGACCGGCTCGATCCTGCGGTGCATGTCCGCCGAGCGCGGCAAGTTCCGTGAGCTGGTGCTGTCACCGGATGGCGCCGTCAGCGAACCCGTGCTGAGCGAACTAGCACTGACCGGCGGCGACGTCGCACTCGGCACCGACGACGTCATCATGGTGACTCGCGCGACCAGTGGCGCGGGGCTGGTGCTAGCCCAGGTGCTCGCCTGCTGCGGCGCCGGAGTTGCGGTCATCGGCAGGCCTGGCGACCACGACGACGCTCAGCTCGTTGCGGGCTTTGAAGAGCTGCGCTCGGCCGGAGCCCGCGTCAGCTATCAGATCGTCGATATCGACAACCCGGCGAGCGTAGCCGCGGCTGTCGAGCGGGTCGAGGACCGGCTCGGGCCGGTGACGGCGATCGCGCATGCGGCAGGCCTGGACGAGCCCGTCCTGGTGAATGAGATCGCCGAGCCGGCAGCGACCGCGCAGGTGGGCGGCGAAGCCGAGATTCTCGGGCTGCTGGCTAGCTCAGTCCGCTCCGGGCAGCTGCGGCTGATCATCTCAGTCGGGACCGTGGCGAGTCGCTACGGGCTGGCCGGGGCGGCCTTGCACGCCCTGAGCAGCGCAGTGCTTGCCAGCCGGGCAACGGAGCTCGCGGCCGCCCGTGCCGGATGTCAGTCGCTGCACCTGGACCTGCCGGCCTGGTCCTCGACCGGCCTGGGCGACCGCCCGGAGCTGGCCGACGAGCTGGCCGCGGCGGACGTCGACGCGCTCGACATCGCTCAAGCGAGCAGGCTGCTGTTCAAGATCATGTCAACGCCCGGCCTGCCGTGCAGCATCGCGGTCCACGGCCGGGTCGGCAGCCTGCCGGCCGTGCCCGAGCCAGTGATCACCCGTGCTCACCTAGCCGCGGCTGGACTGGCCGACGGTGGCGCGTTCCTCCGCGAGGTTAACGTGCACTACCCGGGCACCGAGCTTGTCTGCTCGGCAAAACTGTCGCTTGCCACCGATCCGTACCTGACCGATTACCGGATTGACGGGATGCCCGTGCTGCCGCCGGTGCTCGCACTCGAAGCGCTCGCTCAGGCTGCGTCGGTGCTGGCCGGGCGGCCACTCAGGCGGCTGACGAACGTGGCGCTCGAGTCACCGATCCTGATCCCGACCAGCACGCAAGCCGCGCTGCGTGTCAGCGCACTACGGGACGGTGACACGATCTTCGCCGCGCTGCGCTGCGCGGACAGTTCGTTCCTGGTCGACCACGCCAGGGCAGAGTTCAGCTGCAGCGCTGAGCCGGCCGCGATGCCGCGGGCTGCGACCGCAGACGGTTCCCCGGTGCTGGAGCTCGGCGCTGGGCAGTCCGGGCTGGTCGACGGCGCCGAGCTATACGGGCCGGTCTGCTTCCAGTCCGGCCGCTTCCGGCGGATCGCGCTCGCGACCGAAGTCACCGCCCGGTCCGGCAGGGCACTTGCCCGCGGCGGGGACGAGCAGCCGTGGTTCGCAGCCGACAGCCCGTTCGCGAAGGCGAGCTTCCTGCTCGGCAGCCCTGGCCTGAACGACGTCGCCCTCCAGGTGCTGCAGGCATGCATGCCGCATCGCAGAGTCCGGCCAGAAGGCTGCGAGTCGGTCCAGCTCAGCGACCCCAGCGCAGTAGGGCCGGTCGAGATCAGGGCGATCGCCGTGCCTGACCAGACAGTGCCAGCGCAGACAGTGCCGCCCCAGACAGTGCCGCCTCAGACAGTGCCAGCGCAGGCGCATGTGCCCAGTCAGGCGGCGCCGCCTCCCGGCGAGATGACCGCGGCCAGCGGCCGTCAAGCAGAGACGACGGTGCTGCACATCGCTGAGTCGCGGTCACCATCCCGCAGGTCGCGCCGCGGAAGGCGGCACCACCAGGTGAATGAGGAATACGGCGCCACCGCGCCAGCCGCTGCCGCCGCTGCCGCCGACGCGCCCACGGGCAACCCGGTACCGGCGTCCGGCAGCCTTGCAACCGCGAACGGCGCGGTAACGGCGCCGGCTAAGCCCGGTTTGCTGGCATCGCGTGAGCGGCCTGGTGGGCCGGCGGCCGGCCGGCAAGCGCGCGTTTCCGTTCCGCAGCTCTGGAACGTCGAAGCAGTGAACGCCGACGGTCAGGTTCTCGCGGCCTGGCGCGGCATCAGGCTCCGCGACTCCGGCCCGCTGCCGCGCAATGCGGCCTGGCCGCCTACGCTGCTGTCGGTCTTCCTCGAGCGGCGCGCCGCCGAGCTTGGCCTGGATGACGGCCTGCGCGTCGCGGTCAGCTGCGGCCACCCGGAAGGCCCGCTGCCTGAGCTGGTCAGCAGCGTTCCGATGCCGGCACCGCCCGCGGACGGCGAGCCGCTTGCCGAGGGCCGCCATGCCGGGCCCGAGCGGAGCTCAACCAATACCGTCACCGTCTCGGGCACTGGCCCGCTGGCTGGATTCAGCCTGATGCTGCGTGCGCCAGTACCGGTCGCGTGCGGCTGGGTCGCCGTCGAGCCAGCGCAGCGGCAGCACGAGCCTGCCGCGGGAGTGGTTGCGGCCTACGCTCAGCTGCGCTGGGAGCTCACCGAAGCACCTGCGGTCCTCGCGGCCAGGCTGACGGCCGTGGACGCGGCCCTGGAGATGGCCGGGCTTACCGGGGATCGGGCCGGCGGCCGCCAGCTCACCGTGACGCGGACAACCAGCGACGGCTGGGTGACCTTCGCGATCGACCGGGCAGTCATCGCCTGCGCGGTCGTCGAGCTGAGCGGGGTGGCCGCGCCGGTTGCCATCGCGCTGCTGACAAAGGAGCACGCGCACGCGCGCAGCACAGCCCAGGCCGGTGCAGCTCAGGCCAATGCCGCCCACGACAGTGCCGCCCACGACAGTGCCGCCCACCACAGTGCAGTCAGCGACGCGCCAGCTCAAAGCGAGGTGCAGCTGGCAACCCGGTAACGACAGCCGGCGGATGGCCAATCTGTCCTGCTGCGCACTGATGACGGAGCTTGGGCTGACCTGTCACACTAGGACCCGAACGAGGTTCTAGTCGAAGGCGGTCGTCGTGGCCACACCAGCTGCCAGCTCTGTCGAAGGCATCGACCTGTCGCTGATCGAGTTCTGGAGCCAGCCGCTCGAAGGCCGGCACGCCGACTTCGCCAAGCTGCGCGCGCTCGGCAAACCGCCGTACTTTGAGGTGCCCGAAGGGCCGTTCAGCACGCCCGGTGACGGCTATTACGCCTTCGTGTCGCACGCTGACGTGTCAGCAGCGAGCCGCCAGCCTGAGCTGTTCTCCTCGGCCCGCGGCGCGACCAGCATCGAAGACCTGCCCGCAGAGTTCAACGAGTACTTCGGCTCCATGATCAACATGGATGACCCGCGGCATGCCCGGCTCCGCCGGATCGTGTCCCGCGCGTTCACACCCAAAATGATCAAGAAATTCGAGGAGGATGTCCAGCGTACGGCCGCGGGCATTGTCGACGAGCTACTGGAAACGGGGCCGTGCGACTTCGTGCAGCATGTCTCCGCGCGGCTGCCGCTGAAGATCATCTGCGAGATGATGGGCATCGGCGACGAGCACTACGACATGGTCATGCGGAACACCAACATCATCTTGTCCGGAGCCGACCCGGAGTTCATCAGCGAGAACATGGATGAGGCTGTCACCCAGCTGCTGACATCTGGCAAGGATCTCGCTGACCTGGTCACCGAGATCGCCGCCGACCGCGCCGCCAATCCACGCGACGACGTGATCACCGCACTCGCTTCGGCCAACATCGACGGCGAGCAGCTCACTCCGGCCGAACTCGGTTCGTTCTTCATCCTGCTCGTGGTGGCCGGCAACGAGACCACCAGGACGGCGATCTCGCACGCGCTGAACTTGCTGACGAAGCATCCGGACCAGCGCGAGCTTCTGATGGCCGACCTGGAGGCGAGGCTTCCCGGCGCGGTCGAGGAGATCGTCCGGTTCGCCTCTCCGGTGATCTTCATGCGCCGGTCGGTGGCCAGGGACTGCACGCTGAACGGCCACGACTACCGCGAGGGCGACAAGGCCGTCCTGTTCTACTGGGCAGCGAACCGGGACGACTCGGTCTTCACCGACCCCGGCCGCTTCGACATCACCCGCTCCCCGAACCCGCATGTCGGGTTCGGAGCCGCCGGGCCGCATTTCTGCCTCGGCGCGCACCTGGCCCGGCGCGAGATAACCGCCATGCTGCGAGAGTTGCTCAGCCGGGTGCCGAGCATCCGCGCGAGCGCCGAGCCGGACCGGCTGCTGTCGTCGTTCATCAACGGCATCAAGCATCTGCCATGCGAGTTTGACTGAGGCCAGCTCAGCATTGCTGATGATTGGCGGGCCCGCCGAGTCCCGCCGTTTTGAGCCGTTTCCAGCAGCCGAATCCGCTCCCTTCTGACCACCAGTCGGATGCCGTTTCGTTGCGCCAAATAAAAGTCCGGTACTGACTGGCTACTCAATCTTCTAACTAGCTGTGATCGCTCCGGGACTCCGTGTATAACTAGAGTCCCACGCGGCGCTGAGGGGCCCGGCTAGACCGGGACGGGGGAAGGCGCGGCGCGGGAAATGAGGAGCCGTAAGTCGCGGAGGGGGACCTTCGTCTGGGGGCCGTTCGATCCCCGGCGGGATCGCCCGGCTGCCTGCCGCCCGGCGTGGGCCCTGGCGGCGCGCAGCAAACGAAGGTCGCGACGAGCGGCAGGGTCCTTCGCCCTGTGGGCGGCGCCACCCGGGGGCGTGGCGCCACCCATAGGCGGCAGGCCCGTCAGGCCCGGCGGAACAGCCCAGCTGGCTGTTCCGCCGGCCGCCTGGGCGGATGCCCTCGGGGCCGCCCGCGCTGCCGGCTGTCAGCCGAGGGCGTTGATCCGCCCGGCGAGATCGAAATCGTTGCTCGTCAGGCCGCCCGCAGAGTGCGTCGACAACGTGAGCGTCACCTTGTTCCAGGCGACGCTGATGTCCGGATGATGGTTGGCCGCCTCCGCAAGGTAGGCGACGGCTCCGACGTAGAGCATCGCCGCCTTGAAGTCCTTCAGCGTCGCCACGTGCTCGATGCTGTCGCCACTACGCTCCCAGCCGCTCAGGCCGCCGAGCCGCTCAGCTATCTGCTCCTCAGTCAGCAAGTCCATGCCGTGCCTCCCTGTGCCGTGGTCATGTGCCGTGCTCCCGCGCCTGGCGGTCTAACCTCAGCATGGCCCCAGCCAGCGTGACCAGCCGCAGTGGGACGCGCCGACGGCCGGTAGGCTCCGTGGTCGTGACAGACTCCGCGCCCGAAACAGCCAGCCAGCAGGCCGCGCCCCGCCGTACCCCGCTGACTGCTATTCACGAGCAGCTTGGCGCTAGCCTGACCGATTTCGCGGGCTGGCTGATGCCGCTGCGCTACGGCAGCGAGACTGCCGAGCACAAAGCAGTGCGGACCGCAGCCGGCCTGTTCGACCTGTCGCATATGGGGGAATTCTCCGTCAGCGGCTCGGATGCCGCCGCGGCTCTCGATTTCGCCCTGACCGGCGAGCCGTCAGCTCTCAAGCCCGGCCGGGCCAGGTACACGATGATCGTCGCCGAAGACGGCGGCGTACTCGACGACCTGATCGTTTACCGGCTCGGCGACACTGAGTTCCTGATAGTCGCCAACGCGGCCAACACCGCCGTCGTCGGCGCAGCGCTGACCGAGCGTGCGGCCGGCTACGACGCCGTGGTTACCGACCGGACCGACGACTATGCGCTGATCGCTGTTCAGGGTCCCCGTTCCGCCGCCATCCTCAGCTCGCTGACCAGCGCCGGCCTGGCCGACGTGAAGTACTACGCCAGCTACCCGGTTCAGATCGCGGGTCGCGATGTGCTGCTGGCGCGGACCGGCTATACCGGCGAGGACGGCTTCGAGATCTTCGCCGCGCCGCAGGACGCCGAGTACCTGTGGGCTGAGCTCACCAAGGCCGGCGCGGCGGACGGCCTGACTCCTGCTGGCCTGGCCGCCCGCGACACGCTCCGGCTCGAGGCCGGAATGCCGCTGTACGGGAACGAGCTCGGCTCCGACCTGACTCCGTTCGATGCCGGCCTTGGCCGCGTGGTCAAGCTCGAGAAGCCCGGCGGATTTATCGGTCGCGACGCGCTAGTGCTGCGTGCGCAGGAGCCTGCGACCAGGCAGCTCGTCGGCCTGACCGTGCAGTCGCGCCGCGTGCCGCGGCATGGCTATCCGGTCCTGTGGAACGGCGAGCCGGCCGGAGTCGTGACGAGCGGCGCGCCGTCGCCCACGCTCGGCGTCCCGATCGCGATGGCGTACCTTCGCCCCGAGGTCGCCGCGATCGCCAGCGAACTGACCAGGGCGGGAACGGCAGACTTGGCCGTCGATGTCCGGGGCAACGCCGAGCCGGCCAGACTTGTGGAGTTGCCGTTCTATCATCGCCAGTCCTGAACCGGGCCGGCGCCCCTATATATCCAGAAGGCGTTGTGAAAGAGGCCAATATGACCGTTCCCAGCGAGCTCTACTACACGGCAGAGCACGAGTGGGTTGCCATCAGCGGCTCCACCGCGTCGGTCGGGATCACCGACCACGCCCAGCGCGCCCTTGGCGACGTCGTCTTCGTGTCAGTGCCCGCGACAGGCACCAGGGTTACCGCCGGCGAGCCGTGCGGCGAGGTCGAGTCCACCAAGTCGGTCAGTGACCTGTACTCCCCCGTCGACGGCGAGGTCACGCAGGTGAATCCGGAGATCGACGACGACCCGGGTCTGGTCAACTCCGACCCTTACGGCTCGGGCTGGCTTTTCAAGGTGAAGCTCGAGGAGAGCGACGACGAGGTGCCGCCTGGCCTGCTGTCCGCCTCCGAGTACACCGCGCTTACCCGGGAAGACGACGAGTGAGCCGTAGCGGCAGCTCGCCCGACCAGGCCCGGTTCGAGGTCGCGACTGCGCAACTGGACGCGCCGTTCGCGATCGTCGACATGACGGCATTCCGCGCGAACGCGGCCGCCATGATCAGCCGGGCCCGCGGCAAGCCGATCCGGCTGGCCAGTAAGTCGGTGCGCTGCCGCCACCTGATCGAGCAGGTACTCGCGATGGGCGGCTTCCGCGGCGTCCTTGCCTACACCCTGCCCGAAGCACTCTGGCTGGCGAGCCAGGGCACCAGCGACGACATTGTCGTCGCTTACCCGACGGCTGACCGGTCCGCTCTGACCAGGCTCGCCGCCGACCCGGCCGCCGCAGCGTCGATCACAGTCATGGTGGATTGCACCGATCATCTTGACCTGATCGAGAAAGCGGCCGCCGAGGCGGCGAACACGCAGCCGCTGCGGGTCGCTATCGACATCGATGCGGGCTACCTGGCGCTCGGCGGCAGGTTCCGGGCAGGTGCGCGCCGGTCACCCGTCCGCACGCCCGACGATGCCGTCGCGCTCGCTAAGTCGATCATGGCCCGTCCCGGCCTGCGCCTGACCGGCCTGATGGCCTACGAGGCTCAGATCGCCGGGGTGGGCGATAACCCGCCAGGCCGCCCCGTGTACGCCCGCGCCGTGCAGTTCATGCAGCGGATGTCAGCCACCGAACTGGCCGCACGCCGGGCGGCCATCGTCGCGGCGGTCCGTGCACTGACCCCGCTCGAGTTCGTGAACGGCGGCGGCACCGGCTCGCTGGAACGTACCGCGGCCGAACCGGCGGTGACCGAGATCGGGGCGGGTTCCGGCCTGTACCACCCGACGTTGTTCGACGCCTACCGTGGCTTCACCGGCCGCCCGGCCGCCATGTTCGCCTTGCCGGTCGTCCGCCGCCCTGGCCCCGGCGTCGTCACCGCTCTCGGCGGCGGCTACCCCGCGTCCGGGCCGGGAGTGCGGAGCCGGGTGCCGTCGCCCTACCTGCCGCGCGGCTTGCGCCTGGACCGGGAAGAGGGTGCCGGGGAGGTACAGACACCGCTTCTCGGTGTTGCTGCTGACGGCCTTCGGATCGGCGACCGAGTGTGGATGCGGCATGCGAAGGCAGGAGAGTTGTGCGAGCGATTCAGTGAGCTCCACCTGATTGACGGCAACGCCATCACCGCCACGGTGCCTACCTACCGCGGCGAGGGCCAGACATTCTTGTAAGCGGGTGCGCGACTACCGGTCGCGGCGGTGCCGCGACCACGCGCGCAGGATCGCCAGCCCGACGATGGCGACGCCGACAGCAGCAGCGCCGAGTTGCACTTCCGGCTTGGCCACCTGCTCGGCGAGCTTCGCCCGCAGCATGCGGACATTGCCGGCCGGGCTCACTCGCTCAGCCAGGGTGTCGATCGTCCGCGCGAGGTCCTCGCGGGTCCGCTCAATCTGGGCGACCAGGACGTCCGGGTCGCCCGTGGTGACGGTGCCCTCGACGGCCACTGCACTGTGTGCGTCGACCGCCCTGCCCGGTTCCGCCATGACACCTCGTCCCTTCTGCGCCACGGCCCGCTCCGATGGTGCCGATGGCTTAGCGTCCTAGTGTCCCAGGCAGCTTCGCGGCCCGCACGGCCGGCCGCCAGTTCGGCGTGTCGCGGCGGCTTGCCGCGGCGAGGCATGCACGCGCAGGCCCTCGATCGCGTTCGTGTCTGCCTGCAGAGTGTAGGAAGCGAACTCGCCGACGCTCGTCCGCCGCCTACCGCTCGCCTGCCGGGCGGCCTGGTGGTAAACATGCCTGCCTGGCTGGTCTAAGCAGTAGAGGCCAAGCGAGGGACGGGATGCCATGCGAGTAGCAAGCGGGCTGCGCACTGCGAACGGCGCCGGTCCGGCAACCCGCGGCTCGACTCCCGCCGGGCAAGTGAGTAACGAACGGCCGAATGCCGACCCGGCCGAGCGCGACAAGGCCAGCGCCCGGACGGAGTTCGAGGCGTTCGTCGCGGCGACCGAACCCAGGCTCAATCGGGCGCTAGCCGCGGCGTACGGCTTCGAGGACGGCCGGGATGCGACCGCGGAGGCGCTCGCCTACGCCTGGGAACACTGGGCCCGGCTGCAGCACATCACTAACCTGCCCGGTTATCTCTTCCGGGTCGGTCAGTCACGTAGCAGGCGCCGCCGGCAGCCGGTGGTCTTCGCCGTTCCCGATGCACCCGACTACGCCTTCGAACCTGGCCTGCCCGGCGCGCTGGCCGGCCTCACCGAGCGCCAGCGCCTAGCGGTCGTGCTGGTGCACGGCTATGGCTACACGCTCCGCGAGGTTGCCGAGCTCACCGGCATCCGGCAGACGACTGTGCAGAATCACCTGAGCCGAGGGCTGCAGCGCTTGCGCGAACGAATGGGAGTCACCGATGGCAGCTGATCTGAAGGATCAGATTCACATTCTGATGGAGCGCGGCATTCGGCCCGTGCCGGCCGCGGAGGTCGTCAGCCAGTCCGCCCGGACGAGCCCGTTTCCTGAAGGTAAATCTCGTTGGCCGGGACTGCGGTCGCGGCGCGGGGCCACTTTCGCCACCGCCGCCGTCGCGGCCGCGTGCGCGGCCGCGGTCGTGGCAGCACAGCCGGGCGCCAGCACCGGCAATACTGGCGCGGGCCGCGGCAGGGCAGGCCGGCAAGTACCTGCCGTGCTCACCGCGGCCATGCTCCAGCAGGTGACTGCCGCTTCCCGGCTGGCGCTCGCGCAGTCGGGCCGCGCGATCGTCGTCTCCCGCGAGGTGCTCGGCGGCACGCTGCAGCAGACCGGGACGGACGACATCTCATTCGACGGCCGGAACTGGAACGACTCCTTCACGATGACGACGCCCGCTATCGCCGGAGCGCCGGCTTCGAGCGAGTCCGCGATTAACCGGGTGGTCGACGGCAGCGCGTATGACTACTTCGTGGCAGCCGACGGACTCGCCTGGTATCACGAGGTCGGCCCGGACGCGGTCTCGAAGCTGGCCATCCCGGACCCGCGCGCGCTCCTGCGGGAGCTGGCTCCGGCTGCGCGGTTCGCCAGGGAAGGCACGAGTGTCATCGGCGGCGTCCGCGTGACCAGGCTGACCGCGACGAACGTGACGGGCCTGCCAACGCTGAATTCGCCGGATATCTGGCCGGCCGGAGCGATCAGCGCGCTGACGATATGGGTCGACGGCAACGGCGTCGTGCGGCAGGTGACCGTCACAGGCAAGCAGGATGTCCGGGTCGGCATGCTCGCGCCGGGTGCCGGCGTGCGCCGCGAGCTGGCGCAGTTCCTGGCCGGGGTCCGCGACCTCGAGAAGCGCGAGCATCTGGCGCCCGCGCAGGCGATCGAGCGGGAGAAGTTCTCGGTCATCGGGCGTGATCTCCGGCAGCGGCATCTGGAGGTCGTCAAGACCGAGGCTGACGTCACTACGATGACGATCCGGTTCACCGGCATCGGGCAACCTCAGATCATCAGGGCACCAGCGCACGCGATCCGGGTTTACGGACGGGGCTGAGGGCCGCGGACCGGCCGACTGGCCGACCCGGCCAGGTCCCGACGTCTGGCTACTGGCAGACCAGGACGCCCGCGTGAGTCCTGACCCGGAAGATGCCGTCCGGGCTGAACGGCACGCGGCTGGTCACCGCGGCGACGAACGCTGCCGGGTCGGGCACGGTGTGGGCCCGCATGCTGGCTACGTAGCTGGCGACTGGCTCGACGCATGTCAGCCTCAGCTCGCCGGTGAAGTCGTGCCGTCGCACCGAGGCGAATGCCCCGGACAGCAATTCAGCGCCGGCGTCCAGCGTCATGACCGTGTAGGTGTCCAGGACGGCGGCTGCCGCCCCGGCCGGGAGCTCCATCGCTCGCGCCGTCGAGGTGATCAGCTCGCGTAGCTCGGAGAGGTGGTCGCTGCCGTTGAGGACGACCAGCAACTGGCCACCAGGCCGGGTGATCCGGCGGAACTCAGCCACCGCCGCGGCCGGGTCGGGAACGTGGTAGAGCATGTGCGGAGCCAGCGTGACATCCGCCTGCCGGTCGGCGACCGGAAGCGCGGCGGCATCGCCAACGGTCAGGCCGGCTGCAGGGGCACCTGGCCGCGCCGCGGCCAGCATGCCGGGCGACAGGTCCACGCCGATGGCCGGACCGCCGTGCCCGCGCCGGGCCAGCCCGGCCAGGTAGACCCCGTTACCGCAGCCGACATCGACAACGGTCTCGGTGCCTGTGAGCGAGGCGAGGTCAAGCACAGCGGAGACAAGATCGATACGCGGTTCCTGGAATGCGTAGATGGACTGGCGCGCAGCCAGGTTGACATCGGTCCGGTACTGGACTGTCGTGAGGTAGGCCTTGCCAGTCAGCACCTGAGCGCCACTCTGCTGGCTCTGCTGGCTCTGCTGGCTCGGCTGACGCGGCTGACGCGGGACGAAAGACATAAATCGTCACGGTAACGGGCTTTAGCCAGCTTCGCGAACCAGGTCACTGCATGTTTAGGATCGTTCCGTGACGGTGGAGGCAGTGATCTTCGACTGGGGCGGAACGCTGACGCCCTGGCACACTATCGACGCGGCAGGACTCTGGTCGGGCGTGTGCGAGCCGCACTTCCCGCCCGCTGAGGCAGCACAGTACGCGGCCGCGCTGCTTGCGGCGGAGGACGAGCTGTGGCGGCTGTCGAGGACCGAGCAACGCAGCGCGACCATGAGCCAGGTGTTCGAGCGAGCCGGCGTGACAGTGACCGAGGCATTCCTGGACAGCTACGTCCGCGCCTGGGAGCCGCACACCTTCACCGATCCTGACGCGGCTGAGCTGCTCGCTGCCCTGAAGGCTCAGGGCGTCCGCGTGGGCGTGCTCTCCAACACCATGTGGCCGAGAAGCTGGCACGAGGAAGTCTTCCGCCGCGACGGCCTGCTCGACTTCATCGACGGTGCCGTCTACTCCAGCGAGATCGCCTGGACGAAGCCGCATCCTGGCGCCTTCCAGGCAGCAATGACGGCGGTCGGCGTATCAGACCCGGCTCGGTGCGTTTTCGTCGGCGACAGGCCGTACGACGACGTGCACGGCGCCAAGAGCCTGGGCATGCGGACCGTTCTGGTGCCGAACAGCGACGTGCCGGCCTTTGCCGACGCCGTTCCGGACGCCGTAATCAGCCGGCTCAGCGAGCTCGCGCCGCTGATCGAATGCTGGTGACTGACTTTCGCTCGGTGGCGGCCTTCCAGAACTGCTCATCCCAGTCCTATAGTTGGCGCTCGCAACGGCTGATCCCTCTTGCTTAGCTAACGGTCAGTCGTCGCAGAGCAGTGTGGCCCGCTAGCGGGTTCGGCAACGCCGCCGCGACTATCGTGCAAGGGGCTTTTTATGCATATAAACGCTGGAGACACCGCGTGGATGCTCACGTCCACGGCTCTTGTGCTGTTCATGATGCCGGGGCTCGCGCTGTTCTATGGCGGCCTCGTCGGAGCTAAGAACGTGGTCGCGACCATGGTGCAGTCCTTTGTCGCGATAGGGCTGATCAGCCTGTTGTGGGTCATCGTGGGCTACTCCCTCGCGTTCGGCACCGACCACGGAGGCGTGATCGGCAGCCTGTCAAACGTCATGCTGCGAGGCGTCGGGGTGAATCCGACGCACTTTGCGCCGACGATCCCGGCACTCGTCTACATGGCCTTCCAGATGAAGTTCGCTGTCATTACGCCTGCGCTGATTGCCGGAGCGTTCTGCGAGCGAATGCGCTTTCGCGGGTACCTGGTCTTCATCGGCCTGTGGTCGCTCATCGTCTACTGCCCGTTCGCGCACGCGGTCTGGGGCGGCGGCATCCTCGGGACTGGCGGCCTGCATGCGATCGACTTCGCCGGCGGATCGGTCGTGCATGAGCTTGCCGGAGCTGCGGCCCTGGCCACCGCCTTCTACCTGAAGCGAACCAAGCGGCTAGACCGGCCGCACAACGTGCCGCTCGTTCTGCTCGGCGCCGGGATCCTCTGGTTTGGCTGGTTTGGCTTCAACGCCGGAAGTGCAACCTCAGCCGGCGGGGTCGCCGCGTACGCCTTGGTGAACACCCAGATTGGCGCGTCGACCGCGATGCTGGCCTGGATGGGATTCGAGTGGTGGCGGAAGAAGAAGCCGTCCGGGATCGGCATCGCGGCTGGCGCCGTCGCGGGCCTGGCAGCCATCACGCCAGCGTCCGGATACGTTCCGCCGTGGGCTGCGATTATCATCGGCGCGGCGGCTGGCACGCTGTGCTACTTCGCCTGCAACATCAAGGACCTGCTGCATTACGACGACTCGCTGGACGTGGTCGGCGTGCATATGGTCGGTGGCCTCATCGGGGTCGTGCTGACCGGCGCATTCTCCAGCCTCGCTGTCAACGCTGCCGGCGAGCCTGGCGGCCTCACTCAGCTCGGCCGCCAGATCGTGCTTGCAGTCGCCGGCGTGGTCTACCCGTTCGTGATGACCTGGCTGATCCTGCTCGTCACCGACAAGCTCGTCGGGCTCAAGGTCACCGAGGCGGACGAGGAAACCGGCCTCGACGTCGCCGAGCACGGCGAGAGCGGGTACGGCTGGTCCCATCCGGCGCCCGCATTGGCCACCGCGGCGGGCAGCGGCGGCAGCGGCGATACCGACCAGATCGTCGTTTAGCCGCCGGATAAGGCCGGCGCGGAGCGCGTCGGGTTCAGTAGTGCACGTGCGCTTGCCAGTCGCCGGGCACCCGGCCCGCCGGACCGGGCACGGGCTGGTCCTCAGGGTGGTGCTCGGGCGGGGTCAGCGCCGGACCGCTCTCGTATAGCTGCTCAGTCTGGTAGTCCCAGAACCACGACTCGCCGGGCTCGAAACTGCGGATGATCGCGTGCCCCGCGCTCTTGGCGTGCTTTGTCGCGTGCTGCTCAGGTGAGGTGTCGCAGCAGCCGATGTGCCCGCACTCAGCACACCGGCGCAGGTGCACCCACCACCCGCCCGCTTCCTCGCACTCGGCGCAGCCCGTGCCGCTAGGCGGAACCGACGGGTTAATGCCTTCGATCGTCGTCATGAGTTCTCCCGATCTGGATGCGGCGGGAACGGGTCGCCCAGCGACTCGTTGGCCGCCCACCGGTATACCCCGCTCGACATGGTGGATGTCGCGCGCTCGGCGCGGATGGTGAAGACGCGATGCCGCGCCTGCTGCACCTCGGGATCGTCCGGCGCGGCCAGCCAGGCGTACTCGGCCAGGTGGCCGGCCAGCCGCAAGCCGTCCTCGCCGCCGCGCAGTGCGGCCACGCCCAGGTCAGGGCCTGGCGTCGAGCCGCTCTGTGCTGGCTCTGGCTGTGCTGGCTCTGGCTGTGCTGGCTCTGGCCGGGCTGGCTCTGGCCGGGCTGGCTCTGGCTGTGCGAGCACGGCCTCGGCCAGATCAAGCGCACGCCGCGCGAGTACGGCCGGCCCGCCCGCCAGCGCCGCGAGCTCGGCAGCGAGCGCGCGCTCCGGGGCAGGTTTCAGCGTCGCCGGGTTGCCGTCCCACCAGCCGCCGTACTGCCGCCAGACCGTCCGGACGATGAATTCCGGCTCGTCGTATACCGGCTGCAGGTAGGGCCTGTCGGCCAGATGACCCGGCACCGCGACCGAGTGGATGGCCTCGTCGAGCCGTCCTCCCCCGTTCATCACCGCCAGTGTCTGGTTAACAAGCGCCTCGAGCAGGTCGGCGGTGTCAGTCAGGGCCCGGGCCACGCGGTCAGCCCCCACCACCGGCAGTCCGTGACCGGGCAGCAGGTACTCAGGCTGCAGCGCGAGCATCCGGCGCAGCGCTTGGGCCCACTCCAGCGGGTAGCGCTGCACCTTCTGCGGATTCCCGGCGTTCGGCGAGGCCCAGATGAACAGGTCTCCGCAGCACATCACGCGGCGGTCGGCGATCCAGGTGACGGTGTGGTCGTCGGTCTCGCCTTTCTCGTGCCGTAGCGCCAGCGCCACGCCGCCCACATCGACCGCGAGCTCGGCCGAGTACGTCCGGTCCGGGTAGCGATACTCCGTCGGCCACCGCAGGCCGCGGACGCCGAACTGCCGCTGGTTGATGATCCCGTTGTACCCGGCGGTGGCGATATACCGGTCGAACCGCAGCGGCAGCGCCTCGTGCGCGACCACCACCGGCGCAGGCCACCCCTGCTCGGCCGCCTCGGCTTCCCACGGGCTGACGCCGAAGACATGATCGATGTGCCCGTGCGAGTAGATCGCGGTGTGCAGCCGCTGATCGGTCCAGCTCCGGAGCTGGCCGTGAATCTCCCGCGCCGCGAACACGCTGCCGGTGTCAACGAGCACCAGGCCATCCGCCGTCCTGACCGCCGTCACGTTCGCGAACGCCGGCACGAATGCCACGTCCTCGCAGATCTCCGTCAGCGTGCCGGACTGCAGAACCGGGTGGAACTCGCTCGTTCGCGTCTCACCACGCCACAGCCTGTCGGCCAGCTCCAGGATGTCAGTGCTCATCCGCTCCCAGCTCCTGCCTTAGATCATCGCGAAAGCCCGCATACCACTCCGGAAACTCCGCCAGCGAGCCGAGCACCAGCGCCGCGCCCGAGGCCCGCAGGTCAGCTGCCGTGAACGAGCCGGTCGGAACGCCGACCGGCAGCGCGCCAGCCGTCTCCCCCGCCGCCATGTCGGCCGGCGTGTCGCCGACGTACACGGCCGCGCCCAGATGCGCGAGCACAGCAGCCTTCTCCGGGCCGTGCACGTGCGTGAACACCTCGTCGGCCGCCAGCCCGACGGCATCAAGGCTCGGCTGTACCGAGACCGGGTGCTTCGCCGTGACGATCACGGCCCGTTCCCCTGCCCGCCTGACCGCAGCCAGCGACTCCGATGCGCCAGCCAGCGGGAAGGTCAGCGTCGGCGCCAGCCGCACATAGTGACGCCGGTAGCTGTCGGCCGCGCCCTGGTGCCCGTCAGCCGGAAACCAGTAGCTGACCTCGTCCTCCAGCTTGATGCCCATCCGCTGGTCGACTTCGGCTAGGTCGATCAGCACGCCGAGTTCCTCGGAGACCGCCGTCCATGCCGCCAGGATCGCCGGCCGTGAGTTGATCAGAGTGAGGTCGAGATCGAAGCCCACTGGCCCGGCCTTGCGCATCTGGCTCCTCACTACCGCGATGCCACTCACCGGCTCGGCGCGGCCGTCGCCAGCCTACGCATCCGCGTCCGCGTCCGCAGTCGCCGAGGCCCCCGCCAGCGCACGGACGTGCTCTGTCAGTTGCGTCGCCACCAACTCGAACGGTGCGATGTCCTGCTCGGCCCGGCAGATGACCACCGCACCCTCGCTCGCCGCCAGCAGCAGCGTAGCCGTCGACTGCGCGTCGGCAGCGCGGAGGCCGCCTGCCGCCAGGGCGCGAGCCAGCTTCTCCCGCCACGCCCGGAACGCCTCCGCCGTCCGCTGCCGCAGCTCATCGCTCTCGGCAGCCACGGTTACTGCTACCAGCGCGCAGCCCGCATCGAAATCGCTGTAGGTCAGCAGCGCTCGCCAGGCAGCTAGGAAGGATTGCGTAACCTCCACCGCAGGCGCGCCAATGTCGTGATCGATCAGGCTGAGCGCATGCCGCTGCGTGGCCTCGATAGCCGCTGCGACAAGCTCCTCCTTGCCGCCGGGAAAGTGATGGTAGATCGACCCGCGCGGCGCATCCGTCGCGGCGAGCACGGCCCCGAATGACGTCGCCTGCAGGCCGCGCTGCGCTAGCAACCGCGCCGCTCCCGCAATCATCTTGTCCCGGACTCCGCTCACCTGCTCGCCTCCACGGCGCCTTGACTATGACGCCCATCATAATCTACGTTCTATGACGACCGTCATAGCGACCGAAGGAGCACCGCCGCCATGCCCATGATCGACGTGTACGCACCGGCCGACATCTTCCCAGACGACGCCGACGAGCTGCTCGGCCGTGAACTGACTCACGCGGTGCTGCGAGCCGAGGGCGTCGCCCAGCCCGGCCCGTTCCACCTCGACAACACTGCCGCCTTCATCCACCGCCTCCCGCCGGCCGCGATCTCCACCGCAAACACTCCGTCCTCCGCTGCAGTGCGTATCCAGATCATCACTCCGCCCGGATCACTGGGCCGCGACGGGCAGCGGCAGATCACCAGGGAAGCCACCGAGATCGTGGCCAAGGCCGCCGGGGATCCGGGCCTCGCGGCACGCACCTGGGTCATACTCGCCGAAGCGGCGGAGGGCGGCTGGGGCATCGCCGGCACCGCTTTCGGTGTCGAGGAGTTCACCGCGCTGGCGCGCAAAGCCGCCGAGGCGAAGGCGGCCGCAGGCAGCTAGTCCCGGTCTGGCAGGCTCGCATCATGCGATTTCAACCTGGAAACGGGCACGTATCGCCAGCGGCGGGCAGCCAGTCATCGGCAGTCTGACCGCAGGGCCTGAGCGGCGGCACTACGCGTTCGGCGACAACGAGCTGGCTGCATCCCGGCTCGCGCTGCTGCACGAGGTGTACGCACCGTCCTCGTCGGCGCTGCTCGCTGACGCGGTCACCACCACGCCAGCTCTCGCTTATGACCTGGGCTGCGGGCCCGGCTACACGACCGGCATGGTCGCGCAGGTCACGCGGGCCAGCCGGACCGTCGGCCTGGACAGGTCGGCGAGTTTCGTGGCGGCAGCCCGCCGCCGCGAACGGGCACCGGCCGGCCACTACCTGGACTTCGTCACGCATGACGTCCTGACGATTCCGTTCCCGGCCGGGCCTGCCGACCTGATCTACGGCCGGCTGCTGCTGGCGCACTTGCCCGACCCGGCCGGCGCCGTCCGGCGCTGGGCGAGCCAGCTCACCGACGACGGACTGGTCGTGGTGGACGAGATCGAGTGGATCGAGACCAGCCACCCGCTGCTACGCGCCCACCTGCGGCTCGCCGAGTCGATGGTCGCCGCGAGCGGCGCGCGGATGTGCGCCGGGCCGTTGCTTGCCGCGCTGGGTGGTGACCCTGCTGTGGCGACCCGGCTCACCAGGATCACCGAGGTGCCGGTGCCGACTGCCACGGCAGCGCGGTTGTTCGGCATGAACCTTGCCGCCACCGGCGACCGCCCCGTGGCCCTCGGTCTGTGCAGCGCCTCCGATCTCGCCAGCCTCAGGTCGGGTCTGGCTGAGCTGACAGCCTCGACGGCAACCGGCTCGGCCGCCATGGGTCAGATCACCTGGGGCATGCGCCAGGCTGCCTACTCGCGCTAGCAGTGGCTAGTCACAGCCAGCCGTTCTGGTCCGCGGCCCTGACCGCCTCAGCCCGGTTGCGCGAGCCGGTTTTGGCAATTGCGGACGACAGGTAGTTACGGACCGTTCCCTCGGACAAGCACAGCTTCGCGGCGATCTCCGCAACGGTCGCACCCGGCCTGGCCGCGACGAGCACATCGCGTTCCCTGGCCGTGAGTGGCGAGTTTCCGGTTGCAAGCGACGCGGCGGCCAGCGCCGGATCGACCACGCGCTCGCCAGCGGCCACCCGCCGGATCGCGTCAGCGAGCTGTTCCGGAGCCGAGTCCTTGACCACGAAACCGTAAGCGCCGGATTCCATCGCCCGGCGCAGGTAACCCGGGCGCCCGAACGTGGTCAGGATCACCGACCGGCAGTGCGGGACCTCCTGAGCGAGGACGGCGGCGGCCGCGAGCCCGTCGATGCCGGGCATCTCGATGTCGAGCAGGGCTACGTCCGGCTGGTGCGTCCTGGCAGCTGCGGCCACCTCGTCACCGCGACCGACTGAGGCGACGACCTCGAAGTCGTCTTCCAGGTCGAGCACGACCGCAAGGGCGCGGCGGATGAGCTCCTGATCGTCTGCCAGCAGGAGCCGGATCGTCACGTAGCACGCTCGGCAGCCAGCGACACCCGAAGCCGCCATCCGCTCGGCTCCAGCGGTCCGGCGTCGATGGAACCTCCGGCTGCCGTCACACGCTCCCGCAGACCGCGCAGGCCGTTGCCAACGGAGGTAGTCCCGCCGACGCCGTCGTCAGTGATCTCCACGCCCGTCCGGCACAGCCGGACTGCGCACGCGCCGGCGCGCGAGTGCCGGACCACGTTGGTGAGACCTTCGCGCACTGCCCAGCCCAGCAGTTCCTGGTGGGCCGGGTCGACCAGGTCGGTGGCGGCGGGAAGGTCGGCGGCAACGCCTGCCGCCCGCAGCAGCTCCCGCCCGCGCGCGAGCTCGCCCGCCAGAGTCACGTCCCGGTAGCCGGAGACAGCGGCGCGCACTTCAGCAAGCGCATGCCGGCACAGTTCCTCGACTTCAGCAATCTCCTCGACTGCCCGGGCCGGCTCGGCGGCTCCGAGGCGCCTGGCCAGGCCCGCCTTGACGGTGATCGTGGTCAGCGAGTGCCCGAGCAGGTCGTGCAGGTCGCGCGCAATGCGGATGCGCTCGTTCTCCGCCGCCAGCCGCGCAACCTCGGCTCGCGCCTCGGCTAGCGCTTGATTGCCGCGCAAGACCTGAAGGAGGGCGCAGGTGAGGACTGCGACGACCGGAATCGCTATTGGCGTGACGTCATCGATGGCGCCGACAAGGCTGACGTGCCAGGACCGGATCGTGACCGGGACCAGCAACGCGGCAAGCGCCATCGCGGCAACGAACGGCCACGACCTCGCGCCCAGCCGAGCCGCGATGATCATGGTGAGATAGACGCACAACATGAATGCGGCCGCGTGCGCGAACGGCAGCTCGGCGAGCAACAGGGCGGTCAGGATGGCGTACCCGGTCCAGAACCGGCCTGCGCTCGCATCCCGGAGGAGCACCGGCGCGAACATGAGGCACAGCGCGAAGGCAGCGATCACGGCGTAGCCGATCACAGCCCCGGCGCCCCGCGAGTTCGCATGTACCGCGCCAATCAGGTAGATCAGGTACAGCAACGGCACCGCGATCCAGAAATACCTGCTCCGCCCCTCAGTCCACCTCCGCTGGGTGGCAACCCACTCCGCGTCAGCCGGAGTGGTGAATTCTGCATAACCGCCCATGTCCAGCGAGCGTACTTGCTCGGGCATGGTTCACACCCGGCTCGTCGCGCGCCGATAGGCAAGCGCTGCAGCCGGTATCAGTACGGCGGTCCACAGGGCGATCACAATCCAGGCCTCCGCAGGCCAGCCCCCGCCCATGACGGTCGTTCTCCCGGCCTGCACCAGCCAGTACGAAGGAAGGCCTTTCAGCACGTCGAACAGCGGCCCTGACGTCGCGAGCTGGAAACCGAAGACGCCGCCGAGCAGTGCGAACAGCACGACCAGCCCGCCTAGGGCCGCTGCCAGCGCGTCTACCGGCACCAGGTAGCCCAGGATGAACCCCATGACCACGAACGGAACCAGGCCCGCGACGATCAGACCGGTCATCCGCAGCCACTGAGCCGCGTCGAGATGCACGCCGATAGATGCGCCGGCCAGGTAGAGCAGCACCACGGTAGGCAGCGCGAGTAGATAAGCAGCTGCCACCTTCGCAGCCAGGTCCGTCCGGACGCGCAGCGGGGTGACCCGGAGCTGCCGGATCCAGCCTCCGGACCTGTCCCGCGCGATCCGTGCCCCCGGCGCTACGACCGCGTACATCGATCCGTATACCGCCATCGCGGTCATGAAATACAGCGGGAAGCTGGTGCCGTCGAAGATGACATGCCGCTGCCCGGAAGCAATCGCGTAGAAGAGCACGAGCGGCAGTCCCAGGGTGATGCCGTAGAACATCCGGTTGCGCAGCATCCGGAGGATCTCGTAGCGGAAGTGAGTCATCGGGCTGTCTCCATAACCTGGTGGCCAGCGTCAGCGTCGGCGGTGGTCAGTTCCAGGAACGCCGCTTCCAGGCTCCCGCCTGTTACCTCGATGTCGCGCGTAGCCGGGAAGGCCCCCAGCAGAGCTGCCAGAGCGGCGTCAGCGTCCGTGCAGGACAGCACCACAGAGTCCCCGTGCCGTTGCGCGCTGCGCACGCCGGGCAACGTGCCTAGCGCTCGCGCGTCAACGCCGGGCAGGGTAGCCCGAATCGTCCGCGCGGTCGCCTGGGCCTTGATCTCGGTCGCCGGGCCGTCTGCCACGATCTGGCCACGGGCGATCAGCACTATCCGGTCGGCGTAGGCGTCAGCTTCCTCCAGATAGTGCGTGGCGAAGACGACGGTCTTGCCTTGCTGCGTGACCGCGCGCATCGCCTGCCAGAAATCGCGCCTGCCCTCGACGTCGATGCCGGCCGTCGGCTCGTCGAGCAGGAGCAGGTCAGGGTCACCGACCAGGGCGGCGGCGAACCGCACCCGCTGGGCCTGCCCTCCCGACAGTTTCGTCGTCCACTGCCCGGCGAAGTCGGACGCTCCGGTGACTCGCAGGACCTCTGCCACGTCCAGTGGATGCGGATAGTAGGACGCCATTACCTTGACGAGTTCGCGAACCCTGAGGTGGTCGAGCGGCGCCCCTGCCTGCAGCATTGCGCCCACCCAGCCGTCGCGCACCGCAACCGCCGGCGGCGAACCGAAGATCGACACGGTGCCTTTATCGGGCCGGGTCAGGCCCAGGATCATGTCGATGGTGGTGGTCTTGCCCGCGCCGTTCGGGCCGAGCATCGCGACCGTCTCGCCGGGCGCGATCGTCAGGTCCAGGCCACGGACCGCGCGCACCGGGCCGTAAGACTTCGAAAGGCCGGACAGCACGATCCCCTGGCCGGCGTCAGCAGTGATTGTCATGAGGCAAGGCTGGCTCGCAGCGGGGTTCGCGTTGTAGTGCCGCGAATCACCAGACCTCAGTGACGAATGTCAGAAACGAACAACGCCGGCCAGGCCAGACCAGATCCCGGTAGCTGATTCGAACAAGCCGGCCGGGCCAGACCAGCTCCCCGTAGCTAATATGTGCTGTTTGCGAAGGTTCCCGCCGCCGCCGCCGCACATTTCACCGATTTTTGCCGCGAGAACCGGTACAAAATATCCCAGACTGTGGCAAGAATCGATGAAAAGTCGCTGTCGGCATCGACTCGACGTCGCAGCCGTGGGACAAGTGACGTCGGGTGGGACCAATGATGTTAGTGGGGCCGGTGGTGTCCAGTTTCAGGACATCGAGGACGGGTGTCTCAAGTCATTGAGGACAGTCTGGCGTTAGCTGAGATCCGGTACCGGCAGCGGCGTGTCTCACGTCATGCAGGGCAGCTGGGCCGGAGCCTGCCGGGATGTCGAAAGCCCGGCTTGTCATTACTGCTGTCACTGTTGAGAAGCGTCCGGTCGGCGAGGTCGCCCGGACTTACGGGGTGGCCCGGTCCTGGGTCTACACGCTGCTGGCCCGGTATG
>DATJNX010000041.1:0-186415 GCA_035507615.1 Streptosporangiaceae bacterium
GGCGATAGCCGGGGGCTCGGGTGGCGTGTTCGGGCTCACCGCGAGCCGCTCGGTCCTCGCGGTCATCATCGGCGGGGTTGGCAGCATCGTCGCCGGCGCGGTCACCCGGCCGATCAGCGCCGGGGTGACGGTCCTGCTCTATCTGGACATGCGCATGCGCAAGGAGGGCCTCGACCTCGCTCTGCGCAGCGCCGCCACAGGCCAGCAGATGACCGGCAACGAGTTCGAGACGGTGTGGCGGCCGCCAGCCGGACGTCCGGGACCGGCGCCGGTCCCGCCGGCCTGGTGATCACCGCGCGCGCGGCGGGCGGCGCGGCAGGCTGGGCGGCGGCCGGGCCGGGCGGCGGCCCCGTCACCCGCCAGCAGGGCCAGCGGCTCGCCCGCGCCGAGCTGTCCAAGCTGATGTACCGCCACGGGACCTCGATCTTCGAGCGGATTGACCACCTGATCGACGACCTGCTGAACGGGGCATCGGGGGCCATGGGCCGGACCGGGCTGATCGTGCTCGCGGCCCTGCTGGCGATCGCCATCGTGGCCGTGATGAGCCTGACCGGGCCGGTGGCGCGGACCCGGTCGCGCGGTCGTTCCCCGCTGCTCGCGGCGAGCCGGCTCAGCGCCAGCGACCACCGCCAGCAGGCGGAGCGCAAGGCCGCGGCCGGCGACTACACCGAAGCGATCATCGAGTCGGTCCGGGCGATCGCGGCCGGCCTTGAGGAACGCGGCATCCTCGTGCCCCGGATAGGCAGGACCGCCGATGAGTTCGCGGCCGAAGCCGGCCGGCCCCTGCCGGCGCACGCGGCGAGTCTCGCAGCGGTGGCACGGCTGTTCGACGACGTGAGATACGGGGAAGCGGCCGGGACCGCCGCGGGCTACCAGCAGGCCCGCGACCTTGACGCGGCGATACAGGCCGCGCGTCCCGTCGCGGCGGCCACCGCGCCCGCGGCCACGGCGAGCGCACCGGGCCCGGTGTCGTGACCACGGCGGCGCCCGCCCCGGCCCCTGCTCCGTTCCGCGCCGCGGCCGACCCGGCCGGCGGGGACATACCAGGCCGCTCCGACCCCGGCGGCCAGCGGCCGGTCTCGCCGACCGCCCGTGACCTTTGGCGCCGGTGGCGGGTTCCGATCGCGCTCGCCGCCGTGATCCTGCTCGGCGCGATCGTGATCGCGCTGCTGCCGTCCGGCCTCGCGGCGACCAGCTACCTTGACCCATCGGGCACCGGCACCGCCGGCGCGCACGCGATCGCCGACCTTCTTTCCGGCCGCGGCGACACGGTGACCAGGGCGGGCACGCCGGCCGCCGCCGAGAACGCGGCGCGCGCGGCGAGCGCGGCCCGCGGGCCAGGCCCAGGCCGTGTCACGCTGGTCGTCACCAGCCCCGGGCTGCTCACCGCGCGCCAGCTGGCCGGTCTCGCCCGGGTCAGGGCCGATCTCATGCTGATCGGGCCCGACCGCGCCGCGCTCGCCGCGCTGGCCCCGCGGGTCGGCCTCGTCGGCCCGGCCCCGGTGCTGACCCTGGCGCCGGGCTGCGGGCTGAGCGGGGCGCGGCTGGCCGGGACCGCTGACATGGGCGGTGCGCAGCTGAGCCTGCGGCAGCAGGCCACGCCGCGCCGGCATCGCGTGACGGCCGCACTGTGCTACCCGACGGAGGGCTATCCGTCACTGGTGCGGTACACCGCGACCGGACGGGTGATCACGGTGCTCGGCACCGGAAACGCCCTCACCAACGGGAGCCTGGCGCACCTCGGCAACGCCGCGCTCGCGCTGAACCTGTTCGGCAGCAACACCCGGATCGTCTGGCTGGTCCCGTCCGCCGGG
Source organism: Streptosporangiaceae bacterium (assembly GCA_035507615.1). Lineage (GTDB taxonomy): Bacteria > Actinomycetota > Actinomycetes > Streptosporangiales > Streptosporangiaceae > JAJYUU01. Next base: position 1,815 of record DATJNX010000041.1, read on the forward strand.
CCCGCCTCCCGCCTGCAGCCCACCGGCCAGAAGTCGGTGCTGAGCCTGATCCCGCTGGCCGCCTACCTGGTGGCGATCCAGCTCGGCTTCGCCGCTGTGCTCACGGCGCTGTGGCGCGCGCGCAGGCTGGGGCCGTTGGTGCCGGAGCCGCTGCCGGTCGTGGTCCGTGCCTCGGAGACCGCGGAGGGCCACGCGGGGCTCTACCGGTCGCGCCGGGCCCGTGGCCGCGCGGCCTCAGCGCTGCGCGCCGCGATGCTGGCCAGGACGCTGCCCGCGCTCGGTTTGTCCCCTGATGCCCGGCCCGGTGAAGTGGTCGCGGCGTTTTCGGCGCGGTCAGGTAGCGGCCACGCGCGGATCGAGGCAATGCTATTCGGGCCGGCGCCAGGTGACGATGCCGCGCTCGTCGCGCTCGCCGACGACCTCGACGCCCTGGAGAGTGAGGTACGGACGCATTGAACGGCGAAAACCAGGCACCCGCGGGCCTCGCCGCCACGGGAGACGCCGAGGACCCGGGCGGCGCGGCCCAGGGATCCGCCCCCGCGGCTGCGTGGCCGGGGCGGGTCGACCCGCGGGCCACGCTCGGCGCGGTGCGCACCGAGGTCGGCAAGGCCGTCGTCGGGCAGGACCCCGTGGTCACGGGGCTGCTGATCGCCCTGCTGTGCCAGGGCCACGTGCTGCTCGAAGGCGTTCCCGGGGTGGCCAAGACGCTGCTGGTCCGGGCGCTCGCGGCGTCGCTGCGGCTGCAGAGCAAACGGATCCAGTTCACACCCGACCTGATGCCGGGAGACGTGACCGGCTCCCTGATCTATGACGCCAGGACCGCCCGGTTCGAGTTCCGCGACGGCCCCATCTTCACGAACCTGCTGCTGGCCGACGAGATCAACCGGACGCCACCGAAGACCCAGGCCGCGCTGCTCGAGGCCATGGAGGAGCGCCAGGTGTCGGTCGAGGGCACGCCGCGGCCGCTGCCCGAGCCGTTCTGCGTCGCCGCGACCCAGAACCCGGTGGAGTACGAGGGCACCTACCCGCTGCCCGAGGCTCAGCTGGACCGGTTCCTGCTGAAGCTGACCGTCGCTGTGCCCGACCGTGAGCAGGAGATCGACGTCGTGACCAGGCACGCAGCGGGTTTCGACCCGCGCGACCTGGCGGCCGCCGGCGTCGGCCAGGTCGCGGGCGCGGGCGACCTGGCCGCCGCGAGAGACTCGGTCGCCGGCGTGTACGTGTCGCCCGAGGTCACCGGGTACATCGTGGACCTGTGCCGGGCGACCAGGCAGTCGCCGTCGCTGCTGCTCGGCGTCTCCCCCCGCGGCGCGACCGCGTTGCTGGCGACCAGCCGCGCCTGGGCGTGGCTGTCCGGCCGCGAGTACGTCACTCCAGACGACGTCAAGGCGCTCGCGCGACCGACGTTCCGGCACCGCGTCCAGCTCAGGCCCGAGGCCGAACTGGACGGCACCACGGCCGACGGCATCCTGGAGGCCGTGCTCGCCTCGGTCCCGGTGCCCCGGTGAAGTATCCGGAACGCGACCTCCCGGGGCTGGCCGGGGAAGCCGCATGGCGCTGACCGGCCGGGCGGCCGCTGCCGCGCTGGCCGGCGCGCTCGTCGTGCTGGTGCTGCACAGGGTCGCGGTGCTGCTCACGGTCGACGCGGTGATCCTCGTTGCGATCGCCGCCGACGTGGTGCTGGCCGCGCCGGTGCGGGCGCTGCGGCTGGCCCGGTCCGGCGACACCAGGATCCGGCTCGGCACCAGCGGCGAGGTCACGCTGACCATCACGAACCCAGGCGGCCGGGCGCTGCGCGGCACCCTGCGGGACGCCTGGCAGCCGAGCGCCGGGGCGGAGCCGGGGCGGTCGGGGCTTAGCGTTCCGGGTGGCGGTGAGACGAGCGTGACCACGACGCTGACGCCGCGGCGCCGTGGTGATTTTGCTGCGGTCCGGGTGACCGTGCGCTCGCTCGGTCCGCTGGGGATGGCCGGCCGGCAGGGCGGTCACGTGGCGGGCTGGTCGGTCCGGGTGCTGCCGCCATTTGGCAGCCGCAGGCACCTGCCGGAAAAACTCGCCAGGCTGCGGCAGCTCGATGGCCAGCACGTCTCGCTGCTGCGCGGCCAGGGCAGCGAGTTCGACTCGCTCCGCGAGTACGTGGTGGGCGACGACGTCCGCTCGATCGACTGGCGGTCGTCCGCGCGGCGGGTCGACGTGATGGTGCGGACCTGGCGGCCCGAGCGCGACCGCCGCGTGCTGATCGTGCTCGACACCGGCCGGACGGCCGCCGGGCGGGTGGCGGGGGTGCCCCGCCTGGACACGTCGATGGACGCCGCGCTGCTGCTGACCGCGCTCGCGTCGCGGGCCGGTGACCGGATCGACCTGATCGCGGTCGACCGGCGGGTGCGGACCCGGGTGATCGGCGCGGGCCGCACCGAGGTCCTGTCCGCGATGACGAACGCGATGGCGGTGCTCGACGCCGAGCTCGTCGAGTCGGACGCGGGCCTGATGGCCGCGACCGTGCTGGCGACCGCCCGGCAGCGCTGCCTGGTGGTGCTGCTCACGGACCTGAACCCGGCGGCGATCGAGGAGGGTCTGCTGCCCAGGATCCCGGTGCTGGCCGCACGGCACCGGCTGCTGATCGCCGCGGTCGCCGACCCCCGGATCGATGAGATGGCCGCGGCGCGAGGGAACGCGGCGGCGGTCTACGACGCCGCAGCGGGTGAACGGGCCAGATCCGAGCGGGCCCGGATCTCCGCCCTGCTGCGCCGGCGCGGCGTCGAGGTTGTGGACGCCTCGCCCGGCCGGCTGCCCCCGGCCCTCGCCGACGCCTACCTGAACCTGAAGGCCGCCGGCCGCCTCTAACTAGCCCAGGCCTTCTCCGCCACCCACCCGCACCCGCCGCCCAGCCACCTACCACCCCCGCCGTCCCCGCCGCCCAGCCACCCCGCCCGGATCGTGGTCAAAATCTGTTGCTATCACGACGTTTTCTGACCAAGATCTGCAACGGCTGGCCTCAGCCGGCGACGGGGACCACGTCGGGGGCTTCCTCGATGTCGGCGGACAGGCCGGTGGCGAGCGCGCGGCGGCCGAACACGATCACGTAGGCCAGGAGGGCGGCTTCCGCGCAGGCCCCGATGCCGATGCGGGCCCACGTGGGCAGCGGCGACGGGGTGACGAAGGCCTCGATGATCCCGGACACGAGCAGCAGCACGATCATGCCGAGCGAGAGCGTGATCGTCTCTCGGCCGGTCACCGCCAACGCCTGCGACCGCGGCAGCGGGCCGGGGTCGATGATCCGCCAGCCGAGCCGGAGCCCGGCAGCCGCGGCCAGGAACACCGCCGACAGCTCGAGCATGCCGTGCGGCAGGATCAGCGCGAAGAATTCCACGCCCCGGCCGTGAACGACCATCAGCCCGCCGACCGCACCGAGGTTGAGCGCGTTGCCGAACAGCACCCACAGGGTGGGCACGCAGAGCAGGATCCCGAAGACCAGTGACTCGAACGCGACGAGGACGTTGTTCGTCCACACCTTCGCCGCGAACGAGGCGGCTGGGTACTGCGAGTAGTAGCCGCGGAACTGCGAGTTGACCAGCTGCCGGACCTCAGCGGGCGGCAGCAGGCTGGCCTGGACGGCGGGTGACCGCGCGATCCACAGGCCGATGATGAACGCGACCAGCAGCGACCCGGCCGCCGTGCCCAGCCACCACCAGCGCACCCGGTAGGCCATCAAGGGGAACGACGTGACCGCGAACCGGCCCACCGAGCCCCAAGCCGGGGTGTGCGCGCCGGTCACGGCCGAGCGGGCCCTGGCCACCTTGGTCGACAGCCGCGCGGCGAGCGCGGGATCGTACCCGGCGCTGCGCACCGCTGACAGGTGCGTCGCGGCCCGCTGGTAGGCCGCAACCAGCTCGTCGACTTCCTCCCCGGACAGGCGGCGGCGCCGGGCGACGAGACGGTCGAGCCGGTCCCATTCCGGCTGATGCGCGGCGACGAACGCATCCACATCCACGACAGGAGATTACTGCCCGATACTGGATAGCCTTGGCAGCGAAGGGGCATGTTGAGGCGGGCGGGTAACAGCCCGGGCGACCCCGAGGCGCCGCCCGGGGCCGGAGCAGAGGCGGCGAGCGGCGGGGAGACCAGTCATGACCGAGGTGGTCACCGGCGAGGCCGTGGTCCTCGACGTCCCGTGCGCCCGGTTCCCCAGCCGCATGATCGCGATCATCATCGACATGATCGTCCAGATCATCCTTATTGGGATCATTCTCGGCGTCCTCCTCGGGACGACCCACCTGAACGCGGCGTGGCTGGCGGCCGTGGTCGTGGTAACGCTGATCTTGGTTTTCATCGGCTACCCGACCGCCTTCGAGACGCTGAGCCGGGGGCGGTCGCTCGGCAAGATGGCGCTCGGGCTGCGGGTGGTGAGCGACGACGGCGGGCCGGTGCGGTTCCGCCAGTCGCTGTGGCGGTCGGGTGCGGCGCTGATCGAGATCTGGGCGCTCACCGGTGCTCCCGCGCTGATCTGCTCGCTTCTGTCCGCCAAGGGCAAGCGGCTCGGGGACCTGTTCGCCGGCACGTTCGTGATCCAGGAGCGGCTGCCGCGCAGGCCGGGGCTTCCGGCGGAGCTCGCGGTCGTGCCGCCCCCGCTGGCGGGCTGGGCGCAGGCGCTTGAGCTGTCCGGGCTGAGCGACCAGAGCGCGGAGCAGGCGAGCAGCTACCTTCGCCGCTTCTACGAGCTCACGCCCGCGGCCAGGGAGGAATTCGGGCAGCGGATCGCCGCTGACGTGGCCGCCCAGGTCACCCCGCCTCCGCCGCCAGGCACTCCGCCGGCCGCGTTCCTGGCGGCGGTGCTCGCCGTCCGGCGGCAGCGGGAAACGGCCCGGCTCGCCGCCATCCACGCCACCACGGCCGGGACGTATGCTGCCGCTCCCGCGGGACCTTGCCCCGCGCCCGCGGGGTCTCACCCCGCTGCTCCCGCCGGGCCCTACCCCGCCGCACCCGCGGGGTCTCACCCCGCTGCTCCCGCCGGGCCCTACGCCGCCGCGCCCGCGGGGCCTCACCCCGCCGCTCCCGCCGGGCCCTACCCCGCCGCACCCGCGGGGCCTCACCCCGCCGCACCCGCCGGGCCCTACCCCGCCGCGCCCGCCGGGCCCTACCCCGCCGCGCCCGCCGGGCCCTACGCCGCCGCGCCCGCGGGGCCTGACCCTGGCTCTTGCCCGGAGACGGTGCCGGGTGTGCCTGGCGAGCCCGGGCCGGCTGTGCCCGCCCGGCACGAGCCGCCCGGTCACGGCGGCTTCGCACCTCCCGCGTAGCGCACCGGCCAGATACTGGGGAGCCCCGTCAGTGCGGGGTAACGCGTCAGTCGTATCGACTGGCGCGATAACCCGATAACCGGATCACGCCGATGTTCGGCTGTGGGCGGCGGGCCGCTACGAGCCTTGCCGCCAGGAGTCCAGATAGTCCTGCTGCGCAGGCGTGAGCGCGTCGATCTCGGTGCCCAGCGAGGCCAGCGCCAGCGCCGCGATTTGCGCGTCGATTTCCGGTGGGACCTCGTGCACCCCGGGGGGCAGCGGCTGATCTTCCCCGCGCCGGCCCTCCGTGCCATCCCGGCCCGCCCCACCCCCGGCCTCGCCGTTGCCGAGCCAGGCCAGGGCCAGCGCCTGCACGGCGAACGACAGGTCCATCACCGCGGCCGGGTTTCCCTCTGCGGCGACCAGGTTGACCACACGCCCCTCGGCCAGCAGGATCAGCCGCCTGCCGTCGTCGAGCAGGTACTCGTCGGCGTGCGGGCGGACGGACGGGTTGACCGCGACCGCCAGGTCGGCCAGCCCGCGCACGTCGACCTCGACGTCGAAGTGACCTGCGTTCGCGAGGATCACGCCGTCACGCATCGCCGTCATGTGCCCGGGCCCGATCACGTCCCGCGAGCCGGTAGCCGTGATGAACACCTGCCCGAGTGGCGCTGCCTCGGCCATCGGCAGCACCCGGAAGCCCTGCATAAGAGCCTCAAGGGCCCGGTCGGGATCGACCTCGGTGACGATGACCTGGGCGCCGAGCCCTCTGGCCCGGGCGGCGATCCCGCTGCCGCAGGACCCGTAGCCCGCCACCACGACCACCTGGCCGGCCAGCAGCGTGTTGGTGGCCCGGAGGATCCCGTCGATCACCGACTGCCCGGTGCCGAGGAAATTGTCGAACCGGCGCCTGGTGCGCGAGTCGTCGGCCGCGACCATCGGGAACGCGAGCGTGCCCTCGGCTGCCATCCGGCGCAGCCGCGCCACCCCCGTCGTGGTCGACTCGCAGCCGCCGCGCACCCCCGCGAGCAGTTCCTGGCGCTCGGTGTGCAGGGTGTTCACCAGGTCGCAGCCGTCGTCGATGACCAGCGCGGGACCGGCATCCAGTGCTCGGTGGATGTGCTCGTAGTAGGTCCGCCGGTCCACCCCGGACCGGGCGTGGACCTTGACCGCCGGTGAGGCGGCCAGCGCCGCCGCAATGTCGTCCTGGGTGGAAAGCGGGTTGGACGCGGCCAGGTGCAGCTCCGCGCCCCCGGCCGTGAGCAGGTTCACCAGCACCGCGGTCTCCGGCGTGACGTGCAGGCAGGCGGCCACGGTCAGCCCGGCGAACGGCTGCTCCCGCTCGAACGCGTCCCGGATCAGGCCGAGCACGGGCATGGAGCGCTCAGCCCAGCCGATCCGGGCCTGGCCGACGGCGGCCTGGCCCGGATCGGAGGGCTCAGCTCCGTTGCTCCCGGGCATTCTCAGTAGCGGTAGTGGTCCGACTTGTAGGGACCGTCCACCGGAACGCCGATGTAGCTGGCCTGCTCCTTGGTCAGCGTGGTCAGCTCCACGCCGAGCGCGTCCAGGTGCAGCCGGGCCACCTTCTCGTCCAGGTGCTTGGGCAGCACGTGCACGCCGAGCGGATACTCCTCGCCCCTGGTGAACAGCTCGATCTGCGCGATCACCTGGTTGGTGAAGCTGTTCGACATCACGAAGCTCGGGTGGCCGGTGGCGTTGCCCAGGTTCAGCAGCCTGCCCTCGGACAGGATGATCACCGCGTGCCCGTCGGGGAACGTCCACTCGTCGACCTGCGGCTTGATGTTGGTCCGGCGCACGCCGGGCAGGCGGGCCAGGCCAGCCATGTCAATCTCGTTGTCGAAGTGACCGATGTTGCCGACGATCGCCTGGTGCTTCATCTTGCTCATGTGCTCGGCGGTGATGATGTTGTAGTTGCCGGTCGCGGTCACGAAGATGTCCGCGACGGCGACGACGTCCTCGAGCCGCGCGACCTGGAACCCGTCCATGGCCGCCTGCAGCGCGCAGATCGGGTCGATCTCGGTGACGATCACCCGCGCGCCCTGGCCGCGCAGCGACTCGGCGCAGCCCTTGCCCACGTCGCCGTAACCGCAGACGACTGCGACCTTGCCGCCGATCAGCACGTCGGTCGCCCGGTTGATGCCGTCGATCAGCGAGTGCCGGCAGCCATACTTGTTGTCGAATTTCGACTTCGTCACCGAGTCGTTGACGTTGATCGCCGGGAACCGCAGCGAGCCGTCTTTGGCCATCTCGTACAGCCGGTGCACGCCGGTGGTGGTCTCCTCGGTGACGCCCTTGATCTCGGCGGCCATCGCGGTCCATTTGCCCGGCGTCTCCGCCAGCGAGCGGGCCAGCACCGACAGGATGACGCCCCACTCCTCCGGGTCGTCGTCACGGCCGGCCGGCACCTGCCCGGCCGCTTCGAACTCCGCGCCCTTGTGCACCAGCAGCGTCGCGTCGCCGCCGTCGTCGAGCAGCATGTTCGGGCCGGGCTCCCCTGGCCAGGTCAGCGCCTGCTCGGTGCACCACCAGTACTCGTCCAGCGTCTCGCCCTTCCAGGCGAACACCGGGATGCCGCGCGGGTTGTCCGGCGTGCCGTCCGGGCCGACTGCCACCGCAGCGGCCGCGTGGTCCTGCGTGGAGAAGATGTTGCACGACGCCCAGCGCACCTGGGCGCCGAGGGCGGCGAGAGTCTCGATCAGCACGGCCGTCTGCACTGTCATGTGCAGCGAGCCAGTGATGCGCGCGCCGGCTAGCGGCTGCGAGTCAGCGAACTCGGCACGCACCGCCATCAGGCCCGGCATCTCGTGCTCGGCCAGCCTGATCTCGCGGCGGCCGAAGTCGGCGAGGTACAGGTCGGCGACCTTGAACGGGAGTGTCTCGAGGGGCATATGGGCTCCTTGGTTTCTGGTCAGGATTTCAGGTCAGGCTGGCGGGCGGCGCCACAGCACGACCGTACGGCAGAACCGGCCGCTATGGCACGTCGAAGAGCCTGTTTCTGACAAGAGATTGTAAGATTCAGTGCATGCGGATCACCGAAGCTGCCAAACGGCTGGACATGACGCCCCGAATGCTCCGATACCGGGAGTCCCTCGGCCTCCTCCCGGCGCTGCGCCACGCGGGCCGCGCGCGGGCAAGGCGGCGTCCGCCGACGGCACCGCCGACGCGAAGCGCGCACCGCCAGTTCACCGACGCTGACCTCGCCGCCGTCGCTCTCGGACTGTCGCTGGAGCGCCGCTACGACATCAGCCCGGTCGCACTGGCCTTCGGCATCCGCGTGCTGGCCGATCCTCGGGTCAGGGCTGAGGTAGCCGAGTTCGGCCGGCGCATCGGCAGGATTCAGGCGCCACCAGCCCGTGCCCTCGATTTCGAACAGGAACGGGCACTACGCCTACTCGGCGCCACTCATCTGGTGCGGAAGTAAGCCGCCGGTGTGACGCTGGTCTCGCGCCGGAACGCTTGCACGAACGCGCTGTCCGAGTCGTAGCCAACCCGCCGTGCAACCACGGCTACCGGTTCGCCGGCCGCAAGCTCCGTCAGCGCCGCCCGGATCCGGAGCATCGTCCGCCACCGGCCGAAGCTGACCCCGGTCTCGGCCAGGAAGGCGCGAGCCAGCGTCCGCTCGCTGGCGCCGACGTCGTGACCCCACTCAGCCAGGGTCCGGCTGTCAGCCGGAGACTGCGCTAGGCGGTCGGCTACCTGCCTGGCCCGGTCGTCATCCGGCCAGCGGACATCAACGGTGGTCATCGCCACTGGCCGTAGCAAATCGATCAGCACCGCCTCGGCGCGCGCTCTCCGGTCTGCGGGCAGGCTGTGGTCCTCCAGGTAGCCGATGAGCTCGCAGAGCAGGGGGCCGGCCGACACCGGCGTCGGCTCTGCCCAGCTGACCGCGCAGCGGTCCGGCCGCACATAGGCCGACCGCATGGTGGCGGCACCAGCGGACAGCGTTTCGTGCCGCACGCCCGCCGGTATCCAAAGCGCCCGCTGAGGCGGCAGCACCCACGCCGACGCTTCGGTGCGTACGGTCAGCACGCCGCTGGCCGCCCAGGCGAGCTGATGGTCAGTGTGCGTGTGCCAGTCGAAAACCAGGCCCCTGGGCATCGGGAACGTCACGACCGCGACAGCAGCCGCTGGATCGAAGTCATCTGCGACGCAGTGCTGATCCCCGCGCAGCTGACCGTCTTGCGACACAGCTTGGCAGCCTACGCTCTTGGCTGGGCTGCGGCCGCTCCATAGCTTGATGACCATGAACGAGAACCACGCCAAGGTCTGCGGCAGCCCGGAGTGGGCTGACTACCTGCAGACAGAAGTACTGCCTGTTGTCACCCGTGACGCCGACCTGGGCGTGTCGATGCTGGAGATCGGGCCAGGCCCGGGAGCCGCCACCGACTGGCTTCGAGACAAGGTCGGAAAGCTCACCGCAGTGGAAGTCGACGAGGCCGCCGCCGCGCTGCTGACCGAGCGTTACGCCGGAACCAACGTGGAGGTCGTCACTGGTAGCGGCGCTGACCTCGGTTACCCGGACGCATCTTTCGACTCCGTCGGCACCTTCACGATGCTGCATCATGTACCGACTCTCGCGCTGCAGAACAAGATCCTGGCCGAGGCGTTCCGTGTCCTGCGACCCGGCGGCGTGCTCGTCGGCTCGGACAGCCTGCCCGGCAACGACCTGCATCACTTCCACGCTGACGACACCTACAACCCGGTCGACCCGGCGTCCCTGCTCGGCCGGCTGCAGACAATCGGCTTCAGCCAGATCACCGTCATGGTGGACGAGCGGCTGATGTTCATCGCCCGGAAGCCGAGTGCGGAAGCGCCGGATCCGGAGGCGACAGCATGACCGACGTTCGGTCGCTACGTGCGGCTATCGCGGGCTTGATCGGCTTCGCCGCGGGCGAGGAGCAGGTGCTGCTCGCCGCGGCAGCAGCAGGCGAGGCAGGCAGCCCGGCCTGCTGGGCAGCGCTCCCGCTCATCGCGCACAACACCGAGTTCAGGCACCAGCAAGTTCAGCGGCTGCGTGCGATCAGGAGCGGCCAGGCGCCACCTCACTTCACTGAGGTAGATCACGGCTCCGCCAGCCTGTACGCCGAGCTGTCGGCGCAGCCAGCTGACGCCGCGGGCCGGGACAGCTGGCGGGTGAGCGGTGAACTGCTGGAGGAGCTAGCCAGAGCCGGCGAGGCAGACCTCCTGGACGCGTCCCGGCATCCGTGGCTGCACGGCAGGCAGTTGTGGCTGCAAGTGATCGTGCGCGGGTTCTGGCACCCTGCCGGACATCTCGGCAGCTACCACCTGAGCCACGGGCAGGCCGAGCTGGCAGTCTCGCTCGCCGAGCGGGCCGTGACGACTGCCGCGGCCCTGGGCGTGCCGGCCCCGGCGCGTGGCATGGCCAGCTACAACCTGGCCTGCGCGCAGGCTGGCGCAGGCCTGCTTGACGAGGCGGCCACGACTGTCGCCGAGGCCGTCGCGCTCAATCCTGACGTGCGCGCGAACGCGGTCCGCGACAGCGACCTCGCTGCCGTGCGAGATCGCGGTTTGCTTACTGCGCTGCTCGGCAGTTAGGTGAAGCTAGACCTATGTACGAGGAACCAGCTGACATAGCGGAGTTGCAGCAGTTGCTCGATCGCTCGCTAGCCAAAGCCAGCGAGCACTTGCAGTCAATCATCAGGCCGGAGCGCTCCGTTTCCGCCGGAGAATTGACGGCGCGCCTGACCGGGATGCGCACCCTCGCGCTTAGCAGTGTCAGCGCGACATGTCGCCCCAGGGTCAGCGCCGTCGACGGGCACCTGCTCCGTGGCCGGTGGGTATTCACCACTAGCGGCTCGTCGGTGAAGGCCGCCGACCTGCGAAGCCGCCCTGCCGTCAGCGCCGCGTACCTGGAAGGCGACACCTTCGGCGTGTTCACCCACGGCGATGCAGAGTTCCTGGCGGCAGGCCACGCCGATCGCGGCTGGATTGAGGAGCACCTGACGCGGCATTACGGGGCGTCGCCCTCGACGTGGGGGCCGGACATCGTCTACCTGCGGATCAACTCGCGCTGGATGGTGGGCTTCGACGGCGAGCGCGGCGGCTGACCCGGCTGGCCGCGATAACGGCCGGATCGGTGATGTCGGCGCGCGCCGCGTGGTAGATGTCAGGCTCCAGGAAGATCAGCCTGGCGATCGGCACTGCCGCCCGGATCCGCCGTTCTGCCGCATCGATGCCTTCGACGACGCTGGCGGCGGACTCGTCGTGGCGAATCGCGATCTTGGCCGCCACCAGCAGGGTCTCCGGGCCGAGGTGAAGCGTGCGGAGGTGAATGACGCGCTCGACCTCGGGGCCAGCCTGAGCAGCGGCGACGATCGAGGCCTCGACGTCAGCTCCGGCCGATTCACCGATGAGCAGGCTCTTCATCTCCGTGGCCAGCACTATGGCGACGCAGCCGAGCAGCAGGCCGATCGCGACGGAGCCCGCTCCGTCCCACCGGTCGTCGTTCGTGATGGTCGCCAGGGTGACGCCGATCAGCGCGAACAGCAGGCCGCAGAGCGCCGCGACGTCCTCGAGCAGGACAGCTGGCAGTTCCGGAGCTTTCGCATGCCGGATGAAGCTGCGCCAGCTCGCGTCGCCGCGACTTTCGCCGGACTCACGGACTGCGGTGCGCAGCGAGAAGCTCTCGAGCACGATCGCGATTCCGAGCACGGCGAACGCCACGACGGCTGACGTGAGCTTCTCGGGGTGCAGGATGCGCTCGATGCCCTCGTAGCAGGAGAACGCGGCACCGACAACGAACAGCACGACGGCAACGAGGAAGGCGTAGAAATAGCGCTCGGCCCCGAAGCCGAACGGGTGCTGCTCCGTTTCCGCACGTTCTGCCCTGGCGCGACCGAGCAGCAAGAGGATCTGGTCGCCGGAGTCCGCGACCGAGTGCACCGATTCAGCCAGCATTGACGCCGACCCGGTGATTGCGAACGCTACGAACTTTGTGACCGCGATGCCGAGATTTGCGGAGAGAGCGGCGATTACCGCCCGCTTGCCGCCCTGCCCGCTGTCGTCGTTACCGGCTCCGCCACCGCGCCCGGAAGCGGGCTTGTTGTCCTCAGTGGCGATTGATCCTCACTCCCGCGCGTCGCCAGCCGCCGGGTCACGGGCCTCGTCAATGAGCAGTACCGGGATGTCGTCTCGGACCGGGTAGGCCAGCCCGCAATCCGCGCCAGTGCATACCAACTCGCTGGCAGCCTCGTCCGGCCGTAGCGGCGAATGGCACTTCGGGCAGGCCAGGATGTCGAGCAGCCAGTCATCGATCTTCATTACGTCTCCAGTCAGTCATCGTGGCCGGATGCCGCTCGGTCTGAGCATCTCCGAGCCTCATGCTGCACCCTACCCACCCGGCCGTTACCGGAGCCGCCCGCCTTCTGACGGCGTAGACGGCGCTGACCGCAGGACACGCAGGTGGCCGCGGCGGCCCACCTCGATCCCCTGGCCGGTCGGCTCGGCCGGCGTGGCGGGAGTCGTCGCCTCGCGCACGGCATTAGCCAGGGCTTCCAGGTCGTCGGCCACAGCGGCCTCGTCAGGCTCACCGATCGGAAGCCGGACCACCTCCCAGCCGCGGGGAGCAGTCATCCGGTCAGCATGCCGGGCACACAGGTCGTAGCAGTGCGGTTCCTCGAAGGCCGCCAGCGGCCCGAGGACAGCGGTCGAGTCGCGGTAGACGTAAGTCAGCGTGTACAGGGCAGCCTGCTTGCAGGCCGGCCGCGAGCACTGCCGAGCGGTCAACGGACGATCACCCCGGTTTCGGACGGTCGCCGACGGCGGGCGCCACCGACAGGCCGGGGGTGGCTGGATCGTGATGGACGCTCACAACGGCTGACGGTATCGATCGCCAGACGGTAACGCCACCACCCGGGGCACACTGCGCGATCGTGTCTCCGGATGCCAGATCGCTGCCCGGCAACTTGACGTCACCGGCTGGGATACGCTCGGTTGCCATGCACGACAGCGACGGCAGCGGCCGTGCGCCAGCGCGCCGGGTCCGCAGACGGGACAGGCACGGCCGGGGGCTGCGCGGCTCCCTGGTACCGCCTAACGTGCCGCTGTACCGCAGCCGATCTGACCGGTTCGACGACCTCGTGCTGCTAGCCGTTTCCCAGCTGGAGCCTCGCTGGGAGGCCGAGCTGTCCGGCATAGAGTTCGGCGTCGAGGAGATCCCGCCCCTCATCGGGGATTTCGACGACCCCGAGCCGGTGCCGCTGGCCCGGCTTGAGGCCAGTCAGCCGCCGCCGTTTCAGCCCCAGCCAGTCCGGCAGGTCCCTGCGCAGCCAAGAGCGGAGCAAACCGGACTGCCGGACATATCGGATCAGCCTGGCCTGCCCGATCAGCCTGGCATGACCGCGCGGCCCGCCAAGATCGTGCTGTACCGGCGGCCGCTGATGGCTCGCGCGGACGGCGAGGAAGAACTGGCTGAGCTCGTCCTGGACGTCATCGTCGAGCAGTTCGCCCGCTGGCTCGGCGTTGATCCGCAGACGGTCGACCCTGGCTACCCGGCCGAGGAGTAAGCGCGGCTAAGGCAGCAGGGGTTCAGCGCTGAGCTGGGCTGTCTGAGCGCGGCGCGTCAGCCGATGATGGCCGACAGCGAACTCTGCACCGCCGGCAGCAGTATCCACGTCGGCGAAGGCGGTACCGGCAGAATCGACAGCACAGTCCGCCCGGTGCTGATGATCCGGGCGGCGTAGACCGGGCCCGACCCGCTTTCAGGCGTCAGGAGGAGAGCGAACACGTCAGCCTTAGCGCTCCGCGGCAGGCTCTCCGGGATCACCACTGAAGATCCGGCCTTGATCTGCACGACGGTGCCCTGCTGACCGAAAGCTGACTCCGTCGAGGTCGCGACGGTGATTCGGACGCTGGCTGCCTTCTGGGGAGCCGACAGCACCAGCTCGGTCGAGCCCGCGGAGCGAGCCGGGTTACCGGCCAGCACGCCCTGCTCTCCGACCGGCGCCGCGCTGACAGCAAGGGCACCAGAGGTTCCGGCCGGGCCACCTGGCACCTCGATCGTCGCGGTCACCGGAACGCTGGCTGAGATCGAAAGCGAGCCTGACACGCCGGTCAGCGACGACACCGGGATAGCTACGGCCGAGCCGCCGAGGAGATCGATCCCGGTGCCTCCGGTTGGCTGGTAAGACCCCTTGGCAGTAACAGCGGTTATCTTCACGTCGGCCGACGCGGAGCCCGGCACGGCTATGTAGAGGTCGCGTGCTCCGGCCGCGCTCGGCAACCCGGGGATGACCAGGCGCCGGGCCGGCGCCTGGGTTGCCGGCAGCCACTCGCCGTCCCGCTGTACTGACTTGGTCTCCCTGACAGCCGCGACCACCTGGCCGACGCTCGTGGTCACGTTCAGAGCGATGACCTTCGAGGACTGCACCAGGCGCCCCAGCGACTGCACGACCATGCCATGTGGGGGCACGGTGATGCCGTTGTCTGCGTTGCCCAGCAGGGGCGGGCCCTTGGTTACGTCGGTCAGTATCGACACGGCGGCGTCCGCCGGCTGGCTGCCCGCGTTCATCAGGTACAGATCAATCGTGCCGGCCGTAGCCTGACCTGGCCCGACGAACCAGAAGTTAGTACCGGGAGCGCCACACTGGGCGGTGACCAGGCCGCCGGGGCCCGTCTGCGCCACCTGCAGGCCCTGCGCCATCGCTCCGGTGGCGTTCACCGCGATACCGCCCAGGGCGTTCTGCGTCGTGACGCCGGCACTGGAGCCGGGCTGACTCACCTGCTCCGCCTTCGTCAGCGGCGCGGCTGTCTTGATGGTGGACACCTGCAGCACGCCCGGCTGGCTGTCGGTGGCGACGACCGGGCCGGCCGACGTCGCCCCGCCGGCCGTCAGCCGGGTGATCACGGCCTGGCCCGCTGCCGACGAATGCGGCATCGCAGCCACCGCCACCGACGCCGCAGTCGGTGCCGCCGAGCCTGGTGCAGCGCAGAGCCGGGTAGCCGTCGAGACGGCGGCGCGAGTGACCTTACCGGGCCGGCCTGAGCCGGCGGCCGCTGCCGGATGGACAGCTCCGGCGGCGGCGTAGATCCCAGCCAGCGCCGCTATGACAACCGCGGCGAAGATCGCCCGGCGGTAACGCAGGCGCGTCACCAGCCTTCCCCTTCCTCGTCCTGCCCCGGCGCCGGCCAGCCCTGCGTTCCGCGCTCGCGTCCGGCCGACCAGTCATGATGTACTTCCTCGGCCGGCGGCAGGGCTTCCAGCGCATCACCGTAACCCGGCTGATCTGACCAGGCCTCCTGGCCAGAGGGATACCAGCCGCGATCCGCCGACTCGCCAGCCGCCTGGTAGTCGCTCGGCCAGCCCCGCTGCTGATCATGCTGCGGCCAGCTACCGGACGGCTGATGCTCCTCCGGCCAGCCTTGCTGCTGACCCGCGGACGGCCACGCCGATTGCTCCTCGCCTGACCCGCCGTAAGCGGCCGGATCGGAGTAACCGCCCCGATCGGCGTAACCGGAGCCGGAGTAGCTGCGTCCGGCGTAGCCCGCCCCGGAGCCGCGATCGGAGTCGTAGCCCGGCGGGCTGTGGCCGGAGTTACGGTCGTAGGCAGTGCCCTGGTCGTAGCGGGAGCCCTGACCGTAGTCAGCGTCCTGCCTGTACCCCGAGTCCTGGCCATAGCCCGAGTCCCCGCCGTAGCCGGAGTCCTGACGGTTGCCCGAGTCCTGGCCATAGCCCGGGCGCTGGCCGTAGCCCGAGTCCCCGCCGTAGCCGGAGTCCTGACGGTTGCCCGAGCCCTGGCCGTAGCCGGAGCCCCCGCCGTAGCCGGAGTCCCGGGCATAGCCCGAGTCCCGGTCATAGCCGGAGTCCCGGCTGTACCCGGCGTCGCCGCCATAGTCGGCGTTCCGGTTTCCGGCCGGACGCGCTGCGGCGGGCTCGTCGTAGGGCGTTCCGGACGGCGATAGCGCTGCACGTCGGGCCGGCTCGCCGTATTGCGAGCCGGAGGGCGTCCGCCAGGCCGGGTCTGCAGTCGCGGCGTACGGATCCGAGCCGCCGGCATACGGGCCAGCGGTGGTGCCGTACGTATCCGCAGTCCCGTACGGAGCTTGCCCACTGGCGTACGGATCCTGCCCACTGGCGTACGGGTCCTGGCTGGTGGCGTACGGATCGCCGGCCCGGGCTTCGTCCGGGCGGTTACGGTTTGGCGGGCCGCTTACGAAACGGCTGACAGGCTGGCCGGCAGGCCAGGCCGCGGCCACCCTGCCCGGCCTGGTGCCAGCTGCGGCTGCGCCTGAAAAACCGGCGCCAGCTGCGCCCGCGCCGGCAGTGCCCGCACCGGCTGCGCCCGGTCCGGCGGCACCAGCCACGGCGCCGGCAGCGCCTGCTGCCGTTGCTCCCGCCCGCCCGGCAGTAGAACGGCCGGCGCCAGAACGTCCGGCGCCAGAACGTCCTACCTCAGTCCGGGCCGCCAGCCGAGCCGGCAAGGCCGTCGCGATGCCCCTGCGCCCGGAGCGGGTCTGGCCGGCCCCGGCCGGAGCCTCGGCACCGTCTGGCTGCCCGGAACGGTCGAACTGCCCAGCATTGGCCGCCCGGTCAATTTCGCCCGGGCGGCGGTCCTCGCCGATATCGCCACCACGGCCGCGCCGTCCCATCCGTGCGGCAGCGCCGGCCATCTCCCGCCGTCGGCTGGCTCGCAGCACGAGGCCGGTCCGGCCGACGCCGGCACGGCCAGCACCGGCACGACCAGCACCGGCGCGACCAGCACTGGCACGACCACCACCGGGCCGGACAAGCTCCCGGTCAGACAAGTCGTCAGCGTCGTCATCAAGGCCGATGCCGTCATCCCCGATTGCCTCGGCAGCTGCAGCAGCCTCCAGCTCCGCGGTGGATCTGATGCCCGGCAGCGCGAGGGCGGCCACCACCACGAAGGCGATCAGGTACACGATCATCAGCAGGTTATGCAGTAGCGCATCGCGGCTGATCGTCAGCGTTCCGCCACCGGACGGCAGCTTGAACGCTTGCGCCCAGCTGCCAGCCGGAGACGCGACCGCACTGAGCGCATGCCCGTTAACCGCAGCTGACCAGCCACCGGACGGTTCGGACAGCAGGACGGTGCCGCCAGCGGCAGGCACCGGAGCGCCGGAGACGCCGATGGAACCCGACCCGACTGCCACCACCGCGCCCGATGGCTCCACAACGCTGACTCGCGACGGGAGCGTGCTCAGCCGCCAGAGGTCGAACGACGCGGTCTTGCTGACTTCAGTCAGCCCCGTCACACCGTCGAGCACCGAGACGAGGTTCCCATCGAGTGGCGCCCGCATCAGCACGAAACCGACATCGAACTCAGCAAGCAACTGACTCTGATTCGTCGCCTCACCGCCGCCCGGTGCGACTAGCGCGGCCACGGCCCTGTTCAGCGCCGTCTGCGCGGACGGGTCCTGCGAGACGTCTGGATAACTGAACTCCGGGCTATCGCCGCGCAACAGCAGGTAGGAGATCCTGCCGCCCGGCCCGGACCCGGTCAGCACCAGCGTCCGCAACTCCCGGCCAGCGCCCGCGGTCGTGGACACGATAGACGGCACGACCTCACCTGGAGCGGCGCCGATCGGCCCGCTCACCCCGTTCATCAGCCAGTAGCCGGCCGCGAGCACTGGGGCCGTGCAGGCCACCAGCCCGAGGAGGGCCATCGGCGCTCTGCGGGCTGCGGGCAGCCGCCGGCCAGCTGCACCTGCGCCCGCCGCACGTCCGCCCGCCGCACGTCCGCCCGCTGCGGCCGGCGCTCGCCCGTCACCAGCTCCGGCACGGCTGACAGAGTCCGCAGCCGCTGCCGCAGCGAGCAGCAATCCGGCAGCGGCAACCTCGAGTGCTACGCCAGGCCACGCGTTCACCGACGGCCCGCCGGGCGCGGTGACAACGGTACGGCTGGCCAGGAGCGCGACTGCGAATCCCAGCAGCGCCACGATCCAGCCGGAGACGACCAGCTTGAGCCGCCGGGACGCCAGCAACGCCACCAGTCCGGCAAGCACCAGTGCGGCGCTGACCCAGTACGGCGGTAGTCCGGGACCGCCTGGGCTGAGCAGCAGTAGTGATTTGGCCGGCAGGTCCCGCGCGGCCAGCCCCGGCTGCTGCAGTCCTATCTCCAGCAGCAGCCGGGACGGGTGCGCAAGCAGCTCGATCAGCCACGGCAGCAGCAAGATCAGCGGTGTCCCCACCACGATCGCCAGGTTGCTGAACAACGCTGGAGCCGTTCGCCGCAACGCCAGGCCCGCAAGCACGGCACCCACCACGGCCATCGGCCAGAGCACCGGGACGAAGGCGGCAACAACCGTGATGGTGAGTCCGGTCGCCCACGCTGCCCGGCGGGCGATCTTGGGTGGCTGGCTGAACATCCGGCCCGCGAGCATGCCGATGACGGGGATCAGCACGAATGCGACTGCGCTGCCGAGCCTGCCCGCCGAGATCGCCCCGAACGCGACCGGAAGCAGCGCGTACGAGGCAGCTGCCCAGACCCGTACCGGCACCGACAGGGTGACCCGGCGCAGGGCAAGGAAAGCAGTGCAGCCCGCCAGCGGCACGCAGCCGAGCAACAGCACGTCGATGGCCAGCCATGGCTTGCCGAGCAGCACGGTCGACAGCAGCGCCAGGAAGCCGACATACGGCGGGCCGGCGCTAGTCGAGCCGACCCCGACCGGGTGATAGGCCTGCAGGAACTGCGTCCACAGTCCGGAGGCGCCCTCGAAGGCCGGGACAAGCGCACCACCGCCGAGGGTGCCGCTCGTGATCAGCGAGCGCTCGGCGGCGATCGCGACGGCGATCAGCCCGAGAACGAGCAGAACGCCAGGTCTGGTGAACAGCCGCTGGAACACGCCGCTGTCGGTCAGCAGCGACTCGTCATCGTCAGGATCGTCGCTAGCATGATGAGCCCCTGCCAGCTCTTGCGGCGAGGAACGGGACAGTACCGAAGCAGCGAACTCAGCCGCCCGCCGGATCGAGTGACCTGCCATCAGGTCGGCGCGCAGCGCTCCGAAGGCAGCGCGACGGCCGCGGGCACGCAACCGGCGGGCCTTCGCAAGCCGGAGCGGCTGACCCGCAACGCCAAGGACCGCCGCAGACTCGTCAAGCGCCGCAGTCGGGCGCTTGGCGATGAGGTAGAACACGGTCCGGAGGAGCGACAGCGCCAGGTTGCCGATGAGTGACACGGCCATCGGCCCGGCTGGCAGATTGCCCAGAAGGGTGACCAGCCCGTTCCGGCGCTCGAGCAACCGGGCCCGCCGCCCGACCGAGATCGCCCGCCGCCCCTTGCTGGCCGCGGCAGCGTGGAACACCACGGCATCGGTGATCACGCGAACCCGGTGGCCGGCTGCGTGCACGCGCCAGCAGAAGTCGACGTCCTCACCGAACAGCGTCATGCCGGGATCGAAGCCGCCAACCTGATCCCAGACATCTCGCCGGATGAGCATGCCGGCGCTGGACACGGCGAGTACATCCCGGTCGCCGTCGTGCTGACCCTGGTCGACTTCGCGCGGCTCGATGCCGGTAATCCGGCGGCCGACCGTATCGACCGACACGCCGGCCTCGACGATCACATCGCGGTCGGTCCAGTCCATCAGCTTCGCGCCCAGCACGCCGGCCGTCGGCGTCTCCGCCGCACCGCGCAGCAACTGCTGCAGCGCATCGGCGGCCGGCTCGCAGTCGTCGTGCAACAGCCAGAGCCACTCCACTTGGTCGGCTCCACCGCGACCCGCACCGCCCCGGCCGGCAGAACCGCCAGCCCCGGCCGGAACCGGACTGCTAGCCGCTTTGTGCTGAACGGCCCGCCGCACCGCTGCGGCGTACCCGGCACTGCGATCCATCCCGAACACGGCGCCCTGGCCGAGTTGAGCGGCAAGCACCGCACCACTGCGGTCGCGGCTGCCGGTGTCCACTGCTACAACCCGCTGGACTGGCCTGGTCTGCTCGCTCACCGCATCAACCAGATGCTGCAGCCACGCGGCACCGTCGTGCGCGACGATCACCGCGGTTACCACGTGCTGGGAATAGGAGTCAGTAGGCGACAAAGGTTTTCGCTTGTGTCCAGGTTCGCTAGCGGGACGGGTGGCACGTGGCGTGCCGGCTGGCCCTGGTGGGGGTACCCGTGAACAATACGCGAATCTGACTGAAGCGGATGGGCACTCGGACTGACCCGATTACGCAGGCAGCGCGACTAAGCGGGCAACGCGACCAGGCACGCACTCAGCGCGACGAGACGGGCACGACCTAGACCGCCTGGCGCTTCAGCCGCCGGCGCTCTCGCTCCGACAGCCCGCCCCAGATCCCGAAACGTTCATCGTGGCCGAGCGCGTACTCCAGGCACTCAGCCCGGACCTCGCAGCTGCGGCACACCCGCTTGGCCTCCCTTGTCGAGCCGCCCTTCTCGGGGAAGAACGCCTCCGGGTCGGTCTGCGCGCACAGCGCGCGGTCCTGCCAGCTCTGCTCCCCGGCATCATCTGCGCCAATGCCTAGCGCGTCGTGCACCAGCGAGACGATGACGTCTCCCACCGCGCACCTCCTGCCCTCGGTCCCCGTGGTCTCTCGCCCGACCGTTCCCCGGCGCGAGAATTACATGCTTGGAATTACACGCGCGTGTCTTGCATCGCGTCAAGGGAGATACGTGGTATTGGTGACCCGGTTGCCCTGGGATGAGGTGAAAATCCAGGCCGAGATTTTCGAAAGGAACGAGGACTACCGCCCCGCCGGAGCCTGACCGCGCGCGGTTTTCCCCAAGGCCTCACCGGGCCGTTCCGCGCTTGGTGGGAGACTTGCCAGCATGCGCATCACAGTTCTGGCCGGCGGGGTCGGCGCCGCCAGGTTCCTTCGCGGCCTGCGCGCAGCGCTGCCGGATGCCGACATCACGGTGATCGGCAACACCGGCGACGACTTCACCCCGTTCGGCTTGCCAGTCTGCCCTGACCTCGACACCGTCATGTACACACTCGGTGGCGGGATCAGCGAGGAGCAAGGCTGGGGGCGGGCTGGCGAGAGCCACACGGTACTCCGCGAACTAGCGGCCTACGGCGCGGGACCGGACTGGTTCGGCCTCGGTGACCTGGACATCGCGACGCACATCCTGCGCAGCCAGCTGCTGGCGCAGGGTCTCCCGCTGTCGGCGGTGACCAGGCGACTGTGCGATCGCTGGCAGCCGGGCGTCACGCTGCTCCCGATGTCGGACGACCCGGTGCGTACCCACGTGACCGTCGAACTCGACGGTATCGAGCAAGAGCTGCATTTCCAGGAGTGGTGGGTTCGCCTGCACGCTGCCGTTTCCGCCCTGAAGATCGAAGCGGTAGGTGCTGCGCAGGCGCGCCCGGCGCCCGGCGTCCTGGAGGCGATCGCGGACGCGGATTTCGTGCTGTTCCCGCCGTCGAACCCGGTGGTGAGCATCGGCGTGATCCTGGCCGTCCCGGGTATCGCCGACGCGGTGGCGGCGCAGACCGTGGTCGGCGTCTCGCCCATCATCGGCGGCGCGCCGGTACGCGGCATGGCCGACGCCTGCCTCACCGCGATCGGCGTGGCTACGACGGCGACTGCCGTGGCCGCGCATTACGGGCCGGGGCTGCTCAATGGCTGGCTGGTTGATGACCAGGACAAGGACGCGGTCGACGCGCCCGAGCTGGCCGGCATCGAGGTCCGCAGCCGGCCGCTGTACATGACCAACGTGGCAACCTCGGCGGAGATCGCCAGGGCTGCGGTCGAACTCGCGCAGGCGGTCGGCAAGTGACCACACAGCAGTTCACGCCTGGGCCCGCCGAGGTTCGCATCCTGCCGGTGGCGGGCCTGCCGGAGATCGAGGCGGGAGCGGACCTGGGCACGCTGATCTGCGACGCAGCGCTGGCGGGGCCGGGCCTGGCCGACGGTGACATCCTGGTCGTCACCTCCAAGATCGTCAGCAAGGCCGAGGACCGGGTAGTGACCGGCGACCGGGAGAGCGCAATCCGGGCCGAGACGGTACGCGTGGTCGCGCGCCGCGGGCCGACGACGATCAGCCAGACCCGGCACGGCCTGGTGCTGGCCGCAGCAGGCGTGGACGAGTCCAACACCGAGCCAGGCACGCTGGTGCTGCTGCCCGTCGATCCGGACGCGTCGGCAGAAGCGCTGCGCAAGAGCATCACCGAACGGGCCGGGGTGCGGCTCGGCGTCATCATCACCGACACCCTGGGCCGGCCGTGGCGCGCCGGCCAGACCGACACCGCGATCGGCGCCGCGGGCGTCGTGCCGGTGCGCGATCACCGGGGGCTGGCGGACACCTTCGGCAATCTGCTGGAGGTGACGATCGCGGCGGTCGCCGACGAGATCGCGGCAGCTGCGGACCTGGTGAAGCAGAAGACGACAGGCGTTCCGGTCGCGATCGTGCGCGGGCTGGCTGACCTGGTCACTGATGCTGCCGGGCCGGGCGCGGCGGCGCTGATCCGGCCGGCCGAGGACGACATGTTCCGGCTCGGCGCCGCGGATGTGCTGACCGCGCGGCGGACGGTGCGCGAGTTCACTGCGGCGCCAGTGTCGGCGGCCGCAGTGCGACGGGCCATCGCTGCGGCGATCACTGCGCCTGCGCCGCATCACAGCGAGCCGTGGCGGTTCGCAGTGCTCGAGTCGCCGGACTCGCGAACCAGGCTGCTGGACGCCATGCTCGCTGCCTGGAAGGCCGACCTGGCAGCGGACGGGTTCACCGCCGAGCAGATCGCCCGGCGGGTGCGACGCGGGGAGCCGCTGCGGCGCGCGCCGCTGATCATCGTGCCGTGTCTGGTCGCCGACGCGGCGCACACCTACCCCGACGCCCGGCGGAACGCGTCCGAGCGCGCGATGTTCCTGGTCGCGATGGGCGCGGCGATCGAAAACCTCCTCGTCGCGCTCGCGGTCGAGGGCCTGGGCTCGTGCTGGATCTCCAGCACTCTGTTCTGCCGTGACGTTTCCGCGGAAACGCTCGGCCTGCCGCCCGGCTGGGAACCCATGGGCGCCGTCGGCGTCGGCCACCCGGCAGCACCGGCACCCGACCGCCCCGCCCGCGACCCTGATCAGTTCACGCTACGGTTCTAGGCGCAGGCGGACTTAGCATCCGAAACTGCCCTTGCGAATCCGGCATAACGGCGGATAACCTCCCGTCCGGGGGGCCGTTTCGAGTGCTAAGTCAGTGGTTTGCCTCCTGCACTAGCGATCACGGAGCCTGGTTGTGGCTGACCCTCCGGTCCGCGCGCCGATGCGGGCGCTGCTGGCGGGCAATTCCGCGTTTCGGACCCTATGGACGGCGCGGCTCGTCTCGTTCCTTGGTGACAGCCTTGGCCTGATCGCCTTGCTTCTCTACACCGCCAGCCACTTCGGCACGGGCCTCGCGGTCGCGCTGCTGCTGATCGCCGGCGACTTCGTGCCGAGCCTGCTCAGCCCGGTCGCGGGCGCGATCGGCGACCGGTGGGACCGGCGTTTCGTACTAGTCAGCTGCGAGCTCGTCCAGGGCGCGCTCATCGCGGTGATCGCGGTAACGCTGCCGTCGCTGCCGCTGCTGCTGGCCCTGGTCGCGATTCAGTCCGCTGTGGCGGCGGTTTTTCAGCCGGCGTCCCGGTCGGCAGTGCCGAGCCTGGTACCGGACGCCGACCTGGAGCGCGCCAACGCTGCCATCGGGTTCGGGACGAACGGCATGGACAGTGCCGGGCCGCTGGCTGGCGCCGCGTTGCTGGCGCTGCTGTCCGTCCGGGAGCTGCTGTTCGCCGACGCCGCGACCTTCGTGATCTCAGCGGCGCTGCTGGTGACGTTGCCGGCGCTGGCCCGGCCTCAGGCCGCTCGCGGTGTTGGCGCGGGCCGCGGCAAGCCGGGCCCGCGGCTGCTCGCGGAGGCACGAGACGGCCTTCGGTTCATCTGGCAGGACAAGGTGATCCGGGTGATCACGCTGGCGTTCTGCGCTGTCGTGCTCTTCAATGGCGTCGACGACGTTGCCCTGGTGTTCCTGGCCAGGCATACGCTGCACGGCAGCAACTCAGCGGCCAGCCTGGTCTACGCTGGCGCCGGGCTTGGCCTGCTGGCCGGGTTCCTGCTGATCGCCAGGACGGCGCCGCGGCTGGCCATGCCCGCGCTGGTCGTGACCGGCTACGCGGTGAGCAGCCTGGGGAATCTGCTCACCGGCCTGTCGTTCGCCATCCTGGCGGCGCTTGGTTTCCAGGTCATCCGCGGCCTCGGCATCGCCGGCATGGATGTCGGACATAACACGCTGATCCAGCGCGCCGTCCCGGCAGACATGCTCGGCCGGGTGTTCGGCAACGTCTACGGCGCCGTTGGAGCTGCTGCAGGCCTGTCGTATGTCTTCGGCGGCCTGCTGCTGGACGCAACGAACGCCAGGGTCACCCTGATCGTGGCCGGAGCCGGCGGCCTGGCGTCGGCTGCGGTTGCCGCCATCGTCCTCCCCCGGGCCATGAGGTCCGGCTGACGCAGCACAGCCCGTGGCAGCCCCGTGCGCAGAGAGCGCAATCAGGTGCGCGTGTGGTCGCGAACGCAGCCGGGTAGGTCCCCGCTGACTGCGCTTGCCGCACGGCACCCCAGGGGGAATTCATGCCATATGCGAAAGTAGGCCAGGAGAACTCCAGCTCAATCGAGCTGTACTACGAAGATCACGGGTCAGGGTCACCCGTCGTCCTGATCCACGGCTATCCGCTCAGCGGCCGGGCGTGGGACAAGCAAGTGCCGGTTCTGCTCGACGACGGCCGCCGGGTCATCACCTACGACCGGCGCGGCGCGGGCCAGTCCGGCAAGCCAGCGGGCGGATACGACTACGACACGTTCGCGGCCGACCTCAACGCCCTGCTCGAGACCCTGGACCTGCGCGACGTCGTGCTGGTCGGGCACTCCATGGGAACCGGCGAGGTCACCCGGTACCTCGGCAAGTACGGCTCGCGCCGGGTGGCCAAGGGCGTCCTGATCTCCCCGATCCCGCCCTACCTGCTGCAGGCGCCCGACAACCCTGAGGGCGTGCCTGCGAGCCTGTTCGACGGATTCATGCACCAGGCCAGGGACGACACGCCCGCCTGGATGACCAGCTTCCTCGACAACTTCTACAACATCGACAAGTTCCGCGGCACGCTCGTCAGCGACGAGGCATACAGGGCCAGCTGGAACATCGCCACGACCATGTCGGCCATCGCCGCGGTGGCCTGCATACCGACGTGGGAGACCGATTTCCGCGCCGACCTGCCGAAGATCGACGTGCCGATGCTGGTCATCCAGGGCGACGCTGACCGCGTGCTGCCCTACCCCAAGACCGGCAAGCGCCTCACCGGGATGATCAAGGACCTCCAGACGGTGGTCATCGACGACGGCCCGCACGCCATCGCCTGGACCCACGCCGATCAGGTCAACAGCGCCCTGCTGAAGTTCATCGCGTGAGGAGATGATCATGCCCGCTGCCAGCTCGATCGTCCTCGAGCCGCCCGCGCAGAAGGTGGCCGAAGCGTTCTCGAAGCCGCCGTTCCTGTGGGAGATGACGCCCGCCGACGCCCGGAAGGTTCTGCAGGACGCGCAGGCCGCGCCGGTCAGCAAGCCGGATGTCGACGAAGAGTGGATCACGGTGCCGTCCCCGATGGGGGACGCCAGGGTCCGCATCGTCAAGCCCAAGGGCGCAACCGGCATGCTGCCGGTCGTGGTGTACATGCATGGCGGGGGCTGGATCCTCGGCAACGCCGGCACCCATGACCGGCTGGTTCGCGAGCTGGCTGTGGGATCGGGCGCCGCGATCGCGTTCGTGGAGTACCCGAACTCGCCGGAAGCCCGCTATCCCACGGCGATCGAGCAGGGCTACGCCACCGCTCAGTGGATCACTCGCAACGGAGCTTCCAAGGGCCTGGACGCGCAGCGGATGGCGGTGGCCGGCGAGTCAGTCGGCGGCAACATGGCAGCCGCGCTAGCGCTGATGGCTAAGGAACGCGGCGACGTCACGTTCGTCCAGCAGTCGATGTACTACCCGGTCACCGACGCGGCGATGAACACCGCCTCCTATGACCAGTTCGCTAACGGGTATTACCTGTCCCGCACCGAGATGCAGTGGTTCTGGGACGCTTACGCTCCCGACCTGGCGCAGCGAAGCGAGATCACCTGCTCGCCGAATCAGGCAACCACGGAGCAGGTCCGGGGGCTGCCGCCGGCCTATCTGTGCGTGGACGAAGCCGACGTGCTCCGTGACGAGGGCGAGGCCTACGCGGCCAAGCTCCGCTCAGCCGGCGTCCCGGTGACGGCGGTGCGCTACAACGGCACCATCCACGACTTCATGCTGCTCAACGCACTCAGCGACACCCGCGCCACGCGGGCAGCGATCAGTCAGGCCACGGCGTTCATTCGCGCCGGGCTCGGAACCGGCTGACCGAGGGCTGGCCGGGCAGCTGTCAGGGTTTGCGGGCGACTCCGCCCCACAGCGCAGCCGGGCTGGCGGCTTCCTCCTCGGTCTCCGGCCGCCAGTCCGGGACGTTGGTCATGCCTGGCTCCACGAGCTCAAGCCCGGCGAAGAACGGAGCAACTTCGTCCCTGGTGCGGAAGGTGACCTTCTCCGCCATCATCCTGTTCAGCTGGGCCGCCATCGCCGCCATCTCGGCGGCGTGAATGTCCTTGGCCGGGTGTGAGAGCACCAGGTAACTGCCGGCCGGAACCGCTGACATCAGAGTCGCGACAACCCGGTACGGATCGTCAGCCTCGCTGAGGTGCTGCAGGATCGCCATCAGCAGCACGGCAACCGGCTCGGTGAAGTCCAGCGTCTCGGCTGCCTTGGCCAGGATCTGATCGGCCTGCCGCAGATCGGCGTCGATGTAGTCGGTGGCGCCGTCTGTCGTGCTAGTCAGCAGCGCCCTGGCGTGTGCCAGCACGACGGGGTCGTTGTCGACGTAGACGATGCGGCTGTCGGAGGCCGCCGCCTGCGCCACCTCATGGGTGTTGTTGGCACTCGGGATCCCCGTGCCGATGTCCAGGAACTGCCGGATGCCAGCGTCGTGCGCGAGGTAGGTGACGGACCGGCGCAGGAAAGCGCGGTTAGCCCTGGCGGACAAGACGATGTCGGGGAAGGCGGCCATCGCCTGCTCGGCGGCGGCGCGATCGGCCGCGAAGTTGTCCTTCCCGCCCAGCCAGTAGTTGTAGACCCGCGCCACGTGCGCGACGCTCGTGTCGAAAGCCGGCGCCTCGGCGGGCTCGGGAACGGCTTCGCTCGCCGCGGATGCGCCATCAATCGCCATTGGGGATGCCCTTTCCCTGGTTAACCGTCATACGATATCGCGACATTCTGGTCCACAGTACCGCTGGCCTTCGGGACGTGGCGGCCGGCACCGGCACCCTCGGCGGCTTGTACGGCCACGGTGCTAGATCGTCTTGATGAGCCTCTTGAGCTGGCGCTCACTCTCAACCGGCGTCTCTGCCTCAGCACTCAGGCTGTTCATGACCTCGCGGTAGTGATCGATCTCCTCCGGCCGGTCCAGGTAAAGGGCACCAGTCAGCTGCTCGAGATACACGATGTCCGGGAGGTCGGGCGCTGCAAATCGAAGAATGGAGAACGATCCGCCCGCCGCTGAATGGCCACCGCGATCGAATGGCATTATCTGCAGCGTCACCTGCGGCGATTCGGTGAGTTCAAGCAGGTGCTGCAACTGGGCCCGCATCACTTCCCGGCCGCCGAGCGGCCGGCGGAGCGCGGACTCGTCGATCACCGCCCAGATCTTGGGTACCGCGTCGGCTCTGGTCAGGATCTGCTGCCGGTTCAGCCGCAGGCTGACGCGCTGCTCGATTTCGTCGGCGGGCGCCGCCCGGTGACCGAGCACCGTGACCGCCCTCGCGTACTCCCTGGTCTGGAACAGGCCGGGCACGAACTGCAGCTCGTACGTCCTGATCAGTGACGTTGCCTGCTCGAGCCCGACGTAGGTCTCGAACCAGTCCGGCAGCACGTCGTCGTACCTGGCCCACCACCCCGGGCTGTTGGCGTGCTGCGCCAGCGTCAGCATGTGCTGGCGTACTTTCTCGTCGGTCACGCCGTAAAGGGTGAGCAGATCGGAGACGTCCCGCTCCTTGAAGCCGACCCGGCCGTGCTCAACCCGGCTGATCTTGGAGCGGGACGCCCGGATCTCGTAACCCGCACGGTCCGGCGTGATGCCAGCCGCTTCGCGGAGCTTGCGGAGCTGGCCGCCCAGCAGCATCCGGAGTACCGTCGGTCCGCCTGAAGCCTCGACTTGACTCAGGTCATCCGGGTGGTCATCACCGGGCTGCTGCACGTCCACGATCGCTCCCGCGCGGCGCATGGGCGCGCCGCCCCACCCCACAATGCCAGTCACCGTGCTCCGCCCTGACTAGCACACAGCCAATTACCTGCGGGAATGCCGATATCACATCGACGGCAGGAGAACTGCGCGCTCACAGCACGCTATCACCTAATACGCCCGTGATCGGTAGCGGCGTAACCGTACTGTCACTTTTTTCGCATGCGAACCGTTAGCCCAGGTCGTCGAACTCGCCATTCCGAACGCCTGCGAGGAATGCGGCCATCTCCGCCCTGGTGTACACCAGGGCAGGGCCGTCCTGCTCGCGAGAGTTACGCACCGCAACCGAGCCGTCCGGCAGCGCCACGGCCTCGACGCAGTTGCCGCTGGGGTTGCTGAGGCTGCTCTTGCGCCACGCGACCGGCCCGAGCTCACCAGCCTTCATGCCATTCCTGATCTGCATGTTTGCTCCTTGCGGGAGAAAGGTTTCCGTCTTGACATTGCAAATGCACGTGCACACGCACGTAACGGAGGCAGCATAGCGCTCCGGCGTACCGGGCAACAAATGCAAATGCACATGCAGATGACACTTGCGACTGCGCCGTGCATCGGGCAGGATAAGGTCATTACGGCCATATTTCCGATGGTCACGAGGTGGTTGTGCCTGG
This sequence comes from Streptosporangiaceae bacterium, assembly GCA_035507615.1. Classification (GTDB taxonomy): domain Bacteria; phylum Actinomycetota; class Actinomycetes; order Streptosporangiales; family Streptosporangiaceae; genus JAJYUU01. The sequence continues at coordinate 30,973 of DATJNX010000041.1, forward strand.
TCCCGTGCTCGTGACCCAGTCGACCCGCTTGGATCCTCTGATGACCACGCCATCAGCACAGCTGGCTCCAGTCAGTGGCACCGACTGGCCGTGGCTGCAGCTGGCAGTGCAGATGGCCCGGATCTCCTGCCAGGACTGGCCGGCCGGAGCAGGCAGGCAGGGCACCTGGACGACCGCGCCCAGGGTGGCGACGAGGAAGCCGGCTCCCGAGCCCGCATCGATCGCTCCGTCGCGTGCCTTCGCGCTACGGACCATGCACCGGTGGGGCGAGGCCGATCGCGCTGACGACGTAGCGGCCGTCGTTTCCGAGTTGCTGGCGAACGCGCTCCGGCACGCGCTTCCACACGCAGCGGGCAGCGTGTCGCCGTGGCCGATCCGGCTCGGTCTGCTGCACGTCGGCTCACATGTGGTCTGCGCCGTGGCGGACCCCGGTGCCGGGATCCCGGTGCTGCGAGAGCCGGACCAGCTTGAGGAGTCCGGGCGCGGCCTGCTGGTAGTGGCCTCCCTGAGCGACCAGTGGGGTTACTGCCCCGCGCCCGAGCGCCAGGAGTCCGAGGGCAAGGTCGTCTGGGCCGCGTTCGCCGCCAGCAGCTTCCCCCGCTAAGCCTGGAGCAGCGGCAGCGCGACTCGCGGTCCGCGGACCGAAGCGCACACGCCGTCGCTCGCGGCCGCCGCCGCCATCCGCTCCGCCGGCGGCGCCCCGTACAGCGTGGTCCGCTGGCGCAGCTGGCGGCCAGTTGGCGCCACCAGATCCGTGAGCTGGCTGATCGTCTTGTAGGACCCGTTCTCCGAGCCGGCCATCCGGCTGATGGTCTCCTCCATCAGGGTGCCGCCGACGTCGTTCACGCCGCCGCGCAGCACGTCCTGGCACACGTCTGCGCCGAGCTTCACCCAGGAGCACTGGATGTTATCGATGGCGCCGTGCAGCATCAGCCGCGACACCGCGTGCACCGCCCGGTTCTCCCGCCGCGTTGGACCTGGCCTTGCCATGCCTGCCAGGTAGATGGGCGAGCTCGCATGCACGAACGGCAGCAGCACGAACTCCGTGAAACCGCCGGTCTGCTCCTGGATCCCGCGCAGTACCCGCAGGTGCCCGACCCAGTGCCGGGGCGTGTCCACATGCCCGTACATCATCGTCGCGGTCGTGCGGATGCCGAGCTGATGCGCGGTGGTCATGACCTCGATCCAGGCAGCCGCCGGGAGCTTGCCTTTGGTCAGCACCCAGCGAACGTCATCGTCCAGAATCTCTGCCGCAGTTCCCGGCAGCGAGTCGACCCCGGCCTCGCGGGCCCGCGCCAGCCACTCGCGCACCGGCAATCCGGTGCGCGACGCCCCGTTCATGACCTCCATCGGCGAGAACGCGTGCACGTGAATGTCCGGGCAGCGCCGCTTGACCTCAGCGGCGATGTCGAAGTATGCGGTTCCCGGCAGGTCCGGATGGATGCCGCCTTGCATGCAGACCTCAGTCGCGCCGGCTTCCCACGCCTCGGCTGCCCGGTCACCGACCTGCTCGAGCGAGAGCGTGTAAGCATCCGCGTCGGTGCGGCGCTGGGCGAACGCGCAGAACCGGCAGCCGGTGTAGCACACGTTCGTGAAGTTGATGTTCCTGGTGACGACGTAAGTGACGTCGTCACCGGCCCGCTGCCGGCGCAGGTCGTCGGCCAGCGCAGCGAGCGCGTCCAGCTCACGCCCGTCTGCGGCGAGCAGCGCCAGCGCCTGCTCGTCAGTGATTCCGGCCGGGTCTCGCTCTGCGCTGCGCAACGCGGCGAGCACCTCCGCCGGAGCGCGGCGCGGCGCGGCAGCCGATGCCGCGGGGTCGATGCGGGCTCCGACTTCAGTCCAGTCGCCGTAGACCTCGGCGAAGTCGTCCCGGCGATCTGCCGTCCGCCCGGTGGTGTCGATCGTGGTGAACAGATCAGTCCGGCCGCTCGACTCCCCCCAGCCGCCGTCCGGCTCCTGCCACGGCAGGCCGTGTGGCATCGCCCCGGCCGCAGCGAGCCCGGTCGCCGGGTCCGCGAGCGCCGTCACGTGCCGGGCGACCCGCGGGTCCAGCCACGGCTCGCGGATGTACGGCGGATAGATAGTCAGCCGCTCGGCCAGCTCGAACCCGCCGGCCGCGGTCTTCGCCGTCAGGTCGTCGATCTGCGGCCATGGTCGCTCCGGGTTAACGTGATCGGGGGTTAGCGGCGAGACACCGCCCCAGTCATCGATGCCCGCGGACAGGATCAGCTGGTATTCCTCACCGATCAGGTTCGGCGGTGCCTGGATCCGCGCCGCGGGGCCGAGCAGCAGCCGCGTCACCGCGATGGTCGCCGCCAGATCGGCCAGGTCCGCATCGGGCGTGCCGCGCATCTTGGTATCGGGCTTGGCCCGGAAGTTCTGCACGATCACTTCCTGGATGCCGCCGTACTCCCGGGCTACCTGCCGGATCGCGAAGATCGAGTCGGCGCGCTCGGCCAGCGTCTCGCCGATCCCGATGAGGATCCCGGTGGTGAACGGAACGCCGCTGCGGCCTGCGTCCTGAAGGACCCGCAGCCGGACGGCCGGATCCTTGTCAGGGCTGCCGAAGTGCGGGCCGCCCCGCTCGGTGAACAGCCGCTCCGACGTGGTCTCGAGCATCATGCCCATCGACGGAGCGACTGGCTTTAGCCGCTGGAAGTCCTGCCAGGTCAGCACACCGGGATTCAGGTGCGGGAGGAGGCCGGTCTCTTCCAGCACCCGGATGGCCATGGCCCGCAGGTACGACAGCGTGTCGTCGTAACCGGCCTCCTCGAGCCAGTCCCGAGCCTGCTTCCAACGGGCTTCCGGCCGGTCCCCGAGGGTGAACAGAGCTTCCTTACAGCCGAGGGCCGCACCGTCGCGGGCAATCTGAAGAACTTCATCTGGCGAAAGAAACGGGGCCGACAGCCGTCCCGGCACCGTGACAAACGTGCAGTAGGCACAGCGGTCCCGGCACAGCCGGGTAAGCGGAATGAAGACCTTACGGGAGTAGGTGATAACGCCCGGCCGGCCCGCTGCGGCCAGCCCTGTGTCGCGCAGGCGGGCGGCATGCCCGAGCAAGGTGGTCAGGTCGTCGCCACGCGCCTGCAGCAGCACGGCAGCTTCGGCCGGGTCCAGCGTCTTACCGTCCCTGGCTCGGGCCAGCGCGCGACGGATGGCACTGGGGTTTGCCGCGCCGGCCCGCTCGCTCGCCGCCGGCTGATGGGTGCTCGGCTCGTCGGAGCTGATGGCATTACCTCTTTCGTCATCGGGCATACGCCTCGTCCCCACCCTAGGCAGCGGCGCTGACGCCGGGCCCGGCGAGGCCGTTGCAGCGTTAACCCGGGCGCGGTCGGTGTGCTTCCCGCCGGTCACAAGCCGCGGTAATCTCGCACGCTCATCCGGGGTCCGCGGCGCGGCGGTCCGCCCCCGCCCAGCTCTATGAGGCGGGTGACGCGGTAACGCTGGCCTGCATACGGCGCGAGCAAGTCCAGCATTCCTGCGTCGTCAGTCGCCGCGCCCGCCAGTGTCCAGCCGACCAGAGCGGGGATGTGGTAGTCGCCAATGCTCACCGCGTCCGGGTCGCCCGCAGCCCGCTGCCTGACCTCGGCCGAGGTCCACGGGCCGATACCCGGCAGCGACTGCAGCAAGCGGTCCGCTTGCGCCGCCGGCAACATGCCCGCCAGTTCCAGCCTGCCCGCCAGCGAAGCAGCGTGCGTGATGGTGCGGCCGCGGACAGCCTCGACGCCGGCCCGGTGCCAGTCCCAGGACTGGATTGCCCGCCAGACCTCCGGCGGCGGGAACACCCGCATTCCGGCCGGAGCCGGTCCTGGCGCAGGCAGGCCATGCCAGGCGAGCAGCAGCCGCCACGCGCGATGTGCCTCGATGCCCACGACCTTCTGCTCGAGCACGGCCGGGACGAGCGCTTCCAGCACCCGCTCGGTCCGGCTGATCCGCAGGCCGCTGAACCTGCGTACCAGGCTGGCCAGCCCCGGATGCAGCGGGCGGAATGCACCTGGCTCGTCTGCGGCCCCAAGCAGATCCGGCACCTTGGCCAGCAGCCAGCGCCCGCCAGGCCCCCAGGCCGCTGCCTGCACCCAGGTGCCTAGCTGCGCCTGGGTGCCTGGCTGCGCCCGGGTGCCCGGCTGCAGGTCGCCGTGGCCGGCTACCGGGCCTGTGCTGGCCGAAACTAGCCGGAGCGTCCCCGGGCCAGCTGGCGTCAGCGAGGTCCGCCAGATGGCACCTGCCGGATCGACCCGGAAGGTGGGATCACGCCGCCCGCGCCGGTGCACGATCATCGTCAGCCGCATATTTACCGCAAACGGGGCAAGCCAGTCAAACCCCCAGCCGCCATCGTCCAGCTGCCGGATGGTGCCGCCGGCGCCTTCGCCGCGATCTGGCACAGCAGTGCGAGCTCCGAGGTCCGGCGGGCTGGCTGCCAGGTCCGATGTGCTGGGCGGTAGGTCCGTCGTCGTACCTTTCGCGCTGACGGCCCGACTGCCGCGCGGAGCGGTGCCACGGTCGGGCATAGTGGCTAGATGCTGTACTCCACGATTCTGGCAGGTGGCAGCGGCACCCGGCTGTGGCCGCTGTCGCGTGCCTGCGAGCCGAAGTTCCTGCACCTGCTGACCGGCACGGACCGGTCCCTGCTGCAGGCAACTATCGACCGGATCGGCCTGCTTTCTCCCGCTGACCATGTCTATGTCGTCACCGGGACTGCGCACGCCGCGGCGATCTCGGCCCAGCTGCCTGAGGTTCCGGCCGCCAACATCCTGGTCGAGCCGTCTCCCAAAGACTCCTGTGCAGCTGTCAGTCTCGCTTGCGCTGTGCTGGCTCAGCGGGATCCTGACGCGGTTATGGCAGCCTTCTCGGCCGATCACCTGATCGGCGAGCCAGAGCGGTTCGCAGAGATCATCCAGCAGGCAGCGGCCGCTGCCCAGGACGGTTACCTGACGACAGTTGGCATCAGGCCAGCGCACGCTGAGGTCAGGTTCGGCTACCTCAAGCTCGGCGGGACGGTGCGGGGCGAGGCCCGGCAGGTTGCCGAGTTCAAGGAGAAGCCATCTCTGCAGGTGGCTGCCCGGTACCTGGAATCCGGGCAGTATCTGTGGAATGCCGGGATTTTCGTATTCGGAGTGCGCACCTTCCTCGACGAACTCGCGCGCCAGCGGCCTGCGCTGTACGCGGGTATCGAGCAGATCGCAGCCGCCTGGGGCGGCTCCGACCAGAACAGGGTGCTAGCTGAGGTATGGCCGGGACTGGAGAAGATCTCCGTCGATTACGGCGTCCTGGAAGGCGCAGCCGCCGCTGGAAAAGTGGCCACCGTGCCCGCCGACTTCCCCTGGACCGACGTCGGCGATTTCGACTCGCTCGGTGAGTCACTTCCGGCCGACGAGTCGGGCAACTTGGTGATTGCCCCGGAAGCAGAGGTCATCACCCGCGATGTGAAGGACGCCGTACTGGTGTCAACGACGGACCGGGTCGTCGCCGTGATCGGCCTCGACGACGTGGTGATCGTAGATACCCCGGACGCCACTCTGGTGTGCGCCCGGTCGCGCGCGCAGGAAGTCAAGCAGATAGTCGAGGACCTGCGGCAGCGCGGCCAGGACCGCAGGCTCTGACGCCGCGCAGCCCTGATATTCAGCGCCCGGCTATTCGGCGCCTTGCGCGGCGGCGCGTTCGTAGCTGATCATGTGCGCCTCAGCCGAGGCGGCCCAGCTGAACTCGGTGGCCCTGGAGTAACCGGATTCGCCGAGCGCGGTCCGTCGGCCTGGGTCGTCGAGCAGCGAACGCAATGCGGCGCGGATACTTTCGGCGTCCGGCTCGGTGTAGGCCACCGCATCCCCGCCCACCTCGGGCAGCGCAGTGCGATGGGTGGTCAGCACTGGCGCGCCGCACGCCATCGCCTCCAGTGCGGGAAGCCCGAAGCCCTCGCCCGTGCTGGGGAATGCCACGACCAGCGCACCGCCGAAGAAGCCCGGCAGGTCGTTGAAGTGCAGGTAACCCGGCCGGACCAGATGCAGGTGAGCCGGCACCCTCGCGACTGCCTCGTCGACCTCCTCGCTCCAGCCGCTGGCCCCGGCAAGGACCAGGGCAGGCGGATCGGCCAGGTCGGCGACTGCCGCGGCCCAGCCGGTGATCAGCGCGGGAACGTTCTTGCGGGGCTCCAGCGTGCCGAGGTACGCGACGTAGCCCTTACCGTGCAGGCCGAGGCGATCCGATACCTGGCTTCGCTGCCGCTCGTCGGGCCGGTGGAACAGGTTGTGATCGACGCCGTGATACGCCACGTCGATCCGCGTCGGATCAGCAGCGAGCACCCGGACCAGTTCGTCCCTGGTCGCTTTGGACGGGACGATCATTCGCGTCGCCCGGCGCGCCGAGGTGCGAATCGCGGCCTTGTAGAAGGTCGCGATGACCGGGCTGTGCGCGTCCGGCTCGGTGAAGAAGGTCAGGTCGTGGATCGTGACCACGACCGGGGTGCTTGGCCGCAGCGGCATCGAGTAGTGCGGGGAATGGATGACGCCTGCCTCAACCTGCTGAGCGACGAGCGGCAGCCCGCTCTGCTCCCAGGCCAGCCTGGCAGGACGGTGCGCGATAGCTGGCGGGCCGGCCACGACCCGGGCGTTAGGCACCAGGCGGCCGTAACGTTCCTCGTCTGCCCGCTGGCAGGCCACCGCGAGATCGGCGCCAGCCGCGCCGAGGGCGCAGACCAGGCCGTCTACGTATCGGCCAAGCGCACCACGGTCGGCAGGTACCGCGGTCGCGTCAACCAGCACACGAGGCGCCACGACCAGTCCCGCTCCTTCCTCAGCTGTTGAGCTCACCTAGTCCAACCCGGTTCTCCGCTCCGGTTCATCCCGGTCGCGCAGTCCGGTTTAGTTTTCTGCCCCTCAATCCCGAACGGCCCGGCGCGTCCTGCCAGCACGCGTCACGCTGGCGCGCGGCAAGCCCGCGGCCCTGTCCTGGATGTCCCTGCCTCCGAGCGTACGCCCTCAGCGGCGGCAACGCGCCGCAGCGGCGGCGCGCCCGGCCACCGGCACCGCCGAGTTCAGCGAGGGCAAGCCAGGAGTTCAGCCCGAACCCGCCGGATGTTCAGTCCGGCCCGCCGGCCGGGCAAGCCGGACCCGCGCTAAGGCTAGCCATCTGCCGCGGCCGGCCGGTGCAGGCGCGCCCGGTAACTGTCAGCAGGACGGTACCGGCCGGCCGCTGCGGATAGCTTGCAGCTCGCTGACGGCCTGGCTGAGTGAGTTGACTCTGACCAGCCGCAGCCCGGCGGGCACGGCGCCAACTGTGTTGACGCAGTTGCTTGCTGGCGTCAGGAAGATCGTGGCGCCGGCTGCCCGCGCCCCGGCCATCTTTTGCTGGATACCACCGATCGGCTCGATCAGCCCGTCCGGCGCGATCTCCCCGGTTCCCGCGATGAACTTGCCGCCCGTGAGGTTGTCCGGGGTGAGCTTGTCGATGATCCCGAGTGCGAACATCAGCCCGGCGCTAGGCCCGCCGATATCAGACAAGTTGATCTTGACACTGAACGGGAACTTGTAGGTCGCCTGGCCCAGGCTGACGCCCACTACGGGCTGACCCTGAACGTCCTTGGTCGCGAGGGTCACGGACTTGGCGCTTCCGCTGCGCTCGATGGTGAGCGTCACGTCCGCCCCTGGCTTGCGGTCCCTGATCATGCTGACAACGTTGTTGTCACAGCTGATCGGCGTGCCGTCGACGGCCGTGATGTCCTCCCCGCTGTGCAGCACGCCATCGGCTGGCATGCCCGGAGCAGTGCCCAGGATCGGAGCGAGTGTCGTGAACTTGATGCCCAGATAGCACAGCGCAGCCGCGGTAGCGTCCTGTTGCGATCCCAGCATCTCCTGGGTGTCTTGCTGCACCACCTGCTGCTGAGTCTGGCCCGAGGAGTAAATCTCGCTCTCCGGCACGACCGCGTCATTCGGCGTCAGCCAGGCGCGGAGCGCGCTGAAGATGTTGAAGCCGGTTCCTGGCCCGCCGGTGTAGGACACGGTCACCATGTTGAGATGGCCGGTCGTCGGATAGGTGTGAGCGCCACTGATCTGGATGAGCTCCGTGCCCTCTGGCTTACCGAGAGTGTTCAAGGTCGGACCTGGAGTCAGCGCCACATAAGGCACCGATACGACGGCGGCCACCACCAGCGCGGCCAGCACGCAAATCCCCGCGATCACCAGCGTCGCCAGCCGGCGCGGACTACCCGGAACCCAGGCAGGCAGACCGGGCACCCTACGCACCATTCACCCACTCGCTCTCGCCGTCAGCGAAGATCTGGTGCTTCCAGATCGGCACCGTTGCCTTCAACTCGTCGATCAGCGCGTGGCAGGCGGCAAAAGCGACATCCCGGTGCTGCGCTCCGACAGCCGCGACGACCGCCAGGTCGCCGATCTGCAGGTCGCCGATACGGTGCGTGACAGCTAGGGAGAGGATCGGGTAGCTGGCGGCAATCTTCTCCGCGACCCGGCTGAGCTCAGTGCCGGCCGAGGGATGGGCGCTGTAGGACAGGGCTGTCACGTCCCGTCCGTGATCGTGATCTCGCACGGTTCCGATGAACAGCGCGATGGCGCCCGCCGCGGGGTCGGCGGCGGCTGCCTGAATCTCATCGACCGACAGCGGCTCAGAGCGCACATCGGTCATCCTGACGACGGTCACCATGCCAAGTTACAGGCACCGCGCGCGGGGCCGGACATCCCGTCAGGTACCGCGCGCTCAGGTTCCGCGGCGGCGCTTGCGGACCTGGCGAACGATGGCCGCGGTGCCGATGACCGCGACGGTCGCGCCTGCGGCGGTGATCGTCGCATCCTTCCGGTCCAGCCTCCGCCCGGCCACCGCATGATGCCCGGCCCGCTGCTCTAGCAGCACGCCGAGCGCGTCGGCGTTGTCGTGGCTGGGCTGCCAGCCCGCCTCTCGCAGTGCCTTGCAGTCGACGACCCACGGGTACACCACGTAGCGCAGGTCGGTGACCGGCGCCGGCGTGATTCCCGCTCGGTGAAGTCGCTGCGCGGTGGCAAAGGTAAGCCCGGCGGGCAGCTCGATCCGGCGCAGTCCGGCAATCTCCTCCAGCTCGTCCTGCTCCAGCCAGCCGTCGCTGCCTACTGCAAAAGCACCGCTGACCTGGCCCGCTGCCGCCAGTTCCAGCGCCGACACCAGGTCGTCGACATGGCAGAACTGCCAGTGAGCGGCGCAGCCTTTGACCGCGAGCAGGCGGGGTGCCTCGAAATGCCTGGTGATCAGGGTGTCGATGCCCACACCGACTAGCGCTGCCGGGCGGGCGATGCACACCTGCAGGCCCGGATAGGCGCGCGACGACCGTTCGGCCAGGTGCTCGATCTCCAGCAAGTCCCCGACCACGCTCCCGTCTGAGTCCGCGCTCAGCGGCGCATCTTCGGGGAGCGGCACCGGATTGTCCGGCTGGGCCCCATAGACCATGGCACTGGTCACCAGCACAACACGGCTGACGCCGCCGACCGCAGCAGCAGCGGTGAGGACAGTCTGGGCGCCGCGCACGTTGAACGCGCGCCTCGCCCTGGCGTCGGTATCAGGAGACAGGTCGACGTCCGTGTGCACGATGACGTCGACGTCAGCCAGCCGCCCGGCCAGCGCAGGATCGCGGACGTCGACGATCCGCCAGGTGACTCCGCCGACATCGCCCCTGCTCTCGTCAATTGCCACCACCCGCCCGATCAGTTCGGACGTCGCAAGGCGGGCAGTCAGCGCCTCGCCGAGGCCGCGAGCCGCCCCGGTTACCGCGACGACGGGAGCTCCCGAGGGCGCGCCGCGGCTGCGCTCGTGGCGAACCCGGGCTACTCGGTTGCTCACTGCGGATCGCTCCTGGGATAGCTTGGCGAGTGTGGACCCTTCCATCCTGCCTGAGAGGCCGGGCAGATGACTGAACCTCCCTTCGGCTTCGGTCCGGGCGCCGGCTCCGGCGATGACCCGAGCGGACCTGGCGGCACCGGTTCCGGCGGCACTGGCGGCGGCCCGCTCGGACCCTTTGGCGGCGCTGGACCGCTAGGCCCGCTGGGCGACCCGCAGCAATTCGCTGATGCGCTCCGCCAGTTTGCTGACCTCATGTCCTGGCAGGGCGGCCCGGTGAACTGGGACCTGGCCAAGAACATCGCCCGCCAGACCGTTGCCCAGAAAGGCGACGCCAGCATCCTCGAGCCCGACCGCAACAAGGTCGTCGAAGCGCTGCGGCTGGCAGACCTGTGGCTGGAAGATACGACCGAGTTCCCGAGCGGCATCCTGACGTCGCAGGCATGGAGCAGGTCGGAGTGGGTGGAAGCGACGCTGCCCGTCTGGTCGAAGCTGTGCGACCCGATCGCCGCCCGGGCGGTCGACGCAATGAGCAGTCTTATCAGCAGCGATCCGGCGGAGCTTGCCGGAGACCTGCCGCCGGAGATGCAGGCGATGCTGGGCGGGCTCGGCGGCCTAGGCGGTCTTGGCGGGATGATGCGCCGGATCGGCGGAATGATGGTCGGCGGCCAGACGGGCGCGGCGGTCGGCGCGCTGGCCGAGGAGGTCGTCAGCTCGACAGATGTCGGCCTGCCGCTCGGCCCGCCAGGAACCGCGGCTCTGCTCCCGGCGGGCGTCACGGCTTTCGGCGCCGGCTTGTCGGTGGACCCGGACGAGGTACGGCTGTTCATCGCGCTGCGGGAAGCCGCTCATCACCGGCTCTTCGGCCATGTGCCGTGGCTGCGAGCGAGGCTGCTCGGAGCTGTCGAGGACTACGCGCGCGGCATCAAGGTCGATGCCTCTGCGCTTCGCGACGCCATGCCGCAAATCGACCCGGCCAATCCGGAAGCCCTCAGCGAGGTGCTATCCGGTGCCGCGTTGTTCCAGCCTGAGGACACCCCCGAGCAGAAGGCTGCGCTTTCCCGGCTGGAGACCGTGCTTGCCCTGGTAGAAGGCTGGGTTTCCACGGTCGTCGCGGCGGCAGCAGCCGATCGGCTGCCCCAGGCAGAGGCACTCGCCGAGGCGACCAGGCGCCGCCGGGCCACGGGCGGACCGGCCGAGCGAACGTTCGCGACGCTGGTGGGCCTCGAACTCCGGCCCCGTCGGCTCCGCGAGGCTGCGGCGATCTGGCAGAGTCTGACCACTGAGCGCGGCGTGCCCGGCCGGGACAGGATCTGGTCTCACCCCGATTTGCTGCCGACCGCTGACGACTTCGACGACCCCGACGGTTTCCTGCGCGGCAGGCCAGAGCTGGATATCTCCGATCTGGACAACGCGGCGGGCGAACCGGGCACCCCGGAGGATCCGGCTGGCTCCGAGCCTGAGGACGGCGACACCGGCTCGCCGCCGCCGACTTAGCGCAGGGAATCTGCGTCCACAGCAAGTGGACGCTCTTATGGCAGCTCAGAAGGCTGTCATCCGGCTCCGGCCGGGGAAATGCACAGCCTTGCGCGGGGTTGTCCACAGCGACACGCCACGCAGTCCCCACGATTCGCACACCAATGTCCACAGACCGGCCTTGACCAGCCGACTGGCCGGGCCTAACTTCGCAGGCCAAGGGTTGCCCGGGACCAGGCCCCGTCCGCTGCTTCTGGGGAAGGGGGGCGGGCGGGCTGGTCCCGGGAGCTTTGCGAGCCCGCCATTCGTCGCGGCAGCGGAATGTCAGTCCATCGTGGCACTGTCGCCCCTGTGAAACCGGCATTGAGGCCAGGGCTGCTGCCGCTGTGGCGCGACCAGGACACCGTGCAGATCGGTATCGACCCCCGCCGCGCGGTGGCAATCTCTGGCATGAGCGGGGCAGCCGACGTCATCCGGTTGCTTGACGGCAGCCGAGACCGGGACCAGTGCATCGCCGAGGCGAGCCGGCGCGGCGTGCCGGCGGCCGTTGCTGAGCGGATCATCGGACTGCTCGCGGCAGCTGGCGCAGTCGTCGACTTCCCGTCCGGTGCGCTGCGCGCGCTGCCGCCGGAGTTGCGCGAGCAACTGCTGCCGGCGCTCGCCACAGCCTCGGTTGCTGAGCAGGACAGTGACGGCGGCGCGGGCCGGCTCGCCCGGCGGTCGTCGTGCACCGTGCAGGTATCCGGGCACGGTCTTCTTGCCGAGCTCCTCGCCGACCTGCTGACCCGCTCAGGGCTCGCGGCCGCCTGGCGAGGTGAGCAAGCCAGGCAGGCCGACTTGACCGTGCTCGTCGGACGGCGGTCCCCCGTCGAAACGGCCGAGTTACTGCGCCGACGGCAGCGGTACCTTTCGGTCTATGCAGATGAGGCCATCGGCGTGGTGGGACCGCTCGTGCAACCAGGTGTCACTGCTTGCCTCCGCTGCATAGACCTGGCAAGGGCGCAGCGAGATCCGGCATGGCCGCTCATTCTTGCCCAGCTGACCGAGCGCACCGCGAATCCGCCCGGGTGCGATGCTGTCCTGGCCACAACGGTGGCGGGCCAGGCGGCCGCGCAGGCAGTCGCCTTCGCCGACCGCTCGCTGCTAGCACAGGCGACAGCCAGCGCCACGCTGGAACTCGTGCTGCCGTCCTGGCAGTGGCGACGCCGGAGCTGGCCGCCGCATCCTGCCTGCACCTGCGGAAGTTATGTTGCTGGCTAGTAGCGGTTCAGCTAGCACCGGGTCAGCTGGGGTAGGCCGGCTAGCTGCGGGTCCTGCCGGACGAGCGCTGTCGCCGGACCCCTGCGGCGACAGCTAGCAGCCCAGCCGCCGCGATGATCGGTCCGAGTGCCGCCCAGACTGAACTGCCGGTCATCACGCTTCCCCCGACGACGCCGAATCCTTGCAGCGCAAATATGATTCCGGCCACTGTGACAACAGTGCCCACGGCGACGAGCAGTCGGTTGATCATGAATGCGCTCCTCCAGGAAACCCGGCGATCAGCAGGCTAGATGAAGCCTTCACCGCCGTTAACGGGCCGGGGCTGCCCGCGGTTCGCCGGTGCTGCATTTGCCAGTGCTGGCCCGGCATGGTGGATTGGCCAGGCTGCGTTAGCGGCCTGCCTGACGACTGCCGGTAGAAGCGCAGCCCGGCGTGGCCGACAATGGAGATCATGAGCGATCTGCCGCAGCGCGCTGTTGTCAGGACGGCCAAGCTGGCCTCGCTGCCGGTAGGAGTGGCCGGCCGGGCAGCGCTCGGGCTCGGCAAGCGACTCGGTGGCAGGCCGGCCGAGATCGTCGCGCAGGAACTGCAGCAGCGGACTGCGGAACAAGTCTTCCGGGTCCTCGGTGAGCTCAAGGGCGGCGCGCTGAAGCTCGGCCAGGCGCTGTCGATTTTCGAGGCTGCGCTGCCGCCGGAGATCGCCGGCCCGTATCGCTCGACACTGACCAGGCTGCAGGAATCGGCGCCGCCGCTGCCGGCCGCAGCGGTGCACCGGGTACTGGAGAGGGACCTCGGCGCTGACTGGCGCACGCATTTCGCGGAGTTCGGTGACGAGCCCGCCGCTGCCGCGTCGATCGGGCAAGTACACCGCGCCGTCTGGCATGACGGCCGCCAGGTCGCTGTCAAGATCCAGTACCTGGGCGCCGGCCGCGCGCTCAGCAACGATTTCACCCAGCTCAGCCGGGTAGGCAGGCTGTTCGGCGTGCTCATGCCAGGGCTTGAGGTGAAGCCCATGCTCGACGAGTTGCGAGCCAGGGTCGTGGAGGAACTCGACTACCGGCTAGAGGGCGCATCGCAGCAGGCGTTCGCAGCCGCGTTCGCCGACGATCCGGACATCGTCATTCCGCAGGTGGTGATGGCCACCGATCACGTACTCGTCAGCGAGTGGATGGATGGCGTTCCGCTCGCAGAGATCATCGCGTCCGGAACGCAGGACCAGCGGGACGCTGCGGGCATCCTTCTGGTCAGGTTCCTGTTCTCGGGGCCGGCCAGAGCAGGCCTCCTGCACGCCGATCCGCATCCGGGCAACTTCCGGCTGCTGCCCGACGGGCGGCTGGGCGTGCTCGACTTCGGCGCGGTCGACCGGCTCCCCGACGGGTTGCCGCTCATATTCGGCCGGCTGCTCTGGCTCATGCACAATGACGGTGAAATAGCGCAGGTCGAGCAGGACCTCCGGGACCACGGCTTCCTTCGTCCCGGTGTGACCATCGATCTCACTGAGCTGCACGCGTTTCTTGCGCCGCTGGCCGACCCGTCACGAAGCGACACCTTCGCCTTCAACCGGGAGTGGATGCGAGTCGAAGCCGCGCGCATGACCGATATCCGGGCAGCCGGCGTCGCCCGGCGGTTTAACCTGCCGCCTTCATACGTGCTGATTCACCGGGTCTCAACCGCTGGCATCGGGGTGCTATGCCAGCTCGGGTGCACCGGAGAGTTCCGGGCCGAAGTACTGCGCTGGATACCGGGATACGCGCCGAGCATCGATCTAGCCCCGGATGGCGAAAGCGCCAAGACCACGCAGCGGACCCCGAAAACCATCGGGGCCCGGGAAGCCTGTTAGCTTCCCGGGCCCCGATGAAGGCCTATCGGCTAGTTGGCAGACTCGAGCTGCTTGAGCCGGCCCCTCAGCCTGATGGCCTGATCACGCTGACTGAGCTGCCGCCGCTCGGCCCGCTCAGCCTGCCGGGAGATCCTCTTGTAGAGCTGCGCCCGCTGCACTTCCCGCTGCGCAACGGCGCTGGCGAGCAGGCCATGCTGCCGCTCGCGTGCCAGCTCGGCTTGTATACGCACGGTCGCACCTATCCCATCGTCGTCGTCGGTTCAGTGCGGCACCGGCCTTCTGTCAGGCCGCAACCGCGTCTTTACGCGGACGTCCCCGTGGTCGCTTGCGCGGGACGATCTCGCCTCGCAGGAACAACTCGCCGCCCCAGACGCCCCATGGCTCCGCGCGTGCGATGGCCCCGGCAAGGCAGACCATCCTCATCGCGCAGCTGCCGCACAGCGACTTCGCGAACTCGACATCATCCGGTGACTCCGCGAAGAACAGCTCCGGGTCATCCCTGCACGGCAGCTCAGCGCTGACAAACGCCTGTCCGTCGAATGCCTGGTTGCTGAGCCCCGCGCTGTCGGAAACCTCAGCTAGTCCTTCCAGCACGCCAGTTGTGCCGGGCCACTGCATCGGTGCCATCCCCTCTCCACTACTCGTCGAGCATCTCTCACGCCTCTGACAATCTGTGGCCTCACATAACGAAGGCCGCGGACCCTTTGTCGGGTCCGCGGCCTGGAGGGGATCTGGCCGGTCTTTGCTAGACCGGATCCGGTTCCCTCGCCGGATGCGGACCCACTCCACCCGGGGCGACCGGGAAAATGCGGGTCATCTGGTTGTGCTGCTTGGAGCTGCCGCCGCTGCCCAGAGCGCCGATACGCACAGTGCTCCCCTGGTAGCCGCTGCCGTAGGCGTCAGCCGTCCGCGCCTGAACTTGCGGACCGACAGCGAAGGGAGGCCGGATGCGCGGCAAGGCCAGCACAGCGGCAAACTGGTCGGCGGAAGTGCCGTCCCACGCGCCATCACAGGTGAAGGCGCCCGCGCCGGAACCGGCGAGCGGCCGCATGGCAGCCGGCGTGGCATCCACGTCGGCGATTCTGAAGTTCAACATCCGGGCACCTCCTCTCGGGCACGATAGATCGGCAGGGCGAACAAGGAGAAGCCTACGTAAGTGCCCGCGGGCCGGGCAACTCTTTTTCTACCTGCGACTTCTTTGTAGCCCGGCTGCTGCTTACCCGTTACCAAAGAAGATCACTCACGCATCAGCCGGGCTGGCGCGGGCGCAGCAGTCCCTCCTGCACCACGGACACGACGAGTTCTCCCTCGCGGGTGTAAACCTCGCCCCTGGCTAGACCTCTGGCGCCGCTAGCGATCGGCGAGTCCTGGACATACAGGAGCCACTGATCAGCCCGGAACGGGCGGTGGAACCACATCGCATGATCAAGGCTCGCGCCTGAGATCAGCCCGTCACTCCACGACACCCCGTGCGCTAGCAGCACCGTGTCCAGCAGCGTCATATCGGAGGCGTAGGTCATCAGGCAGACATGCAACAGCGGATCGTCGGGCAGGTCGCCGTCGGCCCGTAGCCAGACCACGGTGCGCGAGGAGATCAGCGACCGGTCGAGTGCGGCCTCAGCGGCGAGCGGCCCGACGTACCTGATGTCGATCGGGCTGCGCCAGGAGTATTCCTCGGCCGATGGACCGCGCAGCCGGCGCAGCCGGTCGGCGGTGGGCTCAACTTCCTCCGGGCCTGGAACCGCTGGCATGGAATCGGCGTGCTCGAGTCCGGGCTCGTTGCCGTGGAACGACGCGGACAGCGTGAAGATCGCCTGGCCGTGCTGGACAGTAGTGACCCGGCGCGTAGTGAAAGACCGTCCGTCGCGAACCCGCTCCACGATGTAGACCAGCGGGACTGCCGGGTCGCCGGGCCGGATGAAGTACGCGTGCAGCGAGTGCACAGGCCGGTCGGCCGGCACCGTGCGGCCTGCGGCGACAAGTGCCTGGCCCGCCACCTGGCCGCCGAATACTCGCTGCCGGCGCTCGCCCACCGGACTGTCACCGCGGAAGATGTCCTGCTCGATCTGCTCTAGGTCCAGCAGGCCGATGACCTCGTCGAGCGCCTTCGTCATGGCGCCACCTGGCTGCCAGGGTCCGGCGACGGCGCGGCGCATAGTTCGAGCACTGCGGCACCGTACCTATCGAGCTTCACTGCGCCTACACCGGGGACGCCAGCCAGCTCAGCGCGGCTGGCCGGCCGCGACACCGCGATCGCCTGCAAGGTGGCGTCCGAGAAGACGACGTAAGCCGGCACACCCTGCTCCTTGCTGACCGCCAGCCGCCATTCCCTGAGACGGCCGAAAAGCGGGTCGCCCGGATCCGGGCTGGCGGCACCGGCGCGTGGCCCGTCGCCAGGCGATCCGGCGCGTCCCGCTCGTTGCTTGCTGCCAGCCGCCGCGCGTTCACCGCCGCGCGGCGCCCGCCCGGCGGCGAGGTCTGCGAGAAACCTCGACGGCTTTCGCGTCCGGCGCCCGCCGGGCGCCCTCGAGAGCGCCCAGGAGAGATAGAGGCACTCCCGTGCCCTGGTAATGCCGACATAGAGCAGCCGCCGTTCTTCTTCGACTGCCTCGTCGGTCTGGGCGTAGATGATCGGCACGGTGCCGTCGGTGAGGCCGGGCAGGAAGACGGCTTGCCATTCCAGGCCCTTGGCAGAGTGGAGCGAGGCGAGCGTAACCCCTGCCATGGCCGGGGCGTGCCCGATCGCGCTGCGAGCCGCGAGCTCGGCCGACAAGTCAGGCAGCCCGGCCTGCGGGCTGGCAGCGAAGAAGTCGGCAGCGAGCTGCGCCAGCGCTTCTAGCGACTCCCAGCGCTCGCGCGCGATGCCCCGGCCGGCCGGTGGCTGCCCCGTCAGGCCGATGCTGGCAAGGATCGCCCTGACTTCAGCTACCGGGTCATCGGTCACCGTGGCAGACCTGCCAGCGGCCCGCAGCAACCCGACCGCCTGACGTACCTCGTCGCGGTCGAAGAACCGCTCGGCGCCGCGCAGCTGGAATGGCACGCGGGCTTCTGTGAGCGCCTGCTCGTACACCACAGTCTGCGCGTTCGTGCGGACCAGCACGGCGATCTCGGCAGCCGGAGTGCCGCCCTTGAGCAACGTCCGCACCTGCCTAGCCACGGCGGCTGCCTCGTCCGGCTCGTCAGGATGCTCAGTGAGCCGCGGGGCCGGCCCGGCCGGCCGCTGGGCGACGAGAGCACCAGGGCCGGACCGCGCGGCAGCCGCAACCAGCTTGTTGGCGAGCGTGACGACCTCGGGAGTCGACCGGTAGTTGCGCACCAGCCGGATCACCGTTGCAGCCGGGAACTCGGCCGGGAAACCAGTCAGGTACGCCGGGCTGGCACCGGTGAACGAGTAGATCGTCTGGCGCGGGTCACCAACGACGCAGATCTCGTCTCGGCCGCCGAGCCACATGTCGAGCAGTAGCTTCTGCAGCGGGTTGACGTCCTGGTATTCGTCCACGACGAAGGCCCTGTACCTATCCCGAACGGAACGGGCAGCGACCGGGTACTCAGCAAGGATGGCCGCGGTCAGCTCGAGCACCGACTCGAAGTCAACGAGGTGGCGCTCGGTGCGCAGTTCCTCGTAGCCCGCGTAGATCCTTGCTACCGCTACCGCGTCCAGCGGCGGCGTGCGCCCGGCTTTGGCGCTAGCAGCGGCGTACTCATCGGGCCTGACCTGCGTCACTTTGGCCCACTCGATCTCGCCCGCCGCATCCCTCAGTTCAGGCAGGCCAGCGGAGATCCGCAGGCGGCGCGCCGCCTCAGCGACCAGGCTGATCTTGGATTCCAGCACGCGCGGTGCCGCACCGCCTACCGTGCCAGGCCAGAAATGTGTGAGCTGCCGCAGCGCGGCGGAGTGGAAAGTCCTGGCCTGCACCTTATCCAGGGCGGTCCCCGGCACGAGCTGGCCGAGCTGGCGCAGTCGGCCGCGAAGCTCGCCGGCCGCCCTGGTGGTGAATGTGACCGCGAGCACACGGGCCGGGTCAGCTTGCGCGGTCGCGGCGAGGTAGGCGATGCGATGGGCGACAGCGCGGGTCTTGCCTGTCCCAGCTCCAGCTAGCACGCAGACGGGGCCCCGCTCGGCCAGGGCAACCTCGCGCTGCTCGGGATCCAGGCTGGCCAGGACCGCCTCAGGCCCGCTGAGGGACGCTGCGGGAGGCTTTCCGCTGGCCGGATCCTGCCGCTCGCCCATCTGGACCGCTCTCCCGTCCGTCACAGTGGTGGCCAGGAACCACCCGAGTGCACCTACCCTGCAAGCCTTTGCCGTTTGCTTGCATTTCGCATGCCTGCGAGGGGTCGGGAAGCGCACGACGGCCGCCAGCGTTAGCTTAAATTTAGTGGGGAAGCATGGCCGAGAGGGAGAATCAAAGTGCCGCAGTCGCTGACGATGTACACCACGACGTGGTGCGCGTTCTGCCGTCGGCTTAAGAGCCAGCTGGCAGCAGAGGGGATCGAGATGGCTGAGGTCAACATCGAGGAGGACCCCGCGGCCGCCGACTTCGTCATGTCGGTTAACGGCGGATGCCAGACCGTTCCCACTGTGGTGTTCCCCGATGGCAGCGCGCTGACCAACCCGTCGGTAGCCGACATCAAGCAGCGCCTCGGCGAGCTAGCTGGTACCCGGTGACACGCAAGCGCGGTCGGCACGCGAGTCCGGCCAAGGCAGCTGCCCAGGTCACGCTGGGCGGGACCACCTCGCCAGAGCCAGTTACGGCATTCCCGGCAGGCACAGCCGCGGCTGCCGCTGGCCTCGCTGACGGCGGCAGTCAGCCGAGTGTGGCGTACAGCCAGGTGGCCGACGTCACACTGCCGGATATTGCGGCGGTTGCCGCGTTCGTTCAGGACGAGCCGGTGGTGCGGCGCACGAAGGACGGCTGGCGGGTCGGCAGTGACGACCTGCCCGACCTGACCTGCGCAATGGTCTTGGCCGATCTGCTGGCAGCCGAGAGCGGCGCGGCCCTGATGACGACGGCGAAGCCGTCCGGTCAGTCCGGTCTGGCGAGTGAGGCGGGACGGCTCCGCGCCACGGTCAGCCAGCTTGAGCACGCACTGGCCACCCGCATCCGGGTCGAGCAGGCGATAGGCGTGCTTGCCGAGCGGCACCGCATCAAGCCCAGGCAGGCGTTCGAGCAGCTGAGGGAAGCAGCTCGGAGCCGCGGCCGTAAGGTCATCGACATCGCCGGCGACGTCGTCGCGAGCGCGACGAACCCGCTGCTGCAGTTGCCCGATGAGTTGTCGAGGCCGAGGTCGGCACCGCGTCGCGGTGCCCGCCCGTCATCGGAGGCCCAGCCGTCCGGCGCCCGCTAGTGGCCTGATCGACCCAGCCGTCGTCGGCTGCCCTACCCCCATGGTTGACGCTGAGTAACGCCGGGTAACACTGCGTCGTGGACCGCTCGGTCCAGGGCGAGGGCGGAGGACGTGGACGACGGGGGACCTCCAGGTCAGCTGCTCATCATCGGCGGTGCTGAGGACCGTTGCTGCGGGGCTGGGCTGCTCGAGCGGTTCGTCGAACTGTGCGGTGGCGACCAAGCCCGGCTAGTGCTCGTTACTACCGCCAGCGACGTGCCGGAAGAGGTGCTGGACGACTACGAGCGAGTCTTCAGCAAGCTCGGTGTCGAGCACACCAGGGAACTGAGGCTCCGGGGCCGCGGGGACGCCGACGGCGACGCGGCCGCCGAACTGCTTTCCGCCGCTACCGGTGTCTTCTTCAGCGGCGGCGACCAGGCCAAGCTCCGCACCCTGGTCGGTTCGCGGACCAACGACATCATCTCGCAGCGCCTCAGCGACGGCCTCATAGTCGGCGGTACTAGCGCTGGCGCTACCGCGCTGGGTCGCACCATGATCCTTGGCGGCGCCGGTTCCGAAGTGTCGGCGGCTGCCGTACGCACCGGCCCCGGCCTCGGGCTGGTGCCGCAAGCCCTGATCGACATGCATTTCGGTGAGCGCGGGCGGCTGCCCCGGCTACTGAGCGCGGTCGCCCTTGATCCAGAGCACCTCGGCATCGGGCTGGACGAGAACACCGGCGTGCTGATTGACGGCGACGGCTTCGAGGTGATCGGCAGCGGCGTCGCGACGGTGGTCGACGCCGAGGATGCCACCGTCGTTCATGCGGCCGGTGACTGCGACCCCATCACCCTTTTCGGCGTACGGCTGCACCTGCTGCCGGCTGGCTGCCTCTTCCACTTCGGTTCGCGGATGCCGGCCATCGGACCCGCGCACAACCGGTACTGACTCCCGGACAGTTCGGCCGCTGCCGCAGCCATGCCATCAGACCGCAAAGGAAACCGACGCCATGCGATTCATTAACCTGCGCTACCTGAGCGGGCCGAACGTGTTCAGTGCCAGCCCGGTAACCATCGCGAGACTGGAACTGGACGAATTGACTGGCAAGGAGACAACGGACTTCGCTGGATTCGCAGCCCGGCTCACGGCATTGCTGCCCGGCCTGGCCACCCACCACTGCGCAGCCGGCCGGCCGGGCGGCTTCCTGGATGCCATGGCCCGCGGCACCTACTTCGGTCACGTGACCGAGCATGTGGCGCTGGAGCTATCCGGCCTAGCCGGGCGCAAGGTAAACCTGGGCCGGACCATGTGGGCGGGCGCGGACGGCCGCTACGACGTGATGACCGAATCCGCGCAGGACGAGCCAGCCGACTCGGCGGTCCCCGGCGAGTTGCTGCGGCTGGCCGTCGACGTCGTCCATGACGTGCTCGGCGAACTGGCACCGCGCTTCACGGGCGAGCTCGACCGGATCAGGGAGGCCTGCGAGCGAGAGCGGCTCGGGGTCAGCACCGCCGCGATAGCATCGGCAGCCCGGCAGCGCGGCATCCCGGTCCGCCGGGTGGGCAGCCTGAGCCTGCTGCGGCTCGGCTACGGTCGTCACCGCAAGCTGGCATGGGCAGCGCTGACCAGCACGACCTCCGCGGTTGGCGTTGACATCGCTGCCGACAAGCAGCTGTCGAAACAGGTGCTTGCCGCAGCCGGCATCCCGGTCGTGGACGGCGTCGTGGCGCGGTCCGCCGAGGAGGCTGCGGCGGCACTCGCCAAGCTCGGCGGCCCCGTCGTGGTAAAGCCACTTGGCGGCAGTCAGGGTGCGAACCTGACCATCGGCGTGCGCTCCGCGGCCGAAGCTGCCGCAGCCTACGCAAAGGCGTCCACCATCAGCGATGCCGTGCTGATCGAAGCGCTCGTGCCGGGAACTGACTACCGGGTACTCGTTGTCGACGGCCAGATAGCCGCTGCTGCTCAGCTGCGCCCGGCGGCGGTGACCGGCGACGGCGCGCGAACAATCGGCCAGCTGGTCGCGGCCGCCAACGCTGACCCGCGACGCGGCCATGGTCACTCGCGCGAGCTCACCCGCATCAAGCTCGATGCGGAAGCGCTGAGTCATCTGCACTCGATGGGACTGGACGAGCATTCGGTACTTGCCGACGGTCAGGCAGTGACGCTCCGTCGCAACGCCAACTTGTCCACCGGCGGGACCAGCAAGGACGTCACCGACACCGTGCACCCGGAGATAGCGGGCATGTGCCGCAGGGCGGCCGCCGCGGCAGGCATTGACGTCTGCGGGATCGACCTGCGGCTCGCGAACATCGGGGCACCGCTGCGGGATCGCTCAGGGCAGGGCCCGGCTCAGCCTTGCGCCGTGCTTGAGCTCAACGCTTGCCCGGGCCTGCGGATGCACCTGGCCCCGGCCGAGGGCGCAGCACAGGACGTGGCCGCAGCCGTGGTCGACAGTATGTACCCGGCCGGCCAGTCCGCTCGGATCCCGGTGATCTCAGTTACCGGGACCAACGGCAAGACGACGACTGCGCGCATGATCGGGCACTTGCTGCGGCAGGCGGGCTCGCGGGTTGGGCTGGCGTGCACGGACGGCGTCTTTGTCGGTGGCGAGCTGGTCTACGCCGCCGACGCGTCCGGACCGCGGTCGGCCGAGATGGTGCTGGACGACCCGAGTGTCGAGGCAGCGGTACTCGAGACCGCGCGCGGCGGCATCGTCCGGCGCGGGCTCGGTTATGACCAGGCCGACGTCGGTGTCGTGACTAACATCACCGCCGACCATCTCGGCGACGACGGGATCGACAGCATCGAGGAACTAGTCCACGTCAAGGCCCTGGTCGCGGAGGAGATCCGGGAGGGCGGATCTGTCGTCCTCAATGCCGACGACCCGCTCACCGCCGGCCTGGCCAGCCGGCCGGCCGTGCTCGTGCGTACGCCGGTGATCAGATACTTCAGCTTGACGCCTGGCAACGAGGTCATCGAACGGCACAAGGCGGCTGGCGGGACCTGCTACGAGGTGATCGACGGGGCGCTGACCGAGACCGAGGGCGGCGAGCAGCGCGCGCTGCTCGCCGTGGCGGACCTGCCGGGCGCATTCGGCGGCCGCGCCGCCCACGTGGTCGCGAATGCGCTTGCGGCGGTTGCGGCAGCCCGCGCAGCGGGCGTCGGCGTCCCGGACGTCTGCGACGCACTCAAGACCTTCTGTCCGGCAACAGATAACCCTGGCCGCGGCAACGTTTTCCGCGCTGGATCCAGCCCGATCATCGTCGACTACGGCCACAATGCTGCCGCGCTGCACGCGACCGGCAGCTTCGTCCGTGAGGCCTTCGGCGGCGCGCCAGTGGCAGCCGTCACGCTGCCTGGCGACCGGCGCGATGACCTGCTGATAAAGACCGCCGAAGCGATCGCAGCCTGGTTCGGCACCGTCGTGCTGTACGAGGACAGCGACAAGCGCGGTCGCCTGGCCGGTCAGATGCAAGAGCTCCTCGGCTCGGCGCTGCGGTCGGCGCGGCCGGGAATCAGGTGCTCGGTAGCCGAGAACCCGGCAGACGCGCTGCGCGCCGCTGTTGAGCTGGCGGCCGGCGGCCCGGTGCTATTCGTCTACGAGAAACTCTCGCTAGCGCTGGACGCACTGACCGCTGTCGGTGCGGCGCCGTGGCCAGAGGCCGATCACGCGGTTCCGGGCGCGGCAGCGGCCGCCGAAGCCGCAGCGGCCGATGCCGTGGCAGTGGCCGATGCCGCCGAAGCGGTCCTTGCCGACGCGGCAGCAGCCGTCGTTGCCGGCACCACCACCCGGGTAGCCGACGGCTCGGCCGATTACGGGCCCGCCGCTGGCTGACCGAAAGGTCCGACGGCCGCCTCGTCCGGGCCTGCGCTTGACACATGCCCATATGGGCATATGATTGCGCCATGGCACGAGCGGCGACGACAACCGACGCGTTTAATGCGGTATCCGAGCCACGGCGACGGCAGATCATCGATGCCGTAGCGGCGGGCGAGCGCTCCGTCGGCGATCTCGTCATATTGCTCGGCCTGCCGCAGCCCCTGGTTTCTAAGCACCTTCGCGTGCTGCGGGAGGTGGGTCTGGTGGCGGCGCGAGACCAGGGACGGCAGCGCCTGTACCGGCTCAATGGCGTGGCGCTCAAACCGATCTACGACTGGGTGAAGGACTTCGAGGGCCTTTGGTCCGAGCGCTTCGCCCGAATGGACAGCGTGCTGGCTGAGCTAGCGCAGGTAACCCCCGAGAGCACTCAGGACGGAGATCACGATGACCGGTAACTCACGCGCGGTGGTGACGCTCCCCTCCGACACGCAGATTCTCATCACCAGGGAATTCGATGCCCCGCCCCATCTGGTCTACCGCGCGTGGACGACCCCGGAGCTGATCAAGCGATGGTGGGCCGGGGACCGCGGCGAGGTTACTTCCGCGGAGGTCGACCTGCGGCCCGGCGGCAGATGGCGCTACGTGATGACCGCGAGCGGCGGCTTCGAGGTCGCGTTCCACGGCGAGTACCAGGAGATCGTGCCAGCCGAGCGCATCGTGTGCACCGAGGTATTCGAGGGCATGCCGGACGCCGCGGCCGTGAGCACGGTGACATTCACCGACCGGGACGGCCGCACCACGCTGTCTGTACTCGTGCAGCACCAGACCAGGGAAAACCGCGACGCGCACGTCAACTCAGGCATGGAAGGCGGCATGCAGGAGTCGATGAGCCATCTCGAGGAGGTTGCCCGCTCGCTGGCCTGAGTGGACGGACCGATATCGAGCGTTACAGCAACGCCAATCGCCGCTTTCAATCCGTGATCTGCTTTTACTTGTATTCCAACTGGCGCATCAGTAACGTCCTTCGCGGCTACCTGACGCCCATTTCGGGGAGAGCGGATGAAACGGTTCGTCGTGGCGTGCTCCGTCGCGTCGATGTCGACGGCAATGTTCCTGATCGGGTCAGCTGGCTCGGCGACCGCAGCTCCGGCGGCGAGCAAGCCGGCCATGCGGGCGGTGACTTCGGCGCCGCGCGTGCCGGCGGGCGCGAGAAGCCTCGGGGCAGTGAAACCCACCGCGACCGTGCGCGGGACGCTCGTCCTGCAGCCGAGGAACGCGGCAGCGCTGACGAACTTCATCGCCGGGGTGACCACGCCGAAGTCGGCTGAATTCCACCACTACCTGGCGGCCGGGGCATTCGCCTCCCGGTTCGGGCCGGCGAGTGCGACGATTGCCGCTGTCCGGTCACAGCTGCATGCTGACGGGCTCACCGTGACGGGCATCGCAAGCGACGGACTGCTGGTCCGGTTCTCCGGCACCGCGCAGCGCGTCGAGAAGGCTTTCGGCACCGGGCTTCAGGCGTACCGGCTCGCGAACGGCTCCGCTGGCCAGGCGACGACGAGCGCCATCAAAGTCCCGGCCTCGATTGCCGCTCATGTCACCGCAGTCATCGGCCTGGACAACCTCGTGCGGGCACAGGCCGTTCCGGTCGTCCGCAGTGCGAAGAATGCAGCTCACCCGGCAGCCAAGACCGCTGCGGGCGCTAGCGCGGCGTTCCCGCCTGGCGCACCCGATGCGTGCAGCGGCGCGCAAGCCGCCGCGCAGGAATACGGCGGCCTGACCGACGATCAGATCGCGCGGGCCTACGGTGCGTTCGGCCTATACGGGACCGGCGACTTCGGCGCCGGGCAGAGCATCGCGGTGTACGAGCTCGAGCCGTTCCTGAAGTCGGACATCGAGACGTTCGACACCTGCTACTTCGGTGCCTCCGCAGCGGCGCAGATGGCTACGCGCCTGCACCAGGTCAACGTAGACGGCGGTGAGCCCGCGGGTACTGGCAGCGGAGAATCCGTGCTGGACATCCAGGATGTCTCGGCAATGGCACCAGGTGCTCGAATCGACGTGTATGAGGCGCCGAACAGCTTCATCGATGGCGTCGACGAGTACGCCGCGATCATCAACACTGACAAAGACCAGGTCATCACGACCAGCTGGGGCCTGTGCGAGCAAGGCATGCAGCTCGGCGCGCCCGGTGTCCAGCAGACCGAGAACGAGCTGTTCGAGCAGGCAGCGGCACAGGGGCAGTCAGTGTTCGCAGCGGCAGGCGACACCGGCGACGACTCGTGCAACGAATTCCGCGCAGCGGAGCCGCCCACCGGCCAGAACCCGCTCTCGGTGCTCGACCCCGGCAGCCAGCCGTACGTGATCTCGGTCGGCGGCACCACCATCAACAATGCCGCCACCCAGCCGCCGCAGGAGCAAGTGTGGAATGACGGCGCCGAGTGGGGCGCTGGCGGCGGCGGCATTTCCCAGTCGTGGGTCAGCCCGAGCTGGCAGCGCGACGCACGGGTGCCGGGGATCGCGCTACCCGGCAGCACCGCCTATAAGGATGCGGACCAGGTCGAGACGCAGGCCGGCTACCGCCCGAACTTCTGCCAGAACTTCGTGGCCGGGGCAACCGCAAGCACGCCGTGCCGCCTCGTCCCGGATGTGTCAGCGCAGGCGGACGAGTTCACCGGCGCCGTCACCATCTACGCCAGTGTGTTCGGCGGCTGGACTACCATCGGCGGGACCTCGTCGGCCACCCCAATCTGGGCTGCGTTGCTGGCCGACGTGAACGCGTCGCCGACGTGCCAGGCGAACCCGGTCACGAAGAGCGGCGTCGGATTCGCCAGCCCGTTGCTCTACGGCGTCGCCTCGAACCCGACGACATACGCCGCGTCGTTCAACGACATCGCCAAGGGCAACAACGACATCTACGGCCTGGACAACGGCATGGTCTTCCCGGCCACCAAGGGTTACGACATGGCCTCCGGCCTCGGCTCTCCGCAGCTGACCGGCTCCGGCGGCACGGCCGGCCTGGCCGCCGACATGTGCAGCCTCGCCGCGTCGACGTCCGGTCCGGCAGTCACCGGCCTGAATCCCGAGGCGCTGTCGGTCAAGGGC
The DNA here is from genome assembly GCA_035507615.1 of Streptosporangiaceae bacterium. Classification (GTDB taxonomy): domain Bacteria; phylum Actinomycetota; class Actinomycetes; order Streptosporangiales; family Streptosporangiaceae; genus JAJYUU01. Next base: position 57,609 of record DATJNX010000041.1, read on the forward strand.
GGCAAGGTAACTATCACCGGCCACGGATTCACGTCCGGCGGCAAGCCAGACGTGTCGGCCATCCAGGTCGGCACGACGACCCTGAAGCCTGCGAAGTTCACCGTGAAGAGCGGCACCGTGATCGTCGCAACCCTTCCCGATGCCCGCGACACCCGGCCGACGAGCTCACCAGTTCCGCAGGACGGAGCGGGCCCGGCTGAGATCGTCGTGACCAGCGACCAGGGTCAGTCCAGTCGGCTAAGCGCGGTGGCAACGCTGCAGTACGTCGACCACAGCAGTTCTGGTTCGGTGCCTGCCGTGACCGGCATGGGGCCGAACGGCGGGTCGGAGACGAAGCCAGGCCCGGTGCGGATCTACGGAGCCGGCTTCACCGGCGCTACCGGAGTCACCTTCGGCGGCGTCAAGGCGGCCAAGTTCAAGGTGGTGACCCCGGATGAGATCGTCGCCACGCCGGGCAGGTACTCGAGCAAGGTGAGCTGCGCGCCGAGCGTCAAGGGCGAGACGCCGACCACGGATATCTGTCAGGTGCAGGTCCGGGTCACTAACGCCCACGGCACCAGCGCAACCGGCAAGATACTGAGGCCGCTGGAGGGCCTGCTGCCGGCACCTTCTCCGATGGCCGTGATCACGGCGCCGCGCCACTGCCACTGCGAGGTGGCACCGGGTGCCACCGAGTTCGATTACCTACCGAAGCCGACTATTACCTCGGTTTCCACCTCACTGGCGAACCCGTCGTCCCTGGCCAGCGAGTACGGCGGCACGGAGCTCACTATCAAGGGCCGTGGTCTGGACGAGCTTGGGCTCCTGGCGACCGACTTCGGTGACCCGGGACAGCAGTCGTCGGAGGACTTCAACACCCTCTACGTCACCGGCACCGAGGTCCAGGTATTCGCCCCCGGCACGGCGGAACTGACCACGGAGCCGACCTCATTGCCGGTCCGGATGTACACGGTGGCCGGCGTGTCGGGCAAAAAGCTGGTGATCTTCGCCGGGACGCCCGATGTGAGCTCGGTGCTCACGGCGGTCGGCAAGCTGCCGGGCTCTGCGGACACCGGCGGCACCCGCGTCACGATCAAGGGTGCCGGCTTCGACCAGGCCTTCGGTCCGATCGTGTACTCCGATCTGGTCTCGCCGTTCTCGGCGGGCACGCAGTACCGCTACACGATTAACGGCGACGGGCGCATCAGCACGCGGACCGTGCAGCAGAACCCGGCGCTGGTCGAAGTGTGGGTGTGCAGCGTGACCGGGTGCTCGAGCAACTACGCCGACCCGGGAGATGTCTACATCCTGTACCCGCCGGGCAAGCCGGTGGTGCGCAGGCTCAGGGCAGATTCCGGTCCGGCGGCCGGCGGCAACGAGGTCCACATCTTCGGCTCGAACCTCGGCTGCGTGACTGGCGTGTTCTTCGGAACTACGCCTGCCGCGACGTTCACCAACGCCCAGGCGCTACTGGACTGCGGTTCGACCCATGAGGTCACGGTCACCGCGCCGGCCGGCACCGCGGGCACGACGGTACCGGTGACAGTGACGACAGTCGAGAGTGAGCTCACCGGTGCTGGCCCGAGCAGGACGACGGCCAGTTACACCTACAGCCCCTAGCGGCTAGGACGGGCAGTCACGTTCTGGCGGGCGGGAAGCTGACGCTTCCCGCCCGCACTACGTCAGGCTGTGCCGTCCACAAGGCTGAGAAGTCGGCCAGGGCGTGCTCGCACGGACGCCCGTCGGCGACCCGGACCGAAGGAAGCCCGGCGGCGGGAACGCTGACGGTCATCGCCGACCGTGTACCGTAGCCGTCCGCATGGACGCAGCCCGCCGACAGCTGCGGAGGCCTGATCCGGCCGGCCGAGTCGGTCCGCGGCTCGCTGATCGCTGGCTGGTGATCCCCGAGCACCGATTCCAGCGCTGCGACGGCATCCGCAGCCGCGAGGTCCTGGCTCGGCGGGAGCGCGTTCGTCACTAGCTGGGTGACGAACGCCGCCTTGGCCGACTGCGGCCGCAGCGGCGCGTTCTCCAGCACGTACAGTCCAGGGCCGAGCTGCTCGACCTGCGGCGAGGACGAGCCTTCGACCGCGATGAAGAACAGCGATTCCCGGTCGCCCACCAGCATCCAGCATGGGTTGTAGCTGGCCGGGTCGAGCGTTGCCGAGACGGCGTGGACGGCCTGCGCCGCGCTCGCCCAGCTGGCAAAGACCATCGGCAGCTCACCGCGCGACCGCTTGGCCGGGTCACGCCCAGTGAAGGAGGGCTGGTTGGTTAGCCCGGCGAGCACGCCGTGCTCGTTGGCGGCTAGCCACGTCCCGCCCGCTAGCTCGTCCCGGCCGCCCAGAATCCGCGGCTGGCTATCGCGAAGCACGGTTATCGGCACCGCAGGCCGATCAAGACGCTCATCCCGGTTAGCCGCGACGATCAGTGGCGCGTCCGGGACCATGCCGAACATCGCAATCAGCAGGCACACATACCGAACCTAGCCGAATACCGGGCGTGCGGGCTCCTGACCGGGCCCGCAGCCAGCATCGGCCACAGCTAGCATCAGACGGTGACTCCGCTTGTCCCGCCCGGCTGATGGCGACCGCCGATCTGCCGGCCGCAAGCCGGGTCCCGTATTTCTCGCAATACGAGTCGCCCGAGCTCGTGCCGCAATTCGTGGCCGGCAGCATGAGCCCGACAGCTGATCCCAGGTGGGCCGCATCCGGCGCGCGCACGCCTGTGGAGTACGGGTTCTGGTCCGGACGTGTCTGCGGGCTGGCCTGCCTGCGGATGATCCTGGCATCTCGCGGCATGCCGGTCCCGGCCACGATGCGGCTCGTCGGTCAGGCGCTCGGCTGGAAGGCATACATTCCGGACGGCGACCGGGTTATCGGGCTGATTTATCAGCCGTTCGCCGACTGGGTAGCACATGACTATGGCGTCGGGGTAACTGTCGTTCCCGGCCTGACCATGGACAGCATCAGGCAAACCGCGAGTCCTGGCACACCGGTCATCGCTTCGGTTCATCACTGGATCCGCTGGCCGGACCGGACGCCGCCACGGACCGGCGGCCATCTGGTGCTGATCACCGGAGCAGCTGGCGGCGGGTTGCGACTGCACAATCCGTCCGGTCTGCCCGGTTCAAGTCAGCGTGACGTCGTCGTCACGGAGAAGGACTTCGCCAGGTTCTTCGCCGGACGCGGGATGATCATCAATAGCTAGCCTGACGGCGGCCGGGCGTCAAGCCGGGTCCGGCCGGTCCAGCACCCAGACCATCAGCCGCCCGCTCTCGCCGGGCGCCTCCGGGCGGCGTTCCTCGATCCGGTCGAGCCGGTACCCGAGCCTGCGAGCCACTGCGGCGCTCCCGACGTTGGCCGCATCACAGTGAATCTCCACCCGGTTCACCCCGGAGAGCCCGAGCGCGACCGTAGTCAGGGCCGCGCTGGCGGATGTCCCGTAACCGCGGCCAGCCTGGCCAGCGGCGATCCAGTAGCCGATCTCGGCGGTGCTGTCGCCCATCCGCCGGTGCAGCGCGACCTCACCGACCAGCGTGCCGGTCTCCGCGGTCAGCACCGAATAGGTGTAGCTGAGCCCCGCTTCCCACCGTTGGTCGGCTTCGGCCACCCTGGCCAGCTGGTTACCACGGTCAGCCGCGGCGGGCGTCGCCCAGGGCATCCACGGCTGCAGGTAGTCAAGGCTTGCACCGACCGCGGCGGCGATGGCACTCGCGTCGCTGGCGCGCAGCCTGCGCACCACGACCGGACCCGCCTCGACCCGTTCGGGCGGGGCTTCGCCAGCTGGCACTTCCGCAGTATCGGGGGACACGGGTCCATGGTATGGATAACGCGGGCCCTGCCGGGAGCGGAGGACGCCGGAGGTTCCCGCAGCTCGCCGAAATCTGTCACTGACACAGCACCAGAGACAATGGCGGTCATGACCCCGAGCTTCCGACCTGACCTCTACCGCGGCACGTCCGGATACTACGAGCGCTTCCGGCGGCCGTACCCGCCGGAGCTGATCGATGACCTCGCGATGCGGACTGGCGCCGACGGCACCGGTCGGCTCGCTGACCTGGCCTGCGGGACCGGCCAGGTCTGCTTTGCGCTGAGCGCGCGCTTCGCCGAGGTCTGGGCCGTAGATTCCGAGCCCAGCATGGTCGCTGTCGTCCGCGGGAAGGCCAGCGCACTCGGGAGCGGCATCCGCTGGCATATCGAAGCCGCGGACGTCGAGGACCTGAGCGCGCCCGACGGAACGATAGACCTGGTCACGATCGGGAACGCGTTTCACCGGTTGCGCCGCGATGCCGTCGCGGCCAAAGTCGCGCGCTGGCTGCGGCCAGGCGGCTTCCTTGCGCTGCTATGGGGCGGCTCCCCGACTGACGGCGATTCGCCATGGCAGCAGGCGCTGCGGGACACGATGCGGCGCTGGCAGCAGCGGCCGGGAGCCGGCGAGCGGGTGCCAGCCGACTATGAGTCCGACAGAGCCGCGCGGCCGGATCAGGAGATCCTGCGCGCCGCCGGCTTCGAGCTCGCCGCTAGGCAGCAATTCGGAGTCAGCCAGCAGTGGAGCGCAGACGAGATCGCCGGCTTCGTCGCCTCGACGTCGGTCCTCTCCCCCGCGGCGCTCGGCAAGGACGCGGCCGGGTTCGACGCTGACCTGCGCCACGCGCTCCTGGCAGCCGAGCGCAGCGGCGAGTTCCGGCAGGACACGAGCTTCGCGTTCGACCTGGCCCGCCGTCCTGGTTAGACCGTTTCCGGGATCTGCACCGGAATCGACTGGATCGCGGCCAGCAACTCCGTCCAGAAGAACGCCGCCGTGAAGAACATCAGCGTGTCGCCCTGCTCCAGCATCAGCCTGCGATACATGACCATCTTGCCGACGTCGTAACCAGCCAGCATGTCCTGCCAGTCCGCGTAGCCGCCCGCGAGCAGGAAGACGGCATCGGCCTGCGCCTCAGCCCGTTTCCCTATGGTTGCCGAAGTAACCTTGCCGCCGTCGAAGTCCAGCACGAGGGTGTCACCCTCGCCGCCGTCCGGCATGTCCCGGACGCTCAGTGCGAGCCGGCCGGTTACGAACGGGCTGATCATGTCGATCCAGTCCCAGAAGTCCTGCAGCTTGCTGGCTTTCCGGTCGGTGTCCGGCCAGCCGTTGAAGACGCGCTGGATCTCGGCGGCCCAGTCCGACGTCATGAACTCGGCCATGTCAGCCTCCTGCCAGGGTCGGCTTGGTCTGCGACAGCATCTCCTGCATGTCCGGCGGCAGCGTCACGCCGACCATCGCCAGCTTCCGGTTCAGCTGGTTCATGAACAGTTCAGTGACCCGGTCATCGGACCAGCCGAGCGGCTCGTAGTAGATGTAGCTAGACCTGGCGGCGCTCATGGTGAGGAGCGTGCGCAGTGTGTCCAGCAGGTCCTTCACGTAGGCCGGGTCCTCCGCTAGCAGTTCGCGCACGAACCGCAGGCCGCCCTGGACGTGCCGCGCCTCGTCCCGGCAGGTCGCAGTGAAGCCGGTGTAGAACCCTGGCAGCACCTTGAAGTCGCGCGCGTAGTTCAGCGTGATCTTCATGACGGACAGCGCCAGCACGCCCTCGATCCAGATGACGTAGCACGTCGCGTACTTCATCTGCAGGTGCTTGTTGTACGGATCCCGGCGCAGGTCGTCGGTCAGGTAGGCGAGCAGGCCGAACGGCCCGACGAAGGTTTCCTGGATGTAGGGCCAGGACGCGTCGAGGATGTCCATGATGCCGTCGCCTTCGAGCCCGACTACCTCGCGGTAGAACCGGTCGAAGAACACCGTGTGCCGGGCCTCGTCCTCCAGATGGCTGGTCAGGAAGATCTTGTAGTCCTCCGGGACGCCGAAGAGCAGCGGCGCGAGCTCGACCGCGACCTGCCGCTCGCCATGGTGGAAGCCAGACGCGATCGACAGGAACGAATTGCGCGAATCGTCATTCATCCGCTTCGTCCAGTCGTCTTTGTCCGCGGCGAAGTCGAGCTCGTTGACGTTCCAGCGCTGCCGAAGGTACCGGTCGTAAAGGCTCAGCCACTCCGGCAGGCGGGCAGTCGGGACGTGCACGTACTCGATCACGTCGTCGATGTCAGCGCGGCCGAGCCCGGCAAGATCTATGGCCTCGATCCGGGCCAGCCGATCTTCGGCGACAGTCATCTGAAGCTCCCTCCGGGATGGCACGTTACTCACTGGTAATGCTAGCCCTGCAGGCAGCTGGTGTTCTATGCCCAGATTTTTGACGGGAAACGGGCGCTTGCTCACCGGTCGCTTGACCCGCTACCCGGCCGGGCGGCTAGCGCGCCGCGCGCGATCGACGGTTCATGGAAGCGTGCAAGTTAACTGTCCGCTATGCCCGATCTGTGGTCGACGGTTGCATGATGCGTACTGAAGGATTGCCGACAGGCGGAAACGGAGAACACGATGACCGTGGACATGACGTATCTCATTGTCGGGGCCAGTCTGGCCGGGGCAAAAGCCGCTGAGACGCTGCGCGCGGAAGGCTTCGACGGCCGGGTCGTTCTCATCGGAGCGGAAAACGAGCTGCCTTATGAACGGCCGCCGTTGTCCAAGGACTACCTCATGGGCAAAAGCGAGCGCGAGAAGATCTACGTTCACCCGGAGGAGTGGTACGAGCAGGCCGGGATCGATCTGCGCCTGGGCACCCTCGTCGCCAGTATCGACCGTGAGGCGCACGATGCGACCATGGCAGACGGCAGCCGGGTCGGCTACACGAAGCTGCTGGTCACGACCGGCTCCTCTCCGCGCCGAATCCAGGTGCCGGGCGCTTTTCTCGATGGCGTGCTGTACCTGCGAACCGTCGAGGATAGCGATCGGATCAAGGCGCTGTTGCAGGGAGCGTCACGGATCGCTGTCATCGGCGCCGGCTGGATCGGCCTCGAGGTCACCGCCGCGGCCCGAGCGGCAGGCGTCGAGGTCACCCTCATCGAGGAAGCCGAACTGCCGCTCCTGCGCCCACTCGGGCCCGAGGCCGCGCAGGTGTTCGCGACCTTGCATCGCGAGCACGGAGTCGACTTGCGCTTCAGCGCGCAGGTAGCGGAGATCACTGGCGCGAGCGGCCGCGCTACTGGCGTCCGGCTGGCGGACGGCGGCCATGTCGACGCCGATGCGGTCGTCGTCGCTATCGGGATTTCGCCGAACACCGCCCTGGCGGTGGCCTGCGGCCTGGACGTTTCCAACGGCATCGTGACCGACGCCCAGCTGCGCTCGTCTGACCCGGACATCTACGCGGCAGGCGATGTGGCGAGCGCGTTGCACCCACTCGTGGGCAAGCACATCAGGGTCGAGCACTGGGCTAACGCGCTGAACCAGCCGCAGACGGCGGCCAAGGCGATGCTGGGCCAGGACGTCAGCTACGACAGAGTGCCGTACTTCTTTACCGACCAGTACGACCTCGGCATGGAGTTTTCCGGATACGTCGAACCACACGGCTACGAGCAGGTTGTCTTCCGTGGCGACGTCGCGCAGCGTGAGTTCATCGCCTTCTGGCTCGATTCCGGCAATCACCTGCTCGCTGGCATGAACGTGAACGTCTGGGATGTCACCGACACCATCCAGGCCCTGGTGCGCTCTGGCCAGCCCGTCGACGTTGCCGCGTTGCGCGATCCGGCCATACCGCTGGATTCACTCACCGGACGCTGACCTGATGGCTTCCTGCCGGAAGGACCATGGCTCATGGCCGGCCCGGAGCGGCGCCGGTGTCATCGGCAGGCACGCCGGTAGGGTCGGCTCACCGTCCAGACAGCCGCAGGGCGTGTGCCCGAGCTGTGGACCGGGTCAGGACGAGCTGACGACGCCGCGGGCGAGGGCGTCTGCCCGGCGGAGCGCGTCGGGAAGCCGGTAGCGTCCAGCCATCGCGCGGACCAGCGAGGCGGCCTCCGCCAGCGGGATCCCGGCCGCGGTGACGAACAGCGGGCGCGCTGACCCGCCACGGCTGACTTCGATCGCGTGCGTGGCAGTGCGGAACGCCGTCTTGGCAACGCCGATCACCGGGACCGCGAACTCCTGATGCACGTAGGCGCCGAGTCCCGGGCGGCCGCCTGGATCAAGATCCACGTAGCCATCGACCACGATCAGCCGAAGGCGCCCGGCGCCAGCCAGCACCGCCCGCAACGGTGGCAGCTCCCGGCGGAAGAACTGGCCGGGACTATACGGCGCCTGGATGGACACCTCGGCTGTCCACTCGGCGCAGACGGCGGCGAAGTCCGGGCCTTCTGCGATGACGATGGCCGCACGAGCGCTTCCAGATGTCAGGTAGCAGACGTCTACCGCCGCGCAGCCACTCTCCATGAGCCGTCAGCCTAGAAGTTCACTCTGACCGGGTGATGTCGGCGCACTCAGCCATGGGCAGATGTTGGTCGTCGAAGACCAGGCCACAGGTAGCAGCACACCCCGCCTGGCCGGATTCCGTGTTTCCACAACGACCACCGAAGGGGATACATGATGACCGAAGTCGCGGAAGAAGATCTCCTTACCACCCTTATGGGTCGCGACGATGACGAAGGCTCTGGCATCGAGCACCCGCTCCTGCTGGCCGCACTCATGCGCCGCCGCCGGGATCGGGGCGACCGCATGATCGAGCACCCGCTGCTCCTGGCCGCCCTCATGCGCCGCCGCGAAGACGACGACGAACCGATCATGGAGCACCCGCTGATGCTCGCCGCCCTCATGCGCCGCCGCCGCGAACGCGGCGACCGGATGATGGAGCACCCGCTGATGCTCGCCGCCCTCATGCGCCGCCGCCGCGAGCGTGGCGACCGGATGATGGAGCACCCGCTGCTCATGGCCGCCCTCATGCGCCGCCGCGAGGACGAAGACGACTCGATCATGGATCATCCGCTGATGCTCGCCGCGATGGCGCGATGACCGCTCGAAGCCAAGGGAGCAGTCATGGCAGTTGAATCGTCGAAGGACGCGGGTCAGGAACAGACAGAAGCATTGGTAGACGACCTGATCCGCGACATTTTCAGTGACTCCGGCATGTCCGCCGAGTCTCCGATGCGCGGCATGGCAACGGCAGCGCTCTTCGAGACCGCCTTCGGGTCCGCGCGGCGACCGTCCCGAAACTCGATGCTTGAGCGGCTCCTTCTTGCCCAGGTATTCGCGTCCGAACTAGCCGAGACGCTGGCGCCTGCGCTGGCAGAGCAGCTCGCGCCGCGGCTAGTGAAAGCCATGGAACAGGCCTCGACCGACGGATCCAGCACAAAGCCGGCATCAGGTGGCAGACCGACAAGCCAGCGGAGGAGGCCTGAAGCGAAGTTACCGAAGCAGTACCGGACGTAACACGCTAGCCCCGTTAAACGGAAGTGCCGGGCCGCGCCGCGCATATGTATTGACAATCTCATGTCAGAACTAAACCATTGTGGCGAGCCCAACGGTGCGTTCAGAGCGGCATTAGCGGGCAGCTGCTACCGGCTGACAGCCGGTGCGATCCTTGCACGCCGGCGGCGCGCGCCCGGCGTTCCGTGGCTGTTGTGGTGGTGACTCCGCGACAGGAGGTCGGTAGGTGGCTAGCAGCGAAGTAAGCGCCCGGGAGGCCAGTGGCGAGCCTGGGCGATTGTTCATCCGGCAAACATCGGGCCTGGTCAGAGAGCTCGGCATTCCGGCAGCCATCGGGATCTCGCTGGCGTCGGTCGCGGTCGTCAACACCTTCATCAACTTCAACGCAGGGTTAACCGCGTTCGCGAAAGCCGACATGTACCTGCCCCTGGTAGCAGGCGCGGTGATCTGGCTGGTGGCGATGTTCGCCTACCGCTACTTGCTGCGTGCCGTGCCGCGCGCCGGCGGCGAGTATGTCTACCTGTCACGAATCGTCTCGCCTGTGTCGGGCTCGATTGCCGGGCTCGGCATCGCCGTCGTCTTCACTTACATCCTGTCGACGAACGCCCACTTCGCCGCGCAGTTCACGCCGTTCATGCTGAGCGGCCTCGGCGCGGTGTTCCACAGCTCGTCGATCGCGAACGCGGCGAACTCCGTCACGAGCGACAGCTGGATCTTCGTCATCAGCCTCATCGTGATGGTCATCGTCGCGTTGCTGTCGCTGTCATCGGTCAAGCTCGTGGCGCGGATCATTTTCGGGCTGATCATTCTGCAGCTCATCGCATTCGTGGTGCTGATGATCGTGCTGGCCGCTAACTCGAAGACCGACTTCGCCTCGGCGCTAGCCAGCTACAGCCATCACGCTGGCGCCTATCAGGCGATCATCTCCGCAGGCAAGGCGAATGGCGTCGCGTTCGGCACCTCCGTCGCATCGATGATCGCGATCATCCCGTTCATGGTGCTGAACTACAACGGCGTGCTGTACTCCTACTATGTCGGCGGCGAACTACGGAGACCCGGCCGGACTTACCTGTACGCGTCCGCGCTCAGCCTGATCGTGCTCGTGGTGCTCTGGGGTGGCGTGTGGGCATTGCTGCGGGCTCACGTCGGTCTGTCGTTCATGCAAGCTCAGGCCACCCTCGGCGCCAGCTTCCCGACAACCTATGCCAAGATCACCAGCCTGAACTCGGTGGCCGGCGGCCTGGGCTACGGAATGATCCTGACGACCAATCCGGTCTGCCGGCTGCTGTTCGCTACCGCCGTGCCGCTCGCCGAGATCGCCGTCAACCTCGCCTTCCTGACGGTGACGACCAGGGTTCTGTTCGCCCAGGCATTCGACCGGCTGCTGCCGGTCAGCGTTGCCAAGGTCGGCGAGCGCAACCACGCGCCCAACGTGGCTATCGCGATCGTCCTGGTCGTGGGGGCCTTCTTCTGCTACCTCACCAGTTTCGTCAACCTGAGCAACATCGTCGCGCTGCAGAGCTTGTTCTTCGCGCTGATCCTGCTCGCGGGCGGGGTCGCGGCGACATTCCTGCCATCGCGTCGCCCGGACCTGATCGTCAACGAGACAGCGATGCCGCCGGAAGCGCGCGAGGCGTTCCTCCGCCGGGTCACGATCATCGGGGCAGTGACGACGCTCCTGGCGTTGTTCACGATCTTCGAGATCGTCAGCCACACCTCGGTCTACGGGAAGTTCAGCGTTGAGTCGATCATCACCCTGGTGGTCGTGCTCGGCGCGGGTCCGGTCATCTACCTGATAGCCCGGTCGATCAGGCGTCAGCGCAACTCCCTCGACCTGGCGCTCGCAATGCACGAGCTTCCGCCGGAGTAACCATGCCCGCTTTCCGGCTGGCGAAGAAGAGGCGCGTCCTGCGCCTCTTCTTCGCGACCGACCTGCATGGCTCGGAAGTCTGCTTCCGCAAGTTCCTCGCGGCAGCCAAGGTGTACGAGCCCGACGTCCTGATACTCGGCGGTGACTTCGCGGGCAAGGGCCTGGTTCCGGTGCTGTGCGCCGGCGACGCGTGGTCGGCCCGGCTCGACGGCCGCGATCTCAGCGTGCCGCTCGCTGATTACGCCCGGCTGGAGGCTGACGTCAGGAAGCGCGGCTTCTACCCGGTGCAGATGGACGCGGCGGATCTCGCCCGGCTGGAGGCCGAGCCCGAACTGCTGGATCAGATGTTCCGGACGCAGATCAGGGCGCAGGCGCAGCGCTGGTGCGACCTCGTCAGCGAGCGGCTCGATCCGCGGATCCGGTGCATTGTCACTCCTGGCAACGACGATCCGGTTGAGGCCGACGAGGTGCTCCGGTCGTCGCAGCGGGTCGAGTTCCCGTCATTCCAGGTATGTGACCTTGGCCCCTTCGCCATGGCCAGTCTCGGCATGGTCCCGTACACGCCGTGGAACACCGAGCGTGAATGCTCGGAAGAGGAGCTGACCAAGCGGATCGACGAGATGCTCGAGCCGCTCGGTGAGGACGCCAGGTGCATCCTGAACTTCCACTGCCCGCCATACGGATCGACCCTGGACGATGCGCCTGAGCTCGACGCCACGCTCAAGCCAGTGATCCGCGGCGGCAGACCAAGCATTGTGCCGGTAGGCAGTCACGCGGTCCGCGACGCCATCAAGAAGTACCAGCCCGTTCTCGGGCTCCACGGCCACATTCACGAGTCGCGCGGCGTGCAGAAGATCGGCAAGACGCTGTGCATCAATCCGGGCAGCGACTACTCTTCAGGCGTATTGCGGGGAGCGGTCGTCGACCTCGCTGAGGACGGGACGTGCCTAGACTTCCTGCTGACCACCGGATAGCGCGATGACGTCGGCTCCGCTGGCCGACCCGGTCGCCGAGGCGCAACGACTTATCGGGCTGGGCGAATCCCGCGGTCTGCGACTGCGCGCACTGGGCGGCGTGGCCGTGTGCTTGCAAGCCCCCGGCGCTAAGCCGAGGCTGCCGCGGCTAGTCAAGGACATCGACCTCGCTGCCGCGAAAGGCGACAGCCGGAAGACCGTCAAGCTCGTCCTCGAAGCTGGCTACATCGCCGACGAGATGTTCAACGCACTGCGCGGTTCGCGGCGACTGCTGTTCCACGATCCGGTGAATTCGCGGCACCTCGACGTATTCGTCGGCGAGTTCTCGATGTGCCATGACATCCCGATCACGGCGCGGCTCGGCCGGGAGCCGCTGACGGTTCCGCGTGAGGAACTACTGCTGTCTAAGCTGCAGATCATCGAACTCACCCAGAACGACCAGGGCGACGTCTACAACATGCTGTTCAGCAATGACGTCGGCGACCTGGATCAGCCCGGCACCATCTCCGCGTCTTTCATCGCCGGCCTGTGCGCCGGTGACTGGGGACTCTGGCGCACGTGCCAGCTGAACATCGAGCGATCGCTGCGCAACCTTGACCAGGCGGCGCTCGAACCGGACGAGCGCAAGCTGGTGGCCGGAAGGCTCGAGACGCTGCGCGCCAGGATCGACGCAGAGCCGAAGAGCATGAAGTGGCGACTGCGCAATCAGGTCGGCGACCGGGTCCGCTGGTATGCCGAGCCCGAGGAAGAGGCAGCGGGCGCCTGAGCAGCTCCGGCCGCAAGTTTGCAGCGGCCTAAGCAGGCCGCGACATGCTGAGGGTGAACGCGTAACGCGATGCGCGGTACACGTGCTGCCCGAACTCGATCGGGCGATCTGCGTCGTCGTAGGCAATGCGCTCCATGGTCAGCAGCGCGGTGCCCCGCGCTTCCCGCAGAGCCCGGGCTTCGGCCGGCGAGGCGTTCTTTGCCGACATCCGCTGGGTGGCCGAGCCGAGCCGGATTCCCGACGCGCGCAGCAGTTCATAAAGACCGTGCTCGGCCAGCATGTCCGTGCTGAGATGAACCAGAGCCGCGGGCAGGGAGTTGTGCAGCAGCGCGATCGGCTCGCCGTCAGCGAACCTGATCCGCTCGAGGCAGATCACCAGCGCGCGCTCGGGCAGCCGCAGCGCCTGCGCGACGGTGTCGCTGGCATGACCGACCTCGTTCCTGATCACCTCGGTGGCGGGCGATCGGCCGGCCGCCGCGAGATCGTCGAACAGGCTGGTCAGCTCGACGTCTCGATCGATCTTCTCGCTGGCGACCAGGGTTCCGGCCCCGCGTTTGCGGGTCACCATGCCTTTGTTGGCCAGATACAGGAACGCCGACCGGACGGTCGGCCGCGACAACCCGAGGCGCGCCGCCAGCTCGACTTCGTTCTCCAGCCGCGACCCGGCTTTCAGCGCGCCGGACCTGATGGCGGTTTCGAAGTGCTGGGCCAGCTGGAAGTAGAGCGGGACCGGGCTGCCACGGTCGATAGTGATAGCGGCGTAGTCGCTGCGGGCTCCTGTGACCGCGTCCATAGCGTTGTCCTCCACCGGCCGGGCTGCACGCACGGCGGGCTGACGGCGATGCCGAGCATGGCAAGCCACGTCGTCGTCGGCGCCGCGGCGCGAAGTATGTCTGTAGTTATTGACATATTCTCATGCCATCATGCACCGTAGCAGCGCCGTCCAGGAGGCGAGACAGAGGGAAGCATGGATGCTGGACTAGCAGTGTCACGCGATCCGCTCCGGGTGGGGGTCATCGGCACCGGCCTGATTGCCCAGCTGATGCACCTGCCGCACCTCGCCGAGCTATCCAACCTGTACAAGGTCGCCGCCGTGTGCGACATCGTGCCGGAGAACGCCAGGTCGTGTGCGGAGCGGTTCGGCATCGCCGCAGCGTTTTCCGACTGGCGGGAGCTGATCGGCCAGCCGCTGGACGCGGTGTTCGTGCTGACATCCGGCAGCCACGCTCCGATGGCGATAGCGGCAGCGGAAGCTGGCCAGCACGTCTTCGTCGAGAAACCGATGTGCTTCTCCCGGGCCGAGGCGCAGTCGATGATCGCCGCGGCGGAGGCGGCAGGCGTTTCCCTTATGGTTGGTTACCCCAAGCGATACGACCCCGCATACGCAAGGATGCTCGCCGAGGCAGCCGACGCGAAGGATGCCCGGCTGCTCCGGGTGACGACGATGGAGTCGCCGTTCCGCCCGTACCTCGAGCATCATTCGCTTCCCGCGCCCGCGCCGCTGCCGGCCGGAATCGCCGGCAAGTTGCGGGCTGAGGCCGACGCGAGCATTGCAGCTGCAGTCGGTGCCGGTCACGATCTGGCCAGGCGCGTGTATCAGAATGTGCTGCTCGACACGCTGGTTCACGAACTGAACGCGGTACGCGGGTTGCTCGGCGAGCCAGACTGGCTCGACTTCGCGGACCTGCGCGAGGAAGCAGTGACCGTGCTCCTCCGCTTCGGCGCCATCCGGGCCGCGATTCACTGGCTTGACCTGCCTGGCATCGCCCGGTACCAGATGGAGTTCGCGATGTACGCGCCGGACCGGCGCGTCACCCTGACGTTCCCGTCGCCCTACTTGCGCAATGAGGCTGCCACTCTGATCGTCGAGGGCGGCGAGCCTGGCACCGCGCGCTCGTGGCGCCGGGAGGACATCGCGGGCTACGACAGCGGCTTCAAGCGCGAGCTTGAGGCTTTCCATAGCTGCGTGGTCAGCGGCAGCGAGCCGCTCACTTCCGGTCACGACGGGCTGGCAGATATAGCGCTGTGCCAGTCGATCGTCGAGTGCTACCGGACCGGGCGGCCGGTTAAGAACCCAGCTGAAGGTCCGGCCTAGCTGTCGGTCGAGTGGATCATTACCGGCGGTCCGTCCTTACCGTCGATGTTGTCGTAGATCCCCGGGAAGGTCTGGAATTCGCCGCTCGGATTGTGATGCAGGTGCGATTCGTTAAGCGTCAGCGTGCCCCAGCCGGAGTCGACCACGTAGAAGATGGCACCGCCGCCCTCACGAGCGCCGTTGTTGCGCATGACCGTGCCCGCGATCAGCGTGTTGTAGTCCGTGCCGTCGTTGTAGATGGCGCCACCGCTCCCGCCGCCCGGAGTCCCCGCGGACGCCGGGTTGGCACCCCAGCCGATCGCCTTATTGCCGGTGAAGAGGCTGTTCAGGACGTTCCACTGGACGCTGATGCTGCTCAGCGCAGCGCCGTTGGAGCAGCGGCCGCCGGTGAACGTATCGCTGGTGATATACACCGGCCGGTTCCGGTACTGCGCCAGGACGCGGATGGCACCGCCACCCAGGTCCGGGCCGTCGGAATAGCACTTGTTGCTGACGAATCGTGAATTGACCGCTTTGAACTGGCCGCCCTCAGCGTAGATGGCCCCGCCGCCGTCTACCCCGCCGTACCAGCAGCGCGGCACATTCGCGGTGCAGGTGGCCTGATGAGTGCCGTTATAGCCATCCTCGAACGTGATGTTCTGCACGACGATCCGCGGATAGGGCTGATTAACGCAGTCATCGGTTGACCATTTCCCGGCACAGGTGTCTGAGAACAGGATCCGGCGTACGCCGCCACCACTAAGCGTCACGAGGCCGCCGCCGTCCAGCACCACCAGGTGCCTGGTCTTGGGCACCTGGGCCGTCGCGGTCATCAGGATCGTGACCGGTTTCGTGCCGCAGTTGAACCTGATCGTGCCGCCTGCTCTGACGGCGCTGACCACCTTCGCGGACGTGCAGCTGGCCGCAGTGCCGTTGCCGATGACATGGTTGGCGTGGCTGGTATTCACGGCCCGGCCGGCGGGCGGCACCGGGAAGTGCCCGTTCGGGTTGCCGAAGTCGGGCATGACACCCGGCTTGCCGGCGGCCGAGGCGCCCTGAGCGCCCGGAGCCATCAATCCAGCCAGCGCCGCAGCCCCTGCCAGAACGCTTGCCACAAGTCCGAAGCCACATATTCGACGCACGGCGCCCCATGCTAGTGCGGCAACCCCGAACAGGCCCGACGAACGGGAGGAAACGGGGTTACTTCCCGTCCGCAGCACTAAATCGCCGGGCGGTTTGCCCGGCGGCGGGATCGTGGATCGGGAAACTGTGTCGAGACACCTCGCCAGGAACGATCAGGAGAAGAAGGTCTGTGCCAGACGCGACGCTCGAGGTCGGCGAGCTTGCTGATGGCTCCCGCCGTTACCGCCGCCTGCTGGCGGTGCCTGGTTCGCGCGCGCTGACGGCGGCGGACCTGTGCGCACGCTTGCCCCAGGGCATGCTGAGCGTGGCAGTGCTGCTGGCGGTCGCCCAGCACGCTTCGATGCGCGCAGCCGGGTTCGCCCTCGCGGGCTCAACCCTCGGGCTGGCGATGACGGCCCCGGTGCGGGGCCGGCTCGCCGACCGGTACGGAGTGGCGCGGACCGCCGTTGTCTGCAGCGGCGGATACCTTGCCGCCTGGGCAGGCTTGCTCGCGGCTTGTGCTGCCCGCGCTCCGACGGCCGCGCTGGTGGCCCTGGCGGCCGCGACTGGTTGCTGCACGCCGCCGCTGAGCCCGGCAATGCGCAGCTTGTGGTCGGTTCACGCGCCCGCCCGTCTGGTGTCAACGGCATTCGCGCTCGATGCGGCGGTGTTCGACCTGGCTTACATCGCGGGCCCGGTCGTCGCAAGCTCGCTGGCTGTCGGTATCTCACCTGCCGTTGCCGCAGTCGTGATGCTTGCCCTGACCGGTGCTGCCGTGATGGTCATCGGGTTCCGGTTCCCGCACAAGCCGGCCGGCCCGACCGGCGCCGAAGTAGCCGGACCGTTGCGGTCCGCTGCACTGCGCCGGCTACTGCTGACCGCGGCACTGGCCAATGCCGCACTCAGTGCTACCGAGGTCGCCCTCATCGCGTCCGTACGGCTGCATCATGTGCTATGGGCCTCGGGTCCGCTGCTTGCCGAACTGTCCGCCGGAAGCATCCTCGGAAGCTTGCTGCTGGGCAGCCGGGCAGCCGCCGCCGACCCGCATCGGCGACTGGCCCGGCTGCTGATCAGCTTCACGTTCGGCCTCGTCGCGCTGACGGCCGCGACGCTAGCGCCGCCGTTGCTGGCCGTCGTCACGCCACTGGCTGGCCTGAGCCTGGGTCCTACTCTGGCCACGCTGTTCACCCTGACCGCGGCCGCAGTCCCTGGCCGCAATGGCACCGAAGCGCAGGCCTGGCTGAACTCGATGATGAACGGCGGGGCCGCTGGCGGCGCCGCGATTGCCGGCCTGTCCGCCAGCAAGCCTGCCCTCGGCCTGGCCATTGCCGCCGGAACGGCGGGCATGGCTGCGCTCACAGTCGCGTTGCGAAGGCGGCAGGCGTGACCTCACGTCATGTCTGCGAAGCGGGTTGATGATCGGGACCTAACCGCTGGATTATGCAGTTAGCTGCATGGAGGGGGGAAAGTGCCGGATCTTGACGATGGCCCGCGACCGTCGGCTCGGGGCGATGAGGAATCTGGCTCCGAAACGATGTCGGAGATGAGGCTGTGGAGCCGCGATCTTCAGAAGTCGCAGCTCACCCGGCTGAAGCGTACGCAGGCATCCGCCCGGGTCTGGCTAGGTGTGCTGACCTCGCTGCTTGGCCTTCTCGGCTCAGTAGTGCTGTTCAAGGGCGGCGACCTGGTTACCGGAGTGACGTCCAGCGGAGTCCTCCAGGCAGTGCTCATCGTCCTGGTTGGCCTGGTCCTGAGCATGACAGTGCTCGCCATCATTTACGGCGGGCAGGCAACCTGGGGCGGTCTGGGAGACGCAGCGCACATTGACGCGCGCGATCCTGGCGGCGACGGGATCGCCGGCACCCGGCCGGCCGGAAGGCAGCACGCCGGCGACCAGAAGCCCTGGTGGCTCGAATCGTGGTTCGACCTGGCCAGCTGGCTCACGTTCCAGCGTGGCCGCGGAGACGAACCTGCGGAACCGGCAAATCCAGACTGGCGGCAACACAGAGACCGGATCGTGGCTACCGCTGACCGCCGACGCGTCTATTTGCACGCATCCAGGACTACCGGCGTTATCGCCGCGGGACTCATCGCGGTGCTCGCGATCACCGCTGTCATCGCGGGAACCGTTGCGCCCGTACCCACCGACGTGATGGTCGTCCACGATGGTCACGTCACTTGCGGGCCGACAAGTCAAAGCCACGAATTCTCCGGGGTCACCGAAGTCATCGCCGTGAGCAGCTGCTAGCAGCCACCAACAGTCAGCAGCAGTCGTTTTCCACTATGGACTGATTGCCGGGGACCGTCTGGGCTTGACGAGGCGGAGAATCAGGAATCCGGGTTCTGCGGTCAGCTTCTGGTAATCCTCCGGATAGCGTTCACGCATGCTGTCTGCCGGGAGAGGCTCAATGACTTTCTCGATGAGGAATCCGGCACCGGTGCCATAGCCGCACAGGGCGCTGAGCGGCTCGCGCCAGAACCGCACGGGCTGATCCCCGGACGGAGTGCGCCAGACGTCAGTCTCCAGTCTCACCTCGAAATAGGACCCGCCCTTGCGCAGCCAGTCCGCGGTCGGGTGCTGAGTGGAAACCACCAGCGCGCCGCCTGGGCGCAGCACGCGGTAGAACTCAGCGAATGCGGCAGCGCGATCAGCGGCGTAGTGAATGGCCAGGGCGCAGACGATGCGGTCGAACGTGCCGTCGGCGTAAGGCAGCGGCTGGCCGAGGACGGCCTGATCGACCTGGGCTCGGTCTGCGATCCGCGCTCGCGCCAGGCCTACCATCACCGGGCTGGCGTCGAAGGCCGTGACGGCGGCGCCGCGGGCCAGGAGCTCTTGGCAGTACAGGCCAGGTCCGCATGCAGCGTCCAGAACGCGCAGGCCGCGGACCGGTCCGAGCGCGGCCAGGACAGCCGGACGGTCGTAGTGGGCGTTGTAGGAGCTGTCGGCCGCGCGTTGCGCATAGCTGCCGCCCATGGAGTCATAGGGCGACCACAATCGCTCATCCACTCAGGCACCCTAGCCACCCGGCCGGGCATCGGACGGTACCCTGTGCGCTTCCTCGCCGTGGCGCGTTGACTTGCACTGATCGCGGCGCGCACGCATTTGAGCCGTCCAGGCCGGCCGGCCGCGCGATTGCCGCATCATCGGACAACGCTGGCGATCCGTGAATTGACCGGGATATTGCCGGACGTGAGCCCGGCCGCCTGGCCGTGCAGGTCGAACTCCAGGTTGACGCCGGGCCGGAAGAGCAGGCAGTGGGTCGAGCCACCAAAGTGGAACATGCCGAGCTGGCTGCCTTTTTTCACGCGCTGGCCTTCGTACACCGTGATCTCGCAGGTCGATACCTCGGACATGCCGACCGGGAGGACGCACATGAGCCCGATAGCCGGGTTGTCGGCTTCGATGAAGATCATCGCCCGCGTGGCGACCTGGGTGATGTAGCCCTGCGATGAGTTCGGCCCGGCCGGGTCGTATCCCTCCGCGGGAGTTTCTGAATAGTAGGTGCCGTCCTGCACGTACGCCTTGACGATCTGGCCGTCGACCGGGCTGTGCCAGCGGTGGTAGCTGAGCGCGCTGAGGAAGGCCTGGTAAATGCTGCCGCCGATGAACTGCTCGGTCCAGGGGTCGTCAGCGAGCATGTGCGCCACGGAATAGGGCTGGCTCTTGATCCAGAATCGGTCGTGGCGCTTGACGTTCCGGCTCACCCGGTAGGGCGCCGACTCGCAGGCGTTTACGATGACGTCCGGGTCGGCAGGCGAGGCGACGGGCCGTACGCCCGGCCGGAACCGCCTGGTGAAGAAATCGTCCCAGGACGTGAAGCCGTAATGCGGGCTGGCCGGATCACATACGAAGTCCTCAGCGAAGCGCGGCATTTTCGCCAGCGCGTCCGGCCCGAGCCACCCCGAGTTGCTGTCGTTGAGCACGGCGGCTGAGTCGGCGGACTTCAGGAACACGCCCCACTCGTTCAGCAGTTTCTTGAACTGGTTGTTGACCCGGTCATTGAGGAAGGCAGCGAACCCGGCGCGGGTCCCCATGGCCCAGTCCAAGATCGCGTTGATCGGACAGCCCACCTGGACGGTGTCGTTGTATTCCGGGGCGTGCGTCATCACATAATTGAACAGCACTAGCAGCTGCTCGACGGTCTTCACCTGCGGCTGGTGCGCCTCCGACCTGCGATGGGGCACCTGCTGGAGCATGAACCGGAACAGCATGTAGACCTCGGGGTCGTCCTCGATCAGCCGCCGAAATTCATCGACAACCGGGAGCAGCGGCTGCTCGGCTTCCGCCTCGACCTTCGCAACCAGTTCGCCCACCCACTGGTCAAGCATCGCCTGATCGGATGGAAGCCACCCGCCAACCCGAAACGGAGCGGTCGCTGTCATTACCTCTCCTCACCCGCTGGCGGTGGTCAGCTCAAGCACAGCGCACACCGGCTAGCCGACGGAACGTGCTTCGGGACCGGCACGCCGACGCCTTGCGGGCATCCTAGGTGAGTAATGCTTCCGACGAGATGCGCCAGCGTGTGCCAGCCCCAGCGGTCGGGGAAGAATGAAAGTCATGGCAACGTTCACCGGCTCTGACGACTTGCAGGGAGCGGAGTTTGTCGACGCGGACCTGCGTAATGCCCGGTTCCGCAGGGCCGACCTCTCCCGCGTCGTGATGCGTGCCGTCGAAGTGCGGGACGCAGACATCGACGCACCGTGGCTCGCCGACGGCGAGAGCTTCCTGCGAGTCAACGGCGTGGACGTGATCCCGCTGGTGGAAGCGGAGCTCAACCGCCGCTTTCCCGGCCGCGCCGACCGGCGTGCCGCAGATCCGGCTGGCCTGCGCGCGGCCTGGGCCGCGCTCGAGCGAACGTGGGCAGCCACTCTCGAGCGCGCCGCGGCGATGCCTGCGGGCACGGTCGATGTCTCGGTCGGCGGCGAGTGGTCGTTCGCGCACACCCTGCGGCACCTGGTCATGGCGACCGACGCATGGCTGGGCCGGGCGATCCTCAACATCGACCAGCCGTTCCACCCCATCGGCCAGCCCAACATTGAGTACGAAACTGACGGCAACGACATGTCGGTTTTCGCGATGGCCACACCCTCATACGCCGACGTGCTCGAGGTCCGGGCGGGTCACGTCGCCATGGTGCGCGACTTCCTCGCCACCGTCAGCTCAGACGACCTGGCCGCGACGCGCAAGAACCCGTGGGCTCCCGAGTACCCCGAGACCATCCTGTCTTGCCTGCACGTGATCCTCAGCGAGGAGTGGGAGCATCACCGGTACGCCGTCCGCGACCTCGACGCGATTGATGCCGGATCCGACGTTTGACCCGCGAATCAGCTCGCAAAGGCGAGCGGCTGACGAACTGGGTTAGCGAACTTCGGTGTACTCGCTGCGGTCCAGCCGCACGACGTCGGTGTAGTGGTCGCTGCCGTCCGGCTCTGCGATGTCGTCGGTGAACTGTCTGTGGTCCAGTCGCACGACGTTGAGACTGGCCCTGGAGAGCAGCTTGCGCAGGTGATGCATCCCGGTCATGCCCGCAAGCGAGACGGCTATGGCAGCGGCGAGCACCGAGCCGCCGAACAGCGCGAACCCGCCGACGACGTGTCCCAGGATCATCATGATCACTGCGGCCAGCAGGGCCACCGGTACCGCTGTCAGAAGCAGCAGCGCGAGCAGCGTCATGGCGATCACCACCTTGGCTGACCTGCCCGGTGTTTGCTCCACACGCCAACTGGCCATCACGCTCAGCTCCCGAACTCCGCAGCCCGTCAATGGTTCAGGGCTAACCGAATGAGACACGACATGTCGCGTCTGCAACCCTCAACGCGCCTCCGGCTCAGGATGTTCCCGCAACCGGCCGAAGCGCTGAGCGTGGCCCGCATAAAAAGTGACGACGATGCCCACGCCCACGACCCGCCTGCTGAGGACTTCCCGATTGCAATTGGTGTTAGTGCTTGAAGGGCTTCACGCCGAATACGAACCTCATGATGAGGAGTGTGATTAGGAATGCGCTGAGCAGAACGCCAGCTTCCTTAGCCCACGTAACGGGATGCAACGCCGACTGGGGGAACCCTCCCAAAATCCACTTCGACAAGGAGAACGACGGGTCGAAGTGACGAATCCCCACGCCGATCAGTATCACACACGCACACCAGATCAGGATTGCCACGTACGGGACGAGGAACGGGTGATCGTTTTCGGTACTGGCCATTACCTCTCCAACGAAGGCGTTAAAAGCCAAGCTGGTGGACGAACGACGAGATCGGTGCCACGTGAACGTACGACAAGACGATGACGCCCACGATCAGCACAGCTAGTGTGGCGAAGAACTGCTTGGCCACAGAGCCGACGATGATCAGCAGGCCGATAAGGACGAGCCAGAAGCCGTCACCCAGGGAGATGTGCAGGTACGAGGCCGCTTGAAGTGCCGCCGGCGTGTCGCCAAGCGCCTGAGCGACGGTCGACCTCATCCCGAAGCCGGCGAGGCCGATGCCGAGCAGGAGGAAACTGGCGGCGCCCATAGCCTCGATGACCAGCGCGACCGATCGTCCGCCGGCGATAGCAAGTTTCGCGAATTTCGTTTGCAGAAGACGCACTGCGTTGGAGGTCAGCCCGGCTAGAGCCGGGACGGACAACAGAGTGGTGATCAAGACACCGATGAGCGCCCACCGGATTATGCTCGTCATTGCGGCCCCTGAGATCACCTGCTCGCCGAAGGTATAGCTGCCTAAGGAGAACTGGAGTAGACCGCCGTGCTCGGATGAGATCCCGCTGTAGGTGTATCTGAATGCCGTAAAGACGTGCCTATTCAGCGTGTAGGAGCCGTGCGGTGGCGTATACGACACGTGGTACCAGGGTAAGAAGAACCCGATGACGCTCACAGTCAGTGCGAACACCAGGGCGCGCAGAACGAACGGATCCGCAGAATCCACTGTGCCATTGCCCGGCTTCGGCAGGAATCCGACGATCCCCTTAGCTGCTGTCACGATACTCCCCTTTATTACCGGCGTCCTTCGACGACATTTACAATCGATTCACTTTGTCAACTCACTGCCTGCAGCTGTCCGGAGCTGGTCATTCTGAGCCGCCCGCTGAGAAGGCTATCGCCTAATCTCGCTTGCAAATCTGGTCCGGCCTTCTCGCGGGCGCCTAAGCCGATTAGCGCAGCGTCTGACACTAACGCGTATGTAAGAGTTCGCCGCGAGCCTCCCACGGCGAATTTGCGCCACAATTAGCGCCAGGGTGGCGACACCGACGACAGCGCCAAGCCATCCGAGGACAGCCGGGCCGACGCGAAGACGTGCGGACTAGCTAGCACAGTCTTTACCCATGTGTTATCTAAGTGTTGAATATCTGCCCGAGCTAGCCCGTAAGCCGCGCACGACTAATGGGTTGGTGCATGCCGAGATCGCGCCTGCTGAACGCTTATAACTCGGCCGATTGCTGGGCATAGACACCGCCCAGTCAGTTAGAGAATGCGAACGATGGCATCGCATGGCCCGCTGTAGCCCCCCTCCCACGGTTAGCAGTACATTATGATGCCATTGTGAACTTTGGCAAGCTGCGGATCATCGTGCCGATGCCTCGCATATAGGGCTGCGTATGCATCTCAGCCATCAGCATCCTCGTACACTCTTCGGCGTGGTCGTTTCGTCGCCCGTGCCGCCCGCGGCGACAGGCAAGCTGCGTTGACGCTCCTTCTCAGGGATAATGAGGTGCATTGCCGGAACTGCGGAGGAGGAAGACCGTGAGCCAAGTCGGTCGTGTCGGCTGAGGAAGCCGGGACGGACGGACACAGCATCGGCCCTGGTCTTGTCAGGCGGCTTGTCACGTCGCAGTTCCCGGAGTGGGCGGACCTGCCGCTGAAGCGACTGCTTCCCGCTGGGTCAGACAATGTGATCTAGCGGCTCGGCGACAACATGAGCGTCCGGCTGCCGCGCGGCGAGTGGGCCGCCGGTCAGGCGGCGAAGGAACATTACTGGCTGCCTCGCCTGGCACCCCGGCTGCCGCTGCCAATCCCCGCCCCGCTTGGCGTGGGCAAACCTGCCTTCGGGTATCGGTGGGATTGGTCGGTCTCGAGCTGGCTGCCCGGTGAGACGGCCACGGTGGAAGGCCTCGCCGACACCCGCCGGGCAGCTATCGACTTGGCAGAGTTCTTGATCGCGCTCCGACATGCGCTGCCGGTGCAACCTGACATCCCGAATCCTCATCACGAGGTCACCGGCGTGCCACTCGCCAGGCGCGACCATGCGACGCGGGTTGCGATAGCGGCAGTGCAGGACACCTTCGACGCCGCGGCGATGACCACGATTTGGGACGCGGCGCTCCGGGCGCCGGCCTGGGACCGCGCCCCGGCTTGGTTCCACGGCGATCTTCACCTCGGCAACCTGCTGGTTAGCGGCGGACAGCTGAGCGCCGTCATCGACTTCGCCGGCCTTGGCGCCGGCGACCCTGCCTGCGACCTGGTGATCGCGTGGAATCTGTTCTCCCCGCAGACCCGGCCGATCCTCCGGGCAGCTCTTCAGGTCGACGACGCCACCTGGACCAGAGCCCAGGGGTGGGCGCTGACCACGGGCCTGAACGCCTACACGTCCTACGCAGCCACCAACCCGCTCGTCGCGATGAACACGCACCGCCAGATCAGTCAGGTGCTCATCGACAGCGGCCAGGCGAACTGAAACGGAGCTTCAGCAGGAAGCGTCAGCTTGACAGAACCGCGGCGATCGGCGGGCTCAGATCCTGGCGCGCATGACCCACCGCCACTTAGCGATCTTCCGTACCCGCGTGAAGCCGTATCGCGCATACAACTCCTCCGGTCCCGTGTGCAGATAGGCGCCACGCTGCGGCGGCCGCTCCTCGGTCTGCTCCGGATACGCCTCCACAACGCCGCCGCCGGCCCGCTTGATCTCGTCGAGTGCTGCCGCGACCGCGGCGGCGGCGACGCCCTTGCCTCGGTCCTTCGCGTTGGTGAAGATGCAGCCGATCCGCCAGTCCGGCAACTCGGTGACGCCCGCTGCATAGGCCTTGGGGTTCTTGATGGTCGCCACCTCGGCCGGTGGTCCGAACTGGCACCAGCCGACGCAGCGCTCACCGTCATAGACGAGCACCTGGTGGACAGTTCCGCGCGTCACGTGCCGACGCTTCAGTTCCCGGTTTCCTTCGCGCCCGTGGCCGACGCCCTCCGGGTGGAATCCAATGCACCAGCATCCGCCCCAGACGCCGTTGTTAGCCTCCACGAGCGAAGCGAAGTCGTCCCAGGTGTCCGGCGTGAGCATCCGAGTCGTGAACTTCATACCCATAGTGTCTCCGACCGGTCTGACATAGTGCGATTTAGCGGCCAAGGCGGTGGTTAATTGGACGGCGCCCGCAGATCTAATGCGTGCCTGGAGCGACGCCGGTGTGCCCCCACGGCCTGGTGAAGCCAACCGGATCACGGTCGCCGTACGGCGCGATCCTGATCGGGAAGCCAGTGGCATACGCCTCGATCATCAGGCCACCGCCGATGACCAGGCCGACATGCCCGGGCGAGGTCGGCGTGCCGTCAGCGCCCGCGAAGAACACCAGGTCGCCTGGCTGCACCTGGGGCGCGCTGACCCGCGCGCCCCAAGCCCACTGCTGCTCCGAGGTTCGCGGGATGTCGATCCCGGCGGCACGGTAAGCCATCATGACGAGCCCGGAACAGTCGAATGCATCGGGTCCGGTACCGCCCCACAGGTACGGCTTGCCCAGTTGCTGCTCGGCGTAGCCGATCGCGGTCGCAACAGCGGCACTGGGTGCACGAGCGGCTCCCGGCAGGCACTCCGGCGCGCTGTCCAGCGTCACCGGGCTGACCGTGTACCCGCCGCTCGCATACAACCCGGCCCAGTACAGCACCGCCTGTACGTAAGACTCAAGATGGTTGTAAGCGAAGATCGCCTGGTCCACGTTGCTCAGCACGCCGTGCGCAAGCAGGTACTTGGCAGCTCCGGCGATCGCGTCGGCAGGCTCGTAGACACTCGCGAGGCCGTCGCTGTTCGCGTCGGTCGCGACGCCGTTCACCTTCTCCCTGGCCGGGTGCACCGGGGCGCCGCCCCATTGGTTGCCCGCCGCGCCGCCGATGCCGATCTGCATAGGGCCAGCCGCACCGAATGCGTTAGCACCGCTGTGCACGCCCGGCAACGTGCTCTGGCCGTCGTCGCTCTCGACCTTGCCGATGCCGGCCAGGATCACCCACGGAACCTTGTATTCCTTGCCGATCGTCTGGAACAGCGTCAGGTAGTTCGCAGGAATCGAGTTGCGCGCCGACCGGCTTGCTACAGGCTGAACGGCCGGGTTGTTGCCGCTGCCGGACGAGCAGGACGCACTCGATTCGGTGAGCAGGCTGCCGCTGGCGAACATCACGACCGGGGCGCCGAGGACGGCGGTCAGCATCAGCCCGGCGGCACACACCACGCCGACGATGAGCGCTCGCCTGCCGCCGGGGCCGCTGCCTGATCCGCTAGCACTCCGGCGACCGCGTCCCGGCCCGGCGATCACGAGTTTCCTACGGTAGCCAACTCGATGCTGGTGACCTGCCAGCTTGTGTCATCGCCGGTGACCGTGACTGCGTACCGGGCGCTCTGCTGGCTGGCGCCCGTTGTCGCCGTGATGCGCTGCACGATCTGTACGTCGAAGGTCAAACTGGTCGGGCCGAATGCGTCGATTGCGTCGATCGTCGCGACACCGACCGTGACCTGCTTGCCGCCGGCCCTGGCAGACGCCACGCCGGGTGCGGCATAGGCACCTTCGACCTGCTGCACGAGCGGCGCCGAGGCGACCTGTTGCATCGAAGCGCCGTAAGCACTCGCCGTCTCGGTATAGGAGTACGTGCTGTACGCGTCCCCGAATCGCGTCACCGTGCCGGCAGCCGCAGCTAGGCCGGCCTGGGTGAACGGCAGCCATTGATAGATGTCCGGCTGCCCGGACCCTGTAGCTGCTGTCGGCGGTACCACCGGAGGCGGCGTCCTCGAAGCGCGAGGGCGCGGACGTATCGACTGGCCAGCTGACTGCGGGCTGGGATGCGCACCCGGACGGATCAGGTACGCGCCAAGCCCCACCAGGACGCACACGATGACCGCGAAAGCGACTCTTCGCCAGACCGGGCTGTCCATCGGCGGGCTACTTCCGGCGCACCGGCCGCAACCAGAACGGTCCCGGCCGCTCCGGTTCGGCAGGTCCCGCGAGCGGCCCGCCTGCTCGCGGCCGAGTCTCTGGCGGCGCCTGGTCGGCAGCCGGCCGCGCGCCGGAGGACTGCCGAGGGGAACCGGCTCCGTTCGACGGCTGACGCCGCGAGGGTTGCCGTGCTGGCGGCTGAGGCTGTGAACCTTGTCGCCGTGCCTGCTGCCGCGGTGCGGCCTCTCGCGGTGCGGCCTCTCGCGGTACTGCTTGTCTCGGTGCGGCCTCTCTCGGTACCGGCTGTCTCGGTGCACCCTGTCTCGGGGCAGCCTGCCGGGTCGGCCGCGCCTGCGCACGCTGAGCTGGAGGCCCCGGCGCGGCAGGAGGAGCGGACGCAGCCGACCCCGCCGAGCCCGAACGGAGCACACCCGAACCGAGCGCGCCAGGCGCGCCGCGACCAAGGGGCCAGGCGCCCGGTGCCGGACCGGAAACGCCCGCCGCTGTGCCAGTCGCTTGCGCCGAACCCGGCCGCCCGGAAGCAGTCACCCCCGAGCCATTCGACACCGAGCCAGCCGACACCGAGCCATTCGACACCGAGCCAGCCGCCGCGGCAGCGCTGCCCGCACGCGACGGCAGTTTGAGCGGCGGCGCCTGCGACGACGGAGCCCCGCCCGCCGCCCCTGCCCCGTCGCCCGCCCGGCCACGGGCGGTCAGCGCCAGCCGCCCGCCAGCGCCGTCTGCGGCACCAGCAGCGACGGAGGACCCGACCGCGCCGTCCGCACCGGCGTCTGTGCTGCTCCCGGCCCCGGTCTCACCCGCATGCAACCCTGCTGCTACAGCAGCGCCAGCACCGCCGGACGCCGCGGCCATGGCCAGGCTCGTCGCCTGGCCGGGATTACGTCGCGCCCAGCGGCCCGCCCGGTAGGCAGCGAAGCCTGGAACCGCAACCGACGCTGCGTTCATTGTGTTGGCACGTGCCGTCGCTCCCGCTCTGGCGAGATCGATCTCAGCCCGCTCCTGTGAGCCGATCACGCCGTAGCCCACCGCTGAGAACAAGTGCTGGAACGGCTTGCGGTAGATGAACGCCGCAACGGTGACCAACGCGATCATCAGGATCTTCAGCGCCCACGGCAGCACTGCGTCGCTGGCACCCATGATCAGCGAGTAGCAATACAGGAGCAGGCTGAGCACGAGGGCGACCGCCGCCTGCTTGAGCAGGACTCCGACGAGCATCTCGACCCAGCGCAGCGCGACTACCCGGCCAAAGCCCGGATGAACTCCGATGAGCAGGAAGAACGGCCCGACGATCAGCAACAACAGGAAGCTCAGCTTGAGCAGGATCAGCGTGACCGCGATCAGCAACACGAGCACGCCGGCGACAAGTGCGGCGAACAGCGCGGCGAACGCAACCTCGAGCCGCGTTGTCCACTCGTTCCCCTGAAACAGCGGGTAGATAGCCGGATCCTTGGCCTCGAGGCTGCTCGCGATCCCTGCGTACGCAGCCTGCTTAGCCTGGATCAGCGCCGCCGTCGGTTTCTCGTTCACGGCGATAGCCTGAGCCCAGAGCAGCGAGCGCCCGTAGGTGTTCACCAGTGTCGGCTTGCCGCCGCCGACTGTGTATTCCGACGTCCCGAACTCGCCGACCAGCCACGGCTTACAGACCAGCACGGTCCAAAGCTCGTCGGCATTCTGGTCCACTACCGTGCTGCCCGACGTGTAGCTATAGGTGGAAGGCTGCACGTCCGGATCGCCCTTCTGGACGGGAACGCAGCTACTCGGACCCGGACTTGGCAACTTCGCGAAGGCCACATTGAGGGCCTGTGAGATGCCGTCCGACACGCTCCGGCCGAGCCCGGTGACATCAGCAGGCTTGCCGATCAGGAACAGCGCAGCCGCGCAGGCCACGATCATCCAGATCGTGCCCTCGATCGTCCGCGTCCCGCGCTTGCGGATCAGCCCTTGCCAGGCCAGCCAGATCGCCGCCAGGATGACCACTACTGCCAGGTAGGGGAAGTAGATCGCGTTGCCGAGGCTGGTGATCAGCTTGTCGGTGACGCGCTGCAGCCAGCCGAGGATGCCCTCCCCGGCGGCCGACTGGTAGACGGTGATCGTTACCCGGTCGATTGACTTCGCCGCATCGAACACCATCCCGGCGACGTTGTTGCCGATCAGCGACGTCATGTCCGAGCACTGCAGATTCGTCGCGGCCCAGTAGTCGCCGGCCACGCCGTACTCGTCGTAGAGCGTGGCCGGCTGCTTGCCTGAAGCCGGCGGCGCGATCATCGCGTCGATGCCGCCGTTAGCCGGCTCCGGCGTCGGCAGCGACGGCTGGCAGATGTTGTTGAGGTCGCCGGTGAGGCCAGAGGAACCAAGCGCGCAGAAGCCGAGCAGCCCGCCGATGTCGCCGATACCGGGAACCGAGCACAGCCCGCCGCCAGAGGTGGTGACGTCCGCAACTGTCGTTGCGGTGACCGCCGGGCGGGCGTGCTGCGCCCCGGACGCGCTGGCTGCATGCCCGGCCTGCGGGATGACCAGGACAGCCCCGAGCGCGGCCAGCACCACGGCCACATTGCGCGGAAGGCGGCGTCTGCGCATCCGGAGGGCTCCTGTTGTGGTTGTTGCTGCGTGACTTACGCAGGTCAGCTGAGGCCGGGCTGGGCCGGCTCGGCAACGGGCGGTTCTGACTCGGCACTGAACTTGGCCGGCTCGGCGCCGGGCGGTTCTGACTCGCCGGTCGGCTCTGACTCGGCATAGGACTGGCCAACTGGTACGTCGTCAGGCCGGGCTCTCGTCGGGTTAGTGTCCAGGCACTGCCGCAACTCGTCGGAGATCAGGTCAACGCCGATGCGACCCGCGCGGCCGTCCAGGTCGCGGAAAATGCACTCGCCGTTACCGAGAGCGCGAAGCACCGCCTTGTGCTCCGCAGACTGCTCCAGGCCGAGCAGCGCGAGGACGCTGGCGACCTCGGTCTGCTCGGACGACCGGAATGCGAACACGCTGGAGATGCAGTTCGTGACCTGCTCGTTGAGCAGGTCACCGGCGTTCTGCGAAACCATGATCAGCGCCGTGTTGCGCGACCGGCCCATCCTGGACACCTCAGGAATGAGCTTCGCGCCCTGCGGCGTCGAGGTGATCGCCCACGCTTCGTCCAGGAAGATCGCCTTCGGCAGGCGCCGGTCCATACCATTCAGCAACCGCCGGGCGAACTGGGAGACAAGGTACAGCAGCGCGACGGAAAGGCGCTGCTCGTAGGAGTAGTCGTCGCGTCCGACTGCGCCGTCTGGCAAGGTGAGGCCGGCCAGGGTGAACACCGTCGTCCAGCCCGCCGCGTCGATCCGCTGGCCGCCCGATGGCGCGAAGCAGAGCCGGGCCAGCCGCATCTCCGACATCGACCGCAGCACCGCGCCGAGGTTGACCGAAGCGGGGTCGCCAGAATTCTCCAGGTGACTGACGACTTTGCCAAGGCTCGGCTGGTCCCCCGCTGCAACCGCGGCGACGGCCTGGATCATGGCGCTCTCGCGTTCCTCGCTCATCCTGGGCAAGAGCAACCGGAGTGTCTCGGTCGCCATCGTTCGCCGCTCAGCCAGGTCATCACCGAATGAGAAGGGATCGAGCAGGCCGGGCGCCGCGCTGCCGAGCGGCACGACCCTGGCCTGGCGGCCGCGCCGAGACAGCCAGCCCGCCAGCGACTCGGCGTCGCCCTTGGGGTCGATCACCGCAACGGTCACGCCGCGCAGCGCGAGCTGAAGGATCATCAGCAGCGCGAGGGTGGTCTTCCCACCTCCCGGCTCGCCGGTGACCGCTACCGCGGTGGGCCGGTTCCGTGCTGCCGCAACCAGCGGGTCGAAATGAACGACCGCTCGCGCCCGGCCGAGGGTTTCGCCGATGTAGGGGCCGATCCAGCCCGACTCCTGGACTATCCGGTCGCCGAGGTCGACCGTTGCGGTTGGCATGCCGCCCGCGACCGTGTACAGCGGCTGGCGCTGCAAGTAGGAATTCAGCCGAACCCGGTCCCCTGGCAGCGACTCGCACAACAGCGAGAACTGGTCGCCGGTCGAGTTGACCACGTCGATGCCAGCGTCCCGGTAGTGCTCGATCAGCGCCTCCGCCCGGCGCATGCACAACTCACGATCCGGCGCAGAGACCATCAACCGGTGCCAGCCGTAAACGAACGGCAGCCGTTCTTTGGTGATCCCGTGCTCAAGCAGCCTGGCTGCCTCGATCTGCTCGGCGAGCGCGATCGGCAGGTCGGCCCCCGCCTCCCTGATATGCGCGTCCATGTCCCTGGCATGCGCTAGGCGCCGGCTGACGTCCTTGCTAGCCCGGGCGGGCGCGATCAGCTTCATCCGCGAGGAGGTTTCTACCGGAAACGGCAGCGCATCGGCGTAATGCAGCCAGGGCTCGCCGTCCGGGAAGTACATGACGTCCGGGAACCGGGCGAATGACAGGAAGGCCGTCCATGACTCACCGGCCGGATGCGACAGCCGTAGCACAGTCCGGCCGTTGTCAACCTGTCCTTCGAGCAGTGACTCGATCTCGCCCGCCCCCCAGGTGTGGCGTCGTGCAGCCGACGGCGGCGGTTCGGCGACAGTACCGGCCAGCGCATGCCGGAACAGCCATGCCACTTCGTCGCTGCTAGCGTGGGCGGCCGCCAGCGCGCTTGAGGACAACGCGCGGCCGAGGCGTTCGGACTGGTCAGTCCACCGAGCGATCTCAGCAGCCGGGACGGCCTCGTCGATCAGGCCGAGCGCTTGCTCGGCCCCGCGATACGAATTCGCGAACTGCCCGAGCAGCCCGCCGGACAACTGAGCCCGAACCCCACGCTGGCCGAGCCGGACACCCAGGAAGACCTCTTTGCTCCAGAAGTCCTTAGCCCAGACGTGCCGGTACATCTCCTCCAGGTAGCCGAGCCAGCCGGGCCCACCGTCCGATGTTGCGTCAAGCTTTGTCGCCCATTCTGCGGCTGGGTACGGCCGGTTCGCGATGCGCAGGTGCACCTCGGCGTCGGCCATCCGGATAGCGGCAAGCGCCACCGTGATGCCGGTGGCGAGCGCCTCGCGCTCGACCGGAGTGGTGAACTCATAGGAGATGGTCGGTAGGCGGTAGTAAGCCCAGGCCTGCGCTTCGGTGAGCACGATCCGGTCGTCGAAATACCGGACTGACAACCGGGCCCGCCCTGCAGTCCGCGCGCTCACTGGCCAGCGCCCCGTGACAGCTGACCGGCCGAGCTAGTCGTGACATTGGCCAGGCCTGAAACGATCACCCCGGCCAGCGCCGCGTACGCCTGGATAGCGGCGACACTGAGAACGCCCCCGCCCGATAGCCCGTCATCCCACGGCACGCGCACGATAGCCCGGCACCGGCCAGTCGCCACCGCGGCTGCCTTGTCTGACTGCGCTGCGGTACCGGGGCTCACGCCGTTCAGCACGGCAACAGCGCGCCGCGCAAGCTCAGCGTGCCCGTGCCCGTCCAGCCATTCCAGCGTCATCGCGAGCGCGCCGGCTGCGTCCGAGTTCGCCGGCGCAACCAAGACCAGCTGGTCCGCGACGGGCAGGGCGCGGGGGACGCGCGCGGCCGCCGGGTCGGCCAGCGTCAGCGGGTAGCGAGCGACTACTGCATCGATAAGCGCCCCGGCGTCGACGGGCTCCGCGTCGTCGATGCCGGCAGTTACCACTTGCAAGCCCCGTTCCCGCCCTGAACCTGGTTCTTCTCCGGTACCGGCTCTCCTGCCGGGCAGCAGGCGCGGGATCTGGCGCGCCTGCTCGGTTAGCGAGCCCGGCCCGGCGCCCAGGTCGAGCACCGCGACGGCCTCGCCGCGCAGTCCGGCCAGTAGCTGACCCGTCAGCAGCGTGGTCACCGTCTGGCCAGCGCCGGCAGTGCAGCCGAGCACCACGATGCGAGCGGGGCCGGCCAGCGGCAGCCGGGCCCTGGCCTGGTCGCGCTGGACCTGGTCAGGCTTGCCCGGCCGGTGACCGCCCGGCACCACGACGACGCGGTCACGCCAGCCGTTCGCCGGACCGCCGCCGGGCGAACTGCGCAGGGCACGCTCGACGACATGGAGCTGTTCGCCCGCGCGCCCGTCGGTGTGAACGCTCAGCCCGGGCCGGGCGGTGCGAGTCGGCGGCGGGATATGTGCGGGCGCGGCGGCGCGCTCCGGGCCTCCGGCGCGCTCGGGCGTAGCGGCGCGCTCGGGCGTAGCGGCGCGTTCCGGGGCAGCGGACCGCTCGGGCGCAGCGGCGCGCTCCGGCGGAGAGGTGCGCTCGGGTACAGCGGGGACAGGCGGCGCCGGGACCGCAGGCAGCGGGACCGCAGGCACTGTCGGAGCGGGCTTGGCAGCAGGCGCGTGGATCGCGGGACTGCTCGGCCAGACCGGGCGCGCGGCAACTTCGATCGCCTCCGCGGCCGGGGCTACCTCCTCGGCGCTGACCGTGGGTGCCGATCTAGTGGTGTCCGGGGCCTGCCAAGTCGGCACCCGTGGAGCGGAGGTGGCCGCCGCGCGCCAGACTCTCGCGAAGACCGTGATCTCGTCCTTCTCCGCCAGCGGTGCCATCCGGCACCAGGTGCGCGGCTCACTCAGATAGCGCAGCTGGGACAGCACGAGTTCGGGTAGCCGTTTGCCCTCCAGCACCGG
Organism: Streptosporangiaceae bacterium; assembly: GCA_035507615.1. Classification (GTDB taxonomy): domain Bacteria; phylum Actinomycetota; class Actinomycetes; order Streptosporangiales; family Streptosporangiaceae; genus JAJYUU01. The sequence goes on from DATJNX010000041.1 coordinate 91,441, forward strand.
CCGGGTGACGAGCCAGGCCAGCACGCCTGGGGGCAGCACGTACAGCCAGACCCAGGTATGGCTGAACGGCATCCCGACCATGGTCAGGATCAGCATGTACGGGACGGCGATGGCCAGGAAGACGGCGACCTGCCCGACAGGAAGGGGCATGGGCAGCCGGAAGTCATACAGCTTGTAGAGCCGCTTTTCGATCTTCCAGATGTTCGTGTAGGTCGGAAGTTCCACGCGCTGCCTCCTTCCGTCCGCTAGCGCCAGACCTGCCGCGACCCGGTTGTGAGCCACCGGTGCTCAGCCGGCCAGTGCTCGACCGCTCAGTGCACTCCGAGCGCATTCGCGATGCCGGACGCGAGCGTCTGCACAATGCTCGGCGTGTAGAAAATGACCGCGATTGCGATGGCGAGCACGATGAACTGCACAAAGCGGATGATCTCGCGGGTGAACAGGAAGAAGATCGCGACGATACCGACAATGCCCAGGAATAGCGGCCCGAATAGGCCTTGCAGATAGGACACGAGGCCTGTCGTGCTAAGTGCCAGGGGATGTGCAGCGACGGTAAATAGTTGAGCCGACATCGGATCTCCGGGGGTGAGTGAGCGCGGCCGTCGGGAGCGCGTGCTGGCTTTGTGTGTCGTATCGGGCGACGCTGCCCTGCCCTGTTTCCTGGCGGGCCGTCGTGCCGCAAGCGAACCGGAAGGGTCACGGTGGCCCCTGGGCAAGCGGCTGGGTAGACGCACCGATCGACCGGACGTCCCAGCTGCCGCCCTGTCTCACGACCGTCATCTGGTAGGTCATCTGCAACGCCGCCGGAGCGCCGCCGGCCGCAGCTGAACTGGCCGTCCCGGGAGCCGGGAGGTGCCAGGTGACAGTGACCGAAACCTGCCGGGTCGCACCCCCTGCCGGAGCGTAGACGCTGTCAATGCCGCCGAAGGTGACGTCACTGTGCAGCCCGGTCAGGCGGGCACCAGGAGCGGTGAACCTGGCCAGCGTCCCCTGGTCGCCGGTCGCGAAGGCCTGGAAAAATGCGGGGAGCTGGGTCTGCAGTGCGGTTTCGGTCGCCTGATCGGAGGTCTGCGAGCCGGCCGGAGGCGTCGCCTTGCCCGGTCCGGGAAGCCAGGCCGGAAGGCCCTGGACGCTCATCCGTCCCGCGTTCGCGTACACCGGCACGCCGAGCTCGATCAGTCGTCCGTTGCTCAGCTGCGCGAGCAGTGTCACGACCGCGGAGTGGCTGCCGGTGATCGAGATGCCGGCGACCTGCTCGTCGAGCATCCGCTGCGTCCCGGACCCGTTCCAGCCCGCCGCGCCGCTTGCGCCGGGCGGCAGGAACGCGGCCAGATCCCGGCTGCGAGCAGCGGAGCTGGCAGGGTTCAGGTTGAGATAGACGTCGCCAAAGTCCAGGGCGTAAGCCTCAGCGGAGGTGACGGGGAACTGCGTGCTTTCGCTCGGTGCGGCAACGGGTCCAGTGGGGACACTACGCGGGGCCGGCCCCTCGATGATCGCGACAACTCCCCGGTAACCGATCAGCAGCAGCACTGCCCAGGCGACCGCGCGCGCCAGCCAGATCAGCCATCGGCCACCGGCCCCGCGCCACGGCGAAGCAGCCTGATCAGGGCGTACCGGGTGCGGCTGGCTTGGCGGCGGCACTTGGTCGTCCACAGTGAACTCAGCACTGCGGTCGAGGAGTGCCCGACGGGCCATCACACCTCCGTCCTTGTGAACGCCCCGCAGGCGCCGCGGCAGTGAAACGGCCGGGCGCGATGGTATTGACGATGTTGCTGGCGCAGACCATTCTCCGGCAAAACGCCCAGCGGCCCCGGAAGCCACGCCGGGACGCGGATCGTATCTACAGGAAAAAGGCGGATCTTGGGCTGCTGCTGGCGCCTTGTCCAGATCGGCGAATAACCAGTCCAGCCGGCCTGGCCTATCCCGTTCCCGGCTTTCGCGGTCTGATGGCCCGCCGCTTGCGTCAGGTCTGGCGCCTTCGGCAGGTCCGGCGCCTGCGGCAGGTCCGGCGCCTGCGGCAGACCTGCCATCCGCGGCGCCTTCCGCCGGCAGCGCATCCGTGCCGCGATTCGCCGGCGCCGGGCTGTACTCGGCTCCCGGCCACCACGAGTGACCGGGCGGCCAGCGCAGATGGGGTTCAGTGATCGGCCCAGACTTAGTGATCGGCCCAGACGCAGTGATCGGCCCAGACTTAGTGATCGGGCCAGACGCAGTGATCGGCTCCTGGTGCAGCCAGGCCGGCCTGCCCGGCGCGGGGAAGGCGCGCAGGATCGCCGCGGCGGGCTCGTCCAACCCGTCCAGTTCGGAGTCGCGCCAATGCTCTTGCATCAACTGTCCTTACTCGCGGCTCGCCGGGCAGGCCGGCGCGGCTAACGCGAGAAGGGAACACGATCGGGCGTGACATCCGTGTGACAGGCGACCAAACCAGCCGCCGATCATCGGCGAACGCGACTTCCTGTCAGTTAGCCGGGCACGAATGACACATATCGACTACGCGACGCCGGGAAACCAACAGGGAGTCGCATCGGCCACCGACGGCGGCGCCTTTCAACCGTTTGCCGTAGCCACAATCCAGGCAAGCACCATGGCTTCCTCACGCCATGCGTCGTATCGCCCGGACCGGCCGCCGTGGCCCGCCGCCATCTCCGTCTTCAGCAGGAACGGGCCGCCCTTCGCCTCCGCCTGCAGCCTCGCGATCCACTTGGCCGGCTCGTGATACAGGACCCGCGTGTCGTTCAGGCTCGTCACCGCCAGAATCGGCGGGTACACCCGGTCCGGGCTGACGTTCTCATACGGGGAGTACGACTTCATGTACTGGTAGACCTCGGGATCGTGCAGCGGATCGCCCCACTCTTCCCACTCGGGCACGGTCAGCGGCAGCGTCGGGTCGAGCATCGAGGTCAGCGCGTCCACGAACGGCACCTGCGCCACGATCCCGCCGAACGCGTCGGGAGCCATATTCACCACCGCGCCCATCAGCAGACCACCCGCGGACGCGCCGCGCGCGACCAGTTGCTCGGCCGTCGTCCAGCCTTCCTTCACCACATGCCGCGCGCACGCGATGAAGTCGGTGAAGGTGTTGATCTTCCGCAGCATCTTGCCGTCGTCATACCAGTGCCGCCCCATCTCGCCACCGCCGCGAATGTGCGCGATCGCGTAGACGAAACCGCGGTCGAGCAGCGAGATCCGGGAGATAGAGAATCCTGGGTCCATCGAGATCTCATAACTTCCATAGCCATAGAGAAGAAACGGGGCAGCCCCGCCACGCGGTATGTCTTTCCGGGACACCAGCGAGATGGGGATCTGGGTTCCGTCGCCAGCCACCGCCCACAGCCGCAGCTGCTCGTAGTCGGCTGGGTCGTAAGCCCTGCCATCGGGGCCTGGCAGCACCTCGGCCTGCTTGAGCAGCGCCAGCTGTCCGGTCGCGACGTCACAGTCGTAGACCGAATTGGGCGTCACCATCGACACGTACGTCAGGCGGAACGTGTCCGTGACGTACTCCGGATTCGAGCCCGGGTGGACCTGGTAGATCGGCTCGGGGAAGTCGATCTCGTATGCAGCAGCGCCCGCGGGCAGCACACGCAGCCCGGTCAGCCCGTCCCGGCGCAGGTAGACGACTATGTGCGAGGCGAAAGCATCGACGCCAAGCAGCCGGGTGTCATCGCGGTGCGAGATGAGGGGCGTCCACTGCGCCGGGCTGGTCAGCGGCGCCTCCGCAAGCTCGAAGTTCAGCGCGCCGTCGTTGTGCAGGATGAGCAACCGCTCGGTCCCGTCGGGCAGCACCTGGTGCTCGACGTCGTACTCGACGCCGGGCCGCCGTGGCGTGACGACGCGGAACTCTCCAGCCGGGTCGGCCGCGTCGAGGATGCGGATCTCGCTCGTGAGCGAACTCGACGCACCGATCATCAGGTAGCGCTCGCTGCGCGACAGGCCTACGCCGACGTTGAACTTCTCGTCATCCTCCTGGTAAACGAGCACGTCATCACTGGCCGACGTGCCGACGACGTGGCGCCAGACCCGGTACGGCCGCCACGTGTCGTTCACTGTGACGTAAAACAGTGAGCTGGCATCCGCCGACCAGGCAGTGCCGTAGTAAGTGTCGGGGATCTCGTCCGGCGCTACCTCGCCGGTCTGCAGGTTCTTGAACCGCATGGTGTAGCGCTCGTCGCCGTCAAGGTCGGTCGAGTATGCCAGCAGGTTGCCGTCCGGGCTGACGTCAAACGCGCCGATGGCGAAGAACGGGTTGTCGCCAGCCAGCGCGTTCTGGTCGACAAGGATTTGCTCGCCGTCGAGCGGGCTGCCGTCCGGCGTCATCGGCGGGCCTGCATCGTCCGGCCGGACAGCCCGGCGGCAGTGCACCGGGTACTGCTTGCCCTCGATCGTCCTGGTGTAGTACCACCAGCCGCCCTTGCGCGACGGCACGGTCAGGTCAGACTCCTTAGTCCTGGACTTGATCTCGTTGAAGATCGCCTCGCGCAGGTCTTTCTGCCCGGCGGCCATCGCATCGGTGTAGGCGTTCTCGCCCTCGAGGAAGGCAATCGTCTCCGGGTTGTCCTTGTCGGCCAGCCAGGCATAATCGTCGACAAAGGTGTCGCTATGGTGATGCCGCTCAGAAGGGAGCCTCTTGACTTCCGGGGGCTGCGACGGCTGGGATTGCGCTGGCTGCTGGCTCATGACCGAAGAGCTTACTTCGGCATAGCCTGGCCCGGCTGCCTGGAGCCCGGGCCTGTGCACGCCCCGGCCGGCTGCCGGGGCGGAACTGCGCTCGACCCCGGTTACGCTGGGCCAGGCAGCAGCTCGCAGACGAGGAAGGCGGGAGACCGAGTGCTAGTTGTGATCGTGCTCGTCGTGCTCCTCGTACTGGTCGCCGCCGTCGGCCTGGTCGTCTGGATCAGGCGGGCAGCGTCCTGTGGCCGGACCACGGATGCGCCCCAAGGTGCGCGGGCAAGATCATTCATTGGCGATGTCCTGTGCCGGTCGGCAATGACCAGCGGCGGATTCGCCCGGCTGGAGTTCTTCGACTGGGGCGTCCGGCTGCGCGGTGTCGCCGTGGTGAGCCGCTGGATAGTGCCGACCTGGGAAGCGCGCTATGACGAGCTTGCCCTCGCTGAACTGGTAACCCTGCGTTTTAGCAGGATCGCGGTCTGGCTCAGAGTGCGCGGCGAGGCCGGCGGGATCGGCTTCCTGTCCGGCTTTAGCGAAGAGATCCTCCGTGAACTGGAGGCGCGCGATGTCCCGGTAAGCAGGGCGGTCGCGCAGGTCCGCAGCACCGCGGAACTCTACGCCCGCGGGCCGCAGTAGAGCCTAGGCCAGCCACTGACGGCCGTCGAGGAGCTCGCGGGCCGCGTCAAGGTGACCGGCATGGCAGGCGGTCTCAGTGATCACGTGCAGCATGACCGCCCGGAAGTCTGGCAGCCGCCAGGTGGGCCACATCTCGACGGGCCAGAACGCGGGCGGCTGGCCCAGCGAGGTCGCCGGAATCACGTCGTTGGCGAGTTCGATCTCCTGCCGGTACGCGCCGAGAACTGCTGCGGCCGGCACGTCGGGCGGGACCTGCCAGGCAGCCTTGGCGTCCTCATCGGAAGTGCCGACGTACTCGGCCGCTCCGGCGACGATGCCGCGGAACCAGAACCGTTCGACGCTGATGGTCAGGTGCTGCACCATGCCGAGGCAGGTCCAGCCTGACGGCAGCACTGGCCGGCGCAACTGCTCGTCGGTTAGGCCATCCAGAATCCCGAGAACGTGGTTGCGCTGGTTGGTGAGTGCGGACCCAAGCGCGTCGGTCTCGGTCTGGATCAGCTGGTCATGACACAGCTGACCGGACTCGTCCGGCGTCGCGTTCATGCTGTCCAGCCAGCGGTAACTGGTCCTGACTGCGGTGCGCAGCCACTCTGCGGTCATCGGTTGGTCCTCCTTGCCGCGTCACCCAGCGCGAGCGGCGCCGGGCGTGATTAGCTTCCGTCGCTTTCACGACGCGTGGAGGCGGCCCAGATGGACGTGGCAACGACGCGGGATTCACCCTCGTCGGAGTGAGATGCGGCTGGCACGATTGCGGCCATGGATGAGCAACAACCTGCCAGCGAAAGCCCCCGATCAGCCTCAGCGAACGCCGCCAGCCCGCCGACCAGTGCAGATCCGGCCAACCGCGGTCAAGACGCGCGTCTTCTCGCCTCGGCAGCGCTTACTGACGACTTCAGCGACTGATGGCGTGCGACATGTCCAGCAGCTGCGCCGGCGGGCTGGTAGCCGACGACGAGCTGCGGGAGCTGCTTGCCCAGGCCGCCGGACCGGAATTCGGGCGGCAGGCAGGACGGGTCGCCGACCTCACCGAGAATGAAGCAGCTATGGCTGAGAGCCATGGCTCCGGCGATGACAAGAGTCAGGCTCAGCGCCTCGCCAGCCAGCTCCAGCGGGCCGCCCCGGATGTGCTCACCGAACAAGAACACGCCGAGCACGATCGCCGTTAGCGGATTGAGGACGGTAAATCCTGGCTGAGATGCGGCCAGTGGGCCAGCCGAGAGCGCGTGCGAAGCCAGCAGCATCGCGGCCGCCCCGGATGCCAGCAGCAGGTAAAGCGACCAGGTCGAGAAGATGGCGCCAGGGCCGGCGCTGAGGTGAGAGCTCAGCTCCTTGATGACCGCTGCCACGAACCCCCAGGCGATGCCGGTAGCTGCGCCGAGCACGGCGGCGCGGCGGGATGACGACACGCGAAAACGGGCGCCGCGGCGGTAGGACGTGCCGACGGCACCTAGCACGATGATGAGCGTGGCCAGGCCGGCCAGCAACCACCCAAAGCCCGGTGCGTGCAGCCGCCCGCCGGCTGGGGCCGCTAGCGCAAGAAAGGCCGCTACCCCGGCCGACATAGCGGCCGCCGCCAGCCAGTCGCGGCGCTTGATTCTCACCCGCTGCCGGCCTGCGACTGCCATGAAAGCGAAGACGAGCAGCAGCTCCAGCGCCATGATCGGCTGGACCAGCGCCAGGGCGCCGAAGTGCAGCGCGCCGAGCTGGAGCCCGAAGCCGAGGATCATGCTCGCTATCCCCAGCAGCCAGACCGGGCGGCGGGCCAGGCGAGCGATCAGGCCGACATCGAATCCGGCTGTGGTCCCGACCGCCCTGGCACCCCGTCGCTGGGCAACCGACGCGGTGGCGGTGCAGAAACTTGCCGCCACGGCCAGCAAGATTGCCTTCTCCATCCGCCCCCGATCCGCACCCAGCCGGGCAACTAACGCTACGTAAGCCCCTGCTTGCAACAAACACGGATCAGGTGGATCGGATTCCCGTTGACCTGCCATCAGGGATGAATCAGACACATGGTGTCCGGGCGCCAGCGCGGCCCGAACGGCCGAGGCTCCCCGGCCGGGCTGACAACTGCAGCGGCAACATCGATTGCAGTTTAGCACATTTTGTGACGATTATGGCCGTAAGGATCCGTGAAGTGCGACGGTCGCGCTAGGAGACGGCCGTGAACTCGTCGGGCGCCTGCTGCGGATAACGGATGTAGTCTCCGCGCATCCGGAAGGGGTCGTCAGCATGTTCCGTCCGCACTCGTCCATGCGCCAGCCGGCTGAGCCGGCTGAGCCGCAGCGACGCCCTGCTCCCGCGCTGGTGCTGACCGCTGTGAAGCTTATGTACCTGGGCGCGGCCACCAGCCTCGTGTACCTGATCTTCTTGCTGGCTGTCGAGGTCGATGACACCCAGGCCGCCGCGCGAGGGCGATGGCTGGGCCGCAGCCTGGACAGCGAGCGGCTGAGCCAGCTCAAACCGCTCATCGTCACGGCAGTGATGGTCAGTGGCCTGCTTGTGATCGCCCTGTGGCTGTGGATGGCGCGGGCGAACGGCCAGGGCCGGAAGTGGGCGCGCATCCTGTCCACGGTGCTGTTCGGTCTGGCGACTCTGCAGCTGGCTGGCGATCTCAGGCAGCCGGTGACGCACGTCGTGCACGGCTTGGAGGCGCTCGGCTTGCTGGGTGCGGTGCTGACCTGGCTGCCCGGCCTCGCCGTGGTCTGGCTGCTGTGGCGCCCAGCCGCCGATGCTTTCTTCAAGCCGCGGAGCAGCGTCGTCTAGGGAGGCTGCGTCAGCCATGAGTCGCGTTAACTGGCATGCCGCCAGGGGCGTGGCCCTGTTGGCTGGTTGCAGATGACAGATTCAGCGTTCCGCTCCAGGTGGGGACTGGGAACCAATCAGGGCCCCGGATGAGGCGGCGTCGAGGAATTGCCGCCGCTGATGATGATGCCGCGGTCATCGAGAGCTCCTGGCAGGAGCCGGAGCGGTTCGCGTTGCTGTTTGATAGGCATGCCCCGCACATTTACCGCTACCTTGCCCGGCGTGCTGGCAGCCAGGACGCTGACGACCTGGTCGGCGAGACGTTCCTGACCGCGTTCGCAAAGCGAGACCGGTATGACCTCGGCTACCCGGATGCCCGACCCTGGTTGTACGGGATTGCCACCAACCTCCTCAACCGGCACCGCAGGCAGGAGGCGCGCCAGTACCGCATCATGCAGGCTGTCACAGCCGAGCCCGAGCTTCCAGGCCATGCCGACCGCGTGGCCGCTGATGTCACAGCACAGGCGATGCGCCGGCATCTGGACGAGGCGCTGGCCGCCCTGCCCGCCGGTGACCGGGACGTGCTGCTGCTGATCGCCTGGGAGCAGCTGACCTATCAGGAGGTGGCGCGAGCGCTGGCCATCCCGGTGGGCACGGTGCGGTCCAGGCTCCACCGTGCGCGCACGAGGCTGCGACAGACCCTGGCCGGTACTGACGCAGCAGCAACATATGAGGAGCTCACGACCAATGAATGAGATGGAGCAGCTCCGGCGGCTAGCGCGGGAGACGCCCCTGCCCGCGCCTGCCGAGCTGGACGCTGCCCGCGCCATGCTGCTCGCAGCGATTGCCGCCGACCGGGCCACCCCCGGCACAGCCCTAGCAGGAACCACGGGCCAGCTCTACCCGGCCGACGGCCAGCCGGTCGAGCCGCTGCGCCTTCCGGCTCCAGCGCCGGTGCTGAGCGCCGTCAAGCTCATGTACGGAGGCGCCATTGGCACTGCCGCGCAGCTGGCCATCGCGCTGGCCTACATCGGCGACATCAAGGCCTACCACCTGACCGTGCTTGGGCACCACCTCACTACTGCGCAGCTCAGCCACATGCGACCGCTCATCGTCGCGGTCGCGATAGCTCTCGCCCTTGCCGGGATCGGCTCGTGGCTGTGGATGGCGCGAGCGGCCGGCCAGGGTAGGAACTGGGCCCGCATCCTGTCGACGGCGCTGTTCGGCCTGGCAACGCTGGAGCTGATCGGCAATAACGGGGTTGGGCAGGTGCTCTGGGCGATGCTGACATGGCTGACTGGCCTCGCCGCGGTGTGTCAGCTCTGGCGCCCGGCTTCCGGCGCTTTCTTCAGATCGGCCAGGGCGCTGCGGTCGCGACCGCCGGGCCAGCTTTCCGGCCCCAGATAACCACCTCGCGCGGGGACGCGAAGCCTCGCCATTCATCGTCGTGGTGGCCGCCGAGAACAGCGGTGCTTGCCCTAATGCCACGCTAGGTGATCCCGCGTCACGATGCGCTAGTGAGCGGTGACCTCTGAGGACGAGGAGGCCGCCAATCGCACCGGACGCCCGATTCAGCCGCGCCGTCGCCGGCTGACACGGGACAACCAAAGGAGCGGAGGGGACCAATGCGAATCAGCCTGACAGGAAAGGCCGCACTCGCCGGCATTTCGATCACCACGGGCCTTGCCCTGGCATTGCCCGTGGTGCCGGCCAGCCCGCCAGACGACCGACGCTAGCGCCAGCTCAGACGTTGAAGCGGAACTCCACGACGTCACCGTCGCGCATGACGTAGTCCTTGCCCTCGATCCTGGCCTTGCCCGCAGCTCTGGCCGCCGCCACCGAGCCCGCCGCCATCAGGTCGTCGAACGAGACGATCTCGGCTTTGATGAAGCCGCGCTGGAAGTCGGTGTGAATGACCCCCGCCGCCTCGGGCGCAGTGGCGCCAGCCGGGATCGTCCAGGCTCGCGCCTCCTTCGGGCCCGCGGTCAGGAACGTGGACAGGTTCAGCGCGGCGAAACCTGCCCTGGCCAGCTGTGCCAGACCCGGCTCACCGAGGCCTAGCTCGGCCAGCATCTCCGCAGCCTCGGCGGGGTCGAGCTCGGCAAGCTCGGCTTCGGTCTTCGCGTCCAGGAAGACCGACTCAGCCGGGGAAACCAGCCCGGCAAGCTTCTTGCGAAGCTCGTCGTCGGCAAGCTCGGCGTCGTCCTCGTTGAACACGTACAGGAACGGCTTCGCGGTCAGCAGCTGAAGCTCGCGCAGCTCAGCCAGATCGATCCCGGCCCCGGCCGCGCCCGCGAACAGCGTCGTCCCGCCATCGAGCAGCTGCTGGGCGGCCGCCGTCGCGCCCGCCATCTTTATCCGCTCGGGGTCCTTGCCCGACTTCGCTTCCTTAGCCAGCCGCGGCGCTGCCTTCTCGAGGGTCTGCAGGTCGGCCAGCATCAGCTCGGTGGCAATGGTCTCGATGTCACGTTCGGGCGACACATCCCCGTCCACGTGGCTGACATCGGGATCGGTGAAGACACGGACAACCTGGCAGATCGCGTCGGTCTCGCGGATGTGGGAGAGGAACTGGTTGCCCAGCCCCTGCCCCGCAGACGCGCCGCGGACTAGGCCGGCGATATCGACGAAGCGCACGGTCGCGGGCACGATCCGGGCTGAGTCATACAGGCCGGCCAGCGCATCCAGTCGCGAGTCGGGAATGCCGACAATTCCGACGTTCGGCTCGATCGTCGCGAACGGGTAGTTCGACGCCACCGCATCCGCCCGGGTCAGCGCGTTGAAAAGGGTGGATTTGCCCACATTGGGCAGTCCGACGATGCCAATGGACAAGCTCACCGCCAAATTCTAATAGCCGAAGGAAACGGGCTTCGTCCGGCACACAGCACGCGACTGCGCGCAGCGGCCTGGGCCAGTCCAGGGCCGATCCACAAGAGCACACAGTGGCCGCCAACCGGGCGTGTCGGACGCCAGAACTGTCGTCACCGGCTGCAAGCATGCTGATTATGAACGTGATCATGTTGCTAATCGGGCTCCTCCTGGGGGCTGCGCTTGGCGCTGCCGTCGGCTACTTGCTGGCGCGCGGGCGGCTCGCCGGCCTGGCTGCCGACCTGACGGGCCAGGCCAGGGCGGCTGATGAGCGCGCCAGGTCAATCGCCGAGCGAGCGGCGCTGGTAGAGCGCGCCGCGCAGGAAAAGGCTGAGCTGATCGACGGCCAGCTCGCCGAGCGCTTCCAGGCGCTCTCGGCACAGGCGCTCGAGCGCAGCACGAAGACTTTCCTGCAGATCGCCGAAGGTCAGCTGAGCGCGGCCAACGCCAAGGCGGCCGGAGACCTCGACAGCCGCACCGCCGCAGTCCAGCAACTAGTTCAGCCGTTGCGCGACACTCTGACCCGGGTCGAGAGCCAACTGCGCGAGGCTGAGGCGGCCAGGCGCTCCTCGCACGCCGCGCTGTCGGAACAGGTTGCATTCGCCCGGCAGAGTTCCGACCAGCTTCGCGCGGAAACTCAGGCGCTGGTGACCGCCCTGCGCAGGCCTGAAGCCCGTGGCAGGTGGGGCGAGATGCAGCTGCGGCGCGTGGTGGAGCTGGCCGGCATGAGCAGCAGGTGCGACTTCGACGAGCAAGTCAGCGTGACGACGGCCGACGGCACACAGCGGCCGGACATGGTGATCAGGCTGGCCGGTGGCAAGAACATCGTCGTCGACTCGAAGGTGTCCCTCGCTGCTTATCTCGAGGCTGCCGAGGCTTCGGCTGAGGATGCGCGCGCTGCCCGGCTCGGAGCGCATGCCCGGCACCTGCGCGAGCACGTCGACCGGCTCGCAGCCAAGGCGTACTGGGCCGCGCTTGCTCCGTCGCCCGAATTCGTGGTGCTTTTCGTTCCCGGCGAGGCGTTCTTGGCTCCCGCGCTTGAGCATGATCCCGGTCTGCTGGAGTACGCGATGGCGCACAAGGTTCACATCGCCACGCCGACCACGCTCGTCACGATGCTACGGACCGCGCAGTACGCCTGGCAGCAGGCCGCGCTCTCGGAGAACGCGCGGGCGGTGTTCGACCTTGGCCGCGAGCTTTACGACCGGATCGCCGGCCTCGGCAAGCATGTCGACGGCCTGGGGAAGGCCCTGACGAACGCGGTTACGGCCTATAACCGGACTGTCGGGTCGCTGGAGAGCCGCGTGCTGGTCAGCGCGCGAAAGCTCAACGAACTGGGCATTGTCGAGACCGAGCTAGAGCAGCTCCGGCCGGTCGAGGAAACCGTGCGGTCCCTGTCGGCGCCGGAGCTGATCGTGGAAGCCGGGCCGGAACTGGTCAGCCCGCCCATGGACAGCCCTGCCCAGCAGCAACTGTTCGGCAGCGGGCGCGCGATCAGCGCGGCCGGCTGACGCAGCGCTAGGGCTGGCCTGCGGCTACTAGAACTGGCACTGGCCCTGGCCGGGGCTCGCCTGCAGCTGCTAGGACTGGTCCGCGGCGGGTTTCCGGAGCTCGCGCGGCAGCCCGAAGACCATGCGCTCGCGCACTGCCTCGACTTCCTCGACATCAGTGAAACCGTTGTCGGCCAGCCGCGCCAGCACGCCGTCCACCAGGTCCTCAGGTACCGAGGCGCCGCTGGTCACGCCGACCGTGCGCGCGCCGTCGAGCCAGGACAGCTCCACGTCAGAGGCGTAGTCGACCAGATAAGCGGCGCGGGCGCCAGCCTCTTTGGCGACCTCGACGAGGCGGACCGAATTCGAAGAATTATGCGAGCCGACGACGATCACGACATCCGACTCGGCTGCGATCTGCTTGACCGCGGCCTGGCGGTTCTGGGTCGCGTAACAGATGTCGTCGCTCGGCGGATCGAGCAACTGCGGGAAACGCTCGCGCAATGCAGCTACGGTCTGCGAGGTCTCGTCGACCGAGAGCGTGGTCTGCGATAGCCAGGCAACTTTGGCGGGGTCCCTGACCTGTACCGAGTCGCTCCCGGCAGGGCCATCTACCAGGTGAATGTGGGCCGGCGCCTCGCCGGTCGTACCGATGACCTCTTCGTGGCCCTCATGGCCGATGAGCAGGATGTCATAATCCTGGGCGGCGAACCGGCGGGCCTCGTTGTGCACCTTGGTCACCAGCGGGCAGGTCGCGTCGATGGTCCGCAGGCCGCGGCCCTTGGCCGCCTCGCGTACCTCCGGGGACACCCCGTGGGCGGAGAACACCACAACCGAGCCCTCAGGAACGGCCTCGGTCTCGTCGACGAAGATGGCCCCTCGATCTTCCAGGGTCTTTACGACATAAGTGTTATGCACGATTTGCTTGCGGACATAGACCGGCGCGCCGAAGCGCTCCAGGGCTATCTCGACGGCCTGGACAGCCCGGTCAACGCCCGCGCAGTAGCCACGGGGCTTGGCGAGCAGCACTCGGCGGGACTCGGCTGACATGGCGCCAGTTTAGGTGATCCCCATCGGGGCGTATCCAGACACTCCGGCCTCCGCCGGCCGCCGGCTGAAGACCAATGTCGCACTCTGAGCCGGAATAAGGGCCCTCCGTGCCTCGCGGTCAGCTGCGCCCAGCAACAATGTTGCGAGAGCATTGCTTAGCCAAGCCCTGATTATTCGCCGAGTTGGTCTGCTCGGGGCTGCCGGGGCGTCGGCTGCGTTGAGGGAGAACGATCACCGATGGGCATCCAGGGCCAGCTCAGGCGGGCGCCCACGCTTGCCCTGCGGGCGGTGTTCGCTGGGATCGGCCGGGTAGTCGTCTCAGCCGAACGGCCGCCAGGCAGTCCGGAGCAGGCCGCAGCCCGCGCGGCAGCAAACGGGGGGCAGTCGCGCCAGCCCGCCGGCCGACGTCAGCGGTCCAACGTCGCCCCGGTAGCACCACCCGGCTCGCGCTGGCGCTCGCTGGACAAGACCGGCAACGTCCGGCTGCTCTCAGATGAGGATGTGGATGACGACTACGGCCTCGCGCCGGGGCCGGGCATACCGAGCATCGTTAACGCGTCCGCAGCCGCCGAGTTCGAGGACGGACCAGATCTAGCGGCGACTTCGCTGCAATCCCTGCCGCTGCCCAGCTACGACGAGCTTTCGCTCGCCTCGATCCGGGCCAGGCTCCGTGGCCTCGATGTCAGCCAGTTGCGCATCCTCGCGGAGTATGAGGGCAAGAATGCCGAGCGGCCAGAGGTGCTTGGCATGTTCGAGCGCCGAATCGAGAAACTCGAAGCGGGTGAGTAACCTCGCCAGCCTGTCCGGCGGGCCGACTGGCGCGCCGCAGGAGTATCCGTGCCGCTAGAAACCTCGGAGCAGTCCCCCGTCCCGGTTCGCACCGTGCTGCGCCTGGTCGGGGAGTGGATCGGTCGCCTGGGCAGAGTCTGGGTAGAAGGCCAGGTCGCCGAGCTGACCAGGCGCGGTGGTACCGCTTTTCTGACTTTGCGCGACCCGGTCGCCGCGGTGTCCGCCCGGGTAATCTGCAGCACCGCTGTGCTCGACGCGACCAGCCCGCCACCAGATGTCGGCGACCGGGTAGTCATCTGGGCCAAACCCGAGTTCAACTCGGCGAAGGGCTCCTTCGCGCTCACCGCCAGCCAGATCAAGGCAGTGGGAATCGGCGAGTTGCTGGCGCGACTGGAGCGCAGGCGGGTGACGCTGGCTGCCGAAGGGCTGTTCGCGACCGAACGCAAGCGCAAGCTACCGTTCTTGCCCGGCACAGTCGGGCTGATCTGCGGGCGAGACTCAGCCGCTGAGCGCGACGTCCTCAGGAACGCCGCACGCCGCTGGCCAGCTGTCCGGTTCCGGGTTGAACAGGTTGCCGTCCAGGGCGCGCATGCCAGCGAGGAGATCATCGATGCGCTCCAGCGGCTCGACGCGGACCGCGCGGTCGACGTCATCATCATCGCCCGCGGCGGTGGTTCGGTAGAAGACCTGCTGCCCTTTTCCGACGAGGATCTGGTCCGCGCAGTAGCGGCCTGTGTCACGCCCGTAGTAAGCGCGATCGGACATGAGCAGGACGTGCCGCTGCTCGACCTGGTCGCCGATGTCCGGGCGTCCACTCCCACCGATGCGGCCCGGCGCGCCGTCCCCGATGTCGCCGAGCAACTCGAACTCATCAGCCAGCTGCGCTCTCGGGCGCGTAGATCGCTCTCCGGGCGGCTGGACCGGGAAAGCTCCTGGCTGACTGCCGTCACTTCGCGGCCCGCGCTGGCGAGTCCCGTGCGCGAGATCGACCGCCAGCAGGAAATGATCCTCGGCCTCTCTGATCGTGCCCGGCGCGCGATCAGCGGCGGACTGGTCCGGGCTACCGATGACCTCGCGCACATCAGGGCCAGACTGATTGCACTGTCGCCCGCCGCGACCCTGCGCCGCGGTTACGCGATCGTCCAGCACGCCGACCTGAGCGTGGTGCTGTCTGCCGATCAGGTGACGGAGGGTGAGGTACTGTCCGTCCGGTTCGCCGACAGCCAGCTGCCGGTGACGGCGGGACGGCACTCACCCAGGGCTGCTGGTTAGTTAACCGGCGTGCCGGAACGCTGCGTTACCCGGCACTAGGCTGGGGTCGTGGCAAAGGCTGGTAGCGCGGACGGTACCGCGCCTGGCGCTAGCGAAGGCGCGGATCAGGTACGCGGCAAAGCTCCCCGCCCGCCGTATGAGCAGGCCAGAGACGAGCTGACCGAGCTGGTTAAGCGGCTGGAGGCGGGCGGCCTCACCCTGGAACAGTCGCTTCAGCTGTGGGAGCGCGGTGAGCAGCTGGCTGCCATCTGCGAGGAATGGCTGGAAGGCGCCCGCGCACGGCTCGCGACGGCGCTGGCCAGGCAGCACGAAGCCGGGACCGAGCCCGGCGCGCCGTTCTGACAGCACTTCCGGCCGGCGGCGCCGTCGCCGCGATCCTGTTACGACGACGGCAGATGCAACCTGGAGAGCACCTCCAGCACGCTGTCGGCGAGCTGACGTGCCCGGACGGCGTCAGCGGCAAGCGAGACCTCTGCGGATGCGAGCATCATCGCGCCGGTCAGCACGATCGCTGCCGCGTCGCCCAGCGGCTCGCCGCTGCGCGCGAAGAATTCAGTATTCCTGCTCACCCAGTCCGACAGCCGCTGTCGCCACATGACCTCGAAGCCGGGCGGGCCGTCGCCGCGGGCGAACATGCCCACAAGCTCACGCTGCTCGATGCACACGTCCAGATAGCCGCGCGCACCCGCCAGCAGCAGCATCATCGGGTCGGTAATCCCCTGATCGCGGCATTCTCGCACGGCCTTGCGTGTCCGCCTGTCGTGCTCGTCGTGCAGTTCCTCGAACAGCGCGAGATACAAGTCAGCCTTGCCGGAGAAATGGTGGTACATGCTGCCGACGCTGGCCCCGGCAAGCGCAACGATGTCGGTAACGCCGGCCTGCGCGTAACCCTCGTGCATGAAAACCTCGCGAGCCGCCGCCAGCAGCACTGCCCGCGTGGCTGCGCCCCTGTCTGCGGCACGGCCCGCATGCGTCACCTGATCAGCAGTCATGCATTCCGCGTTCTGAGTCGGACCCGGTACGGGGTGGGCAGACCGGCCGGCCAGCCCGCTACATAGGATTCCACCACGGGCCACCGACAGGGAAGGTGCTGGCGATGAGCGACCAACAGGCAGCCGGAATGCCTGGCGTGCCAGCCGACCCCGTCACCGACGGCGGTCTGGCCGGCGTGGCAGGCGCCCCTGGTATTCCCGCCGATCCGCCAAGTGAGGTAAGCCTGGCGACCCCGGAACCCGGCAGGCACGCGCCGGATCGCAACCTGGCGCTAGAACTGGCCAGGGTTACCGAGGCCGGTGCAATGGCCTCGGCGCGCTGGGTCGGCCGGGGCGACAAGAACGGCGCGGACGCCGCCGCGGTCAACGCGATGCGGCAGCTCATCAACACCGTGTCGATGGATGGCGTCGTGGTGATCGGCGAGGGCGAGAAGGACCACGCTCCGATGCTGTACAACGGCGAGCAGGTCGGGGATGGCGGCGGCCCGTTGTGCGACGTAGCGGTCGACCCGATCGACGGCACCCGGCTGACGGCGAACGGCATGCCCAATGCGATCTCGGTAATCGCGGTCAGCGCGCGCGGCTCGATGTACGACCCGTCGGCTGTCTACTACATGTCGAAGCTCGTCACCGGCCCGGAAGCTGCGCCGTTCGTCGACATCGATGCTCCGGCGGCCGCGAATATCGCGGCGGTCGCGCGGGCGAAGAACTGCTCCCCGTCCGACGTCACTGTCGTCATGCTGGACCGGCCGCGCCATGCCGAGCTCGTCAGCGAGATCCGGCAGGCTGGCGCGCGGATCAAGCTGCTGACCGACGGCGACGTTGCCGGAGCGATCATGGCGGCCCGTGACGGCACTGGAGTCGATCTGCTGCTCGGCATCGGCGGCACGCCCGAGGGGATCATCGCGGCGTGTGCCGTCAAGTGCCTCGGCGGCGTCATCCTCGGCAAGCTCGCGCCGCGAGATGACGCTGAGCGCGCGAAGGCGCTAGACGCCGGACATGACCTGGATCGGGTCCTTAGTACTGACGACCTGGTGGCCTCCGACGATGCGTTCTTCGCAGCGACGGGCATCACTGACGGCGAGCTGCTGGCCGGCGTCCGCTACCGGTCCGGCGGCGCCGTCACGCATTCGCTCGTGATGCGCGCCCGGTCCGGCACGGTTCGCAACATTCATAGCGAGCACCAGTTGTGGAAAGTCGCCTCGTACTCCGCCGTTGACTACGGCTACGAGCATCGCCGCTAAGCGCCGATGCCCTCGCGTGATTATCGCCCCGGTGCGCCCGCCAGGCCGGCAAGAGTAACCCGGCGGCAGGCGCTGGAAGCGCGAGCCGAGCTGGCAGCTGGCGGCCTGTCACATGACGAACGGCGCAAGCTTCGCTCGGCCATCCGGGTGCGAGAGGACGCCGCGAGCCGGCGGAGCGGCAAGCGCAGGCACGCGGCAGTCGTCATTACCGGTGCGCTAGCGGTCATGGCCGTAGTCGCTGGCATATCCGGGCTGATTCCCGCCATCGCTGCAGCTAGCGGGCACGGCACGAGCGGCTCTTTCGTCCTCGGGTACCAGAGATGCACGATGATCGGCGGGCGGAGCAGCGTCTGCATGTGGGTCGGCTCGTTCGACGGGCGGAACGGCCTGGCGCTAAAGGACGTCGCGTACACCGGCAGCCTGCCGGCTCCCGCAGCTCCGGGCCAGCGAATTGCCGCTCGTTATTTCGGGGGCCAGGTCATCCCACTGCAAACCGCGCGTAGCTGGGTGACCGACATCATGTTCGTGACCTTTGTCGGCGCGGCTGCGGCGGCTTTCCTGTGGCTCACCCCGCTGGGTATGCGGCCGTGGTCCCGGAGCCGCTCATAGCGGTCACTTGGAGCTTCCAGCCTGACCGCCAGCTCTGGAAGCTCAGCGCCTGCACAGTGTCGACTTGCGCGCGGTCAGCGAGATAAGCCCCCGCGACGCAGGCCGCCAAGGCGCCGGACCCGCTTCGGCGACGTGACCTTGATCGTGCCACCGATGCCGGAGGTGCGAACTTCGATCACCGGCTGATCCGACGGCTGCACGCGTCCGGCCCGGGCCGAGCCCGGCGCTGCCGGCACCCGGACGGTACGGGTAACCCTGCGGGTGAGCAGAGCACTGCCAGTCGTCTCGACCGCGACCCCGTCGGGGACGATGAGGTGAACCGTGCCGAAGACGACCGTCGCGTAGATGACAATCCGGCCGCTTTGCAGCAGCGCCTCCCGGAGGTCGAGCTCGACATCGCCGAAGATCGCCAGGACCGGCAGGTTTTCCGGCACCACCCAGCAGCCATCCCGGCTGTCCCGGCCGAAGAGGCCTGCAACCGGCCGTCGGCCATGCAGGCGGATGGGCTGAGCGTCCGGGCCGACCAGGTCCGTGGTCAGAACGGCAAGTTCGCCCAGGGTCCGGGCCTGGTATGCGCGCTCGACCCGCTCAGTATGCTCCGCAGGCGTCAGCCTGCCGTCGGCTGCAGCCTCGCCGAGGAGCGTGACGACCCGGTCGCGTTCGGAGTCGGAGGCACGAAGATCTCGCGGTGCCGGGCGGTATGTCACTCTTCGAAGATACTCCAGCCGCAGGTCACCGGCGGGTTACCGGTGCAGCGCCGGCGATCGGCGGCCAGCGGGCCGGTCAGGTCCAGGTGTTGCCGTTGTTGCTGGTCGTCAGCTGCACGGTCTGGCCGGACGGCTCGATGTAGTACAGGTGTCCCGCGCTGTCGCCGGACGTTGTCAGTGCGACATTGCCCTTGGCCTTGGCCGTGCTCACTCTGTCCCACGCGCCCCAGCCGTTCGTGGACCACATCCGCCGCCATACGCACGAGTCGGTGCCGAGACCCGCCACCACGATGCGGCCGTTCGGCCAGACCGCCGCGGCGATCGAAGAGACGTTGCCGCCGAGGTTCGTCATGTCAGGCTCCGGTGGTTTGGGCTTCTGCCGTCCGAGCGCTTCGAACATCGCCGACTGGCTCGCGTAGTCGGCCATATCGCGGTCGATAGCGCCGCTTATGTCGTACTGATGGATTGCCCACGTCTTCCAGGGCGCCGGCACCGTTGGGTGGCCGGCTGGGCTCGACGGGTCAGCGATCCACAGCGGGTAATCGCCGAGGCCTGCGCAGTTACCCTCGTTCGCGAAGTCCAGGAACGTGTACAGCAGCGGCGGACGGTCGAGCCGCTTCTGCAGCTCGGACTGAACGTCAGCGCCCCAGGCAGCCACCTGATGCGCCGCCAAGCCGTCCGTGACTTCTAAATCCAGCGCGACCGCGTCAGAGTCGTACAGGCCGATGTGGTTGAACTCACGCAGGAAAAAGTCGACGGTTTCGGTAGCGCTCGTCGATGGATGCCCGAAAAGGTAGCCGATGCGGCCCTTATGGTTCGAACTCAGCCAATCCAGATCGGCTTTAGCGTCTGGATTAACGTACTTCGTCCCGTTAGGCTCAAGCTCAGTGAGCTTAACGCCGGCCCAGACGATATCGCCTGCGACGCTGGTCCAGTCACCTGGCGGACCCTGAAAGCTGGAGACGTCAACTCCGGCAAGCATGAACCAATAATAACGGATTCTTTTAATGCTATTTGCGAAATGTCAGATCTCGGCGTCGCAGGCATCGGGTGTCCACCGCGGGCGAGCGCCGGGGGCTGGACGTCCCCAAGGCCGTCGTCAGGGAAGTCTCAGCGGCCTGTTAGTTTTCTAACAGCAAGTAATTCCACTCGAGACCAGGAGCCAGCAGATGAGCGGCGCAAGCGCATCGGATGCTGCGGGTCGGCCAAGCATGGGTGACGGGCGTTACAAATGGGTCGCGCTGTCCAACACAACCCTGGGCATGCTCGCGGCTACGGTCAACGCGTCGATCGTGATCATCGCGCTGCCGGCCATCTTCCGTGGCATCGACCTCGATCCGCTGCAACCCAGCAACATCAGCTATCTGCTCTGGATGCTGATGGGGTACCTCGTCGTCTCCGCGGTGCTGGTGGTCACGCTCGGCCGGCTGGGGGACATCTACGGCCGGGTGCGGATGTACAACGCCGGATTCGCCATCTTCGGCCTCGGCGCGCTCGCATTGCCGTTTGACCCGTTCACCGGCGGCAAGGGCGCGCTGTGGCTGATCGGCTTCCGGGTGATCCAGGCTGTCGGCGGCGCCATGCTGATGGCCAACTCCCCGGCGATCCTGACCGATGCGTTCCCGAGCAATCAGCGTGGCACCGCAATGGGCATCAACCAGGTGGCGGGCATCTCCGGCCAGTTCATCGGCCTTATCCTGGGCGGCCTGCTAGCCGCGGTCGACTGGCGTCTGGTGTTCATCGTGTCGGTGCCGATCGGCCTTGGCGGAACCATCTGGTCGTACCTGAGCCTGCGGGAAGTCGGCGTGCGGACGCCGGCCAAGATCGACTGGCTGGGCAACGTCACCTTTGCGGTCGGCCTCATCATGCTGCTCACCGGCATTACTTACGGCATCCAGCCGTATGGCGGCCACTCGATGGGATGGACCAGCCCGGTGGTGCTGACCGGCCTCATCGGCGGACCTGTCTTGCTCGCGTTGTTCTGCTTCATCGAGACCAAGGTCCCGTCGCCCATGTTCGACCTGCGGCTAATGCGGATCCGGGCGTTCGCAGCGGGCACAGGCGCGACGCTGCTGGCCGCTATCGCTCGTGGCGGCCTCCAGTTCATGCTCATCATCTGGCTGCAAGGCATCTGGCTGCCGCTCCACGGCTATGCCTATAAGGACACGCCGCTCTGGTCGGGTATCTACCTGCTGGCGCTGACATTCGGCTTCGTGGTCTCCGGGCCAGTTTCCGGCTGGCTGTCCGACAAGCACGGCGCCCGAGCGTTCGCTTCGGGCGGCCTGCTGGTGTCCGCGCTGGCGTTCGGCGGGCTGCTACTGATCCCGGTCGACTTCACCTACCCGGAGTTTGCCGCGCTGATCTTCGTGGCCGGGGCGGGCATGGGGCTGTTCTCCGCGCCCAACGCCGCGGCGATCATGAACAGCGTCCCAGCCAAGCAGCGCGGTGCGGCATCAGGAATGCTGGCCACGTTCCAGAACTCAGGCTTCGTCTTGTCGATCGGCGTGTTCTTCTCACTGATGATCGCCGGGCTGGCCGCCACCCTGCCGAGGACGCTGACCACCGGCTTGACCGCGCAAGGCGTGCCGGGTCTGGTTGCGCACCGGATCGCCGCACTGCCTCCGGTGGGCAGCCTGTTCGCGGCCTTCCTCGGCTACAACCCGGTCAAGGAACTTCTCACTCCTACCGGAGTCCTGAACCGCCTGCCAGCCCGGAACGTCGCGGTGCTTACCGGGCAGGAGTTCTTCCCCCGGCTGATCTCAGAGCCGTTCCACCACGGACTGGTGATCGTGTTCAGCATGGCGATCGCGGTGCTCGTGATTGCGGCCGCCGCATCAGCCTTCCGCGGCGGCCGGTACGTGCACGACGAGATGGCCGAGGCCGGCCTTGCGGCGGCGTCGATCGCGGCCGGGGCAGCCACCTCGGCTGCAGGCACGGACATCGTGGCCGACGAGTTCGCCGCTGACGAGGTGACCGGCGACTCGCCTAACGGCTCTGCTGACCGCGCTAACGGCTCCGGCCGTGGGTCGGTCCGGGCCACGGAGGGGCGCAGGCGGCCTGACGCCTGACAGCCAGGACGGCGCCCGCGGAGCAGGCTTGCACCACTCACGGCACCGGCCGTGTCACTGCGGCCCGGCTGCTGCGTACCGCTCCCGCGCGGCGTTGCCCACCGGACAGCCGCCCGGCGAGCCACGGCAGATGCCGGTATCGCACAGCCGGCAAATCCACCGAACCGCTCCGGGCTCGCGCATCATGCCGACGAGCAGTTTCCCGATCAGCCTGTCGAAGGTAGCTCGCTCGGCCGGCGTGAGGACGGCCATGGCGCCATCGAGCACCCTTGCCCTGGCCCGGCACACTTCCTCAGCCGCCGCCCGCCCTGCCTCGGTCAGCTCGACCGCGGTCGAGCGGCGGTCAGCGCCGGGCATCCGTTCGACGTAGCCGGACTCAGCCAGCCGGTCAAGCAATCTGACGGTGCCGGACGAGGACAAGCCGAGCACCTGCCGGAGCACATCGACACTCGGCCGGTCCAGGAAATGCAGTAGCGCAGCCAGCGCCGCCGGAGCGGAGTCAGCCCGGCCGGCGGCAGCTGTCGTCGCGTCAGCAATCTGGTCGGCGACGACGAGCGCTAGCGCCCCGAAGACGTTCGCCGGCCGGTCCAGGCTCGCATGATCAGCCGAGCTCATAGTCCAGGGTGAAGCTGCCTGGCGGGGTCGCAGTCGCGACGGACTCGCCGCCACCGGTCAGCCCGGCCAGCCCGCCAGTGCCAGTGCCGGTGACGACCTGCCAGCGCGATCGTGCTTCGCCGCCGGCGTACTCACCGTCAGCCAGCAACACGAAGCTGCCGTCGATGCCGGCTAGCTGCCCTTCGACGCGCTGGAGCCCGGTGAACACGGCGGTGCCGTCCGGCCGGTAGCACATCAGCGCATCCCAGCTGCCCCTGCCGGCGATGTCGCCTTCCATGCCGAAGGTCACCGTTGCCTTGGTGAGCTTGGCGCCGTCGCCCAGATCTTGATACGTGCTCTCGTCCCAGGAAGCGACGGTAAACGTCCCTGTCGCTGTCGCCATCACTAACCGCCTCCGTTCCGCGCGTACCGGCGCCGTCCGCCCGGCTGCCCGTCCGCCCGGCTGCCCGGCTGCCCGTCCGCCCGGCTGCCCGACCGCCCGAGCCCGACCGCCCGACCGCCCGACCGCCCGACCGCGCTCAGAATGATGTATGAGTCACACACTAATCGAGAGGCGCCGCGGCGCGGGCCTGCTCGCCCACTTAGCATCCGAAACTGCCCTCGCTAACCGCGCATAACCGCGCATAAGGGTGCTCGGGCGGGGATGTATCGGATGCTATGTCGCTAGGAACTGCATCCCGCAGCGTCGGATCGGGTGCGCCGGCGGGGACTGACCGGCCGCCAAGCGGGCAGAATCACTCTGCGTTTCGCCGTCGTTACACGTAGCGAGCGTGACGGGCGCGTAGCGCCGTCTTGCTGAGTTGGTGAGCTCCAGTAATCGGCAGGTTCACCGTGACAAACCACAACGACGCGGTCGCCTGCCAGGCAGCAAGGCCGACCGGGCCCTCGAATCCGGCCGTACCAGCCGGGTCCGCAGGACAGGCAGTTCGAGCAGCCAGGCAGCGCTGGCCACGGGCGCCAGCGCGCGGGAAACCGATCGGGCGGTGCCTGATCGTCGGCTCGTTGCTGATCTTCAGCCTCGGCCTGACAGCCGTCTACACCGCCACGGTGGCCGCTGACGTTCAGCAGCATCACTGGGCGGCAGCGCTCGACGCGTCGCGCGACGCGGTGCCCGCGGCCGTCGGCTGGGCCGCGCTACTCATCGTCTTCTTTGCCGGGGGCGCCAGGGCCGCCGGGAAGTTCTCAGCTTCCGACGAGCATTCGGAAGCGAAGCGCCAGGACCAGGCAGCGCGGGCGCGCGACTCGGCCCGGCAGGCCGAGCAACGCGTTCAAACGCTGGCCGCGAGTCTGGCCGCGCTCACCGGCACGGCCGCCGAAGCTGGCCAGAGCTGGCAACTAGCGCGTGAGATCGGCGATACCGAAGCCCGGCTTGATCAGGCTCGCCAGTGGCTGGTCGGCGCGCGCGCCGCACTGGACGCATGCCAGCGAGACATCGCGCGCACTGCCAGCCAGCCATCGTCTGGCGCCAGTGAAGAGCTGGAACTGACGGGGCGCGGCGTGGCCTGACTGCCCGTTCCCGCTCGAAGGATCTCTATCCGAACCGGCCGCTTCCGCCTGCGGAGAGGGCGACGCGAAGAATCTCCTCGGCGGCATCGGCGGCGGCGCGGGCAGTGATGACGTTCGTGTGCGCCTCGTTCAGATCGCCAAGCCCGATGCAGCTGGATGCCACCGCGATGTCGTGGCCGGCTAGTTCCAGCTGGCGGACGGCCTCCTCAATGTCGACCGGTCCGTGGAGCTGCTCAGGGCTGATGCCCTGCTCGGGGATGCTCACATGCACCATCCTCATCCTCGGGGCTGGTCCGGATGGCCGTGTCTGCGCCCGCGTCCTGCCGGGCGGCAGCCGGCCACCCGGCAATGGGTTGTTACCCCGAGATGACTCGCGCATGCCGAATCGCATGGGGTGGGATTGCCGTCGCGGCAACGGCGGTCAGGACCGGGCATTTCACGGCGGGGGCGTCAGGGCCGCATGGCCCCTGGCACGAGCACGCTGTCTACGATCAGGCTCGCCAGCCGCTCCGGCTGATCAGGGTCGGCCGGAGCCATCTCGGTCGCCGTGATCAGCGCGTGCGCCAGGCGCATGATGTCGGCGCTCCGCACTTCCGGGCGCGCCTCGCCGGCCTCCTGGGCACGGCTGAGCAGCGTTTCCGTGCAGCCCCGCAAGATCATGCTGCAAGCCGACAGCAGTTCGGAGTCTTTGCCGATAGTCGCAACGAGGGCCGAGCTCAGGCTTCGCTTCGTGCGGCCGAACGCCACGAAGGCGCGCATCCAGTCGCCAAGCGCCGCGCCCGGCGACTCGGCGGCCATCAGCTTGCCCGCGAGGACCTCGAGCCCGTCGACTTGATCCTTGTATACGGCCTCCAGCAGCGCCTGCCGCGCCGGGAAGTGCCGGTAGAGCGTGCCGATCCCGACACCGGCCCGGCGGGCGATCTCTTCCAGGGAGACGTCGTCGGCGCCGCGCTCCGCGAAGACGGCAGCGGCGGCCGTGAGCAGCCGGTCGTAGTTGCGGCGTGCGTCAGCCCGCTTAGGCGGCGCGGGCATCGGAGGCACGGCTGGCGCGACGTCTTGCCTCGGTGGCGCGTTGTGGTCTGGCGATACGGCCTGGCTGCCCGGCTCGACTGCGCCCATTTCTAACTCCACCAATATCAACTTGCGAAGCGGAGGCATCCTCCGTATAGTTACCGGAGGGATCCTCCGAATAGCTATAGCTTAGCTCACTCGAGCCGCACTGGCCAGCAAAGTACAGGGCCCGCGGCGCACCACCGCACTGTTCCGGGAAGGAACCATGTCTTCTTCGCCTATTTCTTCCGCGCTCGACCGGGCGCGGCAGGCCGGCGCCGTTTCACCGCCAGGTCATCGGAAGGACGCCTCGCGCGGCCACGACCGGCGGAACATCACCCTCGCCATCGTCCTCTGCGCCCAGCTGATGATCGTCCTCGATATGACGGTGGTGAACATCGCGCTGCCGTCGATGGCGACCGGATTGCACTTGTCTGCAACCAGCCTGTCCTGGGTGCTGAACGCCTACGCTCTCACTTTCGGCGGCCTGCTGCTGCTCGGCGGCCGGGCCGGCGACATCCTCGGCAGGCGCCAGGCCTTCATGGCCGGGCTCGCGATCTTCACGCTGGCCTCGCTAGCCGGCGGACTCGCAACGTCGTCCGGGCTGCTGCTCGCAGCCCGCGCTGTTCAGGGCGTCGGCGGGGCCATCGCCTCGCCGGCCGTGCTCGCGGCCATCGTGGCAGGCTTCCCCGAGGGCCGTGAGCGGGTCCGCGCGCTCAGCATCTTCACCGCCGTCACCATGGGCGGCTCCTCGCTCGGCCTGGTGCTCGGGGGGCTGATCGTCCAGTGGGCGTCATGGCGCTGGGTGTTCTTCGTCAACGTGCCCATCGGCATCGTCGTCGTCGCCCTCGCACCGCGACTGCTGGCCAACTCCCAGCGGCAGCGCGGCCACTTCGATGCGGCCGGCGCTATCACCTCGACAGCCGGAATGTCGGCCCTGGTCTACGCCTTCATCAATGTCGCCTCGCACGGCTGGTCTAACCGGGTGTCAGTCGGCGCGTTCGCCGTGGCCGCGCTGCTGCTCGGTGCCTTCCTGGTGATCGAGACCAGGACCAGCCAGCCGATCACGCCGCTGTGGCTGGTTCGCGACCGCAGCCGCGCCGCGTCCTACGTCGCCCGGCTCTTGCTCGTCGCCGGGATGTTCGGCTCGTTCTTCTTCCTGACGCAGTTCGTTCAGGAGGTGCTCGGCTTCAGCCCCATCAAGGCCGGCCTGGCGTTCGTCCCGATGACGGGAGCGCTGTTCGCAACCTCCAGGCTGGCGCCACAGCTCGTGACCCGGTTCGGGCCCAAGACGCTGATGATCGCGGGTCTGCTTCCGGTCGTCAGCGGCATGGCCTGGCTTGGTCAGCTGAGCACCGGCACGACCTACTTCCCCGGCGTGCTGGTCCCGATGCTGCTCCTCGGCTTCGGCATGGGCATCGTCTTCGTGCCGTTGACGATGGCATCGCTGGCAGGCGTGCCGCCGAAGGAGTCCGGCGCGGCGGCCAGCATGGTCAACGTGATGCAGCAGGTCGGCGGGGCGCTCGGCCTGGCCATCCTAGTGACGATCTACGGCACCGCCGCCCGGACGGC
Source organism: Streptosporangiaceae bacterium (assembly GCA_035507615.1). Classification (GTDB taxonomy): domain Bacteria; phylum Actinomycetota; class Actinomycetes; order Streptosporangiales; family Streptosporangiaceae; genus JAJYUU01. The sequence goes on from DATJNX010000041.1 coordinate 118,313, forward strand.
TGCAGCGCACCCGGTCCTGGGCACCGCCCTGGCCCAGGCAGATCACATCCGGGTGCACGGCATGGCAGCAGCCTTCACTGCCGCCGCGATCTTCGACGCCATCGCGCTGATCGTCGTGGCGGTCGCCATCCGGCTCCGTCAGCCAGGTGCCGCACCCGCCCAGCAGGCGCCCGCCGAGGCCAAGGCCGAGGAACTCACCTCCGAGTTGCTGGAGGCTGAGGTCATCTAACTCAGCCCGACCATGATCCGGGAGAGTTACGCACGTCATAGCGTGCATAACTCTCCCGGATCACTCATATCCGAGCCGCGAAATAGGATTGCGACGTAACCATCCGGCTCGAGGAAGTGCCAGTGCGATGCCAGAGTTCTCTTACACCGACATGCTGCCGACGGGCGCCGATGAGACCGAATACCGGCTGCTGACGACCGATGGCATCAGCGTGACGAACGCGCTCGGCAGGGAGTTCTTGCAGGTGCAGCCGGAGGTGCTGAGCCAGCTCACGGCGGCGGCCATGCACGACATCGCGCACCTGCTCCGCCCGGCGCACCTGAAGCAGCTGCGGTCCATCCTCGACGACCCCGAGGCGAGCCCCAACGACAAGTTCGTGGCAAGCGACCTGCTCAAGAACGCCTGCATCGCGGCAGGCGGCGTTCTGCCCATGTGCCAGGACACCGGCACCGCCATCGTGATGGGCAAGCGCGGGCAGCAAGTGCTCACGGACGGGCGGGATGAGGAGTACATCGCCCGCGGGGTTTACGACGCTTACACCAAGCTCAACCTCCGCTACTCCCAGCTAGCGCCGCTCACCATGTGGGACGAGCGCAACACCGGCAGCAACCTCCCGGCCCAGATCGAGCTGTACGCAACCGACGGTGCCGAGTACAAGTTCCTGTTCATGGCCAAAGGCGGCGGCTCGGCCAACAAGTCGTATCTGTATCAAGAGACCAAGGCGGTACTGAGCCCGGCCAAGATGGCCTCGTTTCTGGAAGAAAAGATTCGATCCCTCGGAACGGCCGCCTGCCCGCCCTATCACCTGGCCATTGTGGTCGGCGGGACCAGTGCCGAGTACGCGCTCAAGACCGCCAAGTACGCATCCGCCAAGTACCTCGACGCGCTTCCGACCGCCGGCTCGCTGGACGCGCACGGCTTCCGCGACCTCGAGCTCGAGGAAGAGGTGCTCGGCATAACCAGGCGAGCCGGGATCGGCGCCCAGTTCGGCGGCAAGTACTTCTGCCATGACGTCCGGGTGATCCGGCTGCCACGCCACGGCGCATCCTGTCCTGTCGCGATCGCGGTGTCCTGTTCGGCGGATCGGCAGGCCAAAGCCAAGATCACTGGAAACGGGGTATTCCTCGAGCAACTCGAGACCGATCCGGGGCAGTATCTTCCCGACACCGCCGAGGCCGAGCTGGACACCGACGTCGTTCGCATCGACCTGTCCCGGCCGATGAGCGAGATCCGGGCCGAGCTGTCCCGGTATCCGATCAAGACGCGGCTGGCGCTCACCGGGCCGATGGTGGTTGCCCGCGACATCGCGCACGCCAAGATCAACGAACTGCTCGACGCCGGCCAGCCGATGCCCGCCTACCTGCGCGACCACGCCGTGTACTACGCGGGGCCGGCGAAGACCCCGGAGGGTTACGCGTCCGGGTCGTTCGGCCCGACCACGGCCGGCCGGATGGACTCCTACGTAGACCGCTTCCAGGCGGCCGGCGGTTCTCTGGTGATGCTCGCCAAGGGCAACCGGTCGGCCGGCGTCACGAAGGCCTGCAAGGATCACGGCGGCTTCTACCTCGGATCCATCGGCGGCGCGGCGGCCAAGCTCGCCAGGGACTGCATCACCAAGGTCGAGGTGCTCGAGTACCCCGAACTCGGCATGGAGGCGGTGTGGCGGATCGAGGTCCGCGATTTCCCGGCGTTCATCGTGGTAGATGACAAGGGCAACGACTTCTTCGCCGATGTCACCGCGCCGAAGCAGCCGCTGCTGACGATCGGCTCAGGACCTAGCTGACCCGGGAGGCTGTCGATGGCGGGCGCTCCGGACGGATTCCGGCTCGAGCACGACTCGATGGGCGAGGTGGCGGTGCCCGCCGACGCGCTGTGGGGGGCGCAGACTCAGCGCGCCGTGCAGAACTTCGAGATCTCCGGCGAGCCGTTGTCCCGTGACCTGATCGGCGCGCTGGCTGTCATCAAGGGCTCGGCCGCTGCGGTGAACGGCCAGCTCGGCGTGCTGCCTGCCGATGTTGCGAAGGCGATCCACGACGCCGCTGCCGAAGTGGCGCGCGGCGAACATGACGACCAATTCCCGATCGACGTGTTCCAGACCGGCTCTGGCACGTCGTCGAATATGAACGCCAACGAGGTCATCGCGGCGCTGGCTGCCCGTCGGCTCGGCCGGCCGGTGCACCCGAACGACCAGGTGAACGCCTCGCAGTCCTCCAACGACGTCTTCCCGTCCGCAATCCACCTGGCCGCCGTCCGGCTGATTGTCGGCTCGCTGCTCCCGGCTCTCAGTCACCTGGCTGACACACTGGACGCGAAGGCGGCCGAGTTCGCCTGCGTGGTGAAGAGCGGCCGCACGCACCTGATGGACGCGACGCCGGTGATGCTCGGGCAGGAGTTCGGCGGGTACGCGGCTGCCGTCAGGCACGGCCTGCAGCGCGCCCGGGACGTGCTGGCTGACATGGGCGAGTTGCCGCTCGGCGGGACCGCGGTCGGCACCGGGCTGAACGCGCCTCGCGGCTTCGCGGCCGCGGTCATCGACCACCTGGCTACCCGCATGCAGTTGCCGCTGACCGAAGCGCCTAATCACTTCGAAGCCGCGGGGGGGCGTGACGGGCTCGTCGCGGCGAGTGGGGTGACCAGGACTATCGCGGTCAGCCTGTACAAGATCTGCAACGACCTTCGGCTGATGGGCTCCGGCCCGCGGACCGGGCTGGCCGAGATCCAGATCCCGGACCTGCAGCCTGGGTCGTCGATCATGCCGGGCAAGGTCAACCCGGTCATCTGCGAGGCCGTGTGCCAGGTCTGCACGCAGGTGATCGGCAACGACGCCGCGGTGGCGTTCGGCGGCGCGGCCGGCAACTTCGAGCTCAACGTGATGATGCCGGTGATCGGCCGGAACTTGCTCTCCTCGCTGCGGCTGCTGGCCGCGGCGTGCGTCTCGCTCGCGGACAAGTGCGTCGCCGGAATCAGCGCCAACGTCGAGCGCCTCCGGCGTAACGCGGAGTCCTCGCCAGCCATCGTGACGGCACTCAACCCCTTCATCGGATACGAGGAGGCCGCCGCGGTCGCGCATGAGGCGCTGGAGACCGGCGCGACCATCCGCGAGGTCGTCATCGCCCGCGGGCATGTTGCCAGTGGTGAGATCACGCCGGAGCAGCTGGACAAAGCCCTGGATGTCGTCGCAATGACGGGACCGCAACAGTAACGAATCCGACCCGTCCGGACGCTACGCTGTCGTCGGTCAAACTCACATCTTGCTCTCAGGATGCTGAGCTTCTCCTGTAGATAGGGTCCCGCCATGCACGCTGTCATGGGTACTGGCCGGCTGATCGCCGGCCGATATCGCCTGCAGGGCCCGATCGGCCGCGGCGCGATGGGCATCGTCTGGCGAGGCCGCGATGAACTTCTCGCCCGCGATGTCGCGGTGAAAGAAGTACAGATCACCGCGCACGCATCGCCGGCCGACGCGGAAGTCATCTACCAGCGGACCCTGCGCGAGGCCAGGACAGCCGCTCGCCTTGCGCACCCGAACGTGGTCACCGTCTTCGACGTGGTCGACGAGGACGGCAGCCCGTGGATCATCATGGAGATGGTCAAAGCGCGGTCGCTGGACCGGGTCATTACCGAGGACGGCCCGCTGCCGCCGTTGCAGGCCGCGGAGCTCGGCTCCGGCCTGGTCGGCGCGCTCGCGGCCGCGCACTCAGCCGGGGTGCTGCACCGGGATGTCAAGCCCAGCAACGTGCTGGTTACCGATGACGGCAAGGCGGTGCTCACCGACTTCGGGATAGCCACGTTCGCGGAGGACCCGGCGATGACCCAGGTCGGCCTGGTGGTCGGCACGCCCGGCTTTACCGCGCCAGAGCGCGTCCGGGGCAACGCCGCCACGCCAGCATCCGACCTCTGGTCGCTCGGAGCGACCTTGTACGCAGCCGTGGAAGGGCGCGGGCCGTTCGACCGGATCGGCGGCTCGACAGCCATCACGGCCGGCGTCGCCAGCGAGGATGCACCGCGCGCTCCCTCGGCGGGCCCGCTCGGCCCGGTCATCGACGCGCTGCTCAGCCGGGATCCGGTCAGCAGGCCGGACGTGACGACCGCAGCCCGGCTGCTGTCCGAGGCCGCTGCCGCAGCCCGGACCGGCGCCCGGCCGGTGATTGTTGACTCCGGGACCGCTGCCGCTGCTGCGGACCTCGCAGCCGGGACTCTGACTGCGGACACGGATGTCTCACAGCCGGGCGCTGGTGCTGCCGCGGGGGCAGGGGCAGGGGCAGGGGGCGCTCCCGCTGCGGCCGCAGCGGGACCAGCTAGTCACGGCGGGGACCACCAGCCAGTGGGTGACCAGCGCGCGGCGTTCCTCGCTCCCCCGGTCTTTGCCGAGCTGTCGATGCCCGCGATGACCGGCCCGGGCGACGCGCTTGACCAAGCCGCACCCGGCGCCGAGGTCCCGGCAGCCGCGAAGCCTGACCCTGTCGCAAGCTCCGACCGCGACCCGATCCTGTGGGAGCCGCTGAAGTCGCCCTCCGGACCGCAACCTAGCTGGCCGGCTGGAGACAGCGGCTCCGGCAGCACGGAACAATCCGGTGCGGGCGGGCCAGCCGACCCCGGCGGGCCGTCTGGTCCCGGCGGGCCGTCTGGTCCCGGCGGCGGGAACGGCTGGCTGCGATTCTGGAACCGGAGCGGTCCGTCGTCGGGCCGCTGGCGGCTGATGGTGGCGGGAGCAGGCATCGCCGCGATCGTGATTGCAGCGCTCGTCGGCTGGGACATCTACTCGCACACCCAGACGACGTCGGCGCTGACGCCTACGCTGCCCGGGGTAGCGGGCGGCGGACCAAGCACCGCCCGGCCGGGCACCCACGGCTCGACCGGTACCGGCAGCAAGCACAGCAGCGCCCCGGCCGGGGGCAAGCAAGGCTCCGCGTCGCACGAGCCAGGGCATGCTGCTGGCAGCGGCAAGCCGACCTCCGGACCGTCACACAAGGCTTCCTCCTCGCCTAGCACCGACACCAGCCCCAGCACGCATCCGTCTGCGTCCCCTAGCCCGACACCCACTCCGTCCCCTACTCCGACGCCAACTCCGTCGGCAACTTCGAGCCCGCCAGTGCTGCCGGCCGGCTGGGTGTGGCATAGCTTCAGCGCCGCGCTACTGGGCACGACGGCCGGTTTCAAGATCGGGCTGCCGGCGGTATGGACGCAGAACCTGACCGGAGAGATCGCTCATTTCAATCAGCCGCTGAAGAACTACCACCTGACCGTGAGCGTCGCGCAGTGGACTTACGTGAAGCCGTTGGCCCAGGCCAAGTACCTGGCGAAGAAGGACTCCGGCAACTACAACGACTACAAGCGGCTCGCCCTGACCACGTACGGGTTCAAGGCGATCGGCGGTTACCGCGCTGCCCCGGCAGCTGAGCTCAAGTTCAGCTGGTACAAGCTCTCCAGCGATGCCTACTACACCGAGGCGGTCATCCTGGTAACCCTGGTCACCAAGTCCGGCTCTCAGCCCTACACGTTCACCTTGTGGGCGCCGTCAGCCAGCTTCACCGCAGCACACGGAGTGTTCAACACGGCGCTCAAGACGTTCCGGCCGCTGCCTTACGTCTGACGCACGCGGCCCGGTCGGGGCTGGCGCGCGGCCCGCGAAGCACAGCTAGCCCCGACCGCACGCCACTAGCCTCCGCGCCCACGCACGCACAGCCCCGCCGCACGCCCCTAGCCTCCGGGCGCGCGGACGCACGCCCAGCCCCGCCGCACGCCCCTAGCCTCCGCGCCCACGCACGCCCAGCCCCGTGCGCACGCCCCTAGCCTCCGCGCACGCACGCCCAGCCCCGCCGCACGCCCCTGGCCTCCGGGCGCACGCAGACCAGCGAGGTGCGAGTGGTATTTGCGCTTTTTGTGCGCGGCTTCCGTGCCCGGCGACGCACTTTTCACGGATCTTGTCCGCCAGAATCGCCACAAAACGGGACAGCAGGTGGACAAGATCCGTGAAGAGTCGCCGACTGCTGCGATCCAGACCTCGTCGGCGCTGAAGCTTTGTACGTAATGTCTGATTAGCCGGGATCCCGACCAGGCTCGGCTGCGGACGAGCGCCTCGCGACTGGTCTGATCCGAGCCGACCGCTTCGTACGCCTGACGTAACGCAACCCCAGCCGGTGCTAGTACCAGCCGTCGGCCTCTTCGTGGGCCCAGGCTGTGCAAGGGGTCCCGTAGGTGTCCTTGATGTAGCCGAGACCCCACTTAATCTGGGTCGTCGGATCGGTCTGCCAGTCGGGTCCGGCGCTAGCCATCTTGGAACCGGGCAGCGCTTGCGGGATGCCGTAGGCGCCGCTGGCGTTCTCGGCGTTGTACACCCAGCCGCTTTCCTCTTGCCACAGATCGTCCAGGCAGCCCCACTGGTCGGTGCTGAACCCGTAGGAGGACAGCAGGTTGTAGGCGATGCCCTGGGCGGTCTTCGGGTTCGGCGGCGGGCCGCTCGGCACCAGTGCGCCGCCAGATGCACCGTTGCCAGATGACGACACCGGCGATGCGCCGGTGCTGATCTTCGGAGTGCTGGTCACGCTGAACGCATCAGTCGCGGCGTCCTGCGCGATGACTTGCTTGCGCTCGGACTCGAGGACGAGACCTGACTTGCCAGCCGATATCTGCGCTATGGCCGCACCCAGCGGATCAGATCCGGAACCCGGCTGGCCGGTGATCACCAGGAGGGCGATGGCAGTCACTGTCACGGTTGCTGCTGCGGCTGTGACCATGAAGACGCCCACCCGCCTGCGCCGTGGGCGCCTGGCTTTGGGCCGTCTCCGATGCTGTGACAATGCGGTCCTTCCGTCGGCCATGCACTGCCGGGCGAAGCGCCCAGCGCGCGGACCGCTGCGGTGCAGGGCAGCGAGTCTCATGACGGTCAGGCCGAATGCGTCGGCCCGGCACCGTCGCGCCACAACGTTGCCAGAACTGCACACCGCTACCAAGCGTTTCCGCCGAAAAAGCTGTGCCGGAAAACCGAAATTGGTGTCGGGCAGATCACAGCTTGGCTATAAGTAAGGTAACAATTACGCGCCGTGACAAGGCTGGGCTGTGATCACAGTTCATCCGGGACGCTAGACGCGACACGCCGGGTGGCCGGCGTGTCGCGCCATGAGAGGCTGGCAGTTCGTGACGATTTGGTTGCCAATTAGTCGCGGGCCGGCTGTCATGTCTTCCGGGCATGCCACGCGAACGGCTAGCTTGTGTCGCAGCGTCGGCCCTGCCTTCGGGTCTCGGCGGCGAGCGCGACGGGGACGGGAGATATGAGCACCCCCAAGCACCGGGCATGGACCCTCGGGACCGGCGATGCCGAATCCCTGGTGGCTGAAGCCCGCAAGGCGCTGTTCGTGATGGTGGGCTTCCTGGCCATCCTGTGGCTCGTTCAGATCGTCAACGTGGCCGACCACTACTCGCTTGACGTCTACGGAATCCAGCCACACGTCGTGCGCAGCCTCCCGTACCTTCTGACGGCGCCGTTCTTGCACGTGAGCTTCACCCATATCGAGTCCAACTCCGGTCCGCTGTTCATCTTCGGGTTCCTGGCGGCATACCGCGGCGTTCCCCGGTTTCTCTGGCTGACCGGGCTAGTCATCATCACGAGCGGGCTGACCGAGTGGATCTCCGGCATGCGGGGAACGACGGGAGTCGGCGCGAGCGGCGTGGTGTTCGGCTATCTGGGCTACATCCTGGTCCGGGGTATTTTCGATCGGCACGGAATCGACATCCTGATCGGCGCGGTAATGGCACTGTGCTTCGCCTACCAGTTCACTGTGCTGCTGCCGCAGGCGGGCATCGGCTGGCAGGACCACATCGGCGGTCTGGTTGGCGGAGTCGCCGGCGGCTGGCTGTTCCGGGACCGCACCGCGGCGCGCGGGAGGTCGAAGTCACCGGCCACATCGGGCGCTCCAACGTCCTCGCCAGGGGCGGCGGGCAGCGGCGCGACCGGTCCGCTCCCCGCACGCGCGATCGCAGGCGGCCCGGTCCCCGGCAGCCCAGCCCCTGGCGGCGCGGTCCTGGGCAGCGCTGTCGCGACCCCCGCGGCCACAGTCCCGAGCGCGGCAAAGCAGAAGGAGCGCGACACCAGCGTGTATTCCGGGCCGCGAGCCGACTTGCACCGGCAACTGGACGACCTCGGCCTCTAGCCGCGGCCTTTCGCGCCCTGCTGGCCAGGCTTGCCTACTGGCCAGCCCGGGCACGCTGACAAGCGCGTGCGAGGTCTGCCACAGACCGTGCCCGCGGGCTTAAAGTCAGCTGATGGCCGAGACACCCGAGACCGTTCCGATCGTCGACGCGCATCACCATGTCTGGGATCCGGCCGTCCGCGCGCAGCCGTGGCTCGATTCCGCCGAGGAACTCGCGCCGTTGCGCCGCAGGTTCGCGCTCACCGACCTGGCGCCAGTTGCTGCCGCCTCCGGTGTGACGGCAACCGTGGCAGTGCAGACCGTCACCGATCCGACCGAGACTCCGGAGCTGCTGGCACTGGCACGGACCGGCTTGCTCGTCGCGGCAGTCGTCGGCTGGGTTGACCTGACCAATCCCGACGTCGGCGATGTTGTTGCCGAACTCCGCGCCTCGGCGGACGGCGAGTTCCTGGCAGGCGTCCGCCATCCGCTGCTCACTGAGCCCGATCCTGGCTGGCTGGCGCGCCGCGACGTCAGGCGCGGCCTCGGCGCACTCGCGGCTGCCGGGCTGACCTTTGATCTCGTCCTGCAGCCAGGCCAGCTCCCGGAGGCGGTCCGGGTAGCCGCTGCCGTCCCTCAGCTGACCTTCGTACTCGACCACCTGGGCAACGTTGACGTGACTGCCAGCGCCGCGCCAGCCGAAGCCTGGGCCGCGTCCTTCAGCGCGCTGGCGGCGCTGCCCAATACCGTGTGCAAGCTATCCGGCATCCTCGGGGAGTCATCGCCTGAGCGGCTGCGGCCGTACTTCGATCTGGCTCTCACGGCATTCGGCCCGGAGCGGCTCATGTTCGGCTCTGACTGGCCGGTCTGCACCCTCCAGGCGAGCTACGCCGACGTGGTGGCGACGGCGACGGCCCTGATCGACAGCCTCAGCGCGGCAGAGCAAACCGCGATTCTGGCCGGTACCGCACGCCGCGTGTACCAACCCCTGCAGGTTGCTGGCGAGAGCGACCCCGGACGACCCCGTTCCCGCAGGTATTGAAGTTGGTTTTGGAAGCGCAAGGAAGGCGGTGGCGCCGATGGGCGATGTTCCGCGGGCATTCCCGGTCTCAGTGAAGGGCGTGCTAGTGCGCGACGGGCGGGTGCTGCTGCTTAAGAACGAACGGGACGAGTGGGAACTCCCGGGCGGCAAGCTCGAGCTCGGCGAGGAACCGGCAGCTTGCGTCGCGCGAGAGATCGCCGAGGAAACCGGTCTCAATGTCACCACCGGGCCGATCCTGGACGCGTGGCAGTACCACATCGGGGAAGGGCGCGACGTCCTGATCATCACTTATGGATGCCACCTCGACGGAGGTCAGCGCCCGACCGTCAGCGAGGAGCACTCCGAGATTGGCTCCTTCGCGCTGGCAGACGTAGCCGACCTCACGATGCCGGCTGGATACAAACGCTCGATTCAGTCGTGGTTCGCGCGGCTGGCCGATCATCTTCACGACTGACGGTCAGGCTACTGTCAGCATTTCACCATGATTCAGTCAAGAGATCCGGGTAGACAAGGCCGGGTGTAACCCCCCTGCCCGCTCTGACCCTGGATGGCAATGCCTGTGCAACCCCGAGACGCCCGCGTCTCCGGTAACCCGTGACGATCGCGCCGCCCGCTCCGGCAGCTAGCAAGAGCGTGCCTGCCAGTGGCGCTCCGCGCCCGCGGCGGCTGGCCTGGCTCGACGCACTCCGCGGCTTCGCCGCGCTCTGCGTGGTCTACGAGCATTTCGGCGCCCGGGTACTCCCCGGCGTTCACGCGGCGGTGTTCAGCGTGTTCGACCCCGGACTGTACGGGGTGCTGGTGTTCTTCCTGATCAGCGGCTACATCGTGCCAGCGTCCCTGGAGCGCACGGGTAGCGTGCGTGCTTTCTGGATCGGCCGGCTGTTCCGGCTGTTCCCGCTCTTCGTGTTCGTCATCGGCGTCACGCTGTTCCTGAATGCTTTTGGCCTAGCCAGCGTGAACGGTACGAACCAGGACGTGACGGCGGCCGTGTTCGCGCACCTGTTCATGCTCAACGACCTGCTCGGCGGACCGAACCTCGTCGTCGTGATCTGGACGCTGTCCTATGAGATGGTCTTCTACCTGCTGCTGACCGCCCTGTTCACGGCAGGGCTGCACCGTCGCAGCGGCGAGCTAGCCGTCTCGTTCGGAATCGGCGCCCTCATGCTCGGAGGCTTGCTCCCCACGGGGCTGATCTCGTACCACACGCTAGGGCTCACCCAAATCGCGCTGATCGCCGACGGCCTGGTGATGGGCGGCCTGGGCGTCGCGCTGTCCACCCGTGGGCTGACACGGACGGTAGCAGCGTGGATCGCCGCATGCACCGCGCTGGTCCTGGTCGTGCTGAACGGGCGCAGGTTCGGCTACGAAGGGCTGACCATCCTCGCGCTGATGTTTGCCGGGACGGTGCTGCACCGCGCCCAGCACGGGCAGATCAGGCGCGGATGGGCAGCGGCCTTCGTCGCCGGTACGTTCGCAGCCACCATGGCGGCCGGTGCCTGGCACATTCCGGCCCTGCGGCCGGGAAGCCAGGCTGCGCTGCAACAACGTGAGTGGGTCGTGTCGATCGCGCTAGCCGGCCTGACCTTCGCGGCCGGCCTGGCGCTGCAGCACCTGCGGCTGCCGTCGGTTTTTGCCTGGCTCGGGCTGGTGAGCTACTCCGTCTACCTGGGACTGCCGTTGCTGCTCGACCTCTACGACGACATTCCGCTGCCGCAGGCTTATCAGGATCTGTGGTGGTTGCAGGCGGCCGCCTGCGTGGCGTTCCTGGCCACGCTGCTGGCCTGCGCCGCGATGACCTACCGCCTGGTCGAGGTTCCCATGCAGCGGCTCGGCCGGCTTACTGCCGCGCGGCTGGGTGCCGGTTCCGCGGCCACCGCGCGCAGCCCGTCGCCGCGCCCTGAGAACGGCCCGCTCCGCCTGGCTGAGCCCCGGCATTCCGGATCCCGGGACTCTGGACCCCGGCATGCTGGGCCGCGGGATGCTGGGCCGCGGCATGCTGGGCCGCGGGAGCTGGACCCCGTCATTCCGGACCCGGGGATGCGGGACCCCGCCATGCCGGGCCGCAGCCGGCTACCGGCCCGTCCTCGGATCGGCACCGGCAGCTGGCCTCCTGACCAGGCTGGCGCGCCGCGTTCCGTTCAGTTAGCCGGCGCTATCTCTTGAGCAGTTGGCGCGCCATCACCACGCGCTGGATCTGGTTCGTTCCCTCATAGATCTGGGTGATCTTGGCGTCGCGCATCATCCGCTCGACCGGGTAATCGCTGACGTACCCGTAGCCGCCGAGCAACTGCACCGCGTCGGTGGTGACCTCCATCGCCACGTCCGAGGCAAAGCACTTGCAGGCCGAGGAGACGAACGTCAGATCGCTCACCCGCTCCCCCTGCATGGCGCGCTCAGATTTGGCCGCGGCGGCGTAAGTGAGCTGCCGCGCGGCCTCGATCTTCATTGCCATGTCCGCGAGCATGAATTGCAGGCCCTGGAACTCCGCGATCGCCTTGCCGAACTGCTTGCGCTCCTTCACGTAACCGGTCGCGTAGTCGAGCGCGCCCTGCGCGATGCCGAGCGCCTGCGCCGCGATCGTCACCCTGGTGTGGTCGAGGGTAGCCAGCGCAGTCTTGAAGCCGGTGCCCTCGCCGCCGATCATCCGGCTGGCCGGGATCCGGCAGTTGTCGAAGTACAGCTCACGGGTCGGTGAGCCCTTGATACCGAGCTTGTGCTCAGGGGCACCGAAGCTAAAGCCGTCGTCTGCCTTGTCCACGACGAACGCCGAGATGCCGCCGGCGCCGGCTGAGGGGTCGGTGACAGCCATAACCGTGTAGTACTGCGACACGCCAGCGTTGGTGATCCAGCGCTTAGTGCCGTTCAGCACGTAACTGTCGCCGTCGCGGACGGCGCGCGTCCTCATCGCGGCTGCATCTGAGCCGGCTTCCGGCTCGGACAGCGCGTAGGAGAACATGGCTGCCCCGCTGGCGACAGGCGGCAGGAACTGCTGCTTGACCTCGTCCGAGGCCGACAGCAGCAATGGCACGGTGCCCAGCTTGTTCACCGCCGGGATCAACGACGACGACGCGCAGACCCGCGCCACCTCCTCGATCACTATCACCGCGGCAAGCGCGTCAGCCCCTGCTCCGCCGTACTCCTCCGGGATGTGCACCGCGTGCAGGTCAGCCTTGACCAGCGCGTCATGAGCTTCCTGCGGGAACTCGGCGGCCGCGTCTACCTTGGCCGCGTGCGGGGCGATCTTCTCCTCTGCCAGAGCACGCACCGACTCGCGCAGTGCCTCGTGCTCTTCCGACAGGGCAAACGCGGGAAATTCGTGGCTCATGCCCTAGATAGTAGGACGTCCTAGTGAACGCGCAAACGGCCGGCCAGCCCGGCGTACGCCGGTCTGGCGCAGACCGCGATGATGGGCCGATGAGCCAGGCTGCCCGGTTGCTGACGCCCGCGGGTGAAGAGCTGCTCGGCCTGCTCAGCGGCATCGACGTGACGCCCGACCTGGCGCTGCGCCTGGGCGCCGAACTCCGCGACCGGTACCCGGCAGACCTGGTCGCCGCTGCCCTGACCCAGCAAGCGCTCCGGGTCGCAGCGAAGGAGAAGTTCAGCCGGGCCGGTGAGATGTACTTCACCAGAAACGGGCTGGAGCAGGCCTCCGGGGAGCAGGTCGCGGCCCACAGCGCCCGCCGCTTCGCCGGCCTGCCTCTCGTGGCCGACCTGTGCTGCGGCATCGGCGGCGACCTGACGGCGCTGGCCGCAGCCACCCAGCGAGTGCTTGCTGTCGACACCGTTTGTTCCAACCTTCAATTTGCGACCAGAAACGCGGCCGTCTACGGCGCCTTCGGCCGGGTATCGCCTGTTTGCGCTGATGTGCGTGACCTGAGACTCGCAGGCATTCCGGCTGCCTTCATCGACCCGGCCCGTCGGGCCGGCGGTCACCGGCTGCGTACTGGTGACTCGCAGCCGCCGCTGAGCTGGTGTGTCGCACTGGCCGACCAGGTGAAAAGGGTATGTATCAAGGCCGCTCCCGGCCTGGCACACGCCCTGATCCCGGCGGGCTGGGAAGCCGAATTCGTCGCCGTCGGCCGCAACCTTAAAGAGGCGCTGCTGTGGTCGCCAGCCTTCGCCGCGACGCCGCGACGGGCGACTGTCCTGCCAGGCGGCGCCGATGCGGTCGGCAGTCACACGCTGATTGCTAGCTCAGCCGTCCTGCCGCCGGTGCTGGTTCGTGACCCGGGCGAGTACCTGTTCGACCCTAATCCGGCCGTCACCAGAGCCGGCCTGGTCGCCGAGCTCGCCCATGACCTTGGCGCCTGGCAGCTCGACCCGATGATCGCCTTCCTCTCGATGGACCGGCCGGCCAGGACGCCGTTCGCCCGGACGCTGCGGGTGGTCGCCTCGCTGCCCTGGCGTGAGCGCGAGGTCGCCGCGAAGCTGCGCGAACTCGGCGTCGGGACCGCTGACATCCGCCGTCGCGGGCTCGCTGGGGACGTGCAGCAGATCCATCGGCGTCTCGGTTTGCGGGGTGACAAGAACGCGACGATCGTGCTCACCCGGCGCAATGACCGGCCCTGGGGCCTGATCTGCGAACCGGTGAATACGGCGGTGGTGCCCTGAAGCCCGGCGCCGCTACGCCCTGCGGCGGCCCCGCTCGAAAGCGGTACGAACCGATGCGGCGACATAGCCCGGATCGCCATTGATCTCTTTCCAGTCGAAGTGCACGACCTCGTAACGGGCCTCCCGGAGCCGTTTGTCTCGCCGAAGCTGGCGGCGGGCCAGGCCGGGATTCTCGTACTTCCCGGCGCCGTCGACTTCAGCAATGGTCCGGAACTTCCGCCACAGAAAGTCGACGCGCCCGATGAACTCGTCGTCGGCGATCTCGACCTGCAACTCCGGCGGCGGCAGCCCGCAGTCGCGGAACACGATGCGAGCGAGCGACTCCAGCGGTGATTCCGCCTGGCCATCGGCGAAGTCCACGACCTGTCCGGCTCTCCGAGCCCCTGGCCATCGCTGGCAAGCGGCTAGTACCGCTCTGAGATCCTTCTTTGAGGTCAGCTTCTGCTGGAGCGCGGAGTCGGCTACAACCACCCCGGCCCGGAAGTCGAGTGCTCGAGCAAGATCGATCACGGTTCTGGGCACGTTCGTCACCGGGACCGCCAGCAGCCCGCCGACATGCTCGGCTGACAGAGCTGCGCTGTGGACACGCACGCCAGACCTGGCTGACCTGCTGCCAACGCCGGGCGGCCGGGTCACGGATAGAACGGCCGGCAGCGGACTCAGCAAGCTGAGGCCGTGGAGTTGAGCCGCCGTCTGATGACTCACGACCGCGCCCGGCCCGAGAGCGGCTGCAGCTGCGGCCGCCGACAGCAGCAAGCCGCCAATGTCCAGGCGCCCGACCACATCTGCCAGCTCCGCGGTGGCGTAGTAGCCCCGGCCGATGCGCACCAGCTCTCCGCGCTCCACCATTGCCCGAACCTGCCGCGAAGGTCTCCCGCTCGCGACAAGCTCCGCCCAGCTGGTAATCCCGGCTAATCGGACATTAGACCGAGGTGGCTGCGGACTCATGGGGCCAGGATGGCTCCCGGCACTGACATTTCATCGATCTTGTCCGCGCGGCGGGATGGTTTGTCCCGGTTCTCGCGGCAAAAACCCGTGAAATGTGGGTACAGGCACACGGGAGACCGAACGAAAAAAGGAGCAAATCGTCGTAATTCCGCCGGCCACTCGGGCTACAGCTCGGCACTCGGGCTACAGCTCGGCGCCGGACCCGGTAGGCGGGCGCGGCTCGTGCCCGGCGCGCTGGACTCGGACCTTGGCGCGGAGGGCCTCGCCCTTGGCCTGGGCCGCCGACCGGAGATCGGCCTGGAACGCTGCCATCCGCTCGGCGAGCGCAGGGTCGCTGACGGCCAGGATCCGGACCGCGAGCAGCCCCGCATTTCGCGCGCCGCCGACGGCTACGGTCGCGACCGGGATCCCGGCCGGCATCTGGACGATCGACAGCAGCGAATCAAGCCCGTCAAGGTGTTTCAGCGGAACCGGCACGCCGATCACCGGCAGCGGCGTAACCGACGCAAGCATGCCGGGCAGGTGCGCCGCGCCGCCGGCCCCGGCGATGATGACCTTGAGCCCCCGCCCGGCCGCAGCCTGGCCGTAGCGGAGCATGTCGGCGGGCATCCGGTGCGCTGAGACGACATCGGCCTCCGATGGCACGCCAAACTCGTCCAGCACTTCCGCGGCAGCTTGCATCACCGGCCAGTCCGAGTCGCTGCCCATCACTACGGCCACGACTGGCTGGTTGCTCATAACGGCCTCCCGGCGCCCATCACGCCCCGACCGGCCGGCTCCTCGGAGCCGGTGGCCAGGTAGTTCGCGGCCCGCACGGCCCGGTCGCGAAGCGTCACGAGGTCGCGGCCCAGCGCCGTCACATGACCGACCTTGCGGCCCGGCCGGACTGGCTTCCCGTAGAGCTGCACTTTGAGCGCGGTGTCAGCCGCCATCACGTGGTTCAGCTTGCCGTGCAGATCGGGATCCGTCGCGCCGAGCACGTTGGCCATCGCGGCTGCCGGAGCGGCCATCACCGGCAACCCGAGGGGGAGGTTCAGAACCGCCCGCAGGTGCTGCTCGAACTGCGACGTCCGCGCGCCCTCGATGGTCCAGTGCCCGGTATTGTGCGGGCGCATAGCCAGCTCGTTCACCAGCAACTCACCGTGCCGAGTCTCGAACAGCTCCACCGCCAGCAGCCCGATGACATCCAGGTCACGCGCTAGTTCCAGGCCCAGCTGCTGCGCCGCCAGGACCTTGTCCTCAGAAAGGCCCGGCGCGGGCGCCAGCACCTCGACGCAGATGCCGTCACGCTGCACGGACTCCACGACCGGATAAACGGCACCGTGGCCGCTTGGCGACCGGGCGACCAGGATCGCGAGCTCTCGCTCAAACGGCACATATTCCTCCGCCAGCAGCGGCAGGCCATGCGAGAGAACCTCGGCAGCCGCGCCTGGGTCGTCGCAGACCCAGACACCTCGGCCGTCATAGCCCCCGGAAACCGCCTTCAGGACCACCGGCCAGCTTGTTAGCTCGGCGAACGCGGCGACATCCGCCACCGAACCGACCGGCTGGAACCGCGGGCAGGGAACGCCGAGCTCGGTCAGGCGCTCCCGCATTGCCAGCTTGTCCTGAGTGAATCGCAGCGCCGCAGAGCTCGGCCACACCGCGTGCCCGGCCTGCTCGAGTGCCTTGAGCTGGGCCTGGGGCACGTGCTCATGGTCGAAGGTGATCACGTCGCACCCGGCTGCGAAGGACAGCAGGTCATCGGTAGACCGGTAGTCGCCGAGCATGGTGTCCGCGACCACCTGGGCTGCGCTTTCGTCGGGCGCAGCCGCCAGCACCCGGAACCTGATGCCGAGCCCGACTGCCGCGGCAGCGGTCATCCTGGCCAGCTGCCCAGCGCCGACCATCCCGACGACCGGCGGCCGGCTGTCCCGCGGCGCGGAAACGTCGACCGCGGCGGCGTCCTGGAGACTTTGCTGGTGAGTCATTACCCGCCGTAGCCTACGGGCCAGGGCGCGGTACCGGTAACCAGGGCGCGATGCCTGGATACAGGGCGCCGCACCGAGAAACCATGGCGATGCCTGCGGGCAACCAGGAACTAGGCAGGCCCGAGCACGGCTGGCTGTTCCTCGGCGTCGGCCGTCGCATGCGGCAGGAACAAAGCGAACACGGCCGGCCGCGGCCGGACCAGCACCACCTGGCCGCCGTCCGTGGCCGCGATCGTCCGGGCCAGGGCGAGCCCCAGGCCCGTCCCGTTGGGCGACCCGCTCACGCTTCGCTCGAAAATCCGCGGCGCAAGCTCGGCCGGGACGCCGCTGCCCTCGTCACGCACCTCGATCACGACCGACCGGCGGGTTCTGGATGTCCTGATTGTCACAGTGCCTGCCCCGTGCACCAGGGCGTTGTCCAGGAGCGTGGCGATCACCTGGGATGCGCCGCCGGGCGTCGCGAAGGCGAACAGGCCCTTTTCCCCGGCCACCGCGAGCCGCCTGTTGACCCGCCGGAAGGCCGGCTCCCACTCGACCACCTGCTGACCGACGATCTCGTCCACGCTGGCGACCGTCGGAGCGCCCGCAGCCGTCCGCCTGGCCCGGCCGAGCAACTGCCCGACCACGTCTGCGAGCCGCTCGGTCTGGGCAAGCGCAGCCGCGCCTTCCTCGCGCACTATGTCCGGATAGTCGGCAGCCGCCAGCATCTCCTCCAGGCGCATCGACAGCGCCGTCAGCGGCGTCCTGAGCTGGTGCGACGCGTCGATAGCGAAATCCCGCTCGGCCGACAGCAGGTCGTTGATCCGCTGAGCGGAGCCGTCCAGGCCTTCAGCGACCCGGTCGAGTTCCTGGATCCCGTACCGCCGCCCGAGCGGGCTGGAGTCCCCCGAGCCCAGCCGGTCCGCGGCGGCCGCTAGCTCCTGCAGTGGCCGGTTAAGCCGCCGGGCATACAGCAGGCCGAGCACAACCGCTATGCCGACGGCCAGCAGCGCAACGGCGCCGACAAGAAAGAGCTCCGCCTCGAGGTTGCCGGAAAGTACTGAATCCCTGGCCGCCACATACACCTTGAAGTTGGGCGTAGAGAACGTAGCTGACCTGTATGAACGCCTGGGCAAGGGCTTGCCGGTCCGCACCGGCGCTTGGGTGCGGCCGCTAGCTGTGGTTTCCCGGACCACGACATACCGGCCGGGGTCCCTGGCTGTTTGCACGACTTGCACGACCGGGACCGGCAGGCCCTGTGAGGAATCCTGCAGGTACCGGTTCTGCAGATTCGTGGCCAGGTACTCAGCATCGTGCAGGAGCTCCTGGTTGGCCTCGTTAACCTGCAGGCGGGCAAGCGCATAGGCGAGCGGGATGCCGAGCGCGAGCACCGCCACGATCGCCACGGCGAGCATGGAGATCAGCAGCCGTCGCTGCATCGGTCCTGCTCCCGGCTGTCAAACCCTGCCACGATAAGCCTGCTTGCTGATCTAGTCCCCGCGCTCGAACCTGAACCCGACGCCACGCACCGTCGTGATGTACTGCGGGCTGTGCGCGTCGTCGCCGAGCTTGCGGCGCAGCCACGAGACGTGCATGTCGAGGGTCTTGGTCGAGCCCCACCACTTGCTGTCCCAGACCTGCCGCATGATCTGCTCGCGGGTGACGACCTTGCCCGCCTCGGCGACCATGAGCGCGAGCAGGTCGAACTCTTTCGAGGTCAGCTCGATCTCGGTGTCGCCGAGCCAGGCTCTCCGGGCATCGGTGTCCACTCGGACGCCCTGCACCGTCTTGGATTCCGTCGCCCCCCGCCGGAGCAGCGCTCGTACCCGCGCCAGCAGCTCAGCAAGCCGGAACGGCTTGGTGACGTAATCATCCGCCCCCGCATCCAGGCCGATGACGGTGTCGACCTCATCCGCCCTGGCGGTGAGAATCAGGACCGGGACTGACTGCCCCGAGGACCTGATCCGGCGGCACACCTCGAGCCCGTCGATCCTGGGCAGCCCGATGTCGAGCACGATGAGGTCAATGCCGCCGTTCCTGGCTGCTTCCAGGGTTCCTGGACCGTCAGCAGCCACGTCGACTTCGTAGCCTTCACGCCGCAGCGCCCTGGCGAGCGGCTCGGAGATTGCCGGGTCATCTTCGGCAAGCAAAACGCTGGTCATGAGATTGATGGTAGGGGCAACTCGCTGTTTCCAGTCCGCTACACACCTGCGGCGCCCGATGTCTTGCCCACCGCTTGACCTTTACTTGCGCAACTGAGGGGTTCGGGCGGCCTGATCAGACCGGCGTCACCCCGTGCCGCCGCCGCGAGAACGACCGGTCCTTGCCTCGCGCGGCCGCGAACCGGCGGATCAGCTGGCCGCGCAGGTCCTCCGGCTCCACCACGTCATCAACCACGAGTTCCCCTGCGAGGCGGAGCACGTCGATGTCGGCCTCGTACTCCTCACGGAGCCGCTGCGTCTCAGCCTCTCGTTCCGCCACCGAGTCCAGCGCCGCCAGCCGGTTGTAGTAAACGGCGTTCACCGCGGCCTCAGCCCCCATCACGGCGATCTTCGCGGTCGGCAAAGCGAGCGTCGCGTCCGGGTCGAAGCCAGGCCCGGCCATTGCGTAAAGCCCGGCACCGTAGGCCTTGCGGACGATCACGCAGATCTTGGGAACCGTCGCCTCAGACACCGCGCTGATCATCTTGGCGCCGTGCCGGATGATGCCCTGCCTCTCGACGGCCGTGCCGACCATGAAACCGGGAACATCGGCAAGGAACAGCAGCGGCACATTGAACGCGTCGCAGAGCTGGATGAACCGGGTCGCCTTGTCCGCCGAGTCAACAAACAGCACGCCGCCCTTGAACATCGGATTGTTCGCGACGACGCCGATCGCCTGCCCGTCCAGCCGCGCGAAGCCGACGACCAGCTCGCGGGCCCACAGCGCATGGATCTCGAACAATGAGTCCTCGTCCACGATCCCGCGCACGTACCGGCGCATGTCAAAGGCCTGCCGCTCGCTCACCGGCACCATGGCCCGCAGATCGGCCGGCTTCGGCTCGCGCGGCGCGGAAGGAGGCGGCTGCTGCTGCCAGTTAGAGGGCAGGTAGGACAGGTAAGAGCGGACCGCGCCGATCGCTTCGGTTTCGGACGAGGCGAGGAAATGACCGACCCCGGACACCGAGGTGTGCATGCGCGCGCCGCCCATTTCTTCCAGCGTGGTCTGCTCGCTAACGACCATCTCGACCATCCGCGGGCTGCCGAGGTACATCGACGCGTTGCCGTCGACCATGGCGACGAAGTCGCAGAACGCCGGGATGTAGGCGCCACCCGCCGCTGATGGCCCGAACAGCGCGCAGACCTGCGGGATCGACCCGGACGCCCGGACCTGAGTGTGGAAGATCTTGCCCGCGCCGCGGCGGCCGGGGAACATCTGCACCTGGTCGGTGATCCGCGCCCCGGCCGAGTCAACCAGGTAGATCATCGGCAGGCCGGCGCGGTACGCCTGCTCGATCACCCGGATGATCTTCTCGACTGTCCGAGCGCCCCAGGAGCCGGCCTTCACCGTCGAGTCGTTGGCCATCAGCGCGACGGGCCGGCCGTCGATGGTCGCGGTACCGGTGATCACCCCGTCCGCGGGAAGGCCGCTGGCCAGGACGTTGGCGAACGCGCCGTCTTCGGTGAAGCTGCCCGCGTCGACCAGCAGCTCGATGCGATCCCTGGCGTACAGCTTGCCTTGCGCGGCAGCCTGCTCGTGATACCGCGGCAGGCCACCAGCGGCGATCCTCGCCCGGACGTCTGCGAGGTCGGGGTGACCCGCGCGCGTCTCAGCGCCGGGCTGTGCTTCCTGGCGAGATTGGGCTTCCTTGCCCGACTGGGCTTCTCCTGCAGCGCTCACGCTCGCGAGCGTACGACAAACGTGCCGGGGCGGCGGGAGTGGAGGCTGCCGCCCCGGCACGCGCTCGGCGTACTTCAGTGGATATGCAGGCTGATTCCGAGTAGCACGAGCGGCCACAGGAAGATCGCCAGCAGCGCGGACAGCACCAGTTTCACCAGGTAAATCGTGATGTAGCTGCGCTCCCATGCGACCACCAGGCCGATGATCACCCAGATGATGAAAAGCCAGCTGTACCTGCGGCGGCTGAATATAGCCATCGTTTTTGACTCCGATCCGGCCAACCGGTGTTAGCAAGCCACCAGGTCTCCGGATAGGCCGCCGTTAAACGTCGCAGCACCGGGTTCTTCCCGGCAGCCATTCGGCGCGGTATTTAAACGGCAATAGTGCGGGAACGAGGCCCTGCCCGCAGCACCTGGGACGGCAGCGTGCGGCCGATTATGCGCTCAGCGTCCGCTGCGGCGTCGATCAGTGCCGCCAGGTCAATGCCGGTACTGACGCCCATGTCCTCGACCATGTGGACGAGTTCCTCGGTCGCGATGTTGCCGGTGGCGCCAGGCGCGTACGGACAGCCGCCGAGCCCGCCCACGGACGCGTCGAAATCGGATACGCCCATTTCCAGGGCGGCGAGGACATTGGCCAGGCCGGTGCCCCTGGTGTTGTGGAAATGCAGGTTGAGCCCTGCCTCCGGGTGCGCCGACCGGAACTCGCCGACGAGGCGCCGCACCCTGCCGGGAGTCGCCATCCCGGTCGTGTCGCCAAACGAGACAGTGTCGGCGCCGTCGGCCAGCGCCCGGCCTGCCGTGGCGACGACCCGCTCGACCGGGACGTCGCCCTCATACGGGCAGCCCCACGCGGTTGACACGATGACCTGACAAGCGGCGCCGCGCTCGTGCGCCAGCGCGATGACCTGCGCGATGTCGTCCAGTGACTCGGCCGTGCTCCGGTTGACGTTCTTACGGTTGTGCGTGTCGGACGCCGACACGACAGCCTCGATCTCGGTGAGCCCGCTGTCGAGTGCCCGGGTGGCGCCTCGCAGGTTCGGCACCAGGGCCGAGTAGCGCACCCGGGCGGCGCGGTCGATCCCGCGCCACACCTCGTCTGCATCCGCCATCTGCGGGATCGCTTCCGGACGAACGAACGAAACGGCCTCGATGCGCTCGACACCAGTACCGGACAACCGGTCGATCAGCTCGATCTTCGCCTGCGTCGGGACCGGATCCTCGTTCTGCAGCCCGTCTCGCGGGCCGACCTCCCGGACCGAGATCGAGCGGGGCAGATCAGCCACGGCAGGCCCCGTTTCGTTGCGAATGAAATGAACCTCGCCCAGGCTAACCCGGCGGTGGCGGCTGCTGTTCCCAGGCCTGCTGCTCCCGGCCCAGCCGGTCCTGCTCGTCTTCGACCAGCTGGAACAGCGTTGCCTGCACGTCCTGTACATGCGGTATCTCAGTGAGCACCAGCTGACCGCGCTCGCCTGGCGACTCGACGATCAGGCGGCCGCAGCCAAGCAGCCGGTCCAGCAGCCCCTGCGCGAACGACACGTCGCTGATCTTCGACAGCGGGAAATCGCGGCCGGTCCTGGAGATGATGCCAGCCCGGAGCCGCAGGCGCCGGTTGGTCAGTTCGTAACTCGTCGTCCACCAGCGCAGCAGCGGACGGGCAACCCAGCCGACCAGGATGACCAGCGCGGCCACCCCGAGGGCGATCCGGCCTGGCGCCGAATTCCGGACGGCGGACACGAGCAACAGCAGTGCCAGCAGCGCGACCACGGTCGCGGCCAGAATCAGGATCGGCCAGAGGATTGTCTTCCAGTGCTGATGCAGCCGCAGTACTACGTGCTCGCCCTCGGTGAGGCCCGCCGCTTTGGCCATAACCCTCATGCTGACACGAACCGCGTCATTGCGCTCGGACGCTCGCCTTCCAACGCCGGTGTCGCATCAGCTTGCGGCGACTCCGTCAGCGCACGTGCACGACGTCGCCCGCGCTGATCGCGTGCACCCCGTCGGCTGCGCTGACCAGTAGCTGTCCGGCCTTGTCCACGTCGATGGCATGGCCGCTCAGGGTCTTTCCGCCGGGCATCTCGACCCGGACATCCCGGCCAACGGTCGCGCACCACCGCAGGTAGGACCCGCGCAGGCCGCAGGCTTCGGCGTCGCCTGGCTGGGGCCCGCCAGACCATCGCAGATACCAGCGCTCCAGCTCGCGCAGCAGCTCGGTCAAGATCGCCTGCCGACCGGTCTCGGTGGCGCCCGCTAGCCAGAGCGAGGTTGCGTGGCCGCCTGGCAGCTCGGACTCCGTCGCGCTGACGTTGAGCCCGATGCCCACCACGACCGCGTCCCCTGCCTGCTCGGCCAGGATGCCGGCCAGCTTCCCGCCTCCCCGCGCGGCACCGTTGCCTGCCCCGGCCAGCACATCGTTCGGCCACTTCAGGACCACGTCCAGGCCGGTTTGCGCACGCAGCGCAGAGACTGCGGCGACCCCCGTCAGCAGCGGAAGCCAGCCCCGGCTCGCTACCGGCACCCCGGAAGGCCGCAGCAGCACCGAGAACGTGAGCGAGGCTCCCGGCTGGCTCTGCCAGCTGCGGTCCAGCCGCCCGCGGCCAGCCGTCTGATCCTCAGCCACCAGGACGGCGCCTGCCGGGGCCCCGGAGTTCGCCGCGGCTACCAGGTCGGCGTTCGTCGAACCGGTCTGTGCCACTACCCGGACACTGGTGTACAGCTGCGAGGCGGGCAGCACGTCGGCGGCCAGCTCCGACTCGGCGAGGCGTGTCCGGTCCGGGTGCCGTGTCATACCGCTCATGCCTCAACTCTCTCGCGCGCGGTCCCGGAGCCGCCACCCGGCCCGGCAGGCGCCACCAGGAGGTTCTGCCCTAACCTGTCCGGCATGGCGAACGATGCATCCGCGCCGCTCGGCGCGCCAGAGCCGGACAGTGCCGGCGCGGCTCCCGGACCCGTGGGTGCCGCGGAACTGCACACCACCGCCGGGAAGCTGGCCGACCTGGAGCGGCGCCGGTACGAGGCGGTGCATGCCGGTGCTGCCCGGCAGGTCGAGCGCCAGCACGCCAAGGGCAAGATGACTGCCCGTGAGCGGATCGACGCACTACTCGACCCCGGCTCATTCACCGAGTTCGACGAGCTAGCGCGGCACCGGGCTACTGATTTCGGTATGGCGGCCAGCAGGCCGTATGGCGATGGCGTGGTGACCGGGTACGGCACGATCGACGGTCGGCCGGTGGCAGTGTTCAGCCAGGACTTCACCGTCAATGGCGGATCGCTCGGCGAAGTGTTCGGCGAGAAGATCGTCAAGGTGATGGACTACGCGCTGAAGACCGGCTGCCCGATGATCGGCATCAACGACAGCGGCGGCGCCCGGATTCAGGAGGGGGTTGTCGCGCTCGGCCTGTACGGCGAGATCTTCTACCGCAACGTGATCTCCTCCGGTGTCATCCCGCAGATCTCGCTGATCATGGGCCCGTGCGCGGGCGGTGCTGTCTACTCTCCCGCCATCACCGACTTCACGCTGATGGTCGAGGGCACCTCCTACATGTTCATCACCGGACCGGATGTGATCAAGACGGTCACCGGCGAGGAAGTGAGCCAGGAGGAACTCGGCGGCGCGCACGCTCACAACGTCAAGTCAGGAGTCGCTCACTATCAGGCCAGCGACGAGCAGGACTGCCTGGACTTCGCCAGGGCCCTGCTGTCCTACCTGCCGTCTAACAACCTCGACGAGCTGCCGGCGGGTCCGGCTAGTGCCGACCCGGCCGCGGTACTCGAGCTGACCGACTTTGACGCCGAGCTCGACACGCTGATCCCCGACTCGCCGCGACAGCCCTACGACATGCACCAGGTCATCGAGCACGTCGTCGACGACGGCGAGTTCCTGGAAATCCACGCCGGCTTTGCCCAGAACATCGTCGTCGGCTTCGGGCGCGTTGACGGCGCCTCGATCGGAGTGGTCGCTAACCAGCCGATGCACTCTGCGGGCACCCTGGACATCGACGCATCCGAGAAGGCCGCGCGGTTCGTCCGGACTTGTGATGCCTTCGGTATTCCTGTCCTGACCTTCGTGGACGTGCCCGGCTTCCTGCCCGGCACCGGCCAGGAGTGGGGCGGCATCATCCGCAGGGGTGCCAAGCTGATCTACGCCTACGCCGAGGCGACGGTGCCCAAGATCACGGTGATCACCCGGAAGGCTTACGGTGGCGCCTACGACGTGATGGGCTCCAAGCATCTGGGCGGCGACATCAACCTGGCCTGGCCGACGGCTCAGATCGCGGTCATGGGGGCTGACGGCGCGGTTGACATTCTGTACCGGCGGGACCTGGCCGCCGTCGAGGACCCGCAGAGGCGGGCCGAGCTTCGCCGCCAGCGGATTACCGAGTACGAGGACACGCTCTTCAACCCGTACGTCGCGGCGGAGCGTGGCTACGTCGACGCGGTCATCAGGCCCGCAGAGACCAGGTCTCAGGTCATCCGGGCACTGCGCGCGCTGCGGACCAAGCGACAGACCTTGCCGCCGAAGAAGCACGGGAACATCCCGCTTTAGCCCGTCGCCGCGACCCGCGTCCTCCATCGGGCGATGACGTTGACCAGGCAGAAATCACCGCAGCGTGACCGGTTGATGGCGCACCGACACCGGTTCCGGAAGGTCGCCGCCGGCTGGAGCGATTAGAGTCGTCATTACTATGACCGAGACTGGCTCGCCGCCGCTGCCGCTGCTGTCCCGCTACGCGATCATGGTCGACGTCGGCTACATCTACGCGTCCGCCGGTGAACTGCTGTTCGGCGCCACCGCCCGGAAAGAGTACAAGGTCGATGCCGACAAGCTGATCCAGGCGCTCAGCCGGCACGCCGAGGACCATGTCCGGGGCGAGCTGCTGCGGGTCTACTGGTACGACGCGGCCAGGGACCGGGTGCCGACTTTCGACCAGCGCGTGATCGCCCAGATGCCCTGGGTCAAGCTCCGGCTGGGCAACCTGAACGCACGCGGCCAGCAGAAGGGCGTGGACGCGCAGATCCGCGCGGACATGGAAGCACTGGCCAGGCACCGGGCCATCACCGACGCGATCCTGGTCGCCGGGGACGAGGACATGGTGCCCGCGGTAGAAGCGGCGCAGGCGTACGGCGTCCGGGTCCACCTCTGGGGCGTGGAGCCACCGTACGGCACCAACCAGGCGGAGCGGCTGGTCTGGGAGTCTGACACCGTCGACGTCATCGAACGGTCCTTCATCGAGCCGTTCTTTACCCGCGTCCTGACTCCGGAGCCCGCAGCGGCAGCCGCCGAGACTGGCCCGGCTCGCGTTGGCCAGCCGCTGTCAGCGCAAAGCGCCCAGGCGCCGTCACCAGCCCAGGTCTTCGGTGACCGGCACCTGAGCCGGCCGATGTCGCGGCCGTCGCCGATCATGCACTTGCCGCCAAGTCGGCTTGGCCCGGACCGCGAACGGGTTGAGGAGGCAGGCGAGCACGTCGCGCAGAAGTGGATCCTGACTCGCGGCGAGGACAACATCCGCGACCTGCTGCCGGGTCCGATCCTGCCGCCGGTCATCGACAAGGAACTCCTTGTCGACGCGGAGAAGGAACTGGGCCTGTCGCTGCGCGCGTATCAGGAAGCCCGGGAGTGGCTGCGGGATGCCTTCTGGGCCAGGGTGCACCGTCAGTTCGGCCTCGGTGTCGGTAAGTCGAAAGGCTGATGTATGCCAGCTTCTGAGGCTAGGCCAACGCCGCAGCCGGGCTTGCGGGTGGTGCGCGGGGAACCGACTCCCGCTGAGCTAGCCGCCGTCGTCGTGGTGCTGGCCGCGAGGCGCAGTTCGGCCAGTCGCGATGACAGCCGGCCGCAGCGATCGCGATGGGCGGCCAGAGAGCGGATGATCCGGCAACCGCTCGCCGCCGGGCCCGGTGCCTGGCAGTCCAGCGGCCTACCCGGCTAGCACCCGCCGGGCCATCCGGCTTGCCTACCCGGATTGCGCCGTTCGCGCCGAGAGTGGCTAACAGTGCCGAAGGGTGGCGGTCCGTCGGGTGGCCCGACCCCCGCCTCACCTAGACTCCTGGAAGTCGAAGGGAGACGTGGGTGCGGAAGGTCCTGATCGCCAACCGGGGCGAGATCGCGGTGCGGATAGTGCGGGCCTGCCGCGATGCGGGACTGGCCAGTGTGGCCGTCTACGCAGCGGCTGACCTGGACGCGCTGCACGTCACCATGGCCGACGAAGCGTACGCGCTTGGCGGCCAGACCGCGGGCGAGAGCTACCTGGATATCGGCAAGATCCTCGCGGCTGCGGCACAGAGCGGCGCCGACGCTGTGCATCCGGGCTACGGGTTCCTCGCCGAGAACGCCGAGTTTGCGCGAGCCGTCATCGACGCCGGGCTGACCTGGATCGGCCCGCCACCGGATGCGATCGAGGCGCTGGGTGACAAGGTACGTGCCCGGCACATAGCTCAGCAGGTCGGCGCCCCGCTTGCGCCCGGCACTGACGGCCCGGTGAGCGGCGCCGAAGAAGCGATCGCGTTCGCCGAAGAGTTCGGCCTCCCGATCGCTATCAAGGCTGCCTTCGGTGGCGGCGGACGCGGGCTCAAGGTAGCCAGGACCACCGACGAGATTGCCAGCCAGTTCGAATCTGCGGTACGCGAGGCAGTCGCGGCGTTCGGCCGCGGCGAGTGTTTCGTGGAACGGTACCTGGACCGGCCGAGGCACGTGGAAACGCAATGCCTGGCCGACTCCCACGGCAACGTGGTGATCGTGTCCACCAGGGACTGCTCGCTGCAGCGGCGCCACCAGAAGCTAGTGGAGGAAGCGCCGGCACCGTTCCTCACCACAGAGCAGGACAAGCAACTGCGGACGGCGTCCGCCGACATCCTGCGCGCGGCCGGTTACGTTGGCGCCGGGACCTGCGAATTCCTCATCGGGCAGGACGGCACGATCTCCTTCCTGGAGGTCAACACCAGGCTGCAGGTCGAGCACCCGGTCACCGAGGAGGTCAGCGGCATCGACCTGGTGCGGGAGATGTTCCGGATCGCCGATGGCGAGACTCTCAGCTATACCGATCCGGAGACCCGCGGGCACTCGATCGAGTTCCGAATCAACGCCGAGGACGCAGGTCGCGGTTTCCTGCCGGCTCCCGGCACGATTACCGCCTGGCGGGAGCCCGCCGGGCCGGGCGTGCGCCTCGATGCCGGCTACACCTCGGGCCAGACCGTCCCGCAGGCATTCGACTCGCTGATCGCCAAGCTGATCGTCACCGGTGCGAGCCGGGACCAGGCACTGCAGCGTGCTCGCCGGGCCCTGGCTGAGTTCGAGATCGACGGCATGCCGACAGTTCTTCCGTTCCACCGTGCTGTCGTCAGCGATCCAGCGTTCACCAGCGAGCCGTTCAGCGTGCACACCCGCTGGATCGAGACCGAGTTCGCCGGGGAGATACCGCCGTACTCGGGCGGAGTACCGGCGGCAAGCGAGGCCGGGGAACGCGAGCGGATTACTGTCGAGGTAGGGGGTAAGCGCCTCGAAGTCACCGTGCCGGCCGGAATCGGCGCCAGTGCTTCGGCTGGACCGGCTCCGACGGTCCGGCCCCGGTCGGCTGGGCGTCGCGGCGGCAGTGCGGCGGCCGGCGCCCCGAGTGGCGACGAACTGGTCAGCCCGATGCAGGGCACGATCGTGAAGATTGTCGCCGCGGACGGCGAGCACGTCGAGGCGGGCGACACCATCGTCGTACTGGAGGCGATGAAGATGGAGCAACCGCTGTCCGCGCACAAAGCAGGCACGGTCTCCGGTCTGAGTATCACCGTCGGCCAGACGGTTCCTGCCGGCGCTGTGATCTGCCAGTTGCGCTGATGGCGCGGCTGCCCGGTGACCCCGGCGTATTCCGCTGGCTGAAGTTCGCCGCCGGATTCCGGCTGCCTGCTGAAAACAAGGACTGGGTGAAGCACGAGCTTACGGATGCGGGCTGGCGCGGCCGGACTGTCCTGCGGCACCTTGCAGTGATCATCCCGATCTGCGCCGCAGTCGCCGCCGGCCTGCTGGAACTATCGCCAGCGCCGGCCTGGTTCGCGGTCATGATGGTCGCGCTGATCCTGTGCGGCAGCGTCTTCACGGTCGCTGCCTACGCCGACGACATCAGGGCAAGCCGGCTCCGGCAGCACGGACTGGACGTGCCCGACGATCCAGACCTCGGTCGTCCGTCGCACTAGCGCCGGAGCCGGATGATCTTGAATCAAAGTGGCTTAGCTGTTGCTGGGGCTCACCGTAGCGTACAAGTACCGACAATTAGCATCAACCACCGGGTTCAAAATGACGCAGCTAATTCACCGGTAAACAAATGACCAGGGCGCGTCATCCCGGTAGGCAACGGCGACATCAGGTAGAACATAACTACGCCGCGATCCTGGGAATTGGGTGATCAATACGCCTGAGGCAATCTCGTAAGCGTCCGCCGAAAATGCTCAAAAGTCGACGTCTTATCTCTTGCCGGGCGACTGGCCGCCCGCAACTTGGAGGCACAGCATGGCCTCTGTTGGAGGCACAGCACCCACCCGGCTCGGACGGGTGCGCTGGCGACGGTTCGCAATCACGCTGATCCCGGCGTTCGCGCTTGCCGTCCTGCTTGTGATGCTCAGCACGCAGGCGGTTCTAGCTGTCTCCTTTAGCATCTCCGGCGAGCCATTCACGGTCACTGCGTCTCTTCTGAAGGGCTACGGGTTTGAGCAGTTCCCGGTCGTGGACCATTCGACTTTAAACGACCTGCCGGGCAAATCGAATCAGATTTCCCTTGAAGCCACCGCGATCCGGTCGGCGAAGATAACTAACCTCTGCCAGAGCGTCAGGATTGGGCCGCTTTCGATGGTCATAACGGCCGGCGGCGGTGGGACCCCGGTGACCGCCACAGACCTGGTCGTCGACGCGGACCGGTTTTCCGGAAAAATAGCTAAGTTCACTCATCTGAGTCAGGGCGAGGACGCTAGCGCGCTGAACCAGGTGCCTGGGGTGAGGGGACCTGCGGGAGCGTTTGCCCTTCAGGCCGCAACCGTGACCATCACCGACCTGAAACAGCATGCTTATGCCACGACGGCAGGAACGTTTACCCTCCCAGACTTCGGCCTCCGTCTCGGCGGTAGCTGCTGACGGAGCCTGATGTGAACTCTGCAACTGCCAACAGCTCAGGCGAGCGCGGCCGGCGGGCGGGGGACGGCCCGCCGCCCGAGACCCGCGCAGCCGGACGCGAGCGCCGGCAGGAGCGCCGCCCGGACGAACGCGGCCGGCTGCGCGAGCCTTCGGACGCGGAATTTAATCGGGTACCCGAGTCGCGCCCGCCCCAGGGTAGGTCGTCGCTCGATGGCCGTCGGCCGGATCGGCGCCGAGTGCCCGATAACTGGACCGACGAGCGCGGGCTGCCGGAGGGCCGGGCACCGGGACGAGACCGCGTGCCCGGACGCCGCGGACGGCCGGATGCGGGAACGCCCGACGGCCGTCGGCCACGCGAGTCCCGGCCAGACGAACGCGGTCGGGAGCGTCAACTGCCCAACGGCGACCGAGTACGCCAGGCCCCGCCGCCCGAACGCCGCCGTCCGCCCGATGACCGCCGTCCGCGGACAGCCCGCACACCAGACAGCCGCCTCGGGCCAGGTCCCGGTGCGGACCAGCGCGGCGGCCGCCAGCAATCCGGACCGCCAGAGCGCGGCCGCCGATCCGCACCGGGTCCCCCAGATCGCAGCCGGATGCGCGAAGCCGACGAGCGCGGCCGGCCGCCGGAGCGCCAGACAACCGGGCGGGACCGGGTTCCCCGCCCCCGATTGCCTGAGGGCGACCGCGTCTCCCCGCCCAGGCCGCCGAAGCGCCGGCCGTTCCTGGGCCGGCGGACGGCATCCGAACCCCGCGCGGCCGGACGCCGCGGACCACCTGAACCGGGTACGGCCGAACATCGCCGGGTGCTCCGACGGGGACAGGAGCTCGGGAAGAACCGCGGGCAAGAACGAGCGCCGCTGCTCGATCGGCGCCATCCGTCCGCCCCGCGCGCCGATGCAGAACCCTGGCCGCTGGAACCTCGCGCACCGGAGCGCGGCGGGATGGCGCCACCCCGTGCGCCGGAACATAGCCGGCTGCCCGAGCCTGCCTGGTCGCTCCAGCGCCGCTGGTTGCCAGAACGCGACTGGTTGCCAGAACGCGACCGGTTGCCCGGACGCGACTGGCAGCGCCAGCGCGACAGCGCGCCGAATCGCCGCAGGTCATTCCAGCACGGCACGATGGCGGACTCGTTCAACGATGTCCGGCGCGCTTTCATGCTCTGGCGACGCACTCGCCCGTTCTGGGGCGGGCTTCTGATCAGCGGTGGCGCGTGCGAGATTCTGGCCTCGGAGCACGGCCCGCTCCAGCTCGTGATCCATATCGGGATCCAGGGACTGGCGGGTTACCTCATTCCGGTGATGTTGCTGCTGTGCGGCATATTGCTCTGGTTCAGCCCCGCTCAGCGAGCCTTCTACTCGCTGCTCGCGATCGTGCTGGCGCTCGGGTCCTGGGTTACCTCGAACCTCGGCGGGTTCTTCATCGGGATGCTGCTCGGCCTCGTGGGCGGTGCACTGGCGTTCGCGTGGACCTTCGACACCGGCAGGCCGCTGCGGTGGTTCCGCGGCGATCCTCAAGTTCTGCATCCGTCGTTCGGGCTAGAACCGGTACTCCGTCCGACTGCAGTCTGGACCCCGCCCAGCGCTTACCCGTCCGCGCCGGCCGCCGAGATCGTTCCGTACGCCGCCGAGATCGTGACCTACACCGCCGAGATCGTGACCTACACCGCTGAGATCGTTAGTAGTCACGCCCCGAAATCCGCCACTGACGAGCCAGGCGTCTAGCGGCCTTCCGCGACGGCGTCAGGGCGTGCCCTCCACCGGCTGCATAAGCTTGCGTGCCGCTTCGGTGAGGCTGCCGGATAGCGACGGATAGACCGCGAAGGTGTGGGCAAGGTGATCCACGCTCAGGCTCCGCTCCACTGCGAGCGAGATACCCAGGATCAATTCGCTGGCCCGAGGCGCGACAATCACGCCGCCGAGCACGGTTCCGCTGCTGCGCCGGGCGATGAGCTTGACGAAGCCGTCACGGAAGCCTTGCATCTTTGCCCGGGCGTTGGTCGCCAGCGGCAGCTTCACCACGATGGCGTCCGGAACTTCTCCCGCGGCGACCGCCTGCTCCGGAATGCCGACGGTGGCGATCTCCGGCTCGGTGAAGATCGTCGCGGCCACGTTGGCGAGCCGAAGCGGTTTCACCGCCTCTCCGAGTGCATGCCACATCGCGATCCGACCCTGCATCGCCGCGACCGACGCCAGCATCAGGACACCGGTGCAGTCCCCGGCGGCGTAGACGCCAGGCGCCGTTGTCCTCGACACTTTGTCGACCTGGACGAAGCCGCTGCCATCCACGATGATTCCTGCCTCGGCCAGTCCGAGGCCGCCGGTATTCGGCACCATGCCCACCGTCAGCAGGCAGTGGCTGCCACGTACCGTACGCCCGTCGCTCAGCGTGACCGCGACGCCGTCAGCCGTCCTGTCGACCTGCTGCGCCCGAGATCTGCTTAGAACCGTCATGCCGCGGCGCCGGAACACGTCCTCGACCAGGATGGCCGCGTCCGCGTCCTCATGCGGGATGATCCGGTCCCTGGACGACACCAGGGTTACCTGCGAGCCCAGCGACTGGAAGGCGCAAGCGAACTCGGCACCGGTGACGCCCGAGCCGACCACGATCAGTTCTTCCGGAAGCCGGTCTAGGTCGTACAACTGGCGCCAGGTGAGGATGCGCTCGCCGTCCGGCTCAGATCCGGGCAGGATCCGCGGTTCCGCCCCAGTCGCGATGAGCACGGCGTCGGCCTCGATCTCGGTGTCGCCAGCCACGACGCGGTGCGGTCCGGCCAGCCTGGCGGCCCCGGAGATCACTTTTACCCCTTCGGCCGACAGCCGGGACGCGACATCAGCCGACTGGGCCCTGGCGAGTGACCGGACCCTGGAGTACAGGCGGGGAGCATCGAGCATGGGAGCCCCGTTCCCGCCCGAATTAACCCGGATGCCGAGACTCGGCGCGTCGTCCAGGGCAGCCATCATCCCGGAAGTGGCGATGAGTGTCTTCGACGGCACGCAGTCTGTCAGGACGCAGGCACCGCCTAGGCCGTCCCGCTCGATTACCGTGACATCAGCGCCAAGCTGGGCGCCGACCAAGGCGGCTTCGTAGCCGCCCGGGCCGCCACCGATGATCGCGATCTTCGCGTGCGGCTGGCTCACGTTTTCTCATTCTCTCCCATCCAGACCCTACGGACCGAATCGGACCCGCAGGCCGGGCCGCCGTGCAGCCGGTTGGGCCAGCATCCGGCTCGCCCGGCTCGTACGCTTATCCTTCGTGGCGATATATGCGGCCTACGGAAGCAATATGGACCCCGCGCAGATGGCGCGCCGCTGCCCGCACTCGCCGCAGCAGGGCGCAGGCTGGCTTGAGGGCTGGCGGCTGACCTTCGGCGGCGAGGATCTGGGCTGGGACGGCGCGCTGGCGACGGTTGTGGAAGACGGCGGCGATCGCGTCTTCGTGGTGCTCTACGAAGTGTCGGCGGCCGACGAGACCGAACTGGACCAGTGGGACGGCGCCGATCTCGGCTATTACCGCAAGTCCAAGGTGCGTGTCAGCACTCCGGATGGCGACGTCCTGGCCTGGCTGTACGTGCTCAACGATTACGAGGGTGGCCTGCCGTCCGCTCATTACCTCGGCATCATCGCTGACGCTGCCGAGGCAGCGGGCGCTCCGGCCAGCTACGTGGCCTCGCTGCGGCGCCGTCCGTGTACCTCGGTAGGCGCCTAGGCACCTCATCTGGCCAGCAGGAGCGCCAGCAGCGCGGCCGCCGGCACGACGATCAGCGCAATCGGCTGCCAGGCCCAGCGACTCTCCAGCGTGGCGGCTGAGGCGCCAACCTCGCGAGCCTGCGTTGACCGGCGTCCTAGTTCGGCGGCGATGAGCTGCGCAGGGTCGTGAACGGTCGGCTCGGTGGCTGTGGCACCTCTGGGTGACACACGGCTCCACGAACGCACGCCGAGCTGCTGAGACTTCATCCGGCTGCGACGCCGGGAGTACAGCGCCCAGCAGTAGATGGTCTGGTCATTGCGGGGAGTGGGCCGGGCGCAGCTGAGCTCCACAGCATCGCCCAGGTAGACGCCGTTAAGCGCGCCCCACCGGATCACGTGGTCGCGAACCGGATTCTGCACCTCGATGCCGTCCGGCGTGGCAAATACCTTCGGTCGCAGCGCGGTCGCGTAGACGACACCGGTCACGGCCAGCAGTCCGACGGCGAACTCGACCGAGAAATAGTCATGATCCGGAATGATCACCTGGATCACGTTGAACAAGGCGAATACCACCCATACCCACCAAAGGACGATCGGCGGTACCCGGCGGAAGACGGTCCTGCCGTCGTTGCCTTCCTTCCACGGGCTCTTGGTGCCCGGCAGCGGTCCGCCGAACGCCGGCCGGCCGGTGGCTGGCAGGTCGGCGCGGTTAAACGGAGTCGAACCAGCCCGGCTGGGGCCCGCGGAACTCGGGCCGACCGGGGTCGGGCCGACCGGGGTCGGGCCGGCCGGACCCGTCATCGTCGGGCTCGGCCGATCGGCCTGCACGCGCGCGGGCTCGGCGTGCATGCGGGCGGGCTCAGCCTGCGCGCGGGCGGGCTCGGCCTGGCCAGCCGCGGCCGGCACTGCCGCTGAGCCGTCCACGGCAGCATGCTCATCCGCGGCAGCATGCTCATCCGCGGCAGCATGCCCGTCCGCGCCCGGCGGCCCGTCCACGGCCGCATTGGCCTCGTTGTGCTGCGATGACACGAGGTGCCGCTCCAGTAAGTAGCTCATCTTGGGTGACTGGGTGGCCGTACACGGCACACCTTGCTCAGGCTTGCCGACCGCGCCTGACGGAGGTCCTGGGCCCAACTCTATGTGGTTTGCCGGGCTCGGGCGATTTTCGCAGCGCGACGCCTCTGCCGAGCCGAAAGCGAGCCGCATTGGCGGTGCCACAGCTCACATTTCACGGATTCTTGCCGCATGAAACGAGACAAACCATCGCGCCGCGCGGACAAGATCGATGAAATGTCGTCGGCCGCGGGAGCCGGCGACTGGCGAATCCAGGCCGACCAGCGTCTGCTAGCAGACGCAAGAACCCCTTAGACGCCACTCGAGGTCAACTGCCAGCCGGCTGCCGAGCGCGGACTCGAGCTTGGCGAAGGTGAGGCTCAGGCAATCGCCGCGTCCGCTACCTGCGACCGGCTCGCCGTGGCGCCTGGCATGGCACGAGGCGTAACGCTGCCGCCGTCGAGCATCGCCGTCATGGCAGTCGCTGCCATCAGCCGCACTCCGTACCCGATGGCCCGCTCGTCAACGTCGAAGACAGCCTGGTGGATGTCAAAGTCGGCGGCCGACCCGGGAGTACGCGTCCCCAGCCTGGCCAGAGCACCCGGAATGGAATCCAGGTACCAGGCGAAGTCCTCACCGCCGAGACTCTGCGGGGCCTCGGTGATCGAGTCCGGGCCGAGCACCCGGTCGGCCGCTGCCTCGAACATGGCCGTGCTGATCGCCTCGTTCACGGTTGGCGGGACGTTCCGCTGGTAACTGATCTCGGGAACGACGCCGTACGCGCTGGCAACCGACTCCAGGAGCGCCTTCACCAGGTCCGGGGCCTCGTGCCAGGCGGCGTCGTCCAGGCACCGGACAGTTCCTTCGACCATGCCGTCGTCCGGGATCGCGTTCGCCGCCGACCCTGCGTTGACCCGGCCCCAGACCAGGCTGAGGCTCGACCGCGGGTCGACCCGGCGGGACAGCGCGGCTGGCAGCTCGGTGATGATCTTGCCGAGCGCGAACACCAGGTCAGCCGTCAGGTGCGGCCGCGCCGTGTGACCGCCGGGGCCGGTCACCTTGACAGTCAGCTTGTCGCAGGCCGCAGTGATCGGGCCGGTCCGGGTGCCGATCTTGCCGACGTCCAGCCGTGGGTCGCAATGCAGCGCGAAAATACGGTCTACCGAGGCAATGCCGCCCGCCGCCATGACGTCGATAGCGCCGCCGGGCACTTCCTCGGCCGGCTGGAAGATGAGCCGCACTTTGCCTGGCAGCGCCCGCGCAGCGGCCGCACGGGCGAGGAACAGCCCGGTGCCGAGCAGGATGGTCGTATGCACGTCGTGCCCGCAGGCATGGCACGCACCCCTGGTCAGTGACCTGTAGGGCACATCCTTCTCGTCATTGATCGGCAGCGCGTCGATGTCCGCCCGCAGCGCCACGACCGGCCCGTCGGAGGATCCCGAGCCGATATCGACGGTCAGTCCGGTGCCCTTGGGCAGGATGGCTGGCTTCAGCCCGGCCGCTTCCAGCCGCAGCGCGATGCGCCGGGTGGTCCGGTACTCGTGGTAGCCCGTCTCAGGGTGAGCATGCAGATCCCGCCGGAACTCGACGAGTTCCGGCTCGTGCCCGGAGAGGAACGCGTCGAGTTCCCCATCGAGGTCATGCTCGGCCATGCGTTGCCTCCCCGTTGAGACTGCCCTGGTCAGCACTCCGGGCCGGTGTTCTGCGCCGATCTCGCGCGGCGCTTAGCGGGTTGTCCATCAGTACCTCGAACTCACTCCAGTCCGCCAGCAAGCGCGGCAAGTCCAGGATCGTCAATGCCGTCGGCTACGGCACCTGATCCCGGGCTATGCCCGGTAACGTGCCCGCTCCAGAACTGCTCCGGCGTCCCTCGCACCGGAAAGCGTCAGGCGCATCGCCGTTGCACTCGCGCTAGGTACCTGCTGAAACCGTCGTCAAACCCATGCACGCGCGCACGGCAATCCGTGCTCCCGCTCGCAAGCTAGTCCCGCTGTCCGGCTAGATCAGCGAGACGCCCGCGTCGCCCCGAACGTTCTGGCCAATCGCTTACGAGATCGCTCTACTGGCCAGAATCGTACCGCCTGGGGTCACCACTCCGCTGATGTTGCGGGATTGTCGCGCGGTGGCTTGTACCGCCCGCTACCAGGGCACCGGGGCGGTTAGCCTAGTAGACCTCCGGCGGGCGGTAGACACCCCAGACTTCCCGGAGCGCGTCACTGACCTCGCCGACAGTTGCCAGCGCCCGAAGCGCCTCGCGCAACGGGTAGAGCATGTTCGCGTCTCCGGCGGCAGCCTGCCGGACCTCGTCAAGTCGCCGGGCGACTTCCGCCGAGTCCCGCCGGGCACGGAGCTCAGCGAGCCGAGCCGCCTGCTCGTGCTCGATCGCCGGGTCGACGCGAAGCGGCTCGTAGGCCTCCTCTTCGTCGCTGACGAAGGCGTTGACGCCGACCACCTTGCGCTCGCCGGAGTCAACCTCGCGCGCGATCTGATAGGCGGACCGCTCGATCTCGGCCTTCTGGAAGCCCTCCTCGATCGCGGCGACCGCGCCGCCGAGAGCGGCTACCTGGTCCATCAGCTCGCGAGCCCGTGCCTCGATATCGTCGGTCATCGACTCGATCGCGTATGAGCCAGCCAGCGGGTCGACAGTGGCGGTCAGGTCAGTCTCGAACGCCAGCACCTGCTGCGTGCGCAGCGCGAGCGTCGCCGCCTTCTGCGTCGGCAGCGCGATCGCCTCGTCGTAAGAGTTGGTGTGCAGCGACTGCGTGCCGCCGAGCACCGCGGCGAGGGCCTGCAGCGTCACCCGGGCCAGGTTGACCTCGGGCTGCTGCGCAGTGAGCTGCACGCCGGCTGTCTGGGTGTGGAACCGCAGCATCTGCGACCGCGGATCACGCGCACCGAACTCATCCCGCATGATGTGTGCCCACAGCCGCCGGGCCGCGCGGAACTTGGCAACCTCTTCCAGCAGCGTCGTGCGGGCCACGAAGAAGAACGACAGCCGCGGCGCGAACTCGTCTACCGCCAGGCCAGACGCGATCGCGGCGCGCACATACTCTCGCGCGTTCGCCAGCGTGAAGGCGATCTCCTGAACCGGCGTGGCGCCCGCCTCGGCCATGTGATAGCCGGAGATCGAGATCGTGTTCCAGCGCGGGATTTCCGCCCGGCAGTAGGCAAAGGTATCGGCGACCAGCCGCAGCGACGGAGCAGGCGGATAGATATAGGTTCCGCGGGCGATGTACTCCTTCAGGATGTCGTTCTGGATCGTTCCGGAGATCGCGTCCGCTGATGCGCCTTGCTCCTCAGCGACCAGCTGGTAGAGCAGTAGCAGCAACGCCGCGGGCGCGTTGATGGTCATCGACGTCGACACCTGGTCCAGGCGGATGCCGTCGAAGAGCAACCGCATGTCTTCCAGCGAGTCGATGGCTACGCCGACTTTGCCCACCTCTCCTCTCGCCTGTTCCGCATCGGAGTCGAAGCCCATCTGCGTCGGCAGGTCGAATGCCACCGAAAGGCCGGTCGTGCCGGCCGCGATGAGCTGGTGGTAGCGGCGATTAGAGTCCGCTGCAGTTGAGAAACCGGCGTACTGCCGCATCGTCCACGGCCGGGTCAGGTACATGGTCGGGTAGACGCCCCTGGTGAACGGGAATGCGCCCGGCTCGCCCAGGTCCGTCACGGGATCGAGGTTCTGCACGTCCTTTGGCCCGTACACGCCCTCGATTGGCGCGCCTGACTCCGATGTGCGACTCATTCCACCAGCGTACGGCGCACCAGCGCGGCGCATCGCTGTGACGTACGCCACGTGCCAACGCTACCGACGGCGATCAGGAAATCAGCCGCATTCAACGCGCCAATGGTGGCTAGTGACGCAATCGGCCGGCGAGGTCTGTCAAAGCTTTCGCAAAGCTGCATCGGTTCGTTATGTCCGGGCCTGATTCGGCCTGAATATGCCGCGCATCAATCACGGACCGCGCGGGGAAGGTCACACTCCGTGATTCACGCACCTCAGCTGGCACGCAGGCTGGCAACGCTTGCCCTCGGCACGGCATTGGTCGCCATAGTCTGCCCGACGGCCAGCGCATTGCCAGCTTTCCGTGCCGAATCCGGTCAGTCCGGAACCGCCGGCGGGGCAGCGACCCGTCCTGATTCCGCGGAACTGACGGCGACGCAGCAAAACATCCCGGAACCCGGCAGCCGTGCCGCCCGCAGGATCGGCGGCCCGCTCATGGCCAGCAGCGGGGTCGTGGTCAATGAACCATCGGACGACCCCAGGCCGGTACCGGATATCCCGGCGTCAGCGTGGGTCATTGCCAATGCCAGCACCGGTCAGGTGCTAGCTGCCAAAGACCCGCACGGCGAGTTCGGCCCGGCCAGCACGCTCAAGGTGCTGACGGCTGTGACGCTGATCCCGCTGCTCAACCCCAACGCCATGGTTGTCGCGACGCCGCTGGCGACTTCACAGCAGCCGACTAGCGCCTTTCTGATCACCGGCCGTGAGTACCGCGTCTCCGATCTCTTCCGCGCCCTGCTGCTGATCTCCGCCAACGACGCCGCGGTCGCGCTCACGCAAGCGACCGGGTCATTCGCCAAGGGGATGGCGCTAATCAACGCCGAGGCCCGGCATCTGCAGGCGTACGACGTAGTCGCAAAACTACCCAACGGGCTGCCCGCAGCGGGCCAGGTGACGTCGGCATACGACGAGGCGCTCATCGCCAGGCAGGCGCTCGCCATCCCGGCCTTCATGAAATACGACTCGACGCTCGAGGCCAGGCTCGAGCTCAAGCCGCGGGACTGGGAGACCCTGGTCAACCAGAACTACCTGCTCACGCAGTACCGCGGCGGCATCGGCGGCAAGATCGGCTGGACCGTGAACTCCGAGGCCACCTATGTCGGGCTGGCCAGGCGTAACGGCGTGACGCTCATCGCCACCGTGCTGCACTGCACGTCACTGCAGGAGATCACCTCAGCCGAGCAGCTGCTCAACTGGGGATTTGCCATGAACGGCAAAGTCCAGCCAGTGGGTTACCTGGTCGCGCCGCTGCCCGCCCCGGCGCCCCGAAGCCCGCTCGACGCCCGGAGCGCCGCTAAGCCGAAGACGGTCGCGCTGGCCGTCCCGCAGCCCGCGTCGGGCGGCTCGGCGGCAGGCTACGGGCTCGCGGCAGGCGGTGTGGTCGCGGCCGGGCTCGGACTCATGGCGCTTATCCGGGCACGCCGCCGGGCACTGGCCGGACGGCGCCGGCCGCAGTTACGCGGCCGGCCCCGGGCCCGCGCGGCCTAGCTGGTGCGGGCCGCCTCAGCAGGAGTCTCGGTCGTATCCGCGTCGGCCGGTTCCGAGGTCCGGGACCGGCCGCGAAACACCGGCACCGGCTTGATCCGCGGCGCGGAGCTGCGTGCCGGAACCTGCGATTGCGCGGCACCCGCGTCGGCGGCCGCGGCCTCGCGCCCGGCCCTGCTGGTCGCTGCATCCGCGACCGCCACGACGGTGAACCTGCCGAGCGCAAGTGCAGCCACGAACACGATGGCCACGCCAAGGCCGGTGAAGAAGCCGATCTGCTCAAGCACCGACCGGGTTGCGCCGCCGACCGGAGTTCCGGCGCCAGGCAGGCCGGTCCAGTGGCCGGCGACCAGGTGGCCGACAGCGAACCAGGCACCCGCGAGCGCGGCGAGCCAGGACGCGAACACAGCCGCTGGCCGGAACCGGCTGAGCAGCACGACCACACCGCCTGCCAGCGTGACGACGCCAGGCAGCACCTCGAGCCAGATCCGGCCGGACGTGGATGTCCAGGCCCGGTCCGGGGTGTACGCATAGTTGAAGTACGGGCCGACGAACGGAATCAGCGCGCCCCAGATGCCAAGCAGCACCAGCAGCAACCCGCTCAGTGCGCCCCGGCTGCGCCGGACGCGAAGCGTCCCAGCCATCATGATCACTCCCTGGGCAGGCGTGGGGG
Organism: Streptosporangiaceae bacterium; assembly: GCA_035507615.1. Taxonomy (GTDB): domain Bacteria; phylum Actinomycetota; class Actinomycetes; order Streptosporangiales; family Streptosporangiaceae; genus JAJYUU01. The sequence goes on from DATJNX010000041.1 coordinate 158,889, forward strand.
GTAGGGATATGCCTGCCGGCGCCAGTTACCCAGGGACGGGGGTGATACTCCTTCAGGCCGGAAACGGGCACGTGCGGGCACGATCACGTGCCGCAGCGCGCGGCTCAGGCAGGCGGCAGAAAGCCCATCCTGTCACGGACCCGCGCCATCGTGGCAGCGGCAATCCGGTGCGCCTTCCCGGCCCCGGTGGCGAGCAGCCTGTCCAGCTCGGACTCGTTGGCCAGCAGCTTCTCGGTCCGCTCCCGGATCGGGGCGAACGCATCGACAACGACCTCAGCCAGGTCCTTCTTAAAGGTTCCGTAACCCGACCCCGAGTATCGCTGCTCCAGGCCGGCGACGGGCTCGCCAGCTAGCGCCGAGTAGATGCGCAGCAGGTTCGTTACACCGGGCTTGGCGGCCTCGTCGACCCGCACTTCGCCGTCGGCGTCGGTAACGGCTCGCATGATCTTGCGGCGGATTGAGTCCGGATCCTCGAGAACGTCGATGATGCCCTGGGGCGACGACGCTGACTTGCTCATCTTGATCGCCGGATCCTGCAGGTCGGCGATCTTGGCAACCTCCGGCAGGATGTAGGGGCCGGGTACCACGAAGGTCGGGCCGAACCGGTGGTTGAACCGCTGTGCCAGGTCCCTGGTTAGCTCTAGATGCTGGCGCTGGTCCTCACCGACAGGCACCTGGTCAGCGTCATAGAGCAGGATGTCGGCGGCCTGCAGGATCGGGTAGGTGAACAGCCCGACGCTGGCAGCCTCGGCGCCGCCCTTGGCTGACTTGTCCTTGAACTGGACCATCCTGCTGGCCTCGCCGAAACCAGTAATGCAGGCCAGCATCCATTCCAGCTCGGGATGCTCGGGCACATGGCTCTGCACGAACACCGTCGAAGTGTCCGGGTCCAGCCCGGCGGCGAACAGCTGCGCAGCGGCAACCCTGGACCGACGACGGAGGTCGGAAGGCTCTTGCGGAACGGTGATCGCGTGCAGGTCGACGACGCAGTAGAACGTGTCGTGAGTTTCCTGCAGGGCTACCCACTGGCGCAGCGCACCCAGGTAGTTGCCGATGTGGAAGGAGTCCGCCGTCGGCTGGATGCCGGAAAGCACGCGTGGTCGGGGCATAGCGCGCAGTCTAGTTGCACCGTCAGCTCAAACCTGCGCTGCCGGCCTCTCAGCCAGCACAGTCCTCGCTAACCTCGCATAGCCTCCGGCCAGGTCACGGCCAACCCGGTCGTCGAGGAGCCCGTGTCGTACCGCGAAGGCGGCGGCCTCCAGCCTGGAGTGAGCTCCGAGCTTCGTGAGCAGCGCCTGGACGTGGGTCCGGACGGTCGCCGCTGAGACTCCGAGGCTCCTGACCATCGCGGCGGTATCCTGCCCGGCTACCAGCAGCTCCAGACATTGCCGCTCGCGGACGGTGAGGCAGCGGACGAGCCGCAGAGCATCGCGCTGGCGCGCCAGCTGAGGCTGGATGGCAGGCCCGGCGGGTACCTCGACCACGACTTCGCCGCGCAGAACGCGCTCGATCGTCCGCTTCAGCACTGCCACGCTGCGCGTCTTGTGGACGTAGCCGGCTGCTCCTGCGCTCATCGCCTGCATGATGCTGTCGGTATTGCCGTCGCCGGAGAGGATCACTACCTTCGTCCGGGGCGCGACGGCGATGAGATCGCGAACTGCGCCCAGGCCATCGCGGCCAGCCGCGAAGTGCCGGTCGATGAGGCAGACCTCCGGCTGCCGCTCACTGACGGCCGCGACTGCGTCCTCGACTGTCGTCGCCTTGATCACGGCCCAGCCTTCGCTGCTCAGCACTGCTGACAGCGCATCGAGGAAAACCGCGTGATCGTCGGCTATCAGCGCCTCGCTCATGTGACCGTCGCCCCAGCCCTAGACTCGACAGCTCTCGACTCGACAGCCTCCGACCCGGCAGCCTCCGACCCGGCTGACGGGGCGAAGAACTGACGGGCTGACGCCCGGTCGGCATGCGCCGGAAGCTGATCCCGGTAGCCGGAATCCGGGCACTGGGCATCCCGATGCTGGAGATCCGGGCTGAATGTGACCCGGGCCTGAGCTCCACCGTGCGGACCGGTGCCGATATCCAGCCGGCCGCCCGCTGCCTGGAGGAGCTTGCGCACGACGGTGAGTCCGAGACCCGCCGTGCCGGCCGGGCCATCGCCGAATCCGGGGCCGGTATCAGCAATCTGGAGAACCGTTTCTCCCGCTTGCTCGACTCTGATCGAGACCCGGCCGCCAGGTCCGGCTGCGCGAACAGCGTTGTCCACCAGGTTGCGCAGCACGCGCCGGAGTAGTGACGCGCTGACCGGCAGGAACGCCGCAGCACCTGGCTCGACTACTACGGCCGTGTCGTATGCCAAGCTGGCCAGCTGGGCAGCCTCGGTGGCAATCTCGCGAATATCGGCCCCTCCCGCGAGCGCCGCGGCAGCGTCCGGCGACATCGAGTCGGCGATCAGCTCCACGATGCGGAGCATCTCCTGCGCGACGACCTCCATTCGCTTGCGAGCAGTCGCGGAGAGCGCGCCATCGTCACGCACGGAATCGCCGAGCAGCGACAGCGTCATCATCTGATGGCTGAGATCGTGCAGCAGGCCGCGCACCTTCAGCTCGCAGCCAGCTACGCATCGCGGCACCGGAAAGTCCGGAGAAGGTCCGTTCACCTGCGAGTCATCCCCCGTGGTACGAATTGTCCCGAGCGGCCGGCGCTTGCACGGCAGCAGCGTTGGCGTGGTCGTAAGCTGCGTGGTCGTAAGCTGCGTAGCCGACCTAGCTAGCTAGTCAGCGTAGGTAGTACCCACGCACAGGGCTGACCAGTGGTAATGCGTACTCACAGAGTGGGCAAATATGCCGTCTCCAGCCGCCGTGGCGACGCTGGTCACAAGCCGAGGCTTCGCTCGGGCGGCTCCAAGCCAGCCGCCCTTGCCACGCTGACCGCCTCGACGCGGCTGTGCACGTCGAGCTTGGCATAGATGTTCTGCGTGTGGGTCCGCACAGTATCGGCTGATATATGCAGGTCAGCTGCGATCTGCCGGCCGCGGCTGCCGGTCATCATGGCCCGCAGGACGTCGATCTCGCGAGAGCTGAGCGTGTGCAGATCGCCGCCAGCGCGGTCGGCGCCAACCCGCAGGCTGCGCAGAATCTCACCCAGCATCTCCGGCGGAAACCAGGAGTAGCCTCGGCAGACACCCCGGACCACCGCCTCGAACTCGTCGGCGTCCTGTTCCTTGGCGACCCAGGCCGCTGCGCCTGCGCGGGCTGCCGAGACGGCGTGGGCAACGTTCCGGTCGCCGCTCAGGATTACCACGCGCGCTTGAGGGCTGTGCGCAATCAGCCGCTCGACCAGGTCGCCGACGCCGGATCCGAACGATTCCGCTTCGATGGCGATCACGTCCGGCCGGACGCCTTTGACGATCGCGAACAAGTTCGGGTCAGTTGCAGCGCACCTTGCGGCGACCCAGATGTCCGGGGCGGCCAGGCGCGACGCCAGCGCCTCAGTGATCATGAAGTGATCGTCAGCAAGCATCAGCCGGATCGGGGTCATGGCACCAGCCTGCCCCGACTGAGTCCGGCCGTACTCATCACGATGCATGACCCCGTTCCCGGCCGTAGTCTTGCGATACTGACGATTCCGGGCGAGTCACCGGCCTGCTCACCGCAGGCGCTCCGGCTGTCACGGCCAGCGGTTCGGGCTGAGTGTCGATGGCACGGCGCGCCGGGCTCTTCCAGGTCCCGTTGGACCGGGCGAACCAGCCAGCTGGCACGGCGGACAGCGCTATGGCGGCGTCGATCACGCGCACGAGCGGGAAGAACAGTCCGACGAACAGCAGGCGGGCCCGCCGGTGCAGGACTGCCACCAGGCACGTCATCACATAGTCCGGCAGGCCTACGCCGAACACGATCGCTGTCAGGTTCATGTGCGCCGCGACAGCTGCGTGTGCCTCCGCCATCGGCACCCAGTTCAGCGCGCTAGGAGCTAGTTCCGGGATCGCCAGGACCGCGGCCAGCAGCGGCAGGATGACGAAGATCGTGCTCGACGTGATGAACTCCAGCAGCAGCACGGCCAGCATCGCGGTGAACAGGTTGGCCTGCGGGGGATGCCGTCGCACGGTCTGCCACAGGCCGATAGCCCATCGCCTGGTCTGCTTGACGTAGTCCCGGATCCGCACCGGATCCTGGGTGACTGCGACGGCCGACAGCGTGAAGGCGACTTTGCCCAGCTTCTTCTGGTAGACCTCGAACGTCATGTTGAAGTCCTCGATGACCAGGCCAGGCGGGTTGAGGTCGATGTACGCCAGGACATCGGTGCGGTACATGCTGGCAAAGCCAGGCACGATGTGGGTGGCATTGATCCGCGAGTAGGTCTGGCCGAATTTCAGCAGCCGCTGGCCGATCGCGTAGATCCGCTCTCGGTAGCCGACCAGGATGTTGCCGATCAGGCTCAGCCGCCGGTCGCGGGCAGTCTGGACGCATCCGGCCACCGCGACGACCTCTGGATCGTCGAAGAGCGGCAGAGCCTCGGTGAAGTAGCCGGGCTGGATTCTGGTGTCGGCGTCAAGCAGGAGAAGTACTTCATACCGGTCGGCGAGGCCGAATCGGTCGATGGCCTCGCGCAGCGCCCCCGCCTTGCCCACGTTGCGTTCGGTCTCGTGGACGTGGACGCCCGCGCGCCTGGCGATCTCCGGCGTGTCGTCGGTCGACCCGTCGGACACGACGTGGATGTTCCGGACCGGGACGAGCTTCATGATGGCGTCCAGGCTCGCGCCGAGCACCGCTGACTCGTTGTGCGCGGGAATCAGCACAGCGACGTCGTCGACGGCCAGCGAGATCTTCCTGACAATCTGCCGGGTGCCGGTCGCGCCACGGCGCAGGGGCAGCGCTACCCAGTTGGCCACCGGCCGGGCGAGCGGTCGCCTGCGGCGGTGCGCAAGGCTAGCGACGCACGTGTCGGCCAGCCGTACCATGCCGATCGTGCCCCAGATGGCGAAGTTGAAGCCGAGGACGAACAGCGCGAAGAACCACCAGGGCATAACGGCACCACCGACGACGTGCTGCTAGCGTCCGACCCTGAGATCGGCAGTACCGTCCGGAGCGACGGCCAGGTGCCCGGATCCTCGTACCCGTACATCCACAGGTAGACCCCGGCAGCGCCGCTTCCCTTGGCGACCTGGAACATCGCTGTCGAGCTGGCGGCGTTCTCGAACCAGACTGTGTGCTTCCGGCCGCGCCTGACGTAGCTGAAAAATGGCGCCTGAGCTGCCTTGCTGTAGCTTGCCGAGACGTGGTACTGGCGCGACAGCCGTAGTGCCTGAAGCCAGCTCACGGTCGTGGCGGGCGCTGCCGCTGCCGACCCGGTACCACTCGACCAGTCGTAGCCGAACAGCGGGACACCGAGCACGACCTTGCTGGCCGGCATCTGGCTGGTGGCATATCGCATTACCGCGCGAACCCAGGCGATCGGGGCCGTCGCGCCGGGCGCTGAATTGGCCCAGTGGTAGTTGTAGGCCATGACGCGGACCTGGTCGGCGACCCGGCCGAGCGCGGCGTAGTCCTGCGCGGCGCTGGGCTGGCCCGGCGCGGGGGCAGCTGTCTGCGGGAAGACGGCGATCGATAGTACTTTGCCGTGTGCATGCAGTGCTGCCGCGAGATCGGTGGCGAACTGCGTGAACGCCTGACGGTCGCCCGCGTGCAGTTCCTCGTAGTCGATGTCGATGCCGGCGTACTTCTCCCGCTGGACCAGACCGACGATGGCGTCGACTTGCTGGCGCATTATGACCGGGTTATGCAGCACGTGCGCAACTGCCGGGTAGTCCCATGCGCCGCCGGTGATGTTGGCGATGCTCGGCACGATGCTCAGATGTGCCGCCCGCAAGCGGGCGATGTCGGCGGTGACCGCCGAGGCCTGGCCAGGCGAGTACTGGGGCACGATCGCCCCGGTCGCAGTCAGACCGTATATCCATGGTGAGACCTCGTTCACAGCTGTGCGATTCGCCAGCACGACATTGGTGCCGTGCTGGATGTTCCAGTACGGGATTGACGCCACGACCAGCGTTCGCCGGGCCGGATCCCCGAGGTGCGTGGCGACGCTGAACGCCGCCAGCGCGAACGCGAGCAGCGCGAGCGCGGGCCAGGCGGCGTGCCCCCAGACACTCCGCCGCCGCCGTGGGCCGCCAGGGCCGTCTCGCGCGCTGATTTGCGGCTGCCCGCTGGTCACCGCAGCTCTCCGTTATGCCGCCACCGTGGCGGCCAGGATCGACTGCTGGTCAGCGATGACGGAGCAGATTATCTCGTCTAGCGTCCGGGAGGCCCGGAACCCGACCAGTTCCTCGGCGAGCTCGCAATTCGGCACCCGCCGTTGCATGTCCTCGTAGCCAGGACCGTAGGCCTCGAGGTAGGAGGCGCGGGTGATGGTACTGGCCGAGCCGGTGGCCGCGATGACCCGGCGTGCCAGGTCACCGATCGACACCTGCTCGGAACTGCCCAGGTTGACGGCGCGGCCGCTCGCGCGGTCGCTGCAGACCAGCCGGACGAGCGCCGGCACGACGTCAGACACGTGGCAGAAGCAGCGGATCTGATCACCTGAGCCGAAGACCGTTAGCGGCTCGCCGGTCAGTGCCTGGCGCACGAACCGCGGGATCACCATGCCGTAGCGGCCTGTCTGCCGCGGGCCGACGGTATTGAAGAGCCGGACTATCACGGCTGTCAGACCACGCTCGTGCACGAACGCGTCGACGAGACTCTCGTCGATGGCTTTGGCCTCGGCGTAACTCCAGCGGCTGCGAAGGGGCGAGCCGATGATCCTGTCGTCGTCCTCCCGCAGTCCGACGGTCATGTTCTTGCCGTAGATCTCGCTGGTGGAGGCGAGCAGCAGTCGCGCGCCGTGGCGGCTCGCTGCCTCGACCACGTTCTCCGTACCGTGGATGTTCGTCTGCAGGCTGTCCAGGGTCTTGTCGCGGATCACGAACGCACCGACGGCCGCCGCCAGGTGGAAGACCCAGTCGGCTCCGGCAGTCAGTTCGTCGACCGTCTCCCTCTCAAGCACTGAGCCGCGTACCATCCGCAAGTTGCGGTGGCTGGCGACCCCCGCAAGGTTTTGCTCGCGGCCAGTGCTGAAGTCGTCGAGGCCGACGACGGTGTACCCGGCGGCCAGCAACTCCTCGACCAGATGCGAGCCGATGAAACCGGCCGCGCCGGTGACAAGACATTTCATGGCTGTTCCTTCCCTGCCATCACTGCCCCTCGAGGGCCTCCCGGCCGCTCGCTCCGGGAGTCCCTCGCCTGTGCCGTCATAATCGGCGGATGCGGACCTGCACGCAGACGGGCGCGACGCCGACGCCGGGTGGTAGCGGTGCGGAGTGATCGTCGCGCCGCGAGGCGTTCATACAGGTCGTCGATCCGGGCGGTAACGGCGGCGATGCCGAACTCCGCAGCAACCGCCGGCTCCGGCGCGCGGTCGGCAGGGCCGGACGCCACCGCGCCCGCGATTGCCTTGCCCATGTCCTCGATGGGCACCTGCCGAGCGGCGGAGACGTCCAGACCATCCAGCGCCGGGCACGTCGTGTAGAGCACCTGGAGGCCGTTGCCGAGTGCCTCCAGCACGCAGAGCCCGAACGTTTCCTGCCGGGATGACGCCACGAGGAGGTCCGCCGCTGACATGACTCCCGCGACGTCGTGCCGCTCGCCCGCGAAAATCACGTAATCCGCGACGCCGCAGCGCCTGGCCGTCTCTGCCAGGTGCTCACGCTCGCCGCCGCCGCCGACGACCAGGACCTTGACGGAGGGCGACAGGCTTGGCGCGGCAGCCTCGATCGCCTCGTCGAAGCGCTTGTTCTGGTCAAGGCGGCCGAGCAGGAGCACCACGAAGTCCGTTGCGCCAATGCCGAACTCAGCGCGCACCCGCCCCCGGCCGGCCTGGTCGAACGCCACCCGGCCGAGGTCCACGCCGTTCGGGATAACCGTGATCCTGTTCGGCCGGACCCCCCACTTGGTCAGCCGCTCACGCACAGTCGGCGATACCGCGACCGTTATGTCGGAGAACCGCTCAGTGCCGAGGTAGAGAGCCTGGACTCCGCGCGTCATGCGCCTGCGCTCCAGGTGCGTCTCCCCGATCGAGTGCTCGGTGCTGACGATGACTGGCGTTCCCGCAAGCCAGGCTGCCGGCCGGCCGTAGATCTGCGATCGGTACAAGTGCGAGTGCACGACGTCGTAGCGGCCCGCTCTGATAATCCGCCGCAGCCATAGCAGCGTGCTGAGCTGAGTGTTCCGCCGCATGTCCAGGGTGCGGACGGCGGTGCCGTCGGCCCGGATCATGTCCGCTACCGGCCCGGGGTTGTAGAGCGTGACGACATCCGCGTCGTGCCGAGTGTGCTGCAGTACGCCGCGTAGCTGCAGTTCTGCACCGCCGACACCCAAGCCGGTGATGAGATGCAGGACCTTCATCGTGCGCCTCCGATGGTCAGTACCCCGCACAGTCCGGCCAGTCCAGTGCGGGCAAGGATGAGCAGGTCTAGGGAGACCGACCAGTACTCGATGTAGAAGTTGTCGAACCGGACCCGGTCTTCAAGCGAGGTGTCACCCGTCAGGCCGTGTATCTGCGCCCAGCCGGTCAGGCCGCTCCGCACCCGCTCGCGTTCGGCGTAGCCGGCGATGGTGCCGCTGAGCTGATGGGCGAAGTGCGGCCGTTCTGGCCGCGGGCCGACCAGGGCCATGTTGCCGCGCACCACATTGGCGAGCTGAGGCAACTCGTCCGCGTGCGTGGCACGCAGCACCCGGCCGAACGCAGTGACCTGTCCGGGCGCCACCGCCCAGGTAGTGTCCGGGTCGCCGCCCGGCCGCAATGTCCGGAGTTTGGTGATCGCCGCCACCCGGCCGCAGCCGACGACTCGCGCTTGCCTGAACAACGGGGGCAGCCGCTGGTCCAGCCAGGCCCCGACGGTCAGAATCAGCACCAGCGGAGCCGTGGCGAGCAGCAGGACAGTCCCTACGCTGAGGTCGATGAGGCGGGCTGCGACACGGCGCCCGGCAGCTTCCGGACCGGGCCGAAGCGGAACGAACGGGATGCCCCAGACCACGTCCAGGCAGGCTCGTGGCACCGCAAGGCCGAGTTCGGGTAGCTGCGGCAGCACGCTAACCCTGACGCCCTGATCGCGGCAGGTGCGGAGCACGGCGGCGTGATCGGCCCCGGTTGCGGCCGGGGCGCACATCAGCACCTGGCCCACGTCGAACCTGGCGAGGATCTCAGCAACCGACTGGGCGTTCGCGGCCTGGTCATCGGGCACCGGGCCGCACGGGCGCTGGCCGAGCTCGGGATGCTCGTGCAGCAGCCTGGCTACCGTGCAGCCCGCCGCGCCGGTACCGATGATCAGTGTCCGCTGTGTCAGCAAGCCGCGCCTGCGGGCCGACCGCTGGCTCGCGTCGACGGCTACCCGCATTCCGATCAGCAGGCCGGCCGTCGTCGCAGCCAGCCGGATCACCGTCGCCTCGGCTGTCCAGGGGAGCAACGCGAGCGCCGGAAGCGCGGCGGCCATCGTCAGGCGGCCCGCCTGATCGCCGGCACGGCCGCCTATCCGTGGCTGGTACAGGCCGGCGGCCGTAATGGCGCCGATGGCGACGAGGCCATAGCACGCAGCGCTGGCTGCCCCTGCTCCCGCGACGACGACGGCCAGCGTCACCGCGATCAGGTCGCCTGCTGCCAGCATCCAGACTCCCCGCGCGCGGGCCCGCCGCCAGGCGAATCCGGCAGGCCGGCCCGCTCGCTTCGGCTGGCCCGCCCGGCCGGCCGGGGATCCGCGGCTGCGCGTACCTGTGCTGCCCGTGCCCGGGCCCGCCGGGCGGCGGCCGAGTCGCGTGATCGTCACTGGCCAGCCATTCCCGCCAGTGGTCGGGCGGCCGTCGCCACCGTAGTGGTGGCCGTGGCTGCTAGGTGCCGCGTCACGGTGCGAGCTGCGTGCGCGCTGCCGTAGACGAATCGCATGACAGGCCCGAACACGGGCGCTACCGCCGGGCCGATCAGATACAGGCCGTGGACAGACGTCTGGTACGCCGCGTCCACCGCGGCTGTACCGGCAACTGTGCGGATACGGGCTCGGATCGCGTCATCCAGGAACGCAAGGCGCCGGAGGTCCGGGCGGTAGCCGGTGGCTGCGATGACGCAGTCGGCCCGGACCTCGGAACGCCTGCCGTCGCGCGACACCAGTCCGACAGTGACGCCGTCCGCGCTATCCCGCACCCGGTGGACGCGCTCACCGGTGCGGACCGGCACCACGCCCTCTATCCGGGGTCGCAGCCAGACGGCGCCGGCCGGCCCGAGCGCAGTGCGTGCCCGGTGGATGCGAGTCTGCTCTGGCAGGTGGCGGAACAGGCCAGGCTTGTTCGAGTAGAACCAGGTGCCCCAGCCCGAGCCGAGGCCAGCCTCCGGCTCCTGCAGCCGCTTCAGCAGCGACCGGTCCGGCAATAGCGGCGGCTTGTTCCACGCGACTGCCGGGGACCTAGTGATGACCTCGACAGTGGCACCGTTCTCGCTGAGCAGAGCAGCCGACTCCAGCGCCGACTGGCCCCTGCCGATGATCGCGACGCGCATGCCCGCGAAGGCGGCCGGCTCAGTAATCGTCGAGCTGTGCCTGACCTGCTCATGACCCGACAGGATCGGCGGCACATAGGCGAAGTGCTCAACTCCGGTGGCTAGCACGACACGCCTGGCCGCGGCAGTCCGGCCATCGGCGAGCCGGAGCGCAAACTGCCCGCTGCCGCTGGTGACCTCGCTGACCAGGGTCGACTCCAGGCCGCCCGCCAGCTCACCTGCGAACCAGTCGCCGTAGGCAACGAAGTCGTCAAGCCGCACAGGCTGCCCGTAGTCGGCATAAGACCGGTCAGTCTCGCGACAAAACGCCGCGAGCGTGTGGGTGCCCTCCGGGTCGGAGAGGTTCGACGCGAAGCCCTGCGACTTCAAGAACATGCCGCGCGGCATCTGTGCCCGCCACAGGTGCATGGGCTGCCCGAACTGGCGCATGCTCACTCCTGCCGCTCGCAGGTGCGCGGCAAGCGAGAGACCGTACGGTCCCGCGCCCACGATCGCCACGTCGACGGCGTCGCTCACTACTCATCCCCCCTTGTGCTGGTCGCCCAGCGTCACTTCAGTTGCTTTTCAGCTCAGTCGGGCACGCCGGCCGGGCTGCAGGCGCGGCCGGCGCGCACTCTCCGGAACGACCCGCCTGTGCTGCCCTGCCGCCGGGCGGGCTCGCTCGATTGGCCTGGTCACCATGCGCCAGCCCATTCGCAGGCACATCAGCTCGAACGGGCGCAGGTCGTCTCGCGCGAACCAGGCAGTCTCGTCGACAGCGGCCGTTGCACCCAGCCAGGACCGCAAGCCGAGCTCGCCGTTCCGCCAGTAGCTGATCGCGGTCAGCGGGTCGTAGCTCTCGACCATGAAGGTCCGCCCCGGCGCGGGTTCGGATCGTGGCACTGGCTGCCCGGTCAGGTCCAGGTAGGCCGCCCGCACGACGTCCAGACCGCCCGGGGCGGTGAAGAGCCGGAACTGCGCGCCGAGTCGCGGGTTGAAGTCCAGCAGCTTGTACTGCCCGTCGCGGTCGTCGAGCCGGAGGTCGAGGTCGGCGATGCCGCGGTAGCTCAGCCGCGTGAGCAGGTCAGTGACGCTGGCGATCAGCGCCGGGTTGGGTACGCAGCGCCCGAAGCTGGTGAGCCCCGTGCGCGCCGGGTACGACCTGTCCTTGACCCCGGTACAAGCCGGGCGGCAGTCTCCGCTCTCGGCCGCGTATCCGTGGAAGAACCAGTCATGGCCAGGCGGTGCCGGGATGTATTCCTGCAGCACGAGGCCTGCCCGGCCGCCCTCAGCGGCGTGCCACGCGGCATGCACGTCGCCTGGGTCGCGCAGGAGTCGAGTGCTCAGCTGCCCGGGGCCGGACTGCCAGGGCCGGGCCAGCTTTCCGACGACCGGGTACCCATAGCCTGCCGCGACATGAGTTGCCTGGTGGAGTGATGACGCCAGGCACGAACGCGGGCTCGGGAAGCCAATATCAGCGCACAGCGTGTGCAGCGAGTGCTTGGCCGCCAGCTGACGCGGCAGACTGGCAGGTGGAGCAGCGAACAGGAACCTGCCGCGCAGCGCCTCAGATCGCTCGGCCAGGAAGATAGCCCCGGCGTCGTCCGTCGGGATCAGTACCGCCGGCCTGCCGATCAGTTCGGCAAGCCGGATCAGCCCGGCTTGGATCTGGCTGGCCGGAAGTCCGGCCGGCCGCCACAGCACCTTCCCGTGCAGATAGCGCGAGTGACCGGCCGGCGCCCAGGCGGACTCTTGCACCGCGTAGACCGGGACACCCATCCGGCCAAGGCTCCTGATGGCGCCCAGGCCGCCGTGATGCATGACATTCGGATCAAGCTTGAGCACGACCACGGGCGTGCTCACATCCACCGGCCCAGCCGATTCCGCGGGCCCGGCCAGTTCCGCGGGCCCGGTCAAATCCGCCGGCGACGCGGCCGTACCGGCAGCCGCGCGCGCGGAAGTGACTGTGGTGGCAGTGGCTGGGTCCACTCACACCACAACCCGCTCAGGCGCGTCCTCGAATTGGTAGGTGGCATCCAGCACGCGGCACTTGCGCACCCAGGTGTAGTCGACGTCAGGATGCGTGGTGTGCACGATGGCCAGGTCCCAGTCCGTGCCGGGTTCTGCCTCGCTGCTCAGCACCTGCCCGCTGGGCAGCGAGAGCACCGGCACGAGAGGGTCGTAGTAACGAACGTCCGCTGCCTCACCTAGCAAGCCGGCGATCAACGGCACTGCCGACGACTCCCGCAGATCCGAAACGCCTGCCTTGTAGCTGGCGCCGACGACGATCAGCCTGGCGCCCGCGAGCGGGCGTCCCTGCGCCGCCAGGACCTCACGGGCTCGCTCGATAACACGCTCCGGCCGCTGCTGAATTGACCTCATCGCCTGTTCGATCAGCGGAGCGCTGCGACCCTGCGCGGTCAGCTGCCACAGCAGGTAGTGCGGGTCGCACGGGATGCAGTGGCCACCGACTCCGGGACCGGGGAACGCGGCGAGGAAGCCATACGGCTTGGTCGCTGCCGCCAGCGTCACCTCGATCGGGTCCAGCTGCAGCGCGCTGCACGCATCCGCGAACTCATTGGCGAGCGCCAGGCTCACGGCCCGGAAGATGTTCTCGTACAGCTTGGTCGCCTCGGCCGCTTCGGTCGAGCTGACCAGGAATACCTCGCTGGTCAGCAGGCTGATGATGCGAGCCGCCCGGATCGCGCACTCGCTAGTGACGCCGCCGACGACGCGCGGCGTCGCGTCCTGCTGATGGTCTGGATTGCCGGGGTCGATCCGTTCCGGACTGAACGCCACGAAGACGTCCCTGCCAATCTCAAGGCCGCGGCGTGCCAACGGCACGGCCAGCAGTTCGGTAGTCGTTCCCACATAGGTGGTCGAGGACAAGATGATCGTCTGGCCGGGCCTTGCGTGCGCGACGACGTCAGCGCACGCCCCGCGGAGTGCGGAAAGCTCAGGAACCTGCCGGGAATCGACCGGGGTGGGAACGCACACTATGACAGCGTCGGCCGATGCGATGGCCGCAGGATCTCCGGTCAGCCGGAGCGTGCCGGCGGCGAGTGCTTCGACTAGGCGCGGCTTGACGCTGCCGGCCAGATCCGCCTGGCCTGCGGCCACGACCTGAAGCCGCTCACGGCTGATGTCGATGCCGATGATCTCACTGCAGTGCGGCGCGAGTTCGATGGCCGTCGGCAGCCCGACATAGCCCAGGCCGACGATCGCCACCCGCGGCTTCGCGCTGGCCCTGCCGGTGCCGTCGGCGTGCCCGTTCGCGCCTGCCTCCTCGGGGAGCGCGAAGGACACGAGGTGCCGGCGCAACTGATACTCGCGGCCGTTGACCGCGAGGCCGAGCTGATGCTCACCCATGCCAGAAGTTCCCCCGTTGCGAAGCCCTGCCAGAAGCCTGGTCGAGATGCGGTACCGGCTGCTCCGCCAGACGTCGTAATCTGCTTACGCAGTACGACGTAGGCCGCCGCCCTCGCTCGCCGCTGCGGCGGAACCGTTCGCGCTGGTCAGCCGTTGACGTAGCAGCTTGGCTCGCAGCCGCGCGGGACCATCGGACTCACCCACGTAGACACGCGGCATGGCGTAGCGCCCGGTCAGCCCGCTGGCGCCGGTGGCGCATGCGTAGTCGTAGCCCGCGGCTTGCGCGCCCTCGGCAACCCAGCTGCACAAGTGCCCGTAGGGGTAGCAGAAGCCGCTGATGGCTGAGCCCGTGACGTCCTGCAGTATCTTCCGGCTGAGTCGCTGCTCTCTACTGAGCTCGATATCGGTCAGCTGGTTCAGGCTGACGTGCCGCAGTCCGTGCGAGCCGATTTCGATCCCGGCCGCTGCTGCCGTCCGCACCTGGCTGGCGGTCATCAGCGGCTTGCGCGGGCCGAGCGGATCCCAGTTGTTGCTGCCGCCGAACTTCCCGGCGATCACGAACGCGGTGGCGCTGAATCCGTGCCGCTGCAAGACGGGCAGCGCATAGCGAACAAAGTCGTCGTAGCCGTCGTCGAAGGTAAGCCCGACGAGACCAGCATCACAGCGCCTGCGGCGCGCGTCCAGGAGCTGGCCCATCGAGACGCCGCGCAGGCCGCGCCGGTCCAGCCAGCGCATCTGCTCCGCGAACCGCTGCGGGCTGACCGTCACCCGGTACGGATCCTCCGGATCTGCCGCCACGGAGTGGTACATGAGCACAACAGGCTGCCGCTGGCGTGCGGGCTCGATGCTCGGTTGAGGTAGCACCCGGTCCCCCTGACTTGGCTACCGGTGCACCTTAGCCATCGCGCCGCGCTGGCAGATCAGCCGAACAGACGATTCCGGCTACGACTTCCGGCCGATAGCCCGCACTTGGCAGACACCGGCCGGGCCGGGCCCCGCAGTACGCGGAACCCGGCCCGGCCGGATTAGGAGCGGTTACTTGATCGTGTAGGTGTACGGGACTGCAGCCAGTTCGTCGCCAGAGATCTGACCGTACGGCGGGATCCCGCTGAGGTAGTCATCGATGTAAAGGTCACCCCTGACGACCGTGCCGCTCGCACCTGACGGCGTGAACGTCACGTTGATCGTAGCGCTGGCGCCAGGCGCGATGACCACCGGCGAGAACGTCGCTGCCGGATTGACGGAAGCTGGCCACAGGTCGCCGGTGGTCGAAGTGACCGCCGGGTCGAACGCCTTGGCAGTCGCCGTCATGGCAACGCTCGCAGTCCCGGCAGGCGCGCCGCCGGGCGGGTACGGGCCGCACTCGCTGGGCGCTGCGAACCACAGGCCGGCCGTGACCGTGCCGCCCGACGGCGTGAAGCTGCCGGTGGCCGTGGTGTTGCACAGCGATCCCGGCCCCGGCGGACTGCTGGAGATGTCCGGGTCGCCAGGGACGATGCCGAAGTCGAACTGAATCGGCACGGTCCCGCTGCCGTTGACGGTGACGCTGGAGGTTTGCGTCGGCACCAGCCAGAAGGCGTCGTCTCCGGAAGTAAGCGGGATCCCGGTCTCCGGTGCCCCGAACTGCGGTGCGAGCGTCAGTGTCGTCGTCGACGTGAGCCGCGGGTCGACGTAGAAGTCGGCCGTCTGCCTCCCGTTGTTAGTAATCGTCACCGGGACCGTTACCGGCGTGCCCGCGGACAGGTGCGCTCTCGCGCTGTCCGGGACCCCGGCCGCGCTGACGCTGACGTCATTGAACTTGATGTTGCCGGTGAACGGCTGGGACAGTTCGTCACCGACGATCGGCTCGGCAAAGTCCACGACGAGCGTCCAGGTGCCGGGCACCGGATGCAGTGTGTACGCGGTCAGCGAGAGCGTGTTCGTGCCGTTGACCGAGTTCTGGCCGTAGCCGAGCGAATTGCCGTCCGGGCTGACCAGGTAGGCACCGACCGGGTCGCCGGCATCACTGGTCAGCGAGACGTTCGCGGTGATGTCACGCACCCCCGCGCCGACGGTGAACTGGTAGTAGTCGGCCTGGCCCTCGCCAGGTGCCCGGCCGTTACCGCCGGTCAGCACGCCGCTGAACGCGCCGCCGGCCGCCACGTCGACCGTGCTGCGCAGCGTCACCGGGATGGACGTATCGTCCTTTCCGCCGCCGAAGCCGCGGAACCGCTTCGAGTGCCGCGAGCCGCCGAAACCAGAGCTCAGCACGATGGATCCAGCCTCGTCGCCTGGCGAGGACGGGGTCGTAGCGCTGACGGTCACCGTCTTACTCTGGCCGGGTGCCAGGTATACCGAGCTCGGGCTGACCGAGCCGAACGGCGCGAACCGCTGGGTCGAGACCTGCCACGGTACGGTCCCGTTGGTTCCGCCATCGGCCTCCACGTCACCGAAGATCACTCCGGTCCAGGTGCCAGCGGCCGGGTACCTGACATCGACGCTGCCGAAGTTGCCCACGCCTTGCGGCAGGCTGTGAGCGGCGAACCGGCCGAGCGGGTCGATCAGGATCATCCTGACTCGGGCGTTGAGATCGTTCGGGTAGTCCGCCGCGGGGGCCGGGTAGGCAATGGACGCGAACAGCCGGTCCTGGCCGGGCGGAACGGTGAAGTGGAATATGCCGTAGTTGTTTTCCAGGCCGCCGTAGTTCACGAACTGCGGGCTGGTCGAGTCGTTCAGCGTCACACTGCCGCTCTGGACGTTATGGCTCGGCCCGAACGTTCTGCCGGACAGGTGGACGAACTGGCTGCGCGCGCCTGTGTTCGTGACCGTGACTGGCCAGCTTTCGGTGGTCCCGGCGGACCCGACGGCATTGAGCTGGCCAGTGGAGGTCAGCAGCGTGTCGCCGACCGGACGGGCATTGATGGACTCGGCCATCTGGACTGCCTTGTAGCTGTTCACGAGGCCGGCACCCTGCTCGTCAGCCGGCGTGCCGAGGTCGGTCGCGGTGCTGGTCAGAATCTGCTTGACCAGGGCTGGCGTCGGGGTGGCACCGCTGTGGGTGTTGCGGTAAGCCTGGATGATCAGCGCAGCTACGCCGGCGACGAACGGAGACGACTCGCTAGTGCCGCCGCTCTCCTCGACGTCGGAGGACTGGCCCTGCAAGTTGACGCACCCGTAATAGGTCGAGCTCGCATCGCAGGATGCGTAGCTCAAGTCGCCAGGAGCGACGAGGTCAACGGTGGTGCCGTTCTCGGCGAATCCGCCGGAGCTCAGCGAGCTGATGTTGTCGCTGAGCCAGCCAGACGTCGCGAAGTACCGCGCCGCGGCGTAGTTGGTCTGCGCGTACATCTGGAACTGAGTGCTGGCACCGACCGAGATGAGGTTCGGGTCAGTGGCCGGCGAGCCGATCGTGCTGGTGTATCCGGCATCGCCGCTGGAGACCGTCACCACCACGCCGGCGGCGACCGCGGCGTTGTCGAACTGGCTTGTCGCGTCGAGTGCGGTCACGTCCGGAAGCTGGTTCGCTCCGAAGGACTCGTTCAGCACGTTGACGTGGTCGGTCTCGACCGCGTAGTTGATGGCCTGCAGGAAGTTGGACTCAGTCGTTCCCTGGACGCCGTTCTCGCCGAACACGTCGAGGCCGACCAGGCTCGCGCCGGGCGCCACGCCCTCGATCCTGATATTGCACGGGGCGGGGTCTGACTGGGCCGAGAAACCGTTCACGTTATAGACGTGGATGCCCTGGCCGCCGATCGTGTTGGAGTCGAGGAACGCCTCGTCGCCGCTGGTCACCGCACCCGGGCCGGCGCCGGTGAAGTCCTGGTAGTCGGAGAACACCGACGTGCCGTTCGGGCGGATGAAATTGATGTTGTCCGGGTCGACGCCGTCGGCGATCCAGGCCACCTTCACGCCTGCGCCGGTAACGCCGAGCGAGCGCGCGGTCCGCGCAGCCGGGTTGTCAGAAGCGGTGTCCGTGAGCGAAAGCCCCTCGGGAGCAAGCTGCACAGTCCCGTTCTTGCCGCACGCGCCAGGGATGACGTTCGGGGTAAGCGAGGCGCTCGCGGTGAGCGACGCTGTGTGCCCGGCAGACTTGGCTGCCCTGCCGCTCCCCGTGACCTTGGGTGCGTTGGCGGGCTTAGCCTGGCCGGCAGTCTGCGAGCCGAGGTTTATGGTCACGTCGGGGATGACCTCGCGCACCGCCGGGTTTGCCTTCAGCCGCGCTTCCTCGCCCTTGGACACCGTCGCAGCCAGCGCGTTCACCAGGGTGTAGGACTTGAGGTGCGTGGCGTGTACGTCCCGGAGTTCGCGCATGAGCGGCTGCTGGGCCGCGGTAGTGCGCGCCGAGCGCACTGCTGCGGCGTGGCTGCCCACATGCGCAGCCGCGAGTTGACCCTTCATGATCACGATGACGTGCTGGTTCACGTTCTTCGACAGCTGAGCGGCGAGCGCCGCGGTCAGCGGCGCCTGACCGGCACTGCGGGCCTGCGCTGCCGACGCCGAAGCGGCCGCTACCGCGGCCTGGCCCGCAACGAGGGCAGGCACTGCGGCCGCCGCCACCACGAGCGTGAAAGTGCGGAACCTGACGTGCTGACGGCTCGCGCCGCTCCTGCTGAGTACTCGCATGCTTGCCTCACCCTCGAGCCCGGCTGAGAAGTTGCCGTAGGCATACAGGCGGGAAGCTAGCAGGAACGGCTGATCACGCCTATCACTACAGAAATAACGTCTGCATAACGAAGTGCTGCTGAATTGGCATTAGACAGGGCGAGCGCGCTGACCCGGTCTGGCCAGCGCGCTCACGAGAAGCGGCGAGTCGCCGATATTAAGAAGTGGCCGCCGGCTAGCCGGCCTCCTCCTCCAGGACGGTGTAGCCGGCCGGGAGCTGTCCCACCAAGTGACGGTAGTCGTCCTCGCTGAGCGCCTCCCGCAGCACGGCCAGCACGGCTCCTGCTCCCGACCTGGCTTCTTCCTCGGTAAGCCCGGCATGCTCGCTGAGCTGGCGGACGAAGTCGTCGACGGCCACCGGGTGCGCGCCTTTCCTCCGCCGCCGCGGTACCTGCGCGGCGAGGACCTGCGGCAGATCTGCGGCGAGGCGCCGCGCTTCGCCGTCGCTCAGCTGGTCAGCGAGCCCTTCCAGCACCGCCCTGGTGACATCTGCCGATTCCTCGCGCGACAAGCTTGTTCGCTCTGCTACCGCCCGGACGAGCACCTTCTGTTCCATGGCACCCCCTTCGTCGGCTTCCCTGCGAATGGCCTCAGGCCAGCACACCGTCGCCTTGCAGCACCGGCACGATGTCGGGTGCGCCAAGCCGGATGGCATCGGCGTCCTGATCGCTGTCGGCCTCCTGCGAGGCGCGTTCTGCTGCTACCCGGGCCCGGTAATTCTCCAGCTCCCTGGCAATCTGCCGGGCTTTCCACTTCATCGGGCCGGCCATCAGGCTGACCGCTTCCTCGGCCGCGGACAGGCCGCGATCCCAGGTCTCGATCGACGCGTGCGTGCGCCGTGCCAGGACATCGTCCAGGTGGCGCGCGCCTTCGTGGGACGCCGCGTAGACGATCTCGGCACGCAGGTAGTCGTCCGCCCCGGCCAACGGCTTCCCCAGGCCCGGATCGGCGGCTATGAGGGCCAGCACCTCGCCGATCATGGACCCGTACCGCTGCAGCAAGTGCTCGATCCTCGCGACATGCAGTCCAGATGACCGGGCCAGGGCATGCCTGGAGTTCCACAGCGCGATGAAACCGTCGGCCCCGGCCAGCGGGACGCTGTCAGTGCAGGAGGGCGCGACTTTACCGTCCAGCCCATGGGCCACCGCGTCGACCGCGTCCCTGGCCATGATCCGGTACGTCGTGTACTTACCGCCCGCGATCATGACCAGACCAGGGACCGGGTGCACGACGGTGTGCTCGCGCGACAGCTTGGATGTGGATTCAGACTCTCCGGCCAGCAGCGGCCGAAGGCCCGCGTAGACACCCTCAACATCGTCCTGGCTGAGCGGCACGGCGAGGATCTTGTTGACCTGACCCAGCACGTAGTCGATGTCTGCCCGGCTCGCTGCCGGGTGCGACTTGTCGAGCGACCAGTCCGTGTCGGTGGTGCCGATGATCCAGTGCCGTCCCCACGGGATCACGAACAGCACGCTCACCGGCGTGCGCAGGATGATCCCGGTGGTGGAGTGGATGCGGTCGCGAGGCACCACAAGGTGGACGCCCTTAGACGCCCGGACGTTGATGCTGCCCCGGCCGCCCACCATCTCCTGGATCTCATCGGTCCAGACTCCGGTGGCGTTGACGACTTGCTGCGCGCGGATTTCTAGCTCGTTTCCGGTCTCAAGGTCTGTCGCCCGCACGCCGGTCACCCGCTCGCCCTCACGCAGGAAACCCGTGACCTGAGTGCGGGATGCCGCGTGGGCGCCGAAGCTGGCCGCTGTGCGCACCAGGGTCATGACGTAGCGGGCGTCGTCGACCTGAGCGTCCCAGTACACGAGCGCCCCAGTCAGCGCCTCGCGGTTCAGCGCCGGCGCCAGCTTGAGCGCGCCGCGCCTGGTCAGCTGACGGTGGCCGGGCAGGCCGCGGGTCTGGCCCATGGAGAAGCCAAGCGAGTCGTATGCGGTGAGGCCCGCACCCACGTAAAGCCGCTCCCAGCCGTGGTGGGTAAAGGGGAACAGGAACGAGACCGGGCGGACCAGATGCGGGGCGAGCCGCTGAAGCAGCAGCGAGCGCTCGCTGAGAGCCTCGCGCACCAGAGCCACGTTGAGTTGCTCGAGATAGCGCAAACCGCCGTGGATCAGCTTGCTCGACCGCGATGAGGTGCCCGAGCCGAAGTCCCTGGCTTCGACCAGTCCGGTCGTGAGCCCGCGGGTGACCGCGTCCAGTGCCACCCCGGCGCCGACCACGCCGCCGCCGACCACGAGCACCTGAAGTTCCTGGCTCGCGAGGGCTTCGAGTGCAGCCGCGCGCTCGGCTGGCCCGAGCCGTGTCGTCGCCAGCGCGGGGTCGCTGCCCGGCAGGTGGCCGTTCCCGGCCTGCTGGCCGCCGGCCCGGGCACCCGGCCAGACGCGGATGTCAGCGCGGCGTGGCACTCGGGGTCACCACGACTTCCACTCGCTGGAACTCCTTGAGGTCGGAGTAGCCGGATGTGGCCATGGTCCGGCGCAACGCGCCCATCAGGTTCATGGAGCCGTCGGGAACGGTCGACGGACCGTGCAGGATCTGCTCCAGCGTGCCTACAGTGCCGACTTTGAGCCGGGTGCCCCGAGGCAGTTCCGGGTGGTGAGCTTCGCTGCCCCAGTGGTAGCCGCGGCCGGGCGCCTGGCTGGCCCGGGCGAACGGGGAACCGACCATGACCGCATCGGCGCCGAGAGCCAGCGCCTTGGCGATGTCACCGCTGCGAGTCATCCCCCCGTCGGCGATCACGTGCACGTAGCGTCCGCCAGACTCGTCCAGGTAATCGCGGCGGGCGGCGGCGACGTCGGCGATCGCGGTGGCCATCGGCACCGCGACGCCCAGCACCGCCGCGGTGGTGTGCCCGGATCCGCCGCCGAAGCCTGCCAGTACACCTGCCGCGCCGGTCCTCATCAGGTGCAATGCCGCGGTGTAAGTGGCGCAGCCGCCGACGATGACCGGCACGTCCAGTTCGTAGATGAACTGCTTGAGGTTCAGTGGTTCAGCCTGGCCAGACACGTGCTCCGCCGACACGGTCGTGCCGCGGATGACGAAGATGTCCGCGCCGGCGTCGATGACCGCCTTGTAGAGGCGCGCGGTGCGCTGCGGCGACAGCCTCGCCGCCGTGGTGACACCCGCGGCCCGGATCTCCTCGATCCGCCTGCCGACCAGATCTTCCCTGATCGGCTCGGCGTAGATCTGCTGGAGCCGCCGGGTGGCCGCCTGGTCGTCTAGCTCGGCGGCTTCGGCCAGCAGCGGCTCGGGGTCCTCGAACCGGGTCCACAGGCCTTCCAGGTCCAGCGCGGCCAGGCCGCCGAGCTTTCCGATCGCGATCGCCGTGGCTGGCGACACCACGCTGTCCATCGGGGCCACGACCAGCGGCATCTCAAACCGGTAGGCATCGATCTGCCAGGCGATCGAGACGTCCTCCGGATGCCGGGTCCGGCGCGAGGGAACGATGCCGATCTCGTCGAGCGCGTACGCTCGCCGGCCGCTCTTGCCCCGCCCGATCTCTACCACGCTCACGTTGCTCTCCCGCCCCTGCAGGTGCTCTCGTGCGCCTGCGTGCGCGCACCAGCCTGGCAGCCAGGATTAGCGTGCCAGGGCTTAGCTTCGCCGGCCGCCGTAGTTGGGCGCCTCGGCGACCATCTGGATGTCATGCGGGTGGCTCTCTACCAACCCGGCACTGGTGATCTGGGTGAACTGCGCCTGCTGCAGCTCAGCGATCGTCCGGGCGCCGCAGAATCCCATCGCCGCCCGCAGGCCGCCGGTCAGCTGATGCGCCACAGCCTCCAGCGGGCCCCGGTACGGCACCTGGGCCTCGACGCCCTGCGGCACCAGCTTGTCCTCGCGGAGCACGTCGTCCTGGAAGTAGCGATCCTTGGAGAACGACCCGCCCCGGTTGATATTGCGCATGGCGCCAAGCGATCCCATCCCGCGGAACAGCTTGAACTGCTTGCCGTTGACGAAGACCATCTCACCGGGGCCTTCCTCGCAGCCGGCCAGCAGCTTGCCGAGCATGACTGTGTCGGCGCCGGCCGCAATGGCCTTGGCGATGTCGCCCGAGTACTGGACGCCGCCGTCACCGATCACCGGAACGCCGGCCGGGCGGGCAGCGAGCGAAGCCTGGTAGATCGCGGTGATCTGCGGCACACCGACCCCGGTAACCACCCGGGTGGTGCAGATCGCGCCGGGGCCGACGCCTACCTTCACCGCATCGACGCCAGCATCAATGAGCGCCTGCGCGCCCGCCCTAGTGGCCACGTTCCCGCCAACCACCTCGGCTCGCGAGTTGGCCTTGACCTGGGCCACCATGTCAATGACACCCTGTGCATGGCCGTGCGAGCTGTCCACAACCAGGAAGTCCACGCCGGACTCGATGAGCGCGTGCGCCCGCCGCTTGGCGTCCTCGCCCACGCCTACTGCCGCTCCGACTACGAGTCGGCCCTCGCCGTCCTTGGTCGCATTGGGGAACTGCTCGCTCTTGGTGAAATCCTTGACCGTAATCAGGCCCCGCAACCGCCCGGCCTGATCTACCAGCGGCAGTTTTTCCACCTTGTTCGTGCTCAGCAGCCGCAGCGCCTCGGCCCGGTCGACACCGACCGGAGCGGTCACCAGCGGCATCGGCGTCATGATCTCGACAACTCGACGCCGGTGGTCCGACTCGAACCTGATGTCCCGGTTAGTGACGATGCCGAGCAGGATGCCGTCTGCATCCGTGACCGGGACTCCGGAGATCCGGAAGCGCGCGCAGAGTTCCTCGACATCGGCCAGCGTGGCGTCTGGCCCGCAGGTCACCGGATTAGTGATCATCCCGGCCTCGGACCGCTTGACCATGTCGACTTGCTGGGCCTGCTCCTCGATGGACATATTCCGGTGCAGCACCCCGGCGCCGCCCTGGCGTGCCATCGCGATGGCCATCCTGGCCTCGGTGACGGTGTCCATGGCGGCAGACACGATCGGGATCCGCAGCGAAAGGCGCGGCGTCAGCCTGGCCGTAGTGTCTGCTTCGCCCGGCATTATGGCTGAATGCGCCGGCAGCAGCAGAACGTCGTCGAAGGTCAGGGCTGGCGGGCCGAACTTCTCGTCGCTCATCTCACGTTCCGTGTCCGGTTGCTGGGATTGCCTTCATCCTAGTGACCGGACAGCCCGACCAAGCCCGGTGCCGGCCACCCGGCGCCCAGAGTTTCGTGAGCCACAGCGAGCTAGGCGATCGACTCCTCGACGGCCGACTCCGCCAGGGCGATGGCACGCAGCCTGGCCAGCGCCCGGTGCTGCGCGACCCGGACCGCGCCAGCCGTCATCCCGAGTGCGTCGCCGGTCTCCTCGGCTGACAGGCCGGACAGCAGCCTCAGCACCAGCAATTCGCGCTGGTTCGCCGGAAGCCTGGCGAGCAGCGCCCGAGCGCGCTCGGCCTCAAGGTAGGCAACTGCCGTCTCCTCAGGCCCCGGCCGGTTGTCCGGCCCGTCCGGCAGGTCCGGCGTCGGGATGGCGAGCCGGGCGGCGCTGCGCATGGCGTCGGCCACCTTGTGCGAGGCGATGCCGAATACGAACGACGCGAACGGCCGGCCCATATCCTGGTAGCGCGGAAGGGCAGTCAGAACAGCAATGCACACCTCTTGTGCTACATCGTCGGCCGCCTGATAATGCCCGGAAATGTGCCTGAGGCGGGCCCGGCAATAGCGCACGATCATTGGCCTGATCTGCCGCAGCAACGTGTCAATTGCAGCAGGCTGACCGAGCGCGGCGAGCTCAGTCAGGGTGCCCATGTTGCGGTGAGAAGACCCATCTAGCTGCGATTCCACCTGATCCCCCTGGCTCATCGGCGGTCTCACGATTCCGTCTGCACAAAACCGTGATTCCCCGTGCCGGGAGTAAAGGCAACATCAAAATAGGCAACGGAAAGGTCACATTGTCATCGCGCGATAGTCGCGAGGTAAAGGCAATTACTCAATGTAGCCTGTCAACTACTCACCGTATTTCGAAGTGATTTATAAATTAACTGCTCTGCATTAAAATGCTATTCTGGCAAGCAATGGCAGATCATTTAGGAACAAGGCAAGCGATATCCGGATGCGAGCAGCGCTATCCAGATTGACCTGCAGCCCCGATGGTCGCAGCCCAGAAGACAGAAGACCCCGGAGCTATAGCTAGTCCGGGGCCTTGTGGTCTTGGGGGCCACCTGGCGGGGAGCCCGTCGAGGATCTCGGCCAGCAGGTGCCCACGCGGTCTGACCGGGCTCAGTGCTTGGCAGCTGCCGACCGGGCGATGGTCAGCTCCCAGTAGGCCCACGAGAACTGTGCCGCCGCCGCCGCCAGGAACGCCAAGCTCCACGCGTACGCCTTCACATCGTGCCCGCCAACATTGAGCGTAACGAGGCCAAGGCAGACCAAGACGAAAGCGCTGGTGATGCGCACGCGCGCGAAGCCAAGAAGGTGGCGGTACTCCCATGGCGCGATGATGAGTCGCATGCCGGATCGCGGGGGAGACGCCCACCACCCGCGCAGGCCTTGTGAAGCGGTGTTGTCGTTGGGTGCGTTCATCGGGATGCCTCCTTTGGGCTGTGGTGTCCGGCCACTCTGTTATCTATCAAAGTGATATCACTTTGATAGATAGGCGTCAAGCGCTTGCGGGTGCCGATCTGGCGGGGCCAGGGCACCAGTAACTAGCCACCCACGGAGTCATGGAACGACGAAGCCCCGCCAGCCACGCTTATCTGCGTGGCAGGCGGGGCCCGGTTGAGCTAGCAGAACTGAGCTAGCGCGGCAGCCTAGTGCTGGTGGCCGTGACCGTGGCCGTTGGCCGGCGCGGCCTCGGGCTCCGGCTTCTCGCTGACGAGCACCTCGGTGGTCAGCAGCATGCCGGCGATCGACGCGGCGTTCTGAACCGCCGACCGGGTCACCTTGACCGGGTCTATGACGCCCTGCGCGATCAGGTCGCCGAACTCGCCGGTGGCGGCGTTGTAGCCGTGTCCGGCCGGCAGCTCGGCGATCCTGGCGATGACCACGCCACCCTCGGCGCCCGCGTTCTCCGCGATCCACCGCGCCGGCGCGGACAGCGCCCGCCGGACTACCTGCACGCCAGTCGCCTCGTCGCCGGTCTTGCCCAGGTCACCGAGCTTGGTGGCCTCGTGGACAAGCGCGCTGCCGCCGCCGGCGATGATGCCTTCCTCGATGGCAGCCCTGGTCGCCGAGATCGCGTCCTCGAGCCGGTGCTTCTTCTCCTTCAGCTCGACCTCGGTGGCGGCGCCCGCGCGCAGGACCGCCACGCCGCCTGCAAGCTTGGCCACCCGCTCCTGCAGCTTCTCGCGGTCCCAGTCCGAGTCGGTGTTCTCGATCTCGGTCCGCAGCTGACGGATCCGGTCCTCGACGGCGGACTGATCACCGTCGCCGTCGATGATCGTCGTGTTGTCCTTGGTCACGACCACGCGCCGAGCCTTGCCGAGCACGTCCAGGCCGACCTGGTCGAGCTTCAGGCCGACTTCCTCGCTCACGACCTGGGCGCCGGCCAGCACTGCCATGTCCTCGAGCATCGCCTTGCGACGGTCGCCGAATCCTGGCGCCTTGACCGCGACCACGTTCAGGAGCCCGCGGATCTTGTTGACCACCAGCGTGGACAACGCCTCGCCGTCCACGTCCTCGGCGATCACCAGCAGGGCCTTCTTGGTCTGGGCCACCTTCTCCAGCAGCGGAAGGAACTCAGCCATCGAGGAGATCTTGCCTCCGCTGAGCAGGATGTAGGCGTCCTCCATGACGGCCTCCATCCGCTCCGGGTCGGTGACGAAGTACGCCGAGATGTAGCCCTTGTCGAACTGCATGCCCTCGGTGAACTCAAGCTCAATGCCCATGGTCGGGGCTTCCTCGACGGTGATGACGCCGTCCTTGCCGACCTTGTCGAAGGCCTCGGCGATGACCTCGCCGATCTTCGCATCCTGCGCGGAAATCGTCGCCACGTTGGCGACCTCGCTCCGCTCCTCGACCTCGCGGGCCGAGCTCATCAGCGCGTCGGCAACCGCCGTCGCTGCTGCGTCGATGCCGCGCTTAAGCGCGATCGGGTTGGCTCCGGCGGCAACGCTGCGCAGCCCCTCGGCGACCATCGCCTGAGCGAGCACGGTCGCCGTGGTGGTGCCGTCGCCGGCCACGTCGTTAGTCTTGGTGGCGACCTCCTTGGCCAGCTGCGCGCCAAGGTTCTCGGTCGGGTCCTCGAGCTCGATCTCGCGCGCGACGGTCACTCCGTCATTGGTAATCGTGGGCGCGCCCCACTTCTTGTCGATCACGACGTTGCGGCCCTTCGGGCCGAGCGTCACCTTCACGGCGTCTGCGAGGCGGTTAACACCGCGCTCGAGGGCGCGCCGTGCGTCCTCGTCGAATTCCAGGCTCTTGGCCATCTGGTACCCCAGTGTCTTTGATAAGTGGTCTGTGTGGTTCTGGTGCGGGACGCCGCTGCGGCCTGCGGCAAGCGACCCTTCACGCCACCGCCCCGGACCGGGCCGCGGACCGCGGGAGTTTTGCTCCGCGAGCCGCGAGCCGAGCCGGGGCGGTGCCAGGCGGGCAGAGCCCAGCCCGGCGCGGGCCAGGCCCGCGCGTGAAACTGGTCGCTACTTCTCGATGACGGCGAGCACGTCACGGGCGGAGAGCACCAGGTACTCCTCGCCGTGGTACTTCACCTCGGTGCCGCCGTACTTGCTGTAGAGCACGACGTCGCCGACCTTCACGTCCATCGGGACGCGCTTGCTGCCGGCGTCATCGAACCGGCCGGGACCGACGGCCAGGACTTCGCCCTCCTGGGGCTTCTCCTTGGCGGTGTCGGGGATAACCAGGCCGGACGCTGTGGTCTGCTCAGCCTCAAGCGGGCGTACCACGATCCTGTCTTCGAGCGGCTTCAGAACAACCTTGGTGGCGGTCGTCACGATCTGACCTCCCCCTCCGGAAAGGGCTAGCTGAATTAGAGAGTCGACCATGTCGGCCTGC
>DATJNX010000042.1:0-106260 GCA_035507615.1 Streptosporangiaceae bacterium
GTGATTCTGGCGGACAGGATCCGTGAAAAGTGAGCCCCGCGCGCCTGCAGCCGCAGCGATCTAGCGCATTTGTCGGTTTCTTGGGGCTAACCCAGCCGCGAAGCAAGTGGACCTGCTTGCTCATAGCTGATTACTCGTGTATGACTAATCATGTGTCATCGATTCGCCTCTTCATTCTCGGGACGCTCTCAGCGAGCGGACCCCTGCACGGACATCAGATCCGGCAGCAAGCTCTCGCCGACCGAGCCGAGACCTGGTCCGACGTCCAGGTGGGCTCGGTCTACGGCGCGCTCAAACGGCTCGCCAACGAAGACCTGATTCGCGAGGTGCGCACCGAGCGGGTCGGCAACCGGCCCGAGCGAACGGTCTACGAGATCACGCCGGCCGGATGTCGCTCGCTGGCCGCGATCCATGACAAGGCCCTACGTGAGCTCGATCATCACCATGACACGTTCGACCTGGCGCTAACCCAGTCGCGCAGCGTTCCCGAGGAGGATCTCGAGCAGATCGTCCAGAATCGCATCGGCGCCCTGCGGGTCCAGCTGGCGACGCAGCGGCACGCAGCCGAGCATGCCGACCCGTATGTCAACGAGGCCGAGCGGCTGATCATCCAGCACCTGATCGTGCGGACCGAAGCCGAGCTCAACTGGCACACCGAGCTTGCCGCCCGGCTGCCGAAGGTCGTGGCCGACTTCGCCGCTGGCATCGGCGGACCGCAGCACTTGACGGACTCTGACCCCAGGGAAACCCACCAGTGAACACACCCGCCCCCGAATCGCCAGGGCAGCCGGCTCCGGCAGCGTCAGCCCAGACCACCACGCCAGCCCAGACCACCACGCCAGCCCAGACCACCGCGACCGGTCAGCCCGCACCGGCCCAGACTGCACTGGCCCAGACTGCAACCGCCCAGGCCGCACCCGCCCAGGCCGCACCGGGCCACGGCTGGCGCGCCGTGTCGATCGTGCTCGTCGGCGCCTTCATGGCGCTGCTCGACACGACGATTGTCAATGTCGCGCTGCCGAGCATCCGGACCGGGCTGAGCGCCTCCTCGGCGAGCCTGGAATGGATCGTGTCCGGCTATGCCCTCGCCTACGGCCTGGCCCTCGTACCCGGCGGCAGAGCAGGCGACCGCTTCGGCCACAAGAAACTGTTCCTCATCGGCCTCACCATCTTCACCCTGGCCAGCGTCGGCTGCGGTATCTCGCAGAGCCAGGGCGAGATCGTCGCCGCGCGGATCGTCCAGGGGCTGGGCGCGGGCCTGTTCTTCCCCGCGATCAGCGCGACGATCCAGCATTCATTCACCGGGCCGGCCAGGTCCAGAGCATTCGGCGTACTGGGCGCTGTCATCGGCGTCTCGACCGCGATGGGTCCGCTACTCGGCGGCCTGATCATCGCGGGAGTCGGCAGCCACGACGGCTGGCGCTGGGTGTTCCTGGTGAACCTGTTCATCGGTGCCGTCGCGATCCCGATGGCTGCCTGGCGGCTCCCCCGAGCCGAGACACTTACCAAGCGCGGCTTCGACCCGGTCGGACTTGGCCTGCTCACCGGCGGCCTGCTCCTGCTGCTGATTCCGCTGGTCTCGGGTCAGCAGGACGGCTGGCCGGCCTGGACGTGGATCTGCTTCGGCTGCTGCGCCGGAGTGTTCGCGCTGCTGGCGATCTGGGAGTTGCGGCAAGACAACCGCGGCGGCGACCCGCTCCTGAAGCCCGGCCTGCTGCGGCAGTCTTCGTTCTCGGCCGGCGCCATTTTCGCGGTCGCGTTCTTCGGCGGCTTCAGCAGCATCTTCTTCACCCTGTCGATCCTCTGGCAGGAAGGACTGGCGCACTCTGCCCTGATTACCGGCCTGGTCATTGCCCCGTACTCGGTCGGAACGCTGGTCGCGGCCGCCAACAGCGACAAGCTCTCCGCCCGCCTCGGCCGCATGGTGCTGGTACTGGGCTGCTCGCTGCTGCTGACCGGTCTCGCGCTGGTGATTCTGGTAATCCACCTGACCGAGCCGGCTGTGAGCGGCTGGGATCTCGTCGGCCCCCTGCTAGTGGCAGGCCTTGGCACCGGCATGACGATCGCGCCCAACCAGGACTTCGTGCTCGCCACCGTGCCGCGCCGGGAAGCGGGCACGGCGGCCGGGATCCTCGGCACCTCGCAGCGGCTCGGCACTGCGATCGGCATCGCGGTCATCGGCACCGTGCTGTTTGGCAGCCTCAAGTTCACGCCAGGCCCGCATGTGGTCGCGAACGCATTCAACCACAGCGCTCAACTGGCACTGCTCGCCAATCTTGGGTTCATGATCGTCGCCCTGGCGCTGGTTCTGGCGCTGCCGCGAGAAATTCCAAGCCATTAATCACCGGAAACGGCCGCGTCCGAGCCAGCTGACTCAGGCCGGACGCGGCCGCGTTCCGGCTCCAAGTCCGGCTTGTCAGCTCCCCCACAGGGACCGGGCGAGTTGCCTGGCCAGCGCCCGGCGGGCTAGCCGATCGCCGAGCCCGCGCGCTGCCGTCCGCGGAAGACCCAGGTAGTCGCCGATAGTGCGGTAGGAAATATAAAGGCTGCGCCGGATTTCCTCGACATCGTGAGTGGCGCCGCAGTGACCGCAATTGAAGAAGACCGCCTGCCGGTAGACCGAGTGCTTAGCCACGGCGCGCACCTCGCTGCTGCGATGTTCGCCGGCTCCTCGGCATCGGTGCCTGAGCAGGCGCCGCGCCGCAAATCGCGAGCGCGCTGACCACAGCCAGCGCAGTTGGGAGGACTGGCAGGCGGAGGATATGCCGCACTTATACTCCCTAAGCTATATTGGGGAAGTAATACGACTTTAGGCAGATCACCTAGTATTCTGTCAAGGGTTAACTGAATGGCTGGTTAGCTGGAAACGCAACTGGCCAGCGCACGCGAAGCATGCACCGGCCAGTTGTGAGGGAACGGCCAACGGCCGCCCGCTAGCTCACGGCTGCGGCGCGAACCTGCCGGGCGCTCGCCGGCTGCCGCCATGGCGGCTGGCCAGAGTAGCCGCGGGCGACCTGCGTTACGAACTGGTACACCGCGTCCTCATCCGGTGACAGCGGGCCGGGAACCGCGTGCTCGGAAGTCAGTCCGCGCTGGACGGACTCGCACGCGCCCCAGTCCTGCTTGTTGGTGATGTCCCAGAACTCCACCGCGTAGCCGGGATCGAAGCCCGGACTGTCCAGCGACTCCGGCGCGAACGCCCAGGTGCACTCGATGAGCGTACGGTCGGCGGCGAGCGGGGTGATCAGGTGCGTCATAACGTAGTCGGGGTGCAGGCTCAGCAGTACATTCGGGAAGATGTTCAGGTAGATCACGGTGCGCAGGCCGGTCGCGTCGAGGCCGCGCAGCGGAACGCCGAGGCTGCGGCCGTCCAGTGACATGGTGTCCATACCTTCGCGCAGGTCCATCCACCCGCCGACCCACGGTCCGGTCGGCCGGTAGTTCTCCCCGCTCTTGGGCGGGCTGACCTTGCACAGCTCCGGGTGGATCATCGGGCAGTGGTAGCACTCGTGGTAGTTCTCGGTGAGGATCTTCCAGTTCGCGGTTGAGTCGTAGGAATGGCGTCCGGCAGTCACGAGTCGTTCTGGCTCGTACGGCGCGACCAGCTCGTCCAGGTCGGCCAGCGCGGCGTCCATCGGCTCTGCCTTACCCGACCCGTCCACGAAGATCAGCCCGTGCCAGTCGGTGACCGGAAGCTCGACCAGGCCCCACCGTGACTCGTCGAAGCCGGGCGTGCCCTTGAAGCCCTTCGCGGTCTTCAGCCCGCCGTCCAGGTCGAAGGTCCACGAGTGATACGGACAGACGATCGACTGGCGCTGCGCGGATCCGCCACACGGCAGCAGCTCGTGGCCGCGGTGGCGGCAAGTGTTGGCGAACGCGTGCAGCACACCATCCTCGTCACGGCTCAGCAGCACGCTGCCGAGCCCGACGGTGACGGCTCGCTGGTCACCCGGGTTGGCCAGCTCGGCCGAGAATCCGACGCAGCTCCAGCCGCCGTCGAAGAAATGCTTCTGCTCCCAGGCGAAGACGGCCGGATCGACGTAAGCGGCCCTGGGCAGCATGCGGCTCTCGCCGAACGGACGGAGGGACTCCGCCAGGCCGGCTGGATCGATGGGGGCAACGGGGACGCTCGATCCCCGAGCGGCAACTTCAGGCTGACTGACCATACAGTCAAGCTTAAGACCGCCGGTCAGGCGTGTCCAGCGATGAGCGGCGCAGGCTGCGGGCTCTTTGCTGACCAGTGCGTCTAGACCCGCAGCGTAGCCGCTCGCCGGCTTCCGGACCACACCGGCAGCTAGCCCTCGCCGCGCCGGCCCTGGCCAGTTAACTCTCCCGGCCCGTCCGGCCCGACAGCAGCCGCCGGAGTGTCGTTCGGCAATGCCAGCTTACGGCCCCTGTCATCCGCTATTTTCTCGAGCAACCCTGAATGGCCAAAGAGCCCTGATCGCCAGCCGGCGCGCGACTGGCACTGGTTCGCCCGGGCCGCAAGGCCCTGCAGCTTGCCGGTTCACAACGATCCGTCAGCAAATCCTCGGCGCGCATTCTGATTGGCAGCCGTGCGGTCTATGCTCACTTCGCGGGTGAAGATTCACGATTTCATGACTTGTTACGGGGAGTACAGCGTGCGTATCAACGTACCGATCCGGGCTGCGTCCACTGCCGCCCTGGCTGCCGTGGCAGCGGCGGCCCTGCTGGCGGCACCGGCGCTGGCCACGTCGGCTCAGGCAGCTAGCAGCAACTCGGCAGGCAAGGCCGTAAGCAGCCAGCTGGCTGCCGGCCGGCAGGCGACTGCGTCCCGGCCGGCTCGGCTGCCGCTCACCGCCGCTCAACTGCAGGCGGACCGGCGCCGGCAAGACGCTGCGCAAGCCGCGACCAGTTCCCTGACCGGCTTGGTCCGGACGGCTGGGGGCCAGCCGCTTCTTGGCATCTGTGTCACGGCGTACAGCCAGTCGGGGGACAAGTCCGCAGTCACTGGCCGAGACGGACGCTTCATGCTCAGCGGGCTACGTCCGGGCAAGTACCGGATTGACTACCGCGCCTGCGCCGGCGGTTCGGAGGAGTACCTGCCCGAGTGGTACGGCGACGTTCTGCAGCGCGCCCAGTCCAAGGTCGTTACGGTTTACGGTTCCAGCCTGGCGCCGGTACAGGCGCTGAAGCCGGTGACGTTGTATCCAGCGAATAGCACGCTCGGCGACCTGCCCGAGGCGGTGGTGCCGCAGCAAGGCTCCAACGAACTCGCCAGTGACCCGTTTGGCCGTATCGCGAAGCCTCCGTCCAGCCCCGCGAACCTGATGAAGTCGCTGGTAGCCCGGTACCTGCCACGGGCCAGCCAGCCCGCTCACTCCAGCCGGCCCGGACGGATTACCGGTGTGGTGACCAGCCCGAAGGGTCAGGGCTTGCGGGGCATCTGCGTCGAGGTCGCCGGCCCGAGCGAGATCCTCTTCACGCAAACCGGCAAGGACGGCTCCTACCACGCGTCCGGTTTGCCAGCGGGCAAGTACCTGCTGGCGTTCTACGCGGATTGCGGCAACACCGGCAACTGGCTGTTCCAGATCTACAAGAACATCTACAACCCGCTGAAGCGGCCGACCTCCGTGAAGGTTGTAGCTGGCCGGACCACCGGGCACGTCAACGTGGTGATGAAAGAAGGCGGCGAGATCTCGGGTACTGTCACCGGTCCCGGCGGGCGGAAGCTCAGCAACATCTGCGTCTACCCGCTGACTAACTCTGTTGACGTCCTGCCTGTCTTCAACGCGGTTTCGAGCCACGGCGTGTATCACATCCACGGCGTCTCGCCGGGCGCCTACCAGATCGGCTTCGCCTCGTGCGGTCTGTCGGACTGGGCCCCGACACTCTGGCCGGACACGCAGAACTATCACTCGGCGCCGTACATCAACGTGCACGGGACGCGGCACGTCGGCAACATCGATGAGATCATGCAGCCTGGCGGCATCATTACCGGCACCGTCACGGCCGCTACTAACCCGCCTGCCCCGCTCGCCGGAATGTGCGCGATTGTCTTCGAGAACAACGGCCTGATGGTGACCGGGAGTGCAGCGACCAGCGCTACCGGTAGCTACGAAATCTTCGGCCTGGCACCTGGTTCTTATTCGGTTGAGTTCTATCCCGGCTGCAACAACAACGGCAATTACGTCGGCATTAGTTACCCGACCAACGTCAACGTCCTTGGCGGTGCGACAACGTCGGGAATCAACGGAGCGCTGCCGATCGGCGCAATCATCTCCGGCACGGTGACCAGCGCCACTACCGGCCAGCCGATCCGGGGGATCTGCGTGGGCATCAGTGCCACGGTGAGCGGCTTTGACGAGGAGCTAGGGTTCGCGACCACGAACCGTCACGGCACCTATTCCGCTGACCAGCTTCCGGTCGGCACATATCAGGTGCAGTTCAGCGCCGGCTGCGGGAACGCCGGAAGCTACGCACCGCAGGGTTGGGACAAGACCTACGTACTCGACCCTCAGAACCTCAATGTCACTGCGGCCGGAGAGGACGTCACGGGCATCGACGCTGCGCTGCAGCCTGGGCCGATTATCAGCGGCACCGTCACGAACAGCGCCGGCCACAAGCTCAGCGGGATCTGCGTCCTGGTAGGCACGCCGGCCGGAGCGCTGTTCGGCTTCGAGCAAACCGGGAGCGGCGGCCGTTACCAGGTGCCGGATCTGTCCCCCGGCAGCTACGAGGTCATTTTCGCGCCTGGCTGCGGCGACAACGCCGATCTCGCCGAGGAGGCCTTCCGGTCTCAGGTCAACGGAGCCGCCGACACGGTGTCGGTGACCAGCGGCACGCTGGCCGGTATTGACGCAGTCATGCAGCCCGCGGGCGGCATCTCCGGCGTCATCCGCGCCGCCAACGGGCACCCGGTGCAGTTCTCCTGCCTGTACCTGACCGGGGTAAGCGGACCCGCTACGTCGCTCTCTGGCGAGGCGCTTATCTTCGGGAGGAAGTACGAGCTCCTCGGGCTTCCGCTGGGCGGGTACCAGGTAACGTTCCTGCCAAGCTGTGCCAGCAGCGCGCTGGACACGCAGTGGTACAAGGACAAGCCGAGCCCCGCTGGCGCCGCGACGGTAGTCGTTCGCGCCTTCCACACTGATCCGCAGATCGACAGTTTGCTGCACGTCGGCGGTTCCATCGCCGGGCAGATCACCAGCGGCGGCAAGCCGGTGCGCAACATGTGCGTATACGCGCAGAACGTCAACCAGTTCCTGGAATTCGGTGCCGCAACCAGCAACCGCAACGGCCAGTACGACATTCACGGACTGAACACCGGAGTCTACGAACTAGAGGTAGCACCGTGCGGGAACGGCTCCAACGCCCTGGCCGCTGAGGTGCTTCCGCAACTCGTCGACGTGACGGCACCCGGCCGGACAAGCGGAGTCAAGACCACCGCAGTGCTAGGCGCCACCATCAGCGGGAGGATACTGGTCACCCCGCCTCCAGCCGACGCTGGCGCGGCCGGGGCGTGCGTCGAGGCCTACGAGACTAACGGCGACGCTTACAACGCCAGCTCCGTTGGCCTTGACGGCACATACAGCATCACCAGCCTGCCGCCGGGCCAGTACCGCGTCTTCGTCGGCGACCCGGGTTGCAGCTTCAGCGAACCCGGTCTGGCGCCGCAGTGGTACCTGGGCGAAGCCAGCGAAATCACGGCGACGCCGGTAACGGTGACCGTCGGTGGCACGACCACGTTGTCGACCGTCACGCTGGCCAACGACGGGTCAATCAGCGGCAGCGTCACGGGTCAGGGCGGTAAGCCGCTAGCCGGAGTTTGCGTGGCGGCGACTGCGACGGGCTCCGTTCCGGTGTACTCGGTGACCAGCAGCGCGGGCAGCTACTCGGTCGCCACCCTGCCGGCCGGCCGGTACCGGGTGGAGTTCAGCTCGGGCTGCGGCGCCTCCGGATACCAGACGCAGTGGTGGCGGGACAAGCCGACGGGAAAGGCGGCGACTTTCGTCACTGTCACCGCAGGGGCTGCCACGACCGGGATCACGGCAGCGCTGAAGAAGTAACCGCCGGACAATTCCGATCGGGGCCCGCCGCTTGGCGCGACGGGCCCCGATCGTCGGATTTCAAGCACTGCTGGCCGGCCGCTTCGGGCATAGTTCCGCAGGGCTGACATGTGTACGATGCACGCCATGAGCGGTGCGGGTTCTCCGGGAGCTAACTCAGACTCGTCCGAGGCGCCGCGGCCGAAGCCCACCGGGACCTGGGCTGGCTATCTGATCTTTGCGCTCTGCCTGCTGGTCTTGATTTCCCTCGACGCGGAGGCTGCTTATAACGACTCATGGGCGCGGTTCACCGGGATCGTCGTGGTCACAGTGGCCTTTGTCATCGGCCCGACCGGCGGAGTGAGATGGCTGCGCCGTGCGCTCCAACGCCGGGGCGGCCCGCTGGGAAGTTAGCCCCGGCGTTCATCGAACAGGGACCCGCGCGGGGGTTCCAGGGGGTCGCCCCCCTGGGCAGATACTGCCCAGGGGGAAGCTGGCCGAAGGCCAGCGAACATTGCAAACGTGGAGGTGGCGGGAATCGAACCCGCGTCCTTCAGTACATCACCAGGGCTTCTCCGGGTGCAGCCTGCTGTGTATTTCTCAGCCCCGGCAGTCACGCAGGCAAGCTGCCGACGGGCTCAGTCGCTGTTAGCTGTCCCGACTAGTCCCGCGACCGGACCAGACGGTAAATCCTCCTAGCTGATGCCAGACACCGGGCCGGAGGAACTCCCGGGCTGACAGCCTCATAGCGCTCTAGCGGTTGTTAGGCCGCGAGGGCGAGGCGAGTGCGCGTTGAGTTGGCACTTATTCGTTTGCGGTCACAGTGTTAACGAGGTTATGTCCGCCGTCCTCGACCCGCTTCCCCTGGATCAACTACCGAAGTCGAAGCCAGTCACCCCCTGTTGAGTTGTACCGAGTCATGTTACCCGATCGTAACCAGCCGCGTCTAACGACTTAATGGGCTGTTCTATCGGGTATCGCCCGGTATCAGAAAAGAATGCCCGACGGGCTGTCCGCAGAGCGCGGCACCCATCGGGCATCCATCGGAAGGTGATGAGATGCCCCCGCGGATGCTGGCGGTGGCCGAAAGTGCATCCACGGGGGCCTGACCGGCAGGGTCGGGGCCGGTCCTAATGGCCCGGGCCTCCCCCGAGATGAGGCCCGGTTCCCATCACGACGACTGGGCCGCAACCCCCCAAGCGGCACCCCAGTCACTAGGAAAGACGCCGCTGAGGTAGGCATTGGTTGCTCGGAGTAATCAAAAGAGTATTAATGAACTGGTCAGGATCTCTCGCGGACGTTCTGGCGGATAAAGCCGCTGCGATGCAGGTCAGGACGTTGTACTACGGCCCGGCGGCAGGAAGTCAGCCGCCAGCCTGAAGGTTATGCAGGAAGCTGCCAGCAAGAGCGGCGGCCGACTTAGGCACCGACTTGCTGAGCTCGACCACGGCGAACGCCACCCCCTGGCGGTAGCCAACGAACCAGTTGAGCAGCCAGTGCCCGGAGCCATACGGAGCACTGCCGACCTGGCCGTAGACGTCCCCGCCAACGTCAGCGACTGCGTTTGACCCGGTGGTTGCGGCTGTCCGCATCAGGGACCGCAGCTCAGCCAGCACCTGCGGGCTGGCGGTCGCGCGCGGCGTTGTGCTCGGGTCGGCCTGATCAGTGACCAGTGAGGGCGCGTGCCAATGGCCGGAGTCGACCACCGCGGCCGCCAGGGCCATCCCAAGCGGGCTCACCCGGACGCCACCGGAGCCGATCACGTCCTCGGCCAGGATGCCGGAATTCGCGGGTCTGGCAACCTGCCCGGCAAAGTACTTGCTGCGCGGAAGCTGCCAGCCACC
Organism: Streptosporangiaceae bacterium; assembly: GCA_035507615.1. Taxonomy (GTDB): domain Bacteria; phylum Actinomycetota; class Actinomycetes; order Streptosporangiales; family Streptosporangiaceae; genus JAJYUU01. The sequence continues at coordinate 9,851 of DATJNX010000042.1, forward strand.
GACCCCGAACTCCTGGCTCGCCTTGAGCAGGTCGCTAGCGCTGAGCAGCTGGGCTAGACCGCCCGCAAACGCCGTGGAGCACGCATACGCGAAATCGCTCCGGAAGGAGAACTTCGCTCCGGGGCCGGGCACCGGAGGATCGTTTCTGAAAGTCCGCCCGTCCGTCGGATTGCTAGCCGGACACGGGACCGGGTGGTCGGGCGGCAACTGCTCCGCTGACAAGATCGCGGCCGTTGAGATGATCGTGAAGGCCTGACCAGGTTTGTAGGCTCCGGCCAGCGGGCTGATGCCCGGCATGCCGCCAGGAGTGCGACTGGCGACTGCAAGGATCTTGCCGGTGCCGGCCTGGACCGCCACGATCGCCGAGGAGGTTTGCCGAGGGAGGGCGTTATCTGCAGCGATCTGCACAGCCGAATTCAGCGTGGTGTGCACCGCCTTGCCGGCCGAGCCTGGCCACTTCTTCAGCCGCACCGTCGCGAGCCCCGACCGCTGGAGAATCACCTCGGTTTCCGGAGTACCGATGAGCTGCCCCTGGAACGCTTGCTGCAGCCCGGACAAGCCGACCGTCGTTCCCGGCCGGTACTGCTCCCCGTTGACCCGCAGCAACCTCGCCGTTTCCGTGCCGACGGTGCCCACCACGTCAGGGGCGATGCTGTCGAACAGCCGCTCCCGTTGCTGCTTGATCAGAAGGCCAGGAATTCTGCTCAGCTTGGCGCCCATCTCCGAGTAGGTGGCTGGGGACAGCGTCAGCAACGGCAGGAACGCAGCCGACAAGCCCTGATCCATCTGGCCTTCGATCTGGTCCTCGGGGATCTTCGTGACACTGGCAAGATCCTTGGCCGTCAGCTCTGCGTTCTTCAGCCGTCCAGGGATTACGCCGACCTTGTACACCTTTGACAGCAAGGCCAGCGAGTTACCAGCGGAGTCCAGGAGCTGGGATCGCGGGTCCCAGCTGCTGACGACGGCGAGCTGCTCACCGTTGGCCATCCCCGGCACGATGACCGACGGGCTCCACTGCACCCGCCAGCCGTGGCCGCCGTCGGTCAAGCTGAACCGGTTCTGGTAAGACCAGGTGAGGCCGCTCGCGCCGAGGTCGATCGCGACGCCGAACCTAGCCTCAGCTGTCTTGCCATGCTGGCTGACGCCCTGCATGGTCAGGTCGACGTCAGCGGCATCCAGTCGCTCGTAGGCGTTCGCGAGCTCGGTCGCCACCATCTTCGGTTTCCCGTTGGTCAGCTCCGCCGCCTGCAGGTAATGCCTGGACTCCCAGGCAAGCAGGAACTGGGTGACGGTCGGCTCAGCGGACGGCACGCCGGGCCGTGCTATTCCGACGCCGACGAGGGCGGCCAGGACAACCGCCGCGGACACCCGGGCGATCATCGCCCTGGAACGCTTATTCGCCCACGCCGCTTTGATCCTGCCGCCTCCGGACCCGGAGTCACCGCTTCCCGGCCTGGTCTTGCCGACCGGGTCCGGGGCGTTGCCGGGCCGGAGTCCACGCACGTTCGGGGCAGTCCGCGGAGCACGATGCGCTCCGCCGCGCGGGGTGCGGCTGCGAGGCGGTGCGGCATCCGATGTCACGCTTCTATCTCCGCCGTCGCAGCTCACGCTCGACTTCCCGGGCTGCGTCCCGCTTGGCAAGCTCGTGTCGCTTGTCGTAGGTTCGCTTGCCTCGCGCCAGCCCTAGCTCGATCTTGGCTTTCCCATCCTTGAAGTACAAGGACAGCGGCACGAGTGTCAGACCTCGTTCCCTGATCGAGCTAGCAAGCCTGTCAATCTCCTTGCGATGCAGCAGCAGCTTACGGGTACGCCGTGGCTCATGGTTCGTCCAGGTCCCCTGCGTGTACTCAGGAATATGCACGCCATGCAGCCAGGCTTCACTGTCGGTGATCAGACCGTACCCGTCCGTGAGTGTCGCCCGGCCCGCCCGCAACGACTTCACTTCCGTGCCGGTCAGCACCAGCCCGGCCTCCACGACGTCTTCGATCGCGTACTCATGGCGAGCCCGCCGGTTGCTGGCAATGATCTTCTTGCCCTGCTCCGCTGCCACTTCTCTCCTCTACCCACTGTCAGACCCGCAGGTAGCGCCTGAGCGTAAGGAACGAAGTGCTGCCGCAGATGAGCAAACCGGTGATCATCGCCACAATGATGACCTCCACCAAGTCAGCCGTCCTGAGCTGCACGCCGACGGGGAAGACGCTGTGCAGGCTGCTCAGCAAGAGCGACTTGGCGCCGATGAGCAGGCCGGTCGCTACGAGCCAGCCGATCAGTCCAGCGATCATCCCCTCGACCAGGAACGGCAACTGCACGTAGAAGTTCGAGGCACCTACCAGGCGCATGATCGACGTCTCCCGGCGCCGGTTGAAGGCCGACAGCCGGATCGTGTTCGCGACCAGCAAGATCGCAGCAACCAGCAGGAAGATGGCGATCACGACGACTGCGTTCCTCGCGCCGTCCAGCAGGCCGTAGAACTGATCCAGGATCGAGGCGTCGTCGATAACCCCCGACACTCCTGGCGCGCCGTTCATCACGGCGGTCACCGCGGCCGCATCGGCCTCGGTGTTCTTGAGCCTGATCTCGAAGGAGCTGGGGATCTGGCCCTGCGAGGTATACCTGACGATCGGCTCGTCGTCCGCGAACTCCTGCCGGAACTGCTGGTAAGCCTGCTGCTGCGAGACGTACTGGAGGCTGAGGATGTCGTGCGTGTCCTCCAGCTCGGTCCGGATGTTCTTGATCTCGGCCGGAGTGACGGGGCCGTTGCTGGTGCAGGTGCCGCCGAGCGAGGAGCTGGTGCACAGGTATACCGACAGCTGGACCCGGCTCTGCCAGAACTGCCTGGTGTTGTCGACCTGCTTCACGAACAGCAGCCCCGTGCCCAGCAAGGAGAGGCTGATCGCCACCACGACGATCAGGGCCACCGTCATCGTCAGATTTCGGCGCAGGCCAATCCACACCTCATGGAAGACAAACTGGGCACGCATGTCGCTGAGTCCTCTGTGTAACTGTTCTCGGGGCGGTCAGTAGGCCTGACCGTAGACCCCGCGAGACTGGTCGCGCACGACCTTGCCGTACTCAAGCTCGATGACCCGCTTCCGCATGGAGTCAACGATCGCGGCGTCGTGAGTAGCCATGACGACCGTGGTACCGGTGCGGTTGATCCGGTCCAGCACCTTCATGATGCCGATGGAGGTCGCCGGGTCAATGTTCCCGGTGGGCTCGTCCGCCAGCAGGATCATCGGCCGGTTGACGAACGCCCGGGCCATGGCGACGCGCTGCTGCTCGCCACCAGACAGTTCATCCGGCATGCGGTCCCGCTTGCCCTCCAGGCCCACGAGGTCGATGACCTCGGGCACTACCTTCTTGATGAACCGGCGCGGCTTGCCGATGACCTCAAGCGCGAAGGCGATGTTCTGATAGACGTTCTTGTTGGGCAGCAGCCGGAAGTCCTGGAACACGCAACCGATCCGGCGGCGCAGCTGTGGCACTTTCCAGTTAGTCAGGCGGGCCAGGTCCCGGCCGGCGACATGGATCCGGCCCGAAGTCGGCCGCTCTTCCTTCAGGACCAGCCGAAGGAACGTCGACTTACCCGAACCGGACGGACCGACCAGGAAGACGAACTCGCCCTTCTCAACATCCAGGCTCACGTTCTCGAGGGCCGGCCGGCCCTGATTCGCGTACGTCTTGGTGACGTTATCGAAGTGGATCACTGGCCCATCGCACGGTGTAGACGGGATACTGGGTAGCGGCATTCCGGGAGATAACCCGCCCCGGTTTGGCCTCGGGCCAGTCTAGGGGGGAAACTGGCGTGGAAGGTCCAACATCGTCGAAGTGGCCGAGCGACCGGTATGCCCGGTAGGAGCGGGATGAGCTGCGAGCACCTGATCTGCGCCCAGTGTGCTGGGCCGGTAGCGGAGGGTCGCTGTCCGACCTGCCGTGAAGCCCGCGCGCACGTCCACCACCACAGCCACGGCATGAGCGTGCAGCTGATTTTCGCTGTCCTGCTCGTCCTGGCCTTGCTGACGGTAGCCGCCATGCACTTGCACTAGGCCTGGCCGGGCAGGGCTGGCTGGCACGTCAGGCGGGCGAACCGCGTGGCGCGTAACAGGCCGCCCAGGTGCCATCTACGGCTTGCCATCCCTGGCGCCTGGCCAGGGCTTTTAGCCCTGGGCCCGGCTCCTGGCTTACAGGCCCTGCGTGCGCAGCCAGCGGATCTCGGCTTCGATGAAGTCGTCGATCTCGCCGTCCATCACCGCGGCCGTATTGCCGGTCTCGTAGCCCGTCCGAACGTCCTTGATGTTCTGGTACGGGTGAAGCACGTAGTTACGGATCTGTGTGCCCCAGCTCCGGCCGCCATCGCCGCGAAGCTCGTTGAGCTTGGCCGCCTGCTCTTCCCGCTTTCGTTCCAGCAGCTTGGACTGCAGGACCGCCATGGCCGTGGCCTTGTTCTGGATCTGGCTGCGCTCGTTCTGGCAGGACACCACGATCCCGGTTGGCAGATGGGTGATCCGGACGGCCGAATCGGTCGTGTTCACGCCCTGGCCACCGGGGCCGCTTGAGCGGAACACATCAATCCGCATCTCGTCTTCCGGAATGTCGATGTGGTCGACCTGCTGGACCACCGGGAGCACGTCCACCATGGCAAACGACGTCTGGCGGCGGCCCTGGTTGTCGTACTTGGAGATCCGCACCATCCGGTGCGTGCCGTGCTCGCCGCGCAGGGTTCCGTAGGCGTACGGCGCCTTGATCGCGAACGTCGTGGACTTGATCCCGGCCTCTTCCGCGTACGAGGTGTCGTAGACCTCTGTCGGGTAGCCGTGGCGTTCAGCCCAGCGCAGGTAGATCCGCTGCAGGCCCTCGGTCCAGTCCGCCGCGTCGGCTCCGCCGGCTCCGGCGTTGATGCTAATCAGCGCCTCGCGGGCGTCGTACTCGCCGCTCAGCAGGGTCCTGATCTCGAGCTGGTCGATCTCCTTGCGCAGCGCCGCAAGCTCCCGCTGTCCTTCCTCCCTGGTGGGTTCGTCATTCTCGCTCTCGGCAAGCTCGAACATGACAGCGGTATCGTCCAGCCTGGTGTGCAGAGCTTCCAGCCTGGCCAGTTCGCCGTCCAGGTAGGACAGCCGCCTGGTCACTTCCTGCGCCTGTTCCTGGTCCTCCCACAGGCTTGGGTCGGCCGAACGGTCGCGAAGGCTGTCTGCCTCCTTGCGCATGGCATCAGGGTCGAGGACAGCCTCCACGCTGGCGAGCGTCGCCATCAGCTCTGACATCTCGCTCGCGGGGTCGGTTGGCATGCATGCAGCCTACGCGAGCCGGCGAAACCAGCCGTTCCAGAGGCTGACTGAAGCGCCAGCCAGTGCGGATTCCGGCGGTTCAGGTCGCGCTCAGGTAGGCAGCGTGCTCGTGGTCACCAGCGTGCGCACGGCACGCACGGCGACGGACAGGGTAGCGACGGTGAACGCGTTGCTCTCCCAGATCTCGGTCAGCGTCTGGTTGGCCCGGCGGACCGCGGAGTCATTGCGCTGCACCCAGGCGGCCAGTCGCTGCTCCGGGCTGCCCGGCCCGGTGACGCTCAGCACGTCCCTGGCCAGTGCCGCGTGCGCGGTGTACAGGTCATCCCTGATGGCACCGCGAGCCATGGTGTTCCACCGGTCATCGCGCGGCAGCGCGGTGATCATGTCCCGCAGGCGGGCGATCTGCAACCGGTCGGCAAGGTCGAAATAGACCTCGGCGGTCTCCTCAACTGACCGGCCGGTGCCGTGCGCGATGTCCACGATGTCGAAAGCCGAATAGGCGGGCACCATCCCGGCTATCCGGTCGGCCAGGTCGCCTGGCACGCCACGAGCCACGTAGATCTCCCGCCGCTCACCGAAGCCAGCCAGGTCCCGGCCCGCCAGCAGCTTGGGCAGTCCGGCCGCTACGGTCAGCACTCCGGCCGCGAAGAAATCGATAGTGGCCCGGACATCGAACGGCGGCCGGCGGAAGTTCAGCAGCCACCGGGCAGTCCGTTCGGTGAGCTTCCGGCCCTCCAGCGCGGCCAGGATCTGCACGCCGGTGTCGACCTTCCCGTCCAGGGCTTCGACCTGCGCCCAGAACCCTGGCATGTCGAACACGGCGCGGGAGACCAGCCAGGCGGCAGTGATCTCCGGGACCGAGGCGCCCGTCTCCTCGTTGAGCCGGAAGGCGAAGGTGATGCCGGACCGGTCGACCATGTCATTGACCACCGAGGTCGTGATGATCTCTCGGTGCAGCCGGTGCTGGCCCATGCCGCCCGAATACTTCTGCCGCAGCGGAGTCGGGAAGTAGTCGACCAGCACGCGCCGCAGGTAAGGATCGTCCGGCAGCGAGGACGCCAGCAACTGCTGCGTCGTGTCGATCTTCGTGTGCGCGAGCAGCACGCAGAACTCGGGAATGACCAGCCCGGTCCCGGCCGACCTGCGCTCGGCGATCTCACGGTCGTTCGGCAGCACGTCGAGCCGCCGCCGGATCTTGCCGTCCCGCTCGAGCTTGCGGATGTACCGGGCATGCACGTGCAACATCTGCGCGGACTGCGCCCAGGACGCAGCCAGCGTTCGGTTCTGCTGGTAGTTGTGCTCGAGCACCTGATCAGCGACCTCGTCGGTCATCTGTTGCAAAAGCTCGTTCCGGCCCGCACGGGTCAGGTTGCCGGCCAGCACCTCGCGATCCAGCAGGATCTTGATGTTGACCTCGTGGTCGGAAGTGTCGACACCAGCGGTGTTGTCAATGAAGTCGGTGCACACCAGCCCGCCGGCCAGCGCGTACTCGATCCTGGCCTCCTGGGTGAGGCCGAGGTTGCCGCCCTCGCCGACCACCTTGGCCCGCAGCGCGGCTGCATCCACCCGGACTGCGTCATTCGACCGGTCGCCCACGTCAGCGTTGGCCTGGTTGGAGGCCTTGACGTAGGTGCCGATGCCGCCGTTCCACAGCAAGTCGACCGGAGCCCTCAGGATCGCCGAGATCAGCGCGTCCGGCGGCAGGGCGAGATCGCCCTCGCCGATACCGAGCACGGCGCGGACTTGCGGGGACAGCTGGACCGACTTCGCCGACCGCGGCCAGACCCCGCCGCCGGTAGAGATCAGCGCCGGGTTGTAGTCAGCCCACGACGACCGCGGTAGCTCGAACAGGCGCTTCCGCTCCGCGAAGCTCACCGCCGGGTCGGGATCCGGATCCAGGAACACGTGCCGGTGGTCGAAGGCCGCGACCAGCTTGATGTGCCGCGACAGCAGCATGCCGTTGCCGAACACGTCACCGGACATGTCGCCGATGCCGACCACGGTGAAGTCATCGGAGTCCACATCCACGCCGCGGGTCCGGAAGTGGAACTTCACCGACTCCCACGCACCGCGCGCGGTGATGCCCATCTTCTTGTGGTCGTAGCCCTCAGAGCCGCCGGAGGCAAACGCGTCGCCGAGCCAGAACCCGCGGTTCATGGCGATTTCGTTCGCGGTGTCGGAGAACGTGGCGGTGCCCTTGTCGGCTGCGACCACCAGGTACGGGTCGTCTGCGTCGTGCCGCACCACCTGCGCCGGCGGCACTACCTGACCTGCGACGAGGTTGTCGGTGACGTCCAGCAGCCCGGATATGAACATCCGGTAGCAGGCCAGCACTTCCTGCTGGTAAGCCTCGCGGTCGGCGGGGTCGGGCAGCTGCTTGCAGACGAACCCGCCCTTGGCGCCCGACGGCACGATGACCGAGTTCTTGACCTCCTGCGCTTTGGCGAGGCCAAGGATCTCGGTGCGGAAGTCCTCGCGACGGTCCGACCAGCGCAGCCCGCCGCGTGCGACCCGGGCGAACCGCAGGTGCACGCCCTCGAACCGGGGCGAGTAGACGAAAATCTCAAACTGCGGGCGCGGCGCCGGGAGGTCCGGAACCTGCTGCGCGTCCAGCTTGAAGACCAGGTAGGAAACATCAGCTGAAGCGGTGCTGTAGTAGTTCGTCCGCAGTGTGGCGGTGATAAGGCCCAGATAAGAGCGCAGAATCCGGTCCTCGTCCAGGCTTGCCACGCCGTCCAGGGCGCCGGCGATCTCCTCCGCGATCGCCTCGCTCCGCTCCGCTTCGCCCGCCTCCTTCGCCGGATCGAACCGCGACTCGAATAGCGTGATCAGCAACCGGGTGATATGCGAGTTCGCGCGCAGCACGTCCTCGATGTAGTCCTGGCTGAAGGTGACGCCCGCTTGCCGGAGGTACTTGGCGTACGCCCGGAGCACGGCGACCTGGCGCCAGCTCAGCTGCGCGTCCAGTACCAGCGCGTTGAAGCCGTCGTTCTCGATCCTGCCGTCCCACAGCGCGGCCAGGGCGCCCTCGACCTGCTCCCTGACCTTCTGGTTCGAGATCAGGTCACCCTGCTGAGCAGCAACGCTGGTGTCGAGCACAGGCCTGCGGCGCAGCCCGAAGTCGTAGATCCAGAACGGCAGCGTGGTCGAGGACGAGGCGGCCGGGAACTCGTACGGGTGCTCGTCCACTACATCAACGCCCATGTGCTGCAGCCGTGGCAGCACGTCGGTGAGCGTGATCGGCCCGCCCGTCCGGTAGATGGTCAGCCGCCAGACGCGCTTGACAGTGTCTGGCACGTCCTCGTCGGACTCGATCGGCACGCCGCCGATGTAGTCCTCCGACTCCCACAGCTCGAAGTCGACATCGCCGCCGGTCGCGCGCAGTTCCAGGATCCGCTCGAAGTCCGTGATGGCAGCCGAGGCCGGCACATCGGTCTTGTACGTAGCCGGGATCGCATCACCGAGCTGGGTCAGCAGTTCGCGGCCGCGCTGCGGGCCTAGGGCTGCGGCCGCCTCGTCGGCGAGGTCGTCGTCCCAGGACCGGACGGCGGCTGCAACAGCGCGCTCGAGCGCGACCGGATCGGCATCGGGCAGCTGGCGACCGCGCTCCGCACGGACAACCAGGTGCAGCCTGGCTACCGGCGACTCGCCGACCTGGACGCTGTAGTCGATCTGCGAGGCATCGAAGGCTCGCTGCAAGATCTGCTGCGCCCGGAGGCGCACCGCTGTCGTGTACCGGTCCCGCGGCAGGTAGATCAGGCACGAGACATACCGGCCGAAGATGTCCGTGCGCAGGAACAGCCGGGTCTGCCGGCGCTCCCGCAAGACGTGCACGCCAGCGGTGACAGCGGCCAGGCCCGCTACCGAGCTCATGAACAGCTCTTCGCGCGGGTAGAAGTCGAGCACTTCGGCGACGTCCTTGCCGTCATGGCTGTCGGCAGCCATCCCGGAGTACTCCAGCACCTCTGCCAGCTTGCGGCGGAGCACCGGGATGCCCTTGATGCTCTCGGCAAACGCCGCATGCGTGAACAGGCCGACGAACCGGTACTCCCCCACCACCGTGCCGTCCAGCGACAGCTTCTTGACCGCGACGTAGTCCAGGTAACTAGGCCGGTGCACGGTCGAGCGCGAGTTGGCTTTGGTCACGATGAGCCGCTGTGGCCCGAGTGCGCGCGCCTTCAGTTCCTCGGGCAGCAGCGCGAAGGAGCTCGGCCCAACCCGGTCATGCCGCAGGATGCCGAGCCCGGTCCCCGGTACCGCGCTGAGGGTCATGCCCTCCGGGCCGGTGTCCAGCTGGTACTCCCGGTAGCCAAGGAAGGTGAAGCGTCCGTCGGTCAGCCAGGTCAGCAACTCGGCAATCTCGGCAGGGGAGTCCGCGCCGCCAGCACCCTCGCCTTCCGGTGCCAGCACCTCGTCAGCCAGCGTGATTGCCCGGGCGTTCATGCGCGGGTAGTCCTCGACCGCGACCCGGACGTCACCGAGCACCCGGCGCAGGTCGCCGGCGATAGCCTCGGCCTCACCGCCGGCCAGCGTCGGGATCTCGATGTGGGTCCAGGACTCGGCTAGCTCCTCGTGGCTGGGTTCGCTGGCATTGACCTGGCCAGCACTGGCAGTGCCGACGACCTCGCGCAACGCGCCGGTGACATCCCGGCGGACGCGCAGTTGGGGGTGGATCACCAGGCGCGCCGAGAGGCCGTGGTTGCCCAGTTCCATCGTGGTCGAGTCGACCAGGAACGGCATGTCGTCGGTGACGATGTCGATGACGTAGGAAGTGGCGTCCAGCGCCGCGCTGTCGCCAGGCCTGACCTCAACCAGGGCACGCCCCTGCGGCCGGCTGACGGCAAGCTGCGCATGCGTCAGGGCGACGGCAGCGACCCGGTCCGGACCGGCGGCGCCGAGGTCCTCCACCTCCACGTGCCGGTAATAGGCGTGCAGGTAGTTCGCCATGTCGCCGACTCCGGGCATCGGCTCGGCAGCCGCGGCCGCCTTCGCCAGCAGGGCGTCCTTGAGGTCGGTTGTCCCGACTCCACGGTCCGACATCAATCTCACTCCTTAGCCGCGGCTACCTTGCCGCTACCGCCTCTGCCTTACAGCATCCGTCGTCGCCGTATTGGTCCTCGCTGTATTAGTCCTCATAGGGAATCTCGCAGTTCCCACAGCAGCGGGTAGTACCGCAGCGGCACCCGCCGGTGCAGGTACGGCGCGCCGGTCGAGCCGCCGGTCCCGGATTTGGTGCCAATCTGTCGTTCGACCATCTGGACGTGCCTGGCCCGCCAGAGCGCCGCAAGCTCGTCATAGGTGAGCAAGGCCTCGGCCAGTTCCCACAGGTCGTCATAGCGCGAGCGGTTCCTGGCCACGCTGACCAGGGAGGCCAGGATCTCGGTGGGGTCGCCGACGGCCAGTCCCCTGGACGCCAGCAGGTCGAGGTAGGCGTCCCAGAGCGAGGGCTGCGCGAGCCGCGCGGCCAGACGGGCCTGCTCGTCGTCGGTCAGTGCCCTGAAGCGGGCCAGGAACGCCGGATCCTTGGCTCCGGACAGGAACTCCAGCTCCCGGAACTGCACTGACTGGAATCCGCTGGCCGGGGCTAGCGACGCCCGGAAATCCAGGAAGTCCTGCGGAGTCATCGTCTCCAGCACGTCGATCTGACTGACCAGCAGTCGCTGGATGACGTGCACCCGGTGCAGCAAGTGCCGGGCTAGCCAGGTCGGCCGCGCCGGTCCTCCGCCCAGCCCGCCCTCAGCTCCGTTGCCGTTAGGTCCGCTGCCGTTAGGTCCGCTGTCGTCCGGTCCGCTGCCACCCGCCAGCATGGCGTCCCTGACCGCAGTCAGCTCGTGCAGCAGCTGCTTGAACCACAGCTCATAAGCCTGATGGACGATGATGAACAGCAGCTCGTCATGGACCGGCGGGCTCACCTCGGGCACCTGCTGAGCCAGCAGTTGCGGGATGCGCAGGTAGCTGCCGTAGGTCAGCAGGCCGCCTTCCTCGCCGAAGCTGCGGCCCGTGGTCGCCTCCGTCATGAGGACCTGCCGGACGGCGGTGCCGGTGCGAAGAAGGCGAGCACCTCCGGATTCGCCAGCGCGTCCGGATCGGCCGCCTCGGCCACCGGCGTGCCCAGCAGGATTTTCCTGACCGGCACCTCGAGCTTCTTGCCGGACAAGGTCCGCGGTATGCCCGGCACCTCGACTATCTCGTCGGGTACGTGCCGCGGTGACAACTCGGCCCGTAGCAGCGATCTGATCTTGGCGGTCAGCGTCTCGGTTACCGACTGACCGTCGGCTGGCGTCACGTAGAGGATGAGACGCCCCTCCTGGCCAAGCTGTCCGGTGTCGATGACCAGGCTGTCGGCAACCTCAGGCAGTCGCTCCACCACCCGGTAGAACTCGCTCGTGCCCATGCGCACGCCGCCCCGGTTCAAGGTGGCATCAGACCGGCCGTAGATCACGCAGCCGCCGTCAGGCAGGATCATGATCCAGTCGCCGTGCCGCCACACGCCCGGATAGTCGGCGAAGTAACTAGCGCGGTAGCGCTCTCCGCCGGGGTCATTCCAGAAACCGACCGGCATCGACGGCATCGGCGCAGTGAGGACGAGTTCCCCGACCTCGCCGATGACCGGCTGGCCGCGAGGGTCGAACGACTCGACCCGCGCGCCCAGGCACGGCCCGGAAATCACGCCAGCGCGCACCGGCAGGATCGGGGCGGGCCCGACGAACCCGGTGCACAGGTCAGTGCCGCCGGAGAACGAGCCGAGAATGAGCCCGGACGACCCCGTTTCCAGCTCTTGATACACCCATCGAAAACCCTCGGGTGGCAGCGGCGAGCCGGTGGAACCCACCCCTTTGAGCGCGGCGAGGTCGTGCTCGGCGGCCGGGTGAATGCCTGCCTTCATGCAGGCCAGCAGGTACGGCGCCCCGGTGCCCGCGTAGGTCACCCCGGCGCTGGCAGCCAGGCGCCACAACGCTCCGGTGTCCGGATGCGTGGCGCTGCCGTCGTACAGCACGATGGTGGCGCCAACCAGCAGCCCGCCGGCCAGGAAGTTCCACATCATCCAGCCGGTCGTGGTGTACCAGAAGAACACGTCGGCGCTGGTCAGGTCCAGATGCAGGGCCATCGCCTTGAGGTGCTCGAGAACGATCCCGCCGTGGCTGTGCACGATCGGCTTGGGCAGCCCGGTAGTGCCGGAGGAATACAGCACCCACAGCGGATGAGAGAACGGCACCTCTTCGAACTCCAGCTGGGTCGCGTCCGCGTCGCTTCGGGCGAAGGTTTCCCAGGCCAGCACCCGAACGCCTGGGTCCAGGCCAGCGGTGCCGTCGCCCGGATACCCGCCGTCGCCCAGGTAGTCGACGACGACCAGGGCTTCCAGGCCGGGCAACTCGGCCGCGATCGTGGTCAGCTCGGCGCGGCGGTCGAACCGCTTGCCGCCGTACGCGTAACCGGTCACGCCGATCAGCACCCTGGGGGCGACCTGCGCGAACCTGTCGACGACGCTGCGGCTGCCGAAGTCAGGCGAGCACGAGGTCCAGATCGCTCCGAGGCTCGCGGTGGCCAGCATGGCGATCAGCGCCTCCGGCGAGTTCGGCAGGTAGGCGGCGACGCGGTCGCCGCGGCCGACGCCGATCTCCTGCAGGCCGGCCCGGACTTGCGCCACCCGGGTGGCCAGTTCGCCATAGCTCAGCCGGCCGACACGGCCCGCTTCTGAGTCGAAGATGACAGCGGTGGCGGCAGGATCGACGGTGGCACGGCGCAGCGCGTTCCTGGCGTAGTTGAGCGTGCTGCCGCCGAACCAGTCGACGTCGGGCATCTGCCCGGTCAGCACCGGCCCGGAGCCACGCCTGCCGAGTACTTCGAAGAAGTCCCAGATCGACGACCAGAACGCGGCGGGCTCGTCGACGGACCACTGCCAGAGCGGGCGGTAGCCGGGGAGGGCGTTGCCGGGAGTGTTCAGGTCCGGGCCGGTGACGTCCGGGCTGGTGAGGTCCGGGCTGGTGAGGTCCGGGCTGGTGACGTCCGGGCTGGTGAAATCCGGGCCGCCGGTCGCGGCCAGCCACCGGCTGTAGCGCACTATCTCGGTTCGTGCAGCAGACTCGGCGGTTGGCGTCCACAACGTGTCGCCGTAGTCACGCCCGGCCGCCAGCGTCAGGTCGTCGGCCACGCCCTACGCCCCCAACAACTCTGCTAGTCCGTCCTCGTCGACCGGACTGTTATATACCACAACGTCCTGATCGCGAAGCAGACCTCGCAAACCAAGATCGTTCCAGGCACACGCTCACCAGCTACAGCATAGGCGTCAAGAACCAGGCAGGGTCACACCAGCCAATACCGGGTAGGTCGGATGAGGGGGTGGGGTGAAATGCCAGTTCCGCCGGTTCCAGACAGCAGGCGATTCGCCAAGCACCTGACCGGGATAATCCACTCAGAACTGATGGAGATCCCCGGCGTCGCATCGCAGGAGATGCGGCTGGTCCGACATGAGCCGCTGACCGGCGAAGGACCGACCACCTGCGCAGAGATAGACGTCGCCTCGGTCAGTGGCAGCCGCGCCAGGATCGTGGTCTACCCGTTGCCGCCCGTGACCGGCGAGGACGCGGAGCCTAGCGTGATCATCCCCGAGGTTGACGTGGAGTCGCTGGGATTACCGGTGATTGCCGGCTAGTAGCCGGCTGCAGCCGGTCCGGCCGAAGCACGCGGGTGTGTCTAAATGCATGATCACGTAAGATCTGTCGGCAAACAGCCGACAGATCTTACGTTGCGAGGGGTTAGCGGCCGGCCGGGACCCTGGTTAGCCGGTCGATTGCCGAGATCACCTGATCGGTGTCCGACAAGTCCGGCAGTACCAGGTCGGCACCGGCGTCACGCAACTCCGCGACAGTGTTCCGGCCAGTGCCGACTGCGATGCTCCGCGCACCGCCGATCTCCGCAGCCTCGACGTCCCTGACCGTGTCCGCGATGTAGACGGCCGCATCGTTGCTGACCGCAGTGCCGTACTTGTCCTTCGCCTGACCTCGAACCAGCAGCAGCAGCGAACCTCGCGGGTAGGCGTCCGAGCCGTAGCCGCCGATTTCCAGGTCGAACAGCCGGTCCAGCCCGAACGCGCGCAGCTTGGCCGCAGCGTTCGGCTTGATCGTGCCGGTCAGGACCGTCTGCACAACCCCGGGCAGGGCCGCGACCGCGGTCACTGCGGCGCGCGCTCCGGGCAGCAGTCGGCCCTGCTCCGCCAGGCCGTCCTGCCGCACCGCGAACGCGGTCTCCAGCTCCCAGCAGTACCTCGCGAGCAGCTCAGCGTCCGCGATCTCGTCCTGACCCGTCGGCACGTCGTTCAGGTACAGCGACTCGAAGAAGATCTCGGTGTCACTGCGTCCGGCCAGCTGCGGCAGGGCAGCCATCGGCCGGCCGGTGACCCGCCGGAAGGCGTCAGCGTAGGCATCACGGGAAACTCGGCCCACATCGAGCAGGGTCAGGTCGATGTTCCAGAGCACCAGGCGGTCGATGGCGCACCTCCAGCGCGGACAGGGCAGTGGCGCACAGATTCGGGCAGCCCGGGCCGCTGTCACCTATGCTCGCAGCCGGCCGCAAAGCTGGCTAGCGTTACTGTCACTGAGCGTACCCGCCAGATATGGACAACTACCCCAATTAGCTCAAGATTGCCTTCCCTGGCGCATTCACCGGACCCTTGTTCGGTGCGCAGGACTCAGCTAGCCGCTCATCATCTCGGCCAGATCGCGGCGATGCAGCGCTGATTCCGGTCACTCTGCGCAGCAAGGTCAGCCCAGCACGCCGGTCAGGGTGCGGGCGAGTACAGCGTCGAACTGATCGCCAGGGTTGCCGTCGGGCGGGGAAGCGGCGAGCAGGGCGGTGATCCGGGGGTGATCTCCTGCGGCGGCAACATGGCGGAGGTAGGCGGCGTGGCGGGTCGCAGTGTCCGCGGCGGCCATCTCGTTCTGGACGAACAGCGCGGTCAGTCCGCTGAGGATGGCGAACGCCTCCAGTTTGCGCGCAGGGCCCGCCGGGTGGTCGGCGAGCACGTCGAGTACGTGCTCCAGCACGTCGACTCCGTGGGGGCCGAGAGCGGGGCGGCCGATGACCATGGCGGGTAGCCAGCGGTGGCGGCGCATGATCTGCCGGGCCTGGCGGGCGATGACGAGCAGGTCGGCCTGCCAGTCGCCGCTGGGGGCAGGCAGGTCGTACTCACTCCCGGTGCTGTCGGCCATCAGGTCGAGCAGGTCGTCGCGGGTGGCCACATAGCGGTAGAGCGAGGCGGCCCCGGTGCCCAGGATTGCTGCGACACGGCGCATGGAGACAGCCTCCAGGCCCTCGCGGTCAGCCAGCTCCACCGCCGCAGCGGTGATCTCGGCGCGGCTTCGCTCGGCCGGGCGCCCGACCGGCGCGTGCTCCGGCCGCAGCCAGATCACCGATTCCTCCTGTTCTGCCACCGCCACCTCCAGGCCCTGCCGCCTCCAGGCACTGCCGCCATCAGGCACTGCCGCCTCCAGTGTCGCCCAAGCCTACTCATCGCGTACGATGTTCGCGAACGATGTTTGCGAACTGGAGGAATGCGATGACGACGCGTTATGCGCACAACGGCGAGATCCAGATCGCCTTTGAGGACCTGGGCGGCGCAGGCGGCGACCCGCTGCTGTTGGTGATGGGACTCGGCACCTCGCGGTTCTGGTGGCCGGACGGGCTCGTGGCCGAACTGACCGGCCGTGGCTTCCATGTCGTGGCCTACGACCAGCGCGACGCCGGTCAGTCCACCCGCATGCCGGACCAGCGCGTCCGCCCGCCGATCCAGGCCCTGCTGCGCCACACGCCCCCGGCTTACAGTGCCGAGGATCTCACCGACGACGCAGTCGCCGTCCTCGACGCGCTCGGCTGGGAGCGAGCTCACGTATTCGGCCACTCGCTAGGCGGGCTCGTGGCGCAGCGCACCGCGATCCGCCACCCGGACCGTGTGCTGAGCGTCACCACCTCCTCGGCCGTGCCGAGCGACACCAAAGGCCTGAGTGCCCTGCGCTACGTCCGCCTGATGTCCCTGGTCCGGTTCGCGCGGCTTCGCTATCCCGACACCCCTGACGGCAATCTGGATCTGGCCGTGGCTGTGGCACGCATCAACGCCGGGCCTGGCCAGAACGTCGACGCGCGCGATGTGCGCGAGTTTGTCGACAAGGAGGCAGCGCACCAGGTCACCAGCTTTCGCGACCAGAAGGCGCAGAGCCGCCAGATCGGCGCGAAGTGGCACGGCGGGCCACTCGCCTGCATCACCGCGCCGGCCCTGGTCCTGCATGGCGAGGGCGATCCGCTTTTGCGCATCGCTGCCGCACGCGAGATCGCCGCTGCCATCCCCGGTGCCCGGCTGCGCACATTGCCCGGCGTCGGTCACTTCCTCACCCGCGATGCCTGGCCTGCCTACGCCGACGAACTGCGCGCACTGGCCGACCGCGCCGTCCAGGCAACGTCAGCCTGACCGGCTCGCGCGTCGGCCCGCTGGCGGCAGGCGCGAGCGCCTCGCGCTCGGGGCTGCTTGCCGCGATGAGACCGGCTGGCACTTGCCGCGATGAGACCGGCTGGCGCTCGGGGTTGCTTGCGGCCGACGGGAAAGCCAGCAGTTCCGGCTCCACCGCGCTTGGCTGCGCGCCGTCGCGGCTCTGCCCACTGTCGGGGTTCTGCCAGCTGCCGGGGCCCTGCCCACCGCCGCGGCTCTGTCGCGCGCCCTCTCCGGTCCCGGATATCGCCCGCGTGAAGCAGCCACGTACTCGGTCACGGACTCCTCCGCTGCGCGCCCTCGAGGGAGCCATCAACTTCCCTGCGTTCGGGCAACTACCTGCGCGAAGCGTTCGCCGAGCGCAGCCGCCGGCCGGATCAGCCCATCCGGGTCAGCCCATGTGCGGGTAGCGGTAATCGGTCGGCGGCGCCAGCGTCTCCTTGATGGTGCGCGCGTTGACCCACCGGATCAGGTTGAAAATCGATCCGGCCTTGTCGTTGGTGCCGCTTGCCCTGGCGCCACCGAACGGCTGCTGCCCGACGACAGCACCGGTCGGCTTGTCGTTGATATAGAAGTTGCCTGCCGAGAACCGCAGCGCCTCGGTGGCGTGCGCGATCGCAGTCCGGTCCTGCGCGATGATCGAACCGGTCAGGGCATACGGCGCGATATCAGCCGCCTGGGTCACGACGGCGTTGTAATCACGATCCTCGAACACGTGCACGCCGAGGATCGGGCCGAAGTACTCCCTGGTGAAGATCTCGTCGGCGGGGTCAGTCGACGACAGGATCGTCGGCTGCACGAAGTAACCCTCGGCGTCGTCGGTGTTGCCACCCGTCAGCACGGAAACGGACGCGCGGTCGTTCGCCCTGCCCAGCGCGTCGCGGAGGCGGCCGAAGGAACGGTGGTCGATGACCGCCCCCATGAACAGTGACAGGTCAGCAGACACATCGCCGATGGTCAGCGCCTCAGTCGTGCTGACGAGCCGGTCGGCGATGCGGTCCCAGACGCTGCGGGCAACGTAGGCCCGCGAGGCGGCCGAGCACTTCTGGCCCTGGTACTCGAAGGCGCCCCTGATGAGCGCCGTCATCAGCACGTCCGGATCGGCCGACGGGTGCGCGATAACGAAGTCCTTGCCGCCAGTCTCGCCGACCAATCTGGGGTAACCGCGGTAGGTCGCGATGTTCTCGCCGACCGTCCGCCACAGATGCTGGAACGTTCCGGTCGACCCGGTGAAGTGAATCCCGGCCAGGTCCGCGTGCGGCAGCGCGACCTCGGATACAGCCGCGCCGTCGCCGGTCACCATGTTGATCACGCCGGGGGGAAGCCCGGCGGCCTCCAGCATCCGCATCAGATAGTGCGCCGACAGCTGCTGAGTCGGCGACGGCTTCCAGACGACCACGTTGCCCATCAAGGCAGGTGCGGTCGGCAGGTTGCCGGCGATTGACGTGAAGTTGAACGGCGTGATCGCCAGTACAAACCCCTCGAGCGGCCGGTACTCCAGCCGGTTCCAGGCGCCGGGAGCACTAGCCGGCTGCTCGGCCAGCAGTCGCCGGGCGTAGTGCACGTTGTACCGCCAGAAGTCGATCAGCTCACAGGCCGCGTCGATCTCAGCCTGGAAGGCCGACTTCGACTGGCCGAGCACGGTCGCCGCGTTGATGACCTGGCGCCACGGCCCGGACAGCAAGTCAGCAGCCTTGAGGAAGATCGCGGCCCGGTCGTCGAACGACAGTGCCCGCCAGCCCGGTGCGGCCTGGCGCGCTGCCTCAATGGCGGCGGCGACGTCGGCGCTGGTGGCATTGCGCAGCTGACCGAGCACATGCCGGCGGCTGTGCGGCTGCACGACATCGATCGGCTCGCCCCCGCCATGCCGCTGGTGACCGCCGACCGTCATCGTAAGCTCAGCGCGTTCCCCCGAAAGTTCCTTGATTTTTTGCTCGAGCGCGGCACGCTCCGGACTACCGGGGGCATAGCCCTTGATCGGCTCATTCCCCGGAAACGGGACATTCGTGACGGCATCCATCCCGGCGCTCCTTGCTTTTCCGACATCGGTGGCGGCATCACCCATGGTGCCATGACCGCGCTAGTCGAACTGCCAGCCACCGGCGGGCGTCTGCAGACACTCAGGCCAGCAAGGCTGACGAGGCGCCTAGGCTACGCATGAGAAGCCTTTGATCACTCTCAGTGATCGGCCAGTTCCTCCAGCTCTTGCGTGGCATACCACTGGAGTTCATTGCCCTCAGCGCCGTCGACCACGAACCTGGCGTCGTCGTCACCGGCATCGGCAGCGTCGAGCGCAGCCACGGCGGCCGAGATCTCGTCCTTCGCGCTGACGTCGTCCACGTGCCCGGACACGATGTCGCCGAGCCGGACCGGGCCGTCAACCTGCACAAGCGCCGGCTCCTCAAAGCTCGCCGTGGTGGCGACGTGCTCGCCCGCGACTTCAGCGGCCAGCACGACCCGGCGCCGCGGCGAGGCCGGGTCTGCCGCGAGCAGCCGTAGCGACTCGCGGGCGGCATGCATCATCGCGACGTACTCGAGTTCCTCGATGTCGCCGCTCGAATACCACTCCCGCAAGGCGGGCGTGACCGCGTAGCCGCGCACCGGCGGGGACCCGACCTCACCGGCTCGCAGCAGTCCGGTCACTGCCGACAGGGTTGACGGCAGATATACGCGCAAACCACGCCCCGCAACGCGAACAGGGAAGCGCACCCGAATACCGAGCGCAACCGAATAGACCTCGAGTCTGCCAGCCCGGTCCCGGCCGGGTCAGCTAATTACCAGGCTCCGCCGGCCCGGCTTGCGGCCAGGCATCTGCTGCGGCGGGCGCAGCGGCCGGTCGAGCCTCGCTACCTGAGCGCCCGCTGCCAGGCGACGCTGTCCCGGCCGACGCTCTCCCGGCCGACGCTCTCCCAGGTGACCCTCTCCCGGCCGATCCTCTCCCGGCCGATCCTCTCCCAGGTGACCCGTTCGCCGGCAGCGCAAGCGCCGCGACGACGACGCCGACCGCGGCCTCCAGCGACTCGTGCTCCCAGACCCGCACTACGCTCCAGCCCGCTGCCGTCAGTGCAGCGTCGGCGGCCCGGTCTCGCTCAACATTGCGGGCTAGTTTCGGCTCCCAGTACCAGGTGTTGTTGGCCGGCTGGCTGCCATGCTGCGGGCAGCAGTGCCAGAAGCACCCGTCGACGAAAACGGCGACCCGCCGCGCAGTGAACGCGATGTCCGGCCGTACCCGGGTCCCGCTCAAGTCCAGCCGGTAGTCCTTGCGGTATCGGTAGCCCTGAGCGTGCAGGGCGCGCCGGAGTGCCAGTTCGGGCTTGGTGTCCTTCCGCCGGTTAGCCCGCATATTCGCCGAACGGCCGGGATTGAGCGGATGCGGGTAGTCAGCCACAGCCGAAACCCTAGCGGCGCGAGAACCACAATTCTGGCGGGAACGCGGCAGCTGCCTCCCCATGAAGTCACCCCCTCGCCGCCTGCGAGCCCAGTGCCAACGCCGGTTCCTGGCCATCCAGTCCCGGCGCCGCCCAGCCTCACAGCCGCCCAGCACCGCAGCCGCCCAGCACCGCAGCCGCTCAGCCTCGCCGCGGTTCAGCCGCGGCGCGGCTCAGTCCAGCGTGACTTGCAGGAGTTCGGCGACCCGCTCGGCGGTGCCGTCGGCAGCGTCATGCAGCACGCCGGTGAACCCCAGCTGCTCCGCGGCGGCGATGTTGGCCTGGATGTCGTCGATGAACACGCACTCCTGCGGTTCAAGCCCGAGCAGCCCCGCCGCGTGCAGGAAGATCCGCGGCTCAGGCTTTCGCATGCCGACTTCGGACGAGATCACCACCGCGTCAAACATCTCACTGAACAGCTCGGTCGGATACCCGCTGCCCCACGAGTTCGACAGCAGGCCGGTCGGCACTCCGTCGGCGTGCAGCTTGCGGAACAGCCGTAGCATCGCCTCGTCGAGCGTCGACCCGGCGAACATGCGGGCCAGCAAGCCGTCGGCCGGTACCGCGCCGCCGTCCTCCATGACCAGTTCCCTGGCGAGCGTGAGCTCGAACTCATCGTTGCTGCATTCGCCGCGTTCCAGGGCGTGGATCGGGTTGGTGCCAGTCTCACCGTCGGCGTACGCCTGATGGACCCACTGCCGCATGACAGTGACATAGCTATCCCGGCTGATGCCTTCGGCAGTCAGCCACGCATTGACGGTATGCGCAATGGGGTTGGTCATGACGCCACCCCAGTCCGTGATCACCCCGCGCAGTTCGGCCACAGCCTGATCGTAAGCCAGCCCGTCGGCTACCCAGGTATGGCTGCTGGCAGAATCTGGGCATGAACGCCGTCGCGGTGGTTACCGGAGCAAGCAGTGGGATCGGCGCGGCGAGCGCCGTCAAGCTCGCCGATGCGGGCTACCAGGTGGTGCTGACCGCCCGGCGCGCGGACCGGCTCGCCGAAGTGGCCAAGCAGATTGCCGCGGCGGGCGGAACCGCGGACGTACATCAGCTGGACGTCACCGACCGCACGGCAGTCTTCGCGCTGGCTGACTCGCTTGACCGCTGTGACGTCCTGGTCGCCAACGCGGGCGGGGCGATCGGCGCTGACTATGTCGCCGACAGCTCAGCTGACGACTGGCAGGCGATGTACGACGTGAACGTGCTCGGCACTCTGCATGTCACCCAGGCCCTGCTGCCGAAGCTGATTGCCAGCGGCGCGGGCACGATCGTTCTGATGGGTTCCACTGCGGGCCTGATCAGTTACGAAGGTGGCGGCGGATACGTGGTCGCTAAGCACGGCACACACGCGATCGCCGAGACGCTGCGCCTGGAGCTGTATGACAAGCCGGTGCGGATCATCGAGATCGCTCCGGGCATGGTGAAGACGGCGGAGTTTGCGGTCAATCGGTTCCGCGGCAACGCCGAGAAGGCTGCTGCTGTCTATGCCGGCGTGGCCGAGCCGCTGACTGACGCGGACGTGGCCGACGCGGTCGTCTGGTCCGTCACCAGGCCACCGCACTTCAATGTGGATCTGATGGTGATAAGGCCGCGAGCGCAAGCCGCGCAGTACAAGGTCGACCGGAAGCTGCCGCCAAAGTAGCCCGCCGGGCAGCAACCCGAACTCCTCGGTAACCTGCGACAACGCCTAATGGCCTGCGCCGTTTTCACTAGGATGCCGACGTGGAGACGGGGCTGACGAGAGCGGTGGCGGCTCGGCGAGCGGCTCTGCTGCAGGTTGAGTCTTACCAGATCTTCCTCGACCTCACCACGGGCGTCGATACCGCTCGGTCTCGTACCGAGATCCGGTTCGGCTGCCGCGAGCCGGGCGCGACGACCTTCGCCGACATTGACGCCGTCGCAGTGCACGACATAGTGCTCAACGGAGTGTCCGCCGACCCGGATTCGGTAGCGGACGGACGATTGCCGCTCGCGGACCTCGCCGCGAGCAACACCCTGACGGTCAACGCAACGATCGCGTTGATGCACGACGGGAGCGGCCTCACGCACTACACCGACCCAGTTGGCGGCGCCCGTTACGTTCTCGCCAACTGCTACCCGACCGAGGCTCCGCGCGTCTTCTGCTGCTTCGACCAGCCGGACCTGCGCGCGGCTGTCGACCTGATCGTGACGCTGCCCGCCGGGTGGACATGTATTGCCAACGGCGAGGCGCTTCACCGTCCGGCCAACGGTGCGGCTGGCGTCTGGCGCTTCTCAACAGCCCTGGCGATGAAGCCATCCGAGTTCACGCTCTGTGCCGGTCCGTACGTCACGGTTCCTGCGTCCAGCGGGCCGGATGCCGGCAATGGCGGCGGAGCAGACCGAGCCAGCCCGATCCGATTGACCGTGAGCTGCCGCGAGACGCTGGCCCGTTCACCTGGCCTGGCAAGAATCCCCGCCATCGTCAGCGCAACGTTGCGTTACTACGAGCAGTTGCTCGGCATGCGCTGTCCGTACGACCGACTCGATATCGTCTTCGCCCCCGAACTCGGACCGCTGGCGATGCAACTGCCTGCGGTGATGTACGTGAGCGAAACGCTGCTCCAGCGCGCCGCCGATCCCGGTGATGATCACGTGGCCGTCGTGCTGGCGCACGAGGCAGCGCATCTGTGGTTCGGTTGCCTGGTAGAAGGTGGCTGGTGGGACGATCTTTGGCTGGCCGAAGCCATGGCCAGCTACCTGAGCTACGCCGCCGCGACCGCAGCTCTTGGTCAGCCGAACGCCTGGGCCGAGTTCGCCATGCAGGGCAAAGCGAACGCCTACCAGGCGGACGGCCTGCCCGGCGCCCAGCCGGTGTCATCACCCGTCGACAGCGCAGCGCACGCGCTAACCCGGCCGCCGGCCATCACCTATTCGAAGGGTGCCGCAGCAATCCGGCAGCTCGCGGCGCTGATCGGCGAGGATGCCATGCGGGCGGGACTGAACAGCTACCTCAATCGGTATGCCTGGTCGTCGGCGTCACTGACGGACTTGATTGGTTGCCTGTCCGTCGCTAGCGCCTTCGACTTGACGCACTGGGCTGAGCAATGGTTGTTGCGGCCTGGCGTCAATGTGCTGCGGCCTGAGATCGTCACCGGGCCGGACGGCGTCCTGACCTCGATGGCCATCACGCAGGCGCCGCCAGCTGCGGACCCATCCGGGCCGCTGCGAACGCACCGGCTCACGATCGGGATCTACCAGTCAGACGGCTTGGGCCTGCGGTGCGCGCGGCGCGTCGAGGTCACCGCGAACGGCGACTGGACGCATGTTCCCGAACTCACTGGCATCCCGATGCCGGCCGCGATCATCCTCAACGATGCCGACCTGACGTTCGCCGCGATCGGCCTGGATGCCGGGTCCTGGCAGGCTCTGCTCGCCGCCGCGATGGACTTGTCCGATCCGCTGGCAGAGTCGGTTTGCTGGACCGCCGCCTGGCACATGGTCCAGGTCGCGGAGCTCGATGCAGCCGAGTTCGCGGCGATCGTCGCGCGCAGAATGATCACCGGACGGCCAGTGACCGGATTTGAGCAGCTTCTGGAGCGCGCGATCGCCGGGGCTGACTTCTACGCCGGGCCAGCGGCGCGGACTGACGGCCGCCGGCAGCTCGCGGCAGCGGCACTCTCGGCTACCGAACGAGCCCGGCCGGCCAGCCGCGAGCAGCACGTCCTAGCCCGCGCCTACGCCAGCTGCGCCGACAGCGGGGCCCAGCTGGACCTGCTGCGCTTCTGGCTGGCCGGCCGCTCCCTGCCGACCGCGCTGGTCCCCGATCTCGAACTGCGCGGCCGCATCCTGGCGACGCTGGCGACCCACGATCGGGCGAGCGACGGCGATTTTGCTGCTTACCTGGCCGATGACCCGGTGGCCGGCGACATCCGGCAAGCGACATGGCGCGCGATGCGACCCGACCTGCAGGCAAAGGACACGGCTTGGGCCAGCGCGCTGGCGGCCGGCCAGACGCCCCGGCTAGCCCTGGCTAACGCCCAGGGGGTCTGGGTAGCCGGCCAGGAGCACCTGATGGCCGGGTTCCGTGACCGGTACTTTGCCGAAGCGCTGCCCGCTGCCAGGCGCCACGACGCTCGCACCGCTCAGCGGCTGGCGCGCGCGCTGTACCCGGTCACGCTGGCCGATGCCGCAACCCTGGCCGCGACCGAGGCCGAGCTGGCCAGCACGGATCCGGCCGATCCAATTCACCCGGTCCTGCTGGAGCAGCACACGCTGCAGCAGCGGATGATCACCGCCCGCGCAGCCTTCGGCCACAGAGCGCCCGGCTGACGGCCGCGCTCATACCCCTTTTGAGGCGGTTAGTTCACGCGTCCTTCCCACTCTTCACGGATCTTGTCCGCCGACTGTCCTGGTTTGCGCCGATTCTGGCGGACAAGAACCGTGAAAAGAACTCCATGGTGCCCTGGTGGGGCGGCGGCGGTGCGTGAAAATGCCGGGGGTCGATACGACCTGTCAGTCCGTCTGAGTGATCTTGGAGAGCCCGCGGGGCTGGTCCGGGTTGATGCCAAGGCGCCGCGCCAGGGCCTCGGTCAGCAACTGACCGGGAACGATCAGGCCGATGGGCGCTAGCCACTCCGGGAGCGCCGGGCCGGCCAGCGCTGCCGTGCACGCCGACGCCAGCTCCTCACCGCCGCCGATGCCGAACGCCGCCGCTCCCGCCCCGGTCACCCGCCGGGCCAGGTCGACCGTGCCGGCGAGCGTTGGGCCGGAGTCGGCCGCAACCACGATGGCCGGCGTTTCCGCGTCGACCACCGCGATCGGGCCATGCAGCAGATCCGCGTAAGACAAGCCCATGGCGTGCAGGTAACACGCTTCCTTCAGCTTGATCGCCAGTTCGAGAGCGGCGGCGTACGCCATGCCGCGCCCGGACACCACTACGCCCGCTACCTTCGCCAGCTTGGCCAGGATCGGCTCCAAATCGACCGGACGGGCCAGCAGCTCCGAAACGGCATCCGGCACTGCCCGAAGCTGCCCGGCACCCAGCGGCGCGCCCAGGCCGAGCCCCAAGACTGCCAGCGCAGCCAGCTGAGTGGTGAATGTCTTCGTAGCAGGCACCGCCCGCTCGATCCCGGCCTGCGTCACGAAAGCGACCTCGGCAGCCTCCGCCAGCGGCGAGTCAGCCCCGCCATTGGTGATCGCCATTGTCCGGGCGCCGCAGTCCTTCGCCCAGACCAGCGTCTCGACGATTTCTTCGGTCCGGCCAGACTGCGATAGCGCCACCGCGAGTACCCCGGACAAGTCAATCCGCGCTTGATAGGTCGTCGCGATCGATGGCGCCGCCAGGGAGGTCAGTCGGCCAGCGTGCGCCTGAACCAGATAGCTACCGTACACAGCCGCGTTATCCGAAGTCCCGCGCGCGATGAACAGCACGGCTTTCGTCCGCGCGGCCAGCGCGGCCACCTCATCCCGGCGCGGCAGCAGCGCGTCGATCGTTGCCCTCAGCGCCTCGGGCTGCTGCTCGATTTCCTGACGCATCAGCGACGGTCCGGCCGCGCTGGGAGCTTGCATGAGATCGCTGTCCTTTCCTGATCACGCGCGCACAGCGGCCAGCGTGCCGGCGGCGCCATCTGTATACACCAACCGGCCGGCTATCCAGGTCGCCCGGGTTCGCAGCTGCGGGCTGAGCCAGACCAGATCCGCCGCTGCGCCGGGCCGCAGCCGGCCAAGATCCGGCCGGCCGATCAGGTCCGCGGGAATCCGGGTCGCCGCCGCGACCGCGGCAGGCAGCGAAAGGCCGGACCGCACCGCGTTCGCCACGGCGCGGTCCATCCGCAGCGCCGACCCGGCGATGGTGCCATCGCGGCGGACCGGTGGAGCGCCGTCGTCAGCCGGCAAGCTGATCAGCTCGCCGCCGAGCAGGTACTCGCCAGGCGGCATGCCGGCCGCCGCCACCGCGTCGCTGACCAGCAGGATCCGGCCGGGCGCCGCCCTGAAGGCCAGGCCGCAGACCGCCTGCGCCACGTGATGCAGATCGACGATGAGCCCGCTCGTCAGCCGCGGGTCGGTGAGCGCCTGGCCGACGACGCCCGGCTCTCGGTGGCCAAGCGGGCGCTGGGCGTTGAACAGGTGCGTCACCATTCGCGCACCGCGCTCCGCGGCAGCCCCGACCTGCGCCGCTGTCGCGTCGCTGTGCCCGACGCTGACCAGCACGCCGGCCGCAGAGAGTGCCTCGATCGCTGTCAGCGCACCCGGCATCTCAGGCGCGATCGTGACAATCCTCAGCAGCCCGCGGCCGGCTTCGGCAAGCTCGGCGACCGCACTCGGGGTGGGATCAGTGATCCACTTCTCGTTATGCGCACCCCGCCGGGCTGGCGAGATGAACGGCCCTTCGGCATGCACGCCAAGCACGCGAGCGCCGCCGGGCGGCAGGTCCGGCACGAACGCCGCGGCGGTTCGCAGCGCGTCTGCGAGGCTGCTGACCGGCGCAGTGATCATCGTCGGCACACAGGCAGTCGTCCCGGTCTCCGGCAGCCGCGTCATCACCCGTGCCCAGGCGTCAGCGTCGGCGATCTGGAACTCGACTCCGAAAAAGCCGTTGACCTGCAAGTCAACAAAGCCAGGCAGCAGGTACCCGTCCGCGAGCGTGACATCGGCCGGCTGCTGACCGGTACCAACGCGGCTGATCATGCCGTCTGCTATGTCAACAAACCCCAGGGCGGGAACGTGGTCGTCCCCATCCTCACCTGTCAGGACGTGCTCGGCGGCAATCAGCATCTGAGGGACGACGTCATGGGCTGGCCGGGCTCAGGGCGCTGCGGCCGCCCGCTGATGCCGGTCCCTGGCGCCGCGAACCGCGCGCGGGACTCGTCTCGCCAAGCACCTGCTGCGCCAGCGCCCGGCGCAGGAACTCCCGCATCTCCGCAGCGACTTGTTCCGGCTGCTCCATCATCGCGACGTGTCCGGTCATCGGCAGCACCACGGCACGGCAGTTGCGGAACGTGCGAGCCGCTCGCCCGGCCATCGCCGGGTTCACCAAGCGGTCATGGCTTCCGTGGATGAGCAGCGTTGGCGCTGTCACGTTGGCCGCGTCTTGCCAGAGCGCAGCCGGTCCGGGCCGGGTGTACTCGGCCACCAGGGCTCTGGTCGAGCCAAGCAATGCGTCTACCGAGTAGCTCAGCCGGTCGCGACGGCTGACTTCGGCGATCGCCTCCGCGCGGCGTTCCGGGAGAAGGCGGCTCGGGTCCGCGTACAGTTCCCCGATCGAGGTGTCGGTGCGCTGCTCCGGCGGGATAGTGAGCATCTTGCCGAGCAGCCAGCGGCCGAGGCCGGGCACAGCGACGACCGCCAGCCGGGCAGGCAGCAGCCGCGGCCGCAGGTCGGGCAGTGCCGGCGAGATCAACGTCAGGCTGCGAACCAAGTCCGGACGGCGCGCGGCCACTCGCGTGCTGATCGCGCCGCCAAGCGAGTTCCCGATCAAATGCACTGGTCCTCTGCCGCGCTGTTCGATCAGCGAGATGACTCCCGCGGCCCGCGCCGCGAGCGAGTAATCACCGTCGGCTGGGGGCGGCGAGAATCCGAACCCCGGCAAATCAAGCGCTTCGCAGGCCATTCCAGCCCCGGCATTGCCGGGCTGGCTGAGAAGCCCCATGAGGTCGGTCCAGTTCAGCGCGGAGCCACCTAGACCATGCACAAGCACAGCCGACTCGGCGCCTGGCTGGGCTGGCGTACTACGCACGAACACGTCGCCGACACTGAGCGGGACCAGCTTGCCTGGCCACGGCTGGATCGGCGCGGCGCCTCCCGGCATGCTTGGCACCGGGCCGGCGCTGGTGGGCAGGGTCTCACCAGCCCCGATCGGGATAGTCATAACGGAATATCGTACCCGCCGGTAGCGGAATTCGGCCCTGTCAGATCGCCCGCCCTGTCCCGGACATAAAGCCACGACCAGCGGTAACGTCGCCTGCGCAGTGCCCGGCGATATCGGTTGTACCGGATATGTCTTTTGATGAGCGGTACATCGAACTTCAGCAGACCCGGGAACGATCAGCCTGGCGAGCCGCCGCCGCCAAGACCGGCTGGGTGATGCCCGCTGACGGCGAGCTGACGTCGCCGGGCGGGTGCCGTCCGGGCTGCAGGCTCACGGCCCGCAGTCGGCGGCAAGCTCGCGTCCCTAGGCGGGTGCCTTCCGGGCCGGCTGGCTCACGGCCCGCCGGCCCCGGCAGCTCTACGGGATGGCGGCGAGTTGGCGTCGCGGGGCGGGTGCCGTCCGGGCTGCAGGCTCACGGCCCGCCGGCCCCGGCAGCTCTACGGGATGGCGGCAAGTGCGCGTCGCCGGGCGGTCAACTGGCGCGCCGCGGCCGCCGCTGAGCGGTCTTCTCCTCCTCGGCCGACGCGGCCTTGGCGCGCGTTCCGGCCTTGGCTGGAGCCGCGGTCTTGGCGGCGGGCTTCCCGGTTGCGCCGGCCTTACCGGCAGCACCCGACCGGGCCGCACTCGGCGTGTCCTTTGCAGCACTGCTCTTAGCAGCGGCACTGCCTTTGGCCGTCCCGGTTTTCACGGCGCTGGCCTTAGCCGTACTGGCCTTCGCTGCGCCCGCCTTAGCTGTACTGGCCTTAGTCCCGGTTCCTCGCCGCTGAGCAGGAGTTTCGTCCTCCTCGTCCGCCACGTCAGGAACAGCGCCGAGCTTGCCGCCCCTGGCGGCGGCGAGGCTGGCGCGCAAGGCATCCGCCAGGCTAGTCGTGTCACCCGCCGGCGCCCCGCCGAGCTCGGGCTGGACTACTTCCCGGCCTTCGGTCTTGGCCGCGACCAACTCCTGCAGTGCTTCGCGGTAGCTGTCGTGAAATTCATCCGGGTCGAAATCCACGGTCATGGACTCGATCAGCGAACTGGCCATGCGCAGCTCTTGCGGCCTGACCTCGATGTCGTCGCTGAGGAAACCAAACGCGGGGTCCCTGACCTCGTCGGGCCAGAGCAGCGTCTCCAGCACCAGGACTCCGTCCCTCGCGCGCAGGACTGCGAGCGACTCACGCTGCCGTAGCGCGACCTGGGCAATGGCGATCTTGCCGGACTCCTCAAGCGCGTCGCGGAGCAAGCAGTAAGCTCGCGCGCCGGCTGCCTCTGGCTCGACGTAGTAGCTCCGGTTAAGCAGGATCGGGTCGAGCTGATCGATCGGGCAGAATTGCACGACCTCGATGTTCTTCGTCGTCGGCAGCGGCAGGTCGGCCATGTCCTCCTCGGTCAGCACGACCATTTCGCCGCCGGGCAGCTCGTAGCCCTTAGCGATGTCCTCGTACGGCACTTCCTGCTCGTCGATCGTGCAGAACCGGCGGAACCTGATCCGGCCGCCGTCTTCCCGGTGCACCTGCCGGAACGCGATGTCCTGCGTCTCAGTCGCTGCATAGAGCTTTACTGGGATCATGACCAGGCCGAAGGAGACTGCCCCCTTCCACATACTGCGCATGGCAACTCCCTACCCCGCGCTCGATCGACTACTAATTCTGACGTTGATCGAGCGCGAATGTCAGTCCCGGGCCGGGTACTGATACAACCAGTGTCGCCCGCAGTACGCTATTCGTAAATATATTCGACTGCCTGATTTCTACCCGGAGGCGCGGCAATGAGCGATATGAGCCTCGAGGCACCTGACGCGGACGCGGCAGAGCAGCAGACCGACGCGCTGCCCGAGGACGGCAGTGCCGACGAATTGGCTGAGCTGCCGGAGCCGCCGCTGGAGGCGAACGAGGCAGACAGCATCGAGCAGGCCCAGACGGTTTCCGTTGACGACGACGAATACCGCTGATCCAGGCTCGGGGCTTACCCGGTCGTAGGATTGCGTGCTAGAGAGCAGGCGCATGGCCGCTACTTCAGGCAGCAGTTACCCGGAGCCACCGTTGACCGTTTCGCAACAGGCCAAGGCAGGCAGTACACGTCTGCCGCGCCCTGCCCGCAGGCTGCAGCTGCTCGGCGCAGCCCGCGACGTTTTTGTCGCCCAGGGATACCACGCGGCAGCGATGGATGAAATCGCCGAGCGCGCCGGCGTCAGCAAGCCCGTGCTGTACCAGCACTTCCCCGGCAAGCTGGAGCTCTACCTGGCGCTATTGGACGAGAGCGCCGAAGAGCTCGTCCGGATCATGAGCGACGCGCTGTCATCCACGACGGACAACCGCCAGCGCGTGCCAGCCACATTCAAAGCGTTCTACGACTTCGTGGCGGGCGCGGGTGAGGCATTCAGGCTGGTGTTTGAGTCCGACCTCAGCAATGAGCCGGCCGTGCGAGAAAAGCTGGACCGCGCCATGAACGACTGCGCCGACATGGTCAGTCAGTTCATCCGTGCGGACGCGGGCGTAAGCGATGCCGAAGCGCACCTGCTTGGCATGGCACTCGTTGGCATGGCCCAGGTCAGCGCACGGTACTGGCTGAGCACAGATCAGGAGATCCCCAAGGACGCTGCGGAGCAATTGATCGCCCGGCTGGCCTGGCGGGGCATCAGCGATTGGCCTATGACCGGCTGACAGGAGAGCTGTGGAAGTCAAGATCGGAATCCAGTCCGCGCCCCGTGAACTCGTGGTCGAGACCGAGTCGGAAGCGCCCGATATCGAGGCTGCCCTCAAGGCCGCCGTCGCCGACAACGGCGTGCTGGTACTGGCCACTGACAAGGGTGGGCGGGTGCTAGTCCCCGCGGACAAGATCGCGTACATGGAGTTCAGCAGCACTGAGCCGCGCCGGGTCGGTTTCAGTAGCCGCTAGTTTCCGAGCAGGCCCTGGGTAGCTGGGAGCCGTCCTAACGCGCGGCGCAGCTGGCCGGCGCTAGTCGGCCAGGCCCAGCGCCGCCATGCGCGCGGCATGCTCATCGGTCAGCCGGGCAAACATCCGCCCGATATCGCCGAGCTGGCTGGCGGCCTCCCCGCCCAGCATCCGCGCGAGCGGCTCCCGCTCCGCAGCCACCCGCTGCGCCTGGCCGAGTGCCTCGCCAACCAGCCGCCGCGCCCACAAGGCGAGCCGCCCAGCCACCCGCGGATCGGCCTCAATGGCCTCCCGGACACGGGCGATCACGAATTCCGCGTGGCCAGTGTCAGCAAGCACCGCCAGCACGAGATCCCTGGTATCGGAGTCGAGTACCTGAGCGATGGCGCGATAGAAGTCCGCCGCGATGCCATCCCCGACATATGCCTTGACCAGGCTTTCTAGCCAGTCCGACGGGGCGGTCCTGGCGTGGAAGTCGTCCACGGGCGCAACGAACGGCTGCATGACTCCGGTGGGATCGACCGACATCTCCTCGATGCGACCGCGCAGCAGCCGGAAATGCCCGAATTCCGCCACCGCCATCTCGGCGAGCGCGGTCTTGTCCGAGAGCGAGATGGCCAGGGAGGCGTCTTCTGCGAGCCGGAAGAACGCCGTCAGCGAGGCATAAGCAAGCAGGCCCAGCAGGTCGAGGACACCGTCAGCGGCGCTCGCCTGGGGGCTTTCATCGCTCACCGCCGCAGCCTAACAAGAGTCGGCTGGGCAGCCCTCCGAGCGTCGCACAAGTGCACGAGCACAGTCTTGCTACACTGCAGCCAGATCCGCATCAGGAATGCGGATTCCCCTGACCGCGTTGTAGAGACTGTCAGGCGCATGACCGCCCGGCCACTTATGCGGAGTAGCTGGTGCCGAGTCGGTAATGTGCGCCGCTCCCTCTCGGTGAATGCCACGCCTGAGCCTAGTCCGGCGTGGCCGCCCGCAGGAGAGGTGATTTGCCCGCCCCCGGCGAGTTGACCTGGTCATTGTCCGCCAGGCCAAGCTGAGGGCCACTACTGGAGGCGTTAGCGCTGAGCACCTATACCACGAGCATGGACGAAAACCCGGGCACCGGGGCGCTGGACGAAGATCTGGCAAGCAGCAGGAAGACCTTTCGGGACTTCGGTATCGCCGAGCCTATCTGCGCCGCGCTGGAGGCTGAGGGGATCACTACCGCGTTTCCTATCCAGGCGTTGACCTTGCCGATCGCGCTTGACGGCCACGACGTGATCGGACAGGCGCGAACCGGTACTGGCAAAACCTTCGCGTTCGGCATCCCGATCCTCGAGCGGCTCGGCGAGGCCGCACGCGAGCCTGCCGCGCCGCGCGCGCTCGTCGTCGTCCCGACCCGCGAACTAGCTATTCAGGTTGCTGACGATGTGCGCGTCGCGGGAGCGCGAATCGGCGCCAGCGTCGTGACGCTGTACGGCGGCCGCGCATACGAACCGCAGATTGACGCCCTGGCCAAGGTCGACATTGTCGTCGGTACGCCGGGCCGGCTACTCGACCTGGCACGGCAAGGCCACCTGAAGCTCGGCAGGGTTCGCCAGCTGGTGCTCGACGAAGCCGACAAGATGCTTGATCTCGGCTTCTTGCCCGACGTCGAACGCATCCTCCAGCTCACTCCGGCGACGCGGCAGACGATGCTGTTCTCGGCGACGATGCCGGGCGAGATCGTAACGCTAGCCCGGCGGCATCTGAGCAGGCCCATGCACATCAGGGCGGAGCAGCACGACGAGCCGGCCCACGTGCCGGCCACGGAGCAGCACGTGTTCCGCGCGCACCAGATGGACAAGATCGAGGTGCTGGCACGGATCCTGCAAGCCGAGGGGCGCGGCCTGACTATCGTGTTCAGCCGGACCAAGCGCTCAGCCGACCAGGTGGCCGCCACGCTGACAGCCAAGGGCTTCGCGGCCGCCGCGATCCACGGTGACCTCGGCCAAAGCCAGCGGGAGCGAGCCTTGCGGGCGTTCCGGTCCGGCAAAGTGGACGTGCTCGTCGCGACCGAGGTTGCCGCGCGCGGCCTCGATGTCGAAGACGTGACGCATGTAATCAACTACGAGTGTCCCGAGGACGAGAAGGCCTACCTGCATCGGATTGGCAGGACGGGTCGAGCCGGGCGGAATGGCGTCGCCGTCACATTCGTGGACTGGAACGACGTGGCCCGGTGGAAGACTATTAACGACGCGCTGCACCTGGACTTCCCGGAGCCGCTCGAGACGTACTCGACCTCGGAACACCTGTTCACTGCGCTAGGCATCGCCGCTAACGCGACCGGCGTACTGCCACGCGGCCAGCGCGCCAGGCTCGGTCTTGAGGCCGAGTCGCTCGAAGACATCGGCGAAACCGGCAAGACCCGCTCGCGCGGTCCGGCCAAGAGCCATCAGCCGCGCAATGCCGGATCGGCCGGATCGGCCGGACCGGCCGGACCGGACCGGACCACCCAGCGCAGCAAGCGCAGTCGTCGCCGGACCCGCGGCGGCCGACCAGCCGACGCGTCGTCCGGCGGCCAGTCGGATGCAGGCCAGTCAACTCGGCCGCCTGCGGGTCAGTCGGGCAACGATCAGGCAGCTGCCGGTTAGGCGATCTGCCGGTTAGGCGATCTGCCGGTTAGGCAAGCTGCCGGTTAGGCAGGCCCCGGCCGGGCCGAGTAACAGCAGGCCGAGTAGCTAAGGGCCTAGCGCTGCGCCAGCCGAGGGGTATCTTTTTCGGTGAAGCCTGCGTTATTGGGCTGTTACATTTCGGCTAGTTCTCGGTAGGCTGCGACCCCGTGAGCACCATCAGGTCCTTGCAGTTGCCCGAGGGCGTGCGGTCGGGAACACTGGCCACCGCTCGCGGCAGGTTCGCGATCCTTGAGGCACAGCCAGCTCGCGGAGTCCCGCACCGCAGGCCGGCCCTGCTCGTCCACGGTTACACCGGCAGCAAGGAGAACTTCCTGCCGATCCTGGAGCCGCTGGCAGCGGCCGGCCGCACGGTCATCGCGGTCGACTTGCGCGGGCAATACCAGAGCCCTCATGCGCCGGGGCGAGACGGATATGCGGCCGACGCAATGGCCGGGGATGTGCTCGCAATAGCCGATGCAGTGCCGCGCGAAGCCGGCCGGGTACACCTGGTCGGCCACTCGATGGGCGGCCTCATCGCGCGCGACGCGGTGCTGCAACGACCGACGGGATTCCTGTCGCTGACTCTTCTCGGGTCGGGGCCAGGCGCGATCGGCGGCCAGCGCGCTGAGATGCTGCACGAGATAGTGAGTCTGCTCGACCCGTCAGGGGGCATTGCGCCTGACGACGTAGAGCAGCTTCGCGCCATGGTGCGGATTGCCTGGCACGATCAGCATGAACCACAGGCCAGGGCCGAAGGCGCCGACGAGCACATCATCGCTTTCCTTCGGGAACGGGCGCTGCGGACCTGCCCGGTCAGCCTCATCGTGCTCGCGAGATACCTGCTCAGCTGCCCGGACCGGACGGGTGAGCTAGCTGAGCTGGTGGAGCGCGGGCTGCCCACGATGGTCGTGTACGGCGAGAATGACGATGCATGGCCGCCAGCCGTCCAGGACTTGATGGCCCGGCAGCTCGGCGCCGAGCGGACTTGCATTCCAGGAGCAGCGCACTCGCCAGCGATCGACGCGCCCGTTACGACGGCGAGCTCGCTGACCCAGTTCTGGAACGCCGCCGAGCGTCAGCAGCCAACTGTGCACTCCTGTGGCCGCAGCCAGCACCAGGCCGCGGCAAGGACGACTGCCAGCCAGTCCTGATCTGCTCGGTCAGGCTCGACGCTGGCTGGGTACAGCCCCCGCGAGCAGACCAGCTGACGCGGGCGTCGTTTCGTCGGCAGCCCCCGCATCGTCGGAAGCGGCCATATGGTCCGCAGCGGCTGTGTCGTCGGCTGCGGCTGTGTCGTCGGCTGCGGTCACCGCCAGGCCGTCCCACGGCCGGCGTTGCGGCGATGCGGCAGTGCCCTCCCGGCAATGCGCGCGGAAATCGCACCAGCTGCAGCCAGGGCCAGGCCGCGCCGCGAATACCTTGGCAGCTGCCGGGTCTCCGGCTGCCGCAGCCTTATACGTCTCATCCGCGGCAGCACACTCGCTGGCGATCGCCTCGGCGCGGCCGAGCTGCCTGGCCAGTGACTCCGGCGTATGGTCCCAGGCCAGCACGCTGGCGGTAGGCAGATGATGGAGCTCGACCTTCGTGCAGGGGCGCCGTAGCACGCGGCTTGCCGCGAGCGCGTAAAGGGCGAGCGCTAGCGACGTGCGCGCGTCATCGACGCTTGGCCGGTGCCGCCCGGTCTTGTAGTCAACGACGACAAGCTCACCCGGCTCGCCGCCGGGATGCCTTCGGTCATCTAGCCGGTCGATCCGCCCGGACACCGTGATCAGGTCTGTTCGGGTGGCCACGGTTCGTTCTACGCCAGCAGGCTCGGCCGCAGGGTCGAGGTCGCTGACGTATGCCTCTGCTAGCTGCCGGCATCGCCGCCGGTGCATCAACGACTGCGCGGTGTCGGCGAAGCCGTCGGACAGCCAGCCGCTGTCGAGCAGGTCGCCGGCCGCGGTCACGGTCCGCTGCCGCAGCGGCAGCCGCCACCATCCGGCGAGGGCGTTGTGCACGCTCGCGCCCAGGCTGTTGTGCGCCCACGGCGGCCCCTTCGATGGCGCCGGACGATCCAGGTAGGTCATCCGGTACCGGCGCGGGCAGTCCAGCCACGTGCTCAGCCTCGTGGGCGTGCAGGCATAAAGCCGTCGCGGCATCCCCTCGAAGCCAAGCTGTTCCATCTGCCCATCCTTGCCAGACCGCCGTGCTTGCTAGACCGCCGTGCTTGCCGGTCAGCAGAGCGCTACTCGGCATCCTCCTGGACGGTACTGACAATCTGGTCCTGGCCCGCGGACACCCACGAGTTGAATCTCTTCTCGGCATCCGCGACGGTCAGTTCGCCGCCGTGACCGGGTAGCAGCCGTGTCTCCGGCGGGAGCGTCAGCACGTGAGCACCGATCGCATCGAGTTGCCGGCCCCAGTTGGGGAAGCCGTCTTCGTGCGGGACAGGACCGTTTTCGCTGACTACGTCCCCTGTGAACGCAGCCTCGAGTTCCTCGGAATACAACAGAACCGAGCCCCGGCTATGGCCGGGAGCGTGCACTACCTCAAGCGTCACGTCAGCCACTTCGAACCGGCCGCCGTCCTCCATCTCGATTTCGGCTTCATCGTCATGCGACTCGCGCCATGCCTGGCGGTCGGCCGGGTGCAACGCGACAGGGGCTTCGTCGCGTTCGGCGACCCCGATAGCGGCGGCCGAATGTCCGGCGTGGCCATGTGTGCAGATAACCGCAATGATCTCCCGGTCACCGACAGCGGCGAGCACGGCAGCCGCGTCGTCGCCGGGGTCGATAACGATCACCTCGTCGTCGTCCCCGACGATCCAGGAGTTGGCCTTGCCTCGCACGGTGTCGATCCGAGCCTCGTCACTGCTCATCGGTACCGTTGCCCTTTCATGGTGACGGCCTGGTTGGCTTGTCAGGACCTCGGCTGGGCCGCTGGCCCTCAGCTAGCCTTACCAGTTCGGGCTAGCACGTCGAAACGATAGTCCGGACCTGCGCCGCGGGTCTCAACTCCCCGTCACCGGCCTGGCACCGGCGGCCTGGCTGACCAGCGCCTCGTACCCGCCGTCCGGTGCGATCTCAGATCCGATCCGGAAGCCGGTCAGGGCACCGTGGTCGTCACTGCCGCCCGATGGCGCGAGACCCAGCGAATGCGCGAGTTCGCCTAGCAACTGCCGTTCCCTGTCGCCTTGTTGGGGGTGGTTGATCTCAATGCCAGTCAGGCCGACAGCTGCAAGATCAGCAATCACCTCGTCGGGGATTTGCCAGCCGCGCTCAGCGCCGCGCGGGTGGGCCAGTACCGTAACGCCACCAGCCGCCCGGACCAGCCTGATTGCCTTGACCGGGTCTAGCGCGTACCGAGCGACGTGAGCACGTCCGCCCGGGCCAATCCACCTCGGCGTGAAGGCCTCGTCCACGCTGGAGACAACACCGGTTTCGATCATTGCCCGGGCAATGTGCGGCCGGCCCACCACACCACCGCCGGCGATCTCGCTGACCTGCTCCCAGGTGACTGGCACGCCGAGCTCGGCAAGCTTATTGACCATGGCGCGAGCCCGGTGGAGCCTGCTTTCCCGGATTTCTGCGAGTTCACCGGCGAGCGCGTCGTTCTCCGGGTCAAACAAGTACGCCAGCAAGTGAACGCTGTGACCCTCCATGCGACACGAGAGCTCGGCTCCCGGCACCAATGTCAGCCCCGGCGGCAGTGCACCCGCGGCCTCGCGCTGACCGCCGACAGTGTCATGATCGGTGAGCGCGACCACATCGAGGCCGGCTTCGGCGGCGCGCCGGATCACGACAGCTGGCGGCTCGGTACCGTCCGAAACGCTGCTGTGAGTGTGCAGGTCGGCGCGCACGCTGCCGACACTAGCCGGGAAGCTGCGGCGACAGAGCGCCGAACGGAATGTCTAGCTCCTGGCCAGGATCACGCAGGTCGCGAAGCTTCATGGGGTCCACCATCAGCAGGCCAGCGGTCGGGGGCCAGAGCACGACCCACAGCCACGTTCCGCTCACCTCGCCGGCGAACGCAGCCCGGTCGGGGGTTTCCACGTTCCACAGCGGGAACTCGTGATTGGCGAACTCCACCACCGCGGCAGGCGGTCCGGCGGCGAACTGCATGCCCGGATCCCGGCCACCGAGGCCGGCGAACCTGGCGCCGAGACCGACGCCCGGTTCCTCGGAGATCAGCATCATCTCGGCCGGGCCGCCGACGGGATTCGGACCGGACAGCGCCACCGAGCAACCGCGGGTTCCGGTCCGCTCGTCACCGGCTATCGCGAAGCCGGTGACCAGCCATCCCAGCGGCAGCGGCCATGGCACCCAGACCGGGACATGCGCGTCGCGCAGGACACCGTCCAGACCCTCCGGGGACGGGCTAAGCGCCGAGCGCAGCGGATGCACCTCACCATGCTGCTCGCAGTGGTAGGCGCTGGACCAAATGGTCGGTTCGCGCACTACGCTGTCGCAGCGCGGGCAGGTAAGTGCGGATCTCATGTCACACAGGGTTATCCCCCGTATCGCCTGCGTCAAATGCTGACGCCACGGTAATCTCCGCTGCCGGACATAATGGACCCGTGGCAGAGCCAGCCGGTCACGCACCCGAACCCAGCACGCCCGCCCGGCTGCAGTGCGTGGGGGCTGTCATCAGGGATGAAGCCGGGCGGCTGCTGCTGATCTTGCGCGGGCACGAGCCGGGAATCGGGCTCTGGTCCATTCCGGGCGGCCGGCTCGAGCCTGGCGAGACAGACGAGCAGGCCGTAGTCCGCGAGGTCCTGGAAGAAACGGGGCTGGCGGTGACGTGCGGCCGGCTACTGGGCGCAGTGGACCTGCCCGGCGCCGGCGGCGTGATCATCGAGGTGAGGGATTACCTCGCAGTGCTGGCGCCGGGCGTCGCCCCGGCTGACGCCAGCGCGGGCGACGACGCGGCCGAGGTGCGCTGGGTGACCGACGCCGACGCCGACGCGATGGACAGCCGGGCCGAGCTCACCGGGGGCCTGCTGGCGGCGCTGCGATCCTGGACCGCATGACAGCCGCCCGCACCTGAGGCATCGCCATGCCAGTCAGCCCACGCCGATGGCCGACAAGACTGCGGCCCTGGCAGCGATCGCCGAGCCGCGCGCCCCGGCCATATCGAGGTCAGGCACGAGCGCGATCGCCGACGCCCTCGCTTGCTCCTCGCGCAGGAGGGTATGCGCGTGCACGCGGTCCAGGAACCAGTCACGGAACTGCGGCTTGGCCTCCACCACGCCGCCGCCGACCAGGTAGACGTGCGGGTCAGTGAAGTTCGCCGCGATCGTGAGCAGCCTGCCGATGGCGATCGCCTGTTGCTCGAAGATCATCAGTGCGAGCGCATCGCCCTTCTCCCCGTACTCGCGCACCCGCTTCGCGGCGACGCTGAGCGGCTCAGCCGCTAGTTCATGGCCAGGAAACTGCGTCAGCCAGTAGGGCAGCAAGTTCTTCTCGATCCCGGTCAGCGACGCGATGCTCTCCGCGTCGCCCGGAAGGCCGCAGTTGCAGACGGGCACTGGCTGGCCAGGCGACAGCAGGCCGTCCATCGGCAGCCAGATGTGCCCGAGCTCGCCGGCCATCCCGGCGGCGCCGCGGATGACCTGGCCCGCTTCGACAACGCCACCGCCGAGGCCGGTGCCGACGATGACCGACACCGATGAGCGCCGGTCCGCCAGTTCGGGTCCGAAATGTTCGTGATGCGCGTACAGCGCGGCAGCGTTCGCGTCGTTGTTGAACACAACCGGAATCCCGAGACGAAGCTCCAGCGCGCTCCGGACGTCGAAGCCACGCCACGGCTCGGCGGCAAAGTTAGTCGCTCCCCTGGAACAGATCACGCCCTCAGCGGTCGCTGGCCCGGGCGTGTCGAGCCCGACCGCACGGACCGCCTCGCGCCTGATACCAGTCCGCTCCAGCGCATCGGCCAGGGCCTGCGCCAGCGCCTCGATCGCGCTGCCCGGACCGTCGCGGACGCAACTTGGCGACTCGGCCATCTCCGACACCAGAAAGCGACCAGCCGAGTCAAGCACTGTCGCGTTGATCGTGGTGCCACCGGCATCCAGCCCAGCCACGACCCAACGGTTCGATTCCAGCATCAGCTCGCCTCCTGCGCGTCCGCCGCAACCTAGCTTGTCAGCTAGGGCAGCGTCGCTGCTACTGCCGAGCTGAGCGGTCGCTCGCGGATCAGCCAGCCGTTGCGTCGCTGGCCGGTTCCGGTTCCGGTTCCGGTTCCCGGTGGGCGGCGTGATCTCCCGCCGCGACGGCGAGGAGGACTGCAGCGGCACAGCAACTGAGCGCCAGAGCCGATACGTGCGGCGCTAGCAGCCCGAGGAGGGCAAGCAAGCCGAGGGCAAGCAAGCGCGCTCGGTTCACATGCCGCCAGATGGCGAGCTTGAACCCGAGCTGGCCAAGGAGGAAAAGTCCGGTCCCGCCCAGTATCAGCCAGCTAGTGAAGGCCATGCCGACAGCTTCCGGCCGCTGCAGTACCAGGTCGTCTGCGGCCGCGATCGAGATGATGCCTGCCACCATGATCGGATGGATGAAGTGGTAGGCGGATCGTCCTAGCCTGCCGGGGTCAGCGGAGCTGGCGATCAGCCTCGCCGCATCCGCGGCGCTGCGGTCAAAGTACAGCCACCACAGTGCGGCGGTGCCGATGAAAGCGACCGCGAAAGCCGCCAGTGCCGGGGCCTGCTGGGCGTGCGGCCGGGCAAGCGGTCCGGTGAGAAGACCCGCCAGGGTCGCGCCGGTCACCACGATCGACTCGCCGAGTGCGATCAGGATGAATGACTGGCAGCGCTCGGCGAAGTGACCGCCCTCGATATTCCAGTCCAGCGTGCTGGTCGCGCCGAGGACCGGGACGTAAAACCTGACGGCGCCGCCGAGAAGGTCGACGCCGACCGCGCCGAGCCACAGCAATGCCCTGGCCGCCGGGCTGCCGGTGAGCCCGCCAGCTACCGCGAGCGCGCCGCTGACACAGCACCAGACCAGGATCCGCTCGAAGTTCGCGCCGAGCGTCTGATGGTTCCGCAGCGCCCAGACCGCGAAGATGCTGCGGCCGACCTGCGTGACCGCGTAGGTGCTGCCGACCAGGAGGCCGGTGCTGCCGAAGGCCGACGGGATCGCAGCGGACATCAGCAGGCTGACCAGTAGCAGCGCGAGCAGCAGCAGCCGTAGCGGGATGCGGTTTGGGTCGAGCCAGTTGGTGACCCACGTCGTGTACGCCCACAGTTGCCAGACCATGGCGAGCAAGACAGCCGCCTGAACCGCGCCGATGAGCGTCGGATGGTGCAGCAGGTAATGCGATAGCTGGGTGACAGCGAATACGTAACCGAGGTCGAAGAACAGCTCAACGTCCGTGACGTGTTCTCGGCCGGCGGAGCGGTCCCGCAACAGGGAGACCAGGACCCTCGGCGAGCGCGCCGATGGCCGCGCGGAACCCGTCACTCGAACCTCTCCCGTGATCAGCCGGATATCGCTGAGCCGCGCGTTACTCCGGCGGCTCGAACCGGCGCGTACGGGCAAGTCCTGCCGCCCGGCCCCGAACGGCGACGACCAGGGCGAGCTTCCGCGACGCCTCGTCGATCATCTGGCCGTCCAGCATGGCGGCACCGCGCCGCTGCACGGTGGTGTAGTACTCGTATGCCTCGATCAGCAGTTCAGCGCGGTCGTAGTCAGCCTGCGACGGGGAGAACTCGGTATTCACCACGTTGACCTGATCGGGGTGCAGCACCCACTTTCCGTCGAAGCCAATCGCTGCCGCGCTGGCGGCGCTCGCGGCCAGCCCGCCGGTGTCCCGGATGGCCGAGAAAGGCCCGTCGATTGCCTGCAGCCCGTGCGCCTTAGCGGCCACCAGGATGCGCAAGTGCGCGTAGTGAAAGGCATCGCCTGCGTACCCGGCCGGCTGCGCGCCGATGGTCAGCGAGCGCATGCCCAGGCTGGCCATGAAGTCGGCCGGGCCAAAGACCAGCGCCTCAAGCCGCGGTGATGCTGCTGCTATCGCGTCGACAGCAGCCAGCCCTGCTGCGTCCTCGATCTGCGCCTCAATAGCGATCCGGCCCTGCGCCAGGCCAGTGGCTTGCTCGATCTGACTGAGCAGCAGGTCCAGCCAGCCCACATCGAGCGGGCCCGTCACCTTGGGCAGCACGATGGCATCGAGCCACTCGCCGGCCTGCTCGACGACGTCGACGACGTCGCGGTAGGCCCAGCCGGTCCTGACGTCATTGACCCGTACCGCTCTGATCTTGCTGCCCCAGCCGCCGTCACGCAGCGCCTGCACGACTGCAGTGCGGCTCCGTTCCTTCTCCGCGGCGGCCACCGCGTCTTCCAGGTCGAGAAAAACTTCATCGACTGCCAGCTCGCGAGCCTTGACCGTGAACCTGGGGTTGCTGGCAGGCACCGCCAGGGTCGTCCGCCTGGGCCGGTATGTGCGATCCGTCACGCCGCCTGAGCTTAATTGCTGCCGCCTGACGCCGACGGCCCGGTGGAGGCCTCAGCTGGCCGGGCACGGGTCGGCGGGGCCTACGATGGGGCCATGTCCACAGACTCAGCGCCAGCGGCTGCGGGCGTCGTCCTGCCGAGCCCGGAGCAGGTAGCTCAGGCCCTTTCGACGGTTAACGACCCCGAGATCCACCGCCCGATCACCGAACTCGGCATGGTGAAGAGCATCGAGGTCACGCCTGGAGGCGTCGTCCTCGTCGGCGTCTGGCTCACGGTGTCGGGCTGTCCTCTCCGGGAGACCATCACCAGGGACGTGACGGCCGCGGTCAGCAAGCTCGGCGGCGTCACCGCCGTGCGGGTCGAGCTGGACGTGATGAGCGAGGAGCAGCGGCGCGAGC
This sequence comes from Streptosporangiaceae bacterium, assembly GCA_035507615.1. Taxonomy (GTDB): domain Bacteria; phylum Actinomycetota; class Actinomycetes; order Streptosporangiales; family Streptosporangiaceae; genus JAJYUU01. The sequence goes on from DATJNX010000042.1 coordinate 52,208, forward strand.
TGCAGACCAAACTCCGCGGCGGGAAGCCGGAAAAGGAGATCCCGTTCGCCAAGCCTGGCTCGCTGACCAAGGTCTACGCGATTGCCAGCGGCAAGGGCGGCGTCGGCAAGTCGTCAGTCACGGTCAACCTGGCCGTGGCACTAGCCGCGCTCGGCCAGAAGGTGGGCTTGCTCGACGCCGACATCTACGGACACTCAGTGCCGCGGATGCTCGGCGTGACGGACCGCCCGACGCAGGTTGAGCAGATGATCATGCCGCCCACCGCGCACGGTGTCCGGGCCATCTCCAGCGGCATGCTGAAGAAAGGCAACGAGCCGCTGCCGCTACGCGGCCCGATTCTGCACCGGCTTCTGCAGCAGTTCCTGGCCGACGTATTCTGGGGCGATCTGGATATTCTGCTCCTCGACCTGCCGCCGGGTACCGGCGACGTCGCCATCTCCGCAGCGCACCTGGTGCCGGGCAGCGAACTTGTCGTCGTAACGACGCCTCAGCTGGCCTCTGCCGAGGTCGCCGAGCGGGCTGGATCGCTGGCTGATCAGCTGCACCAGCGGGTGGTGGGCGTGATCGAGAACATGTCTTACCTGCCGTGCCCGCACTGCGGCGAGCGCATCGACGTCTTCGGCGCTGGCGGTGGCGTCGCGGTGGCCGACACGCTGACCAGGCTCACCGGCGCCCCAGTGCCCCTGCTCGGCGAGATCCCGATCGAACCAAGGCTGCGGGAGGCTGGGGACACGGGCACGCCCTTGGTGCTGTCCGATCCTGACGCGCCTGCGTCCTTGCAGCTCAGGAAGATCGCCGAGAGCCTGGCCGGCCGCTCAAGGAGCCTGGCTGGCCGACAGCTTGGCCTTACGCCAGTCTGACGCCGCCGAAGGTGGTCCGCGGTCAGGTGGCCTCAGAGTCATAGGGCGGGCTCTCACCGGGCGACAAGCGGATGACCGGCGCCGCGCGGCTTGCAAGTGTCGCGGTGTTATTGCCGTTATGTCCGTTACCACCGATCACGACGGACTCGCTGGTCAGGTCATCGAGCAGGTGCTTGCGGACGAAGTGCTTGGGATTGATGTCAGCAAGGTCGAACTGGCTGAACTCGGGACCGAGGTTCTCCTGCAGCTCCGACTTAGCTCCCTCAGCCATCCTGCGCAATTCGCGCAGTGCCCTGCCCGCCTGGGCAGCCATCGATGGCAGGCGCTCCGGGCCGAACACGATGAGCGCGACGACGCCCAGAAACAAGAGCTTGGGCAAGTCCAAGTCAAGCACGGCAGGCTCCAGGGGCTAGGACCAGGCAGGCTACGCCGCCTCTGACAGCGTAGCCCGTGATCCGGCGTCATCAGAATCCCGAGCCCGGCAGGTTTCCCCGCCGTACGACAGGCGTTCAGGAGCGGGCCGACCCGAGCGTGATGCGGGCAAGCATCGGATGTCCCTGCCGGTCGAAGACCACCCGGATTGTCGAGCCTGGCGGCACTGACCTGATCGCGTCCATCAGCGCGGCCGCACTGGCGATCTGCTGGCTGCCCAGCTCAGTGACCACGTCGCCAGGGCGCAGGCCAGCCCGGGCTGCCGGGCCGCCAGGTGTCACTGGCTGGCCACCCTGACCTGAGGGGATTATCTCCGCTCCGTCGCCAGCGTAGTTCTCGTCCAGGGTCGCGCCGAGGACCGAGTGAGTGGCGTACCCCGTCCTGATGAGCTGCACGATGATCCGTCGTGCCTGGTTCACCGGGATCGCGAAACCAAGGCCGATGCTCCCGCCCTGAACCCCGGTCAGCGGATTGGCGCCAAGCGTGTCGATTGCCGCGTCCACGCCGATGACCTGACCACGAGCATTCACCAGCGGGCCGCCGGAATTGCCGGGGTTGATCGGGGCGTCGGTCTGGATCGCATCAAAGAAGGTCTCCGGTGCGAGACCAGCAGAGCTGCCAGGTTGTACCGGGCGGTTCACGGCACTGACAATTCCGCTGGTCACGGTGCCTGCCAGGCCCAGTGGCGAGCCGATGGCGACGACCGGGTCACCGACGGCGACCCTATCGGAATTACCAAGCGGCAGCGCCCGCAAGCCGGTTACGCCGGTCGCTTTGATGACAGCTATGTCGGAGTACGGGTCCCGGCCGATGAGCCGGGCCGCAGCCGACTTGCCATCACTGAAGTAGACCCGGAGCGAGGCGTTGGTCACCAGCCCGTCCAGGGTCACGACGTGGTTATCAGTGACGATATAGCCGCCCTGGATGACGAACCCGGAGCCGGTTCCGGCACCGCCGTTGACCTTGATCATGACCACACCAGGCAGGTCACGGGCCGCGACGCCGGCAACTGAGCTGGCCGGCCGGTAGACCGGCGCGGGCGGCCCGAGGCTGATGTTGTAAGCCGGATCGGGCTGGCCGCCCACATTGCGCGTGGCGACGAAGCCACCGACGGCCCCGCCGGCTGCGGCGCTGGCAAGCGACAGGCATGCGACAAGGCCGGCTAGTCGCCAGCCACGCAGTCCGGCGGCTCGGTCACCGCGATACCGCTCAGTCTGCCACTGACCGAGATGCAGTGGCTCCGCAAACCAGTCGAATCTTCCGAAATCGCTCGACCGGCCGCCGCCCTGAGTCGCTGGCATGCCCGGTGAGCCCGCGACGTCATACGTCCGGTGGTCGGACATGCGCTGCCTCCCCCGCGACGGCCCGAGGTCGGGTGACCAGCCGTCATCGGAGCATTCTTGCCCTCGTGCGCACGCGGCTAGGCATGCCGAAACAGCGCAGCCTGCACTGCAGCAGACGATGACTAAGCAAGAACCTCGCGGACGAGCAGTCAGGGCAGCTTCGGCGACGCCATCGTGAACGGGACGGAATGAGCGGCGTGCTCACGACGTCCGCGACCAGCGGAGGCGCTCCCCGGATTGTGCGGCACTACCAGCACGTCGACCGACGGCGTCACCGGCGGAGACGGAGCCTGTGCCTGCGGCTCGCCACCCGCGATGAACACGGCCGTGCCAAGGCCGGCCAGGAAAACAGCCAGCGACCCGGTCAGGAAGTAGCGACCAATGCGCTGCTCCGGGCGCCCGCCGTTCCCGGGTACCTCCCAGCCGCCCGGCGGTTGCGGCGGCGGCCAGGCACTCTCGGCTGCCGGCATGCCGTTGGTCAGGCCGGATTCCCGGAGGCTCATCAGGCGGCCGGTCAGCGCAGCGCCTGCTGCCGCCTCGCCCAGCTCGTTCATCCTGCGCTTAAGCATCCGGAGCGCGGCGACTTCATCGCGGCACGACAAGCATCTGGCCATGTGCAGCAGCACGCGCTCGCGCTCGCTGCCCTCGAGTTCACCGTCGATCAGCGCGGACAGCCGCTGGCCGAGGTGCGTCAAGGCTGGCCTCCCTGTGTCACCGGCAGGTCAATTTGCAGCCTCGGCTGCGGTACCGGGGCGCCAAGCCGCCGGGGGCGCCGGTGCTCAAGGGCCTGCCTGAGCTGAGCGCGGCCGCGGTGAATGCGGCTGCGAACAGTACCAAGCTTCACGCCAAGGGTGTCCGCGATCTCCTCGTAGGACAGTCCCTCGATGTCGCACAGAATCACCGCCGCGCGGTACTCGGGCGCAAGCGCCATGAGCGCGGCGTGAATGTCGCCGTCCAGGTGCCGGTCGTCGAATGCCTGGGCAGGAGTCGGCTCGGAGCCACCGAGGCGCGCCTCCGTCTCGTCAGCCAGCCCCTCGAACCTGATCCGCTGCTTCCGGCGCGCCATATCCAGGAAGAGGTTGGTCGTGATCCGGTGCAGCCACCCCTCGAACGTGCCGGGGATATAGCTATCGAGGGAGCGGAACACGCGCACGAAGACTTCCTGGGTCAGGTCCTCGGCATCGTGGCTGTTGCCGGTGAGCCGGTAAGCCAGCCGGTACACGCGCGCCGAGTGGTCGCGCACCACCGCTTCCCAGCTTGGCGGCGTCCACTGTGCCGCGTCAGCGGTTTCCACGGCGGGACCCGCCTGGTCTACTATCTGCCCCTGCACCGGCTCACATCCTTCAACGCCTGCTCCAACCGCAACCCCCGGCGGGTCGGCGTTGTTCCGTCGATCCGGCCGACTGGCTCAACATTCGCGCGCCTAGCCTCGGCCTCGGCGGCGACTTGCGCCGTAAGCAGATATTTCCCGCTTGCGGCGAGTAAACCCGTGACCGGCGCTCGATGCTCCGCCTGCCTTTCGCACCCGTTAACGCACAAGGTTACCCGGCTGGTTCCCGGAGCGCCGGGCTGGCCGCTAGGCTGCCGCCCGGAGGCTAGGACACTCAGCGGAGGTGCTCATTTCGATCAGCGCGGGCACGCTCGCCTATATCGACGATTTCCTGCCCGAGGATGACGCTCTGATCAGCGCCCGGCGGAATGCCGCCGAGGTGGGCGGTGCGACGCCGGTGAGCCCCCTGTTGGGCGGGGCCCTCCGGTTCGTCGCTGCTGCCGTCGGGGCCAGGTCAGTCGTGGAGATCGGTACCGGGTGCGGTACTTCAGGGATCTGGCTGCTCCGCGGCATGCGGCCGGGCGCCGTTCTGACCACGGTGGACTCCGAGCCTGAGCATCAGCGACTGGCGCGCAGTGCTTACCTTGCGGCGGGCTTCCCGGCCAGCAGGTACCGGCTGATCGGCGGCCTTGCCCTTGAGGTCCTTCCCAGGCTTGCTGACGGCGCCTACGACATCGTGTTCTGCGATGCGGACCGGCTTGAACTGAGCGCCTACCTGGCAAGCGCGCTGCGCTTGCTCCGGCCCGGCGGGATCGTCCTGGTCAACTCCGTCCTGCCAGGCAGCACAGAATCGGAGCGAATGCCGACCGACGCCGAGGTCGCCGCGGCGACCGACGTCCGAGAGCAGATTCGGGCAGATGAGCACCTGACGCCGCTGTTGTTGCCGATAGGAAACGGCCTGCTTGCCGCGGCCAAGCAGGCGGGAAGCAACGGTTAAAGCCAACCGGGGTAAGCCACTGCAGTGCCGTGGCCTCACACGGCCTCAGATCGAGAACCGACAACCGGGGCGGCAGGGATGCCCGGGCTTGTTACGGCAACGGTTCAGCCGACGGCGGAGTTGAGAGCCTCACCGAGCGCGCGGGCCTCGTCCGGAGTCAGTTCGACCACCAGGCGTCCGCCACCCTCCAGTGGCACGCGCATCACGATGCCACGGCCCTCCTTGGTGACTTCAAGCGGACCGTCGCCCGTCCGCGGCTTCATCGCCGCCATCCTGCTCCCCTTCCCTGCCCTGGGGCCGCACCGAAACCGCAACCGCCGAATAGGCCCGACGGCCGACGCCTGGCGGTACTCCAGCCAGCCACACACATCTCGATCAGTCCCTCTATTATCCAGGGTTCGGCCGTCCGGCGCTAATGATCAGCATTCCCACACGAGCGAGTCCGATAACGGCTGATACCAGGGCACTCCGCGAAGCCTGTCCCGGCCACGCCCGGTTGCCTGTGGCCGGCCACTCAGGCATGCTCAGCCTCGACAGGTGCGCGAGGAAAGGACGGGCAGTGACCGATAGCGTGCTTCACGAGGTCGACGGCATGGTCGCCACGATCACGATTAACCGGCCCGCGGCGCGGAATGCTCTGACGACTGAGGCCAAGGTCGCCCTGCTTGAAGCACTGCGGGACTGCAGCGCGAACGAGACGGTGCGCGCCGTCGTCCTCACCGGCGCCGGCCAGGCGTTCTGCTCGGGGCAGGATCTGAGAGAGCACGCCGACCTGCTGGCCGCTGGCTCGTCACCGCTCGACACCGTCCGGCGGCACTACAACCCGATGATCGAGACGATCGCGGGAATGCCGAAGCCTGTCATTGCCGCACTGCCCGGAGTGGCCGCCGGAGCGGGGGCTGCACTCGCCTTCGCCTGCGACTTCCGGATCGCCGCTGAGCGGGCAAGCTTCCTGCTGGCATTCGCCAGAGTCGGACTGGGCGCAGACTCGGGCGCGTCGTGGACCCTGCAGCGGCTAGTCGGCCCGGCCAGGGCTGCCGAGATGCTGATGCTCGCGGAGCCAGTCGACGCCGCTACCGCGCTGAGCCTGGGATTGCTGACGTCCGTCGTCCCTGACGCGGAACTGTCCGCGGCGGCAGCTGCGCTGGCCGGCAGACTCGCTGACGGCCCTACGCTGGCCTACGCGGCGATCAAGGAGAGCCTGCAGTTTTCAAGCAGCCACCGCCTGGCCGAGTCCCTGGAGAAGGAAGCCGACCTCCAGGAGCGTCTCGGCGCCACCGAAGACCATCAGAGGGCGACGCAGTCCTTCCTGAACAAGCAGGCCCCGGTCTACCGGGGCCGCTGATGCCGACAGCCAGCCAGCGGGATCGATTCGCTAGAAGACCGCTGGCGCGCGGAGCGCTGTTTCCTCGTGCGCCGCGACGATCTGCTCGACGACCTCGACGAGGTCCGTCAGGTCCATCCGCTCATACCGCCCCGACGGCGAGCGCCAGGAAACCTCGTCCCCGCGCCGCCAGACCGTCAGGTGGCGGCTGATTGACAGCGCCGAGATGCTGTCCAGGTCAGCGCGGACGATACTGCTGAGGCCGCGGTCGGCCAGCATGGCCTCGAGCTCGTCGGTCAGCCAGTCGGCACCGTACCTCGGCCTGCCGATGTGGTCCGGCAGGACTGCGGGCGGAATGCGAAGTGAGAACCACACCGACTTGCCGGGCACCTTCCAGTTGCCCAGCCGCGACCGGCTCAGATGGCAGCCCCACTGCCCGGCCGACAGACCTGCCACCACCTGGAGGCCACGGCCGCTCACGGAGTCGAGGGGAGCATCGGACATGCCGGGACGGCTGCCGGGCGCCCAGCCCCGCTCGGTGTCGAAAACCTTGCACACGAGCTCTCGCGTTCGACCGGTCCCGCGAAGGTAGACCCAGATCTCCGGTATGCCAGCCGCAGATCGTTGCCTGGCGGCCGTTTCGGCCACGTTGCGCTGGGCGTGAAGGGTGTTCGCTGCCAGTTCGCTGGCCATCGTTACGCCGTCATGCACCAGGCCCGGCGGGATCGACAGGCTGGACACCGCTTCACGGAAGAAACGCCGCGCTGCTGCCGCACAGGTGGGGTCGACGGGCAGCGGGCGGGCAAAGCAGCCCCCGTTGCTGATGCCGGCATCGACGAGCCGCTCGCCTGGATCGGGCAGGAATGCGAGAGCTTCAGCCACCGGTGCTGCAAGCAAGCCCACGGGTGGCACCTGCACGCCACCTGGCACGCCGTGCGGGCTGCTGGAGCGCACGGGCAGGCTGACGCCTGATGAGTCCAGCGCGCTCCCGCCATTGTCGGCAGGCGTTGGCGGCCGCATGCTCCTCCGCCCTCCCGAGTTAGGCCTCGTCGCAGCCCAGATTATGGGTATTGTGCGAAGTTTCGCAATGGATTCGGTTAATGTCGCGGCAATTGGCTGAACAGAGTGCATCGGATCAGCGAGCCGAGCGACCGGCGGGCGGCCTTTGGCAGGCCATTCTGGCCCCTGGCAGGTGGCCGTGTCCAGAGGCGGCCGATTGCCGCCACCGCACTGCCGCGTCGCTATCGTCCCAGGCACGAGCACCTCGGCAATCGGACGCGGTACCGGTAGCCAGCATCGGGCCATAGCCACCGGAGGCAGCCGCCGCCCCTATTAACAACACGGCCCCGATAAGTCAAGGGTGGATCTCAGCAGAAAGAGCGGGACCGCGCCGGGCGGCCGGGCCGGGCGATTAACGCTAACGGCAGCAAACACTTACGCTTACACCGGCCAGTAACGCGTTCTAGTGACAATACTCAGCCCGGAAATTCACGACCCGTCTCCCAGGCGGCTGGATAAGTACAGCGCCAATGACGCCGGGCACCACCGAAAAACGGCATGTTCCGCTGGACCGGCCAGGCTACGACCGAGCCCGTGCCTTCTGACCTGCGGTATCGCTAATCCAGGTTCGCTAGTCAATGACACGCCAGGCTGTCACGAACTTTGCAGCGAACGAACCTAGGTGATGACCTGAGCAACATTCGGCGAGATCAGCCGATGACGTCGACAGCCTTTCGCAATTCCGCCAGGGCTAAGCTTGCCGCTCCGCCTCAGCGGCAGCGCGGCAGACACAGTCAGCCAGGTGATCGTTGACGACGCCGCAGGCTTGCATCGTGGCGTAGGCGGTGACCGGCCCGGCGAACTTGAAACCCCGGCCCCGAAGGTCCTTAGCCAGGGCCTTGGACTCGCTCGTGACCGGCGGTACGTCGCTGAGGCTGACGGGTGTCCTGGCCTGACCGCCCGCGTACTGCCAGACCAGGTCGGCCAGGCCGGCCTCCAGCCCGAGGGCGGCGCGGGCGTTAGCTATGGCCGCCTCGATCTTCGCGCGGTTCCGGACGATGCCGGAATCGGCCAGCAGGCGCGCGACGTCATCTGGCCCGAAGCTGGCGACCGTCTCGATGTCGAAACCCCGGAAGGCCCGCCTGAAGTTCTCCCGCTTGCGCAAGATCGTCAGCCAGGACAAGCCGGACTGGAAGGCTTCCAGGCACAACCGCTCGAAGATGCCCCGGTCGTCCCGTACCGGCCGCCCCCATTCGTCGTCGTGATAGCTGAGGTAATCGGGCGCGCTCAGGCTCCACGGACAGCGCAGCAACCCGTCCGGACCAGGGACCGGCAGGCCGGCTGTCATTCGCCCTCACCGGGCAGGCCGCCGAGTGAGTGCTGCCTCCGCAGCACGGCAGCAGTCGCGGATGCCGGATCGGACGCGGCCATGTCATCACCGATGCTTGCCAGTCCGGCGCTGTCGTCTTCATCAGGTCCCGGCCCCGGCCCGACCGCATCGGCCAGTCGCTTGCGCAGCCAGTCGATCTCGGCATCGCGCTCCGCGATGATCCGCGCGATGAGCGACAGGGCGTGCTCTGTGGCTCCGGCGTGGTAGCCGAGCAGGGCGGGCGGCGGCCGGTACCCGGCAACGTCGGACCAAGTGCGGAATTCCGACCGGGCAGGCAGCTCTGGCCGTTCGCGGCTGAGCTCTCCGCCCCGGCCCATCGCGACCACGACGACGCCGCCGAGGATCACGGCAGCGGCAACGATGATGACAACAGGCACATCGCAATCGTGCCACGGACTCAGGGCTGCTGGCGCATCACCGTAGCCGAGCCCGCCGTCACGTCATGTCTGTGAAATTCTTCTGGGCAGTATTCAGGCTGTGCGCTTCGACGATGATCCGCACGACATCGTCGGGGTCGTCCGCGAGCTGGATCAGATCCGGGTCGGCTGGCGAGACCTTGCCCGCGGGCAGCATCGTTTCGGTGATCCAGGCGCGCAGGCCCTTCCAGTAGTCACTGCCGACGAGCACGATCGGGAACCTGGTGATCTTGCCCGTCTGGACCAGCGTCACGGCCTCGAACAGCTCGTCCAGCGTCCCGAAGCCGCCTGGCAGCACGACGAAGGCCTGTGAGTACTTGACGAACACCGTCTTGCGCACGAAGAAGTACCGGAACTCGAGGCCGATTTCGACGTACTCGTTGAGGCCCTGCTCCAGCGGCAATTCGATGCCGAGACCGACGGATACGCCACCCGCGCTGGCCGCGCCCTTGTTTGCCGCCTCCATGATGCCGGGGCCACCGCCGGTGATCACGGCGTATCCGGCGCGCGCCAGGCCTGACCCGATCTGCTCGGCACAGTCGTACTCGGCCGTGCCCGGCCGGGTACGCGCCGACCCGAATACCGAGACCGCCTGCCCCAGCTCCGCCAGCAGCCCGAAGCCCTCGACAAACTCGGCCTGGATCCGGAGCACTCGCCAGGGATCGGTATGCACCCAGTCGCTTGGCCCGCGCCAGTCGAGCAGCCGCTGGTCGGTCGTGGTCTTGGGGATGTGCTTACCCCGCAGGGTGGCGGGCCCCTGCCGGCGCAACCGACGGCGTGGCTCCGAATACAAGCTCATGGCCCATAAGGTAGCCGCAGGCCACCGATGATCAGCGGGCGCACCGCCGGGCGCGGAAAGCCTGCTGAGCGGCCGCTAGGAACTGATGCCGTGATCGCGGAGGATCTCGTTCAGGGCAGCCTTGTCGTGTGCGCTCCCCTCGGCGAGCCGCCTGAGCATCAGGACGCAGGGCATGCCGAACTCGCCGCCGTCGAACTTGCGCATCCGGGTGCCGCCCACGCACACCGACCAGGCCGGGACCTCGCCCGGCGGTAGCTCCTCGCCGGTCTGAACGTCGATGACATGGCTGGACTTCGTCAAGATCGTGCCAGCGCCGAGCACCGCGCCCGTCCTGACCCGCGCACCCTCCACCACCATCGACCTGGAAAAGATCATGGCGTCGTCCTCGATCACTACCGGCACCGCGTTCGGCGGCTCGAGCACGCCACCGATGCCGACGCCACCGGCGAGGTGCACGTTCTTGCCGACCTGCGCGCACGACCCGACCGTCGCCCAGGTGTCCACCATGGTGCCCGAGTCGACGTAGGCGCCGATGTTGACAAAGGACGGCATCAGCACGGCCCCCGGCGCCACGTAGGCGCCCCACCTGACAATCGAGCCGGGTACCGCGCGGACGTCGTCGAGGCGCGTCGTCAGCGGCACCCTGTCGTTGTAGCGGAACCCGCCCGTCTCCGAGGCAACCATCGGCATCAGCCGGAACGCCAGCAGGATCGCGCGCTTGGCACGCTCGTCCACGACGACCTGATCCGACGCGGGGTCGATCCAGGCGACCCTGGCCTGGCCCGCATCGATCATGTCCACTGCCAGGTAGACCAGATCCCTGGCCACAGCGTCGGCAGGGGTCAGGCTCGCCCGGCGGTTCCAGAACTCGTCGATGTCGGCAGGCAGCGGGGAGGCAACGGGGTCACCGGCGGACCCGGCCGGCTGCGGTGCGTGCGTCATAGCCTGCGAGCCTAGTGGGCGCGCATCCGGCCGCGGGAAGTGGCTTGCGGGCTGCTGGCCCGCCGGATCGCCAGCAGCAGGTAGCGTCAGATCGTGCCGAGCCGCCGCCAGCCCGCCCGCGCTAGCCGGAGGTCCAGTGTCTCGGCGGTCCTCATAGTTCTGTCGATCTGCCTGGGGCTCGCGGTGCTAGCCATCAAGTTCGCGGGCAAGCCGCCAGCCAGGCCGACCGCGTGCCTGGCAGGCCCCGGTGACCAGGCGGTCCAGCTTAGCGTCGGCCAGGCCGGCATCGCGGCAACGATCGCCGGCGTCGCCAGCCACCGCGGAATGCCGACCAGGGCGGTCGCCATCGCCTACGCCACTGCCCTGCAGGAATCGAAACTGGCCAACCTGCACTACGGCCTCCAGGACTCGGTCGGCGTCTTCCAGCAGCGGCCGTCGCAGGGCTGGGGCACAGCAGCGCAGATCGAGAATCCCATTTATGCGACCGGGCGGTTCTTCGCCGCACTGGCACAGGTCCCGCGGTACCGCAGGCTGCCGATCTACATGGCCGCTCAGGACGTCCAGCGCAGCGCCGACGGGTCCGCCTACGCGCAGTACGCTGGAGTCGGGACCGAGATGGCTCGCGCATTCACCGGAGTGCAGCCGCACGCAGTCTGGTGCAGCTACGGCTCACCCGTCGGACACGCGAGGCTGGCAGCAGCCAGGACGGCGCTCAGCAGCGCGTTCGGCAGGCTGAACAGCACGATGGTCGGCGACCCCGGCGCGCGGGTCGCTGTCAGCAGTGTCCGCGAAGGCTGGGCGGTTGCGGTCTGGCTAGTGTCGCACGCGGCCAGGTACGGCATCACCGACGTGCATTACGCGGGGTTCCAGTGGCTGAGTACCAGTTCCGGCCGCTGGAAGCCGATACCAGGCGCGGCACGCCGGCCGGCTGCCAGCGCGGCGGTGGTGTTCGGCTGATAACCTGCGGTCCCCGGGGATCGGCTGGTTGCGCCTCGATCCTGCCGGGACGCGATACTGGTGGCAAGCCGCGACACTTGGGTCAGCCGCACCGCTGGTGCACCGGGGCGCGGATGGAAGAGGAGAACGCGGAAGTGACCTACATCATCACGCAGCCTTGCGTCGATGTGCTGGACAAGGCCTGCATCGAAGAGTGCCCGGTCGACTGCATCTACGAGGGCGAGCGGATGCTCTACATCCACCCCGACGAGTGCGTCGATTGCGGTGCCTGCGAGCCCGTCTGCCCGGTCGAGGCCATCTTCTACGAGGACGATGTGCCCGACCAGTGGAAGGACTACTACAAGGCCAACGTGGAGTTCTTCAGCGACCTAGGATCGCCGGGCGGCGCCTCCAAGGTTGGCAAGATCGAAAAGGACCACCCGATCGTGGCCGCACTTCCTCCACAGGAAACCGAGCACTAGACCGGGAACGAGCAGTGGCCGCAGGCAGCATCACCGCGCACGCGGCCGCGGTTGCCGGTGCACCGACAGCCGCGGCACGGCTGCCGGCCTTCCCCTGGGACTCACTGGCTGGCGCGGCTGAGCTAGCCAGGCAGCACCCGGACGGGATTGTCGACCTGTCCGTCGGCACGCCGGTCGACCCGGTGCCAGACATCGTCAGGGCAGCGCTCCGGGCAGCTGACAACTCACCCGGATACCCGGCCACGGCCGGAACCGCGGCGCTCCGCGACGCTGCTGCCGGCTGGCTTACGCGACGGCACGGAGTTACCGTCGAGCCGGCGGCAGTGCTGCCGGTCATCGGCACCAAGGAGTTCATCGCTTCGCTGCCGGCCGCGCTTGGCTGTGGTCCAGGCGACATCGTTGCCTACCCGGCGCTGGCGTATCCCACCTACGACGTGGGTGCCCGGCTGGCAGGCGCACAGCCAGTGCCTGTGGATGGCATCGTCTCGCTCGGGCCGCAGCGAGTTCCGCTGTTCTGGCTCAACTCGCCAGCCAATCCCACCGGCCAGGTGCTGCCAGCTGAGCACCTGCGCAAGGTAGTTAGCTGGGCGCGCGAGCGCGGCACGGTGGTGGCGTCCGACGAGTGCTATCTAGAACTGGGCTGGGACGCAACGCCCTTGTCCGTCCTGCACCCGGACGCGAGCGGAGGCTCGCACCAGGGCCTGCTGGCCGTGCACTCATTGTCCAAGCGGTCCAACCTGGCCGGGTACCGGGCCGGATTCGTGACCGGCGACCCGGCTCTGATCGCGGAGTTGCTCGAGATCCGGAAGCACGCCGGCCTGATGATGCCTGCACCAGTGCAAGCCGCGATGACCGCCGCGCTCGCCGACGACGCGCACGCCGACGACCAGCGTGCCCGATACGCTGCCCGCCGCGCGCTCCTGCGGCCCGCGCTGGAAGCCGCCGGATGGGCCGTTCACCACTCCGAAGCCGGCTTGTACCTCTGGGCAACCCATCCCGCGCTGGACTGCCGGGCGTCAGTGCAGCGGCTTGCTACCGCTGGAATCCTGGTAGCGCCGGGCGAGATCTACGGAGCAGGAGGCGCACAGCACATCCGGGTCGCGCTGACCGCCACTGACGAGCGGATCGACGCCGCTGTCGGCCGGCTGGCCCGGCTGACCTGACGCAGCCCGCCCAGTTACGGGATAAGTCATCGGTTAAGTAACGATCTCGCGTTACCATCCCGCTGGCGGCCAGCGTTATGACTGGCTAGTGCGGCGAGCCTGCGGGCACGCTGCTCATTCGGCGGCGGGAGGTGCGGACGGCGGATGCCGGATTCAGAGACGTTTGACGCCTTCTACGCCCGCACAGTGTGGAACGTCACCAGCCAGCTGCACGCGCTGGCGGGTAATGACGGCACGGCTGACCACGCCATCAGGGAGGCGTACGCCAAGGCCTACCAGCAGTGGTATCAGGTCTCCGGCTACAGCGACCCCGAAGGCTGGGTCCTCGCGACTGCCACGGACGCCTACGAGCGCCGTCGCGCCGAGGCTGTCGGTCCCAGCCGCGACTACGCAACGCAGGGCACCGACTCCGGGACCTGGCCGGGAATCTACCGGCCCGTGGCGAAGCCCGGCCCCGTTGACGCTCTGCACGGTGCCGGACAGGGCCAGCCGACGGCGGATCCGGACGCGACGGTTGCTCCCCCGCGGCGACATGGTGCACACGCGGGGGCCGGCATGAATGCCGGCGCTCCCGGCGACTCCCCGTCCGCCTGGAATCGTCCGGCAGCAGACGCCATGGCCGCAAGCGGGCTACAGACAAGTGCGCCGCCGACAGTCGACCAGGTCAATCAACCAGCCGGCCGACTCAACCGGCTGAGCGGCCCGGGTCTCGGTCAGCTGGGGTCGCGCAGGAACCTGGTCATCGCCGCGGTCGCAGCGGCCGCGCTGGTAATCGCGGTCATCGTTTACGGTCTCGGCGCCAGTCATAAGCCGCCAGTTCCGGCCGCGAGCCCTGGCGCGACCGCCACGGCAGCCGCTAAGCCGAAGCCACACATGCTGGGCGCAGGGCTCACTGGCCGCCGGTCAGCGATTCCGTGGTCGCTGGTCAGGTCGGGCTGGGCACTCGCCGAGTTCTCTACTGCTCAGCCGAACTCAGCTGGTGAAGCCTCAGGCACTGGCGGGGACCGCTACTCCACTTACCTGGTGGACCCTGATGGCGGCAAGTACAAAATCACCACCTCTACCGCTGGCGCTGAGCCGGAGCTGATGGCGTGGTCAGGCAGCGGCCTGACAGCGCTGCTCGGTACTGCCAGCGGAACTGCCGGCGGTGTCAGCAGTTACCAGTTGCTGAACGTGAAAACCGGGCAGTTCGCTCAGCTGCCGCTCCCGGCCGACGTAGTGCCAGTCGGATTCGCCCGGCCGCTCGGCCTTGCCATCCTGGCAGTGCGCCAGGGACCGGCCCAGTTCCATCTCCAGCGCTACAGCCTGACTGGCCAGCTTCAGAAGACCCTGGCCTCGATCCCGCGCAACCCCGGCGAGAGCCTAGGCACCGATCTCTGCGGCTCCGGTACGGCCTGTGCCATTAGTTCGCCGGACGGACTGACTGACGTCTGGGGCATTGTCGGCAATCAGATGCAGGTGCTCAGCAACGCAGGCGGGAAAGCCCGCCGGCCGAAAGTGCAGGACGGCGGGCATCCGTCGCCCTGCGTTCCGATCAGCTGGTGGAACGACACGACGATTCTGGCCGACTGCGGGGTCACCGGAGCGCCCGACGCCGCGACCCGACTCTGGCTAGTGCCAGACAACGGATCCGCGCCCACGGCGCTGACCCCGCCTGACGCTACCGGGGGCGAGAGGATCGATAACGCCTGGCTGGCTGGTCAGACGACGTACGTGGACTGGCAGACGGCGAAGCAGTGCCCGTCCGCGCCCAGCGGCTCAGGCGGAATGGACATCGGGCCGCTCAGCCAGGCACCGGACGCCGGTATCACGGTTCCGGGCGCCACCAGCAACTTCAGCACCATCGTCGGCAGCCAGGGAAAGCGGCTGCTCGTGCTGACCCAGACCCAGTGCCCGGGAACATCGTCGCTGCTCTGGTTCAACCCGTCGACAGGCGCCACACAGACGGTCCTGACCGCGCCGGCGTCCGAAGTGGGAGTAACTGCCGCCGTGCCGTTCGGCAACGGGCCAACTGCCGTCACCAACGGCCAGGACTAGGCCTGCTGAACCTGGCCGCCGGTGCGCCAGTACTTTCCGTCCGCGCGAGCCAGGAACTCCTCGTCGACCAGGTACCGGCGCAAGGCGGCATAGTCGCTGAACAGAGAGCCCAGCGCCTGGTTGACCGCACGCTCGGGGTAGCGGACACCCGGCTCGAATGCCTGCGCGATCTCGTCAAGCAACAGCAGCCGCCGGGATCGCTTGGCCGGCATCACCTCGATTCTGCCGTCACGCAGGAATCCGGATAGCCGCGCGTCGCGGGCGAGCGAGTTCAGGACATGGGACATACCGGGCTCGGTCATGCCGCGATTATTACCCCGGCTGACCTGGCGGCCTCAACCGCTTTTCACGCCCCGTCCGGTTGCCCTGTAGCCGAATCCCGCGCACCGTGATCGCGCCGTAGCTGTGCGCGCACGCTGTACGCGCAGACCAGGTCACTAGGCTTGCAGACGTGCTCAGCCTCTACGACACCCGGCTGCGGACAGTGGCGGGGATTGCGCCCGCCCGGCGCGGCCAGTTTCGCATGTATGCCTGCGGACCAACCGTGTACAGGTTCGCCCACCTCGGCAATATGCGAACTTTCCTGCTGCCAGACCTGATCCGGCGCAATGCTGAGCGGCATGGCTGGTCGGCGATCGTCTGCCAGAACATCACCGACGTCGGTCACCTGGCCGACGACAATGAGCCTGACCCTGACGGCGAGGACAAGATACTGACGCAGGCCAGGGCCGAGGGGAAGTCCGCGCTGGACATCGCGCACTTCTACGAGGATGCGTTCTGGGCGGACTGCGCCGCGCTCAACATCGCGAAGCCCGACTACGCGCCGCGCGCGTCGGAGTCGATCGACCTGATGATCGAGATGATCGCCAAGCTGATCGATACCCGGCACGCCTACCCGGTCGGCGATGGCTCGGTGTACTTCGACGCGCGCAGCGTTCCTGACTACGGGGCCATCTCTGGCAACCGGCTCGATGAGCTCCGGCCCGGCTACCGGTTCACCGGCGGAGTGGACGAGAGCAAACGATTCCACGCGGACTGGGCCCTGTGGAAAGCCGCCCCGGCCGGCCGTGAGCTGACCTGGGCGGCGCCCTGGGGTACCGGGTTCCCGGGCTGGCACACCGAATGCTCGGCGATGTCGCTGAAGTTCCTCGGCGACGTGATCGACATCCATACCGGTGGGATCGATCTGCGGTTCCCGCATCACGAGGACGAGCGGGCCCAGTCCAACGCGCTTGCCGGGCATGAGGTGGTCAGGCACTGGGTGCACGGCGAGCACGTGCTGTTCGAGGGCCGCAAGATGGCAAAGTCCACCGGCAACGTGGTGCTGCTGGCCGACGTGGTAGCGCGCGGGCTCGATCCTCTCGCAGTCCGGCTCGCCTTCCTTGAGCATCGCTATCGCCAGCAGATGAACCTGACCTGGGACACGCTGGCTGCCGCGGACGGCACCGTGCGCAAGTGGCGCGAGCTGGTAGCCGACTGGGCCACCGAACCCAGCAAGCCGATGCGCGCGGAGTACTGGTCCCGGATTACCACTGCGCTCGACGACGACCTGGACACCCCCGCGGCGCTCCGTGGGCTGCGCGAGCTGGCAAGGAACCGGGAGATCCCGCCGGGCTCGAAGTTCGAGACGTTCGCCGCCGCCGACCGCGTTCTCGCTCTCGACCTGGTCAGCCTCGTCGGGCGGCCCCGGCAGGCACCGCCGCTGCCGGACGGGGCGGAGGCCAAGCTCGCCGAGCGGGCGGCGGCCCGCGAGCGGAACGACTTTGCTGCCGCTGACCAGCTCCGTGACGATCTGGCCAGCCTCGGCGTCGCCGTCAGTGACACGCCAGACGGCCAGGCGTGGACAGTGACTGGCGGAGCCGGACGAGGCTCCTGACCCCTGGATCCTCTCGGCGGTGCGGGGAGCCCTGCCTGGCGGCGCAACGGATCGACGTTCGCCTCGTGGATTACGCAACGAATCAGCACTGATGCGCATGAGGCGCCAGCGCATCAGCGGGCTTGCGGAATCTACGCTGGACAGACCTAGATCATCGGGCCACGAGCCGATCTTCCGCCCAGATCATCCGCCGAACGGGAGCGCTCGACCATGACGGAGACCACCCGCCGCTGCACTCACGCCAGGACGTACCTGATGTGCCCGCCTGAGCATTTCGCGGTCCAGTACGTCATTAACCCGTGGATGAACCCGGACCGGCCGGTCGATGCTGAGCTGGCGATGCGACAGTGGGCACGGCTCGGCGAGGCATACGCCGGGCTGGGACACTCCGTGCGGACGATTGCCCCCGAGCCGGGCCTGCCGGACATGGTCTTCGCAGCGAACGGCGCCACGGTCATCGACGGCAAGGTGCTCGGTGCCAGGTTCAGGTACCCGCAACGCCAGCCCGAGGCTGCCGCCTACCTCGACTGGTTCCGGGGCAACGGCTACGGCGAGATCCGCGAGTCGGATGTGCTGAACGAAGGCGAGGGCGACATCGTGTTCGCAAGCCGGGCCATCCTCGCTGGCTACGGCTTCCGCAGCGACGAGGCCGTGCGGGAAGAGCTGACGGAACTGTTCGGGCTGCCGGTGATCAGCCTCCGCCTGGTGGACCCGCGGTTCTACCACCTCGACACCGCGCTGGTCGTGCTGGATGAGGACACCGCCGCCTACTACCCGGCTGCCTTTGATGACGCCGGCCGGGCCACGCTGGCCTCACATTTCAGCGAGCTCATCGAAGTGAAGGACGAGGACGCCGAAGTGCTTGGCCTCAACGCCATCAGCGACGGCCGCAACGTCGTGCTTCCTGAGCAGGCCACCGGTTTCGCAGGGCAACTGATTGCTGCCGGGTTCAACCCGGTCGGAGTCGATATGTCTGAGCTGCTTAAGGCCGGCGGCGGCCCGAAGTGCTGCACTCTAGAACTGAGATAGCCGGAAACGAGCCGAGGACAGGAGGCCGCTGATGGCAAGCACCGGGATGGCAAGCACAGGCCCCGACCTGGCAGCGCGGCTGCGCGCCCAGGCGGCTGCGCATAGCGCTCACAACTACAACCCGCTGCCGGTCGTGATCTCGGACGCTGCGGGCGCCTGGGTCACCGACGTCGATGGCAAGCGGTACCTGGACATGCTGGCCGCCTACTCGGCCATCAACTTCGGCCATCGTCATCCCAGGCTGGTCGCCGCCGCAATGCGCCAGCTGGAGCACGTCACACTGGTCAGCCGCGCCTTTGAGCATGATCAGTTCGGCCCGTTCTGCGCCGAACTGGCGGCACTGGCAGGCATGGAGATGGTGCTGCCGATGAACACCGGCGCTGAAGCCGTCGAAACGGCCATCAAGACCGCGCGTAAGTGGGGCTACGAGGTCAAAGGCGTGCCCGACGGCGAAGCTGTCATCGTCGTGTTCGACGGCAACTTCCACGGCCGGACCACCACGATCATCAGCTTCTCCACCGATCCGGACGCACGCGACGGCTTCGGCCCGTACACGCCAGGCTTCCGCATCGTCCCGTTTGGCGACCTCGCGGCGCTGGCCGCGGCGATGGATGACAAGGTCGTCGCGGTGCTGGCAGAGCCCATCCAAGGCGAGGCTGGTGTGCTGGTGCCGCCGTCCGGCTTCCTGGCCGGCGTCCGCGAGCTGTGCACCGCGCACGGGGCGCTGTTCATCGCCGATGAGATCCAGACCGGCCTGGGCCGCACTGGCACGACCTTCGCCTGTGAGCACGAAGACGTCGTTCCCGACATGTACCTCCTGGGCAAAGCCCTCGGCGGCGGCATCGTGCCGGTGTCCGCGGTCATTTCGTCTAGCGACGTGCTCGGCGTCTTCAAGCCCGGCCAGCACGGCTCTACCTTCGGCGGCAATCCGCTGGCCTGCGCGGTAGCGCGCGAGGTCATCGCAATGCTGGCGACAGGCGAATTCCAGGAGCGCTCCGCCAAGCTCGGCTCGCACATGCAGGACCGGCTGGCTGCGCTGCCGCAGAGCAAGGTCAAGGATGTGCGCGGCCGCGGCCTGTGGGCGGGCATCGAGTTCGCCGACCTGTCCGGCCGGGCTGCCTGCGAGGCGCTAGCAAACAGAGGCGTGCTCGCGAAAGACACCCACGGCTCCACGATCCGGCTGGCACCGCCGCTGGTCATCAGCGAGGACGACCTGGACTGGGCGATCGATCAGGTCGAGGCGCTCGTCCGCTGAGGTTGGCGTTTCCTTCATGATCGTTGTGAGTTTTGGGGGGCTATAGGCCCGCAAAACTCACAACGATCATGGAGGCTGCATGGCAATCAGCATTGTCTTCGAGACGCACTCGTCAACTGAGGACAACGAGAATGGGATCGCCACAGGCTGGCTGCCGGGCCGCTTGTCGGGAACCGGCCGACTTCGGGCGACTGAGCTTGGCGTGCGCCGGCGCGCGGACGGGATCGCTGCAGTTTTCAGCTCCGACCTAGCGCGTTCGGTCGAGACTGCCACGATCGCGTTCGGCGGGACATCAGTTCCGGTCCTGCTGGACTGGCGCCTCCGCGAATGCGACTACGGCCAGCTGAACGGATCGTCGGCCGCGGAACTGCATGCGCACCGCGCAAGACACATCGATACGCCGTATCCGGGCGGCGAGAGCTGGCAGCAGGCTGCCGACCGGGTAGCCAGCTTCGTGGCCGACCTGCCGCGCCGGTGGTCCGGTCAGCGCGTCTTGCTTATCGGGCATGTCGCCACCCGGTGGGGGCTGGAACACCTGTTGCTCGGTGCACCGCTAGAAGACCTGGCTGCCAGGGATTTCGCCTGGCAGCCAGGGTGGGAGTACTCAGCGGGTGACACGGCCGATGATTGCACTGGCCCCAGCGGCACAGTGCTCACCGGGATGGGCGGCCGGAGACAGCCATGGTCGCGCTCGCGGTGCAGGCCTGCGGCCGGGCCGTGCGCCGACCCCGGTGTGACGAGTGCGGCTGACGGCTGTTGATCATCGCTAGCTGCCGGCCGAGCTGCCCGCGGCGGCTGGCCTCCGCCGCGCGAATCGCATCGGCCGCTCGCTCCGCCGCTATGGCCTGCGAGATGTACGGGTGCATGTGTCCTCCTCGATGACGGACCTGGTCAGGTCCATGGCATTGAGACTCCCGGTAAGGGGCGCGGCAGCGGATCGGGAGCAGTCCCTATTTCGGCTGGGCGGTTGCCTTAGCGCAGGCCGGAGCCGCCCGGAAACTGGGGGTGAGGCGCGGCTAAGCGCCTTAGCGCAGGCTGGAATTGCCCCGGAACGGGGATGAGGGGCCGCTCGGCGCCTAAGCGCAGGCCGGCACCGCCTGTGCTCGTTTCGCGCTTACCGGCCCGGCCGACGGGAGGCCCGGGCCGACCCGCCGCCTTGGCGCGAGCCGTTCTGCTCATTCGGCCGGTCAGGATGCGAACCGGGCGAACGGCCTGCCCGGTGCTCCCGGCTCGGCCTGGACCATACCGCGAAGGCATAGACAGCGCCGGCCGCGGCGCACACTGCACCGCCGAAAAGGAACCACTTCCCGGCCGCGGTGTCGGTGACCAAGATGCTGCCACCAGCGGAGTTGGTGCTGAGGACGAGCGTCACCAAGATCCACCCGGCAGCTGGCAGGACGCCGCCAAGGGCGCTGCGCATCCCGGCCGAACCAACAACGCAGGTGGCAAGGATGGCCAGATCGAGCAGGATCGCGACTAGCGGAGCAGGCGCTGCGCCATACTGAAATGTACCGATAAGCCCGATAAGCGCCCCGAGTAGGAACAGTGCCACGTACGCGGCTACCGTGACAGCCAGGGCAGCCGCGCCGGCGGGATACCCACCCCTGCGGTACCTACCACGGCCGCTCTCACCACGGCCGCTCTCACCACGGGGCGAATCCCCGGCGGGAGTGCCGCGCGTGCTGTTCACTCCAGCAGGCTAGTGCAGGCCCGCGAACAGGTCGGGTTCTCGGTCCCCTGGCGCGGTGCCGGGCCAGGAAGGCCCAGCTAGCAGCGTGTAGTACTCGATACCGAGCGCGCGCTGGCCGACATTGTCAGAGAGTGCGAAGAACGGGCTGTCTACCGCGATCTGGGTGGCATGGGCGCGCATGGCGGAGAGCTTGGCATCCAGGTAAGCCCGGGCGTCGATCGCGGTGGTGACCTTCTCGTCGTCAGTGCCGAATGGCATTTCGTCCACCGACTCGACCCGGCTGAAGTCTGCTCCGCCCATCTGCTGGCCGCCGTCAGCCGAGGAGTCCGGGAGCAGTGCCATTGCTTCGGCCAGTACCGAACGCGGGATCGCGGTCGCGTAGAACTTACTGACAAGGCCATCGGCAAGTTCGAAAGCTCGCCAGGCCACCCGGTGCGCCTGTATGTGGTCGGGGTGCCCGTAGAAACCGTTGGCGTCATAGGTCACCACGACCTGCGGCTGCACCTCGCGGATGACGGCCAGCAGCTGGCTAGCCGCCTCCTCGACGTCCGCCTGCCAGAAACTGCCCGCCCAGTCGTTGGCCGGCGTGCCCATCATTCCCGAATCGCGCCACCGGCCCGGCCCGCCGAGGAACCGGTGGTCGGTCACGCCCAATGCCCGGCAGGCCGCGTCGAGTTCGCCGATCCGGTACTGGCCAAGCCCGCCCGCGGAGTCCCAGGCCAGATGGGCGAGCTCGGCCGGGATCACCTCGCCCAGCTCTCCGAGCGTGCACGTGACAAGCGTTACTCGAGCTCCCTCGGCCGCGTACTTGGCCATCGTGGCTCCGGTACCGATCGACTCATCATCCGGATGAGCGTGCACCAGGAGCAGACGCCTCGCGTCCGGTTTGGTCACATAGGTGAGCCTACCGACTCGGCAGATTCGCTAGCTGGCAGGATCAGGGACGTGACTGACTCCTTCCCGCGCCAGGCCGCGCGGACTATCGGCTTCACGCTCGGCGCTCCGCGCTCCTTCCTGGTCGCGCCCGACGGCCAGACCGTCGTCTTTCTCCGCTCCAAAGGCGGTACCGACCCGGTGACCTGCCTGTGGGCACTCGACGTGGCCACCGGCTCGGAGCGGCTGATTGCCGACCCGGCCGAGCTCGTCATGGCCGGAGCCGAAGATGACCCGATAGAGAAAGCACGCCGGGAACGGGCACGTGAACGCGCCTCAGGCATCGTCGCATTCGGCACGGACGAGGGCTGCACCAAAGCCGTTTTCGCATTGGGCGGGAGCGTCTACCTGGCCGACCTGTCATCCGGTGACGGCGGCGTGCGCCAGCTCGGGACTGCCTCGCCTGCCGCCGATCCGCGGCTGGATCCGCCCGGCCGGCTGGTCGCTTATGTCACCGACGGAGCGCTCCGTGTCCACGACGTTGCTTCCGGCGAAGACCGGGTGATCGCTGATCCGCGCGGCGAGGACGGGATCAGCTTCGGGCTGGCCGAATTCGTCGCTGCTGAGGAGATGGACCGTGGTCGCGGCTACTGGTGGGCGCCGGACGGCCAGGCCATCCTGACCGCCCGGGTGGACGAGACGCCGGTGCGCGTCTGGCATATTGCCGACCCGGCCAACCCGGAACGTCCGGCCAACGCAGTCCGCTACCCCGCGGCAGGCACGCCGAACGCGGTCGTGTCGGTGTATGTTGCGACGCTCGACGGCAAGCTGACGCAGGTCCGGTGGGACTCGATCGCGTTGCCGTATCTGGTAACGGCAACCTGGGGCAGCAGCGGCGACCGGCGGCCGCTCATCGTCGTGGCCAGCCGCGATCAGCGCGACATGCGCATACTCACGGTCGATCCGCAGACCGGCGAGACCGCGGTGGTGCGCGCCGACACCGACCCGTGCTGGCTGGACATCGTGCCTGGCGTGCCCGCCCTGACCGCGGCGGGCCACATCGTCTGGACCGCCGATGCCGGCGGCGCGAAGCGCCTGGTAGCCGGGACGGCGGCCGACCATGCCGCGGGCACCGCGGCCGTCCTCACGCCTGACTCGCTCAATGTCCGCGGCGTCCTCGGAGTAGACGGCGACACGATCCTGTTCAGCGCCTGCGCCGAGGATCCGGCTTCCACCTCGCTCTGGACGGCGGGTCCGGCCGGGCTGGGCCGCGTCAGCCCGGCGGACGGCAGTTACGACGGCCACCTCGCGGGAGGCACGCTGCTGCTGGTCAGCCGGGTGCTGGCTGGCCCGGACACCACCGTCCGGGTGCTGCGAACCGGCCGTGACGGCACGCTAGCCGAGGTCGGCGCGATCGGCTCGCTTGCCGAGACTCCGAATCTGCCGGTTCCCAGGCCGCAGCTCATCTGGTCAGCCGGGCCGAAGCGGATCAGGACCGCGATCGTGCTGCCGTCCTGGCACGAGCCGGGATCGGGCAAGCTACCGGTGCTGTGCGATCCCTATGGCGGCCCGCACGGCAAGCGCGTGCTCGCCGCGGGCAACGCTTACCTGAGCCCGCAGTGGTTCGCCGACCAGGGCTTCGCAGTCGTTATCGCGGACGGCCGTGGCACGCCTGGACGCGGCCCGGTGTGGGATCGGGCGGTGGCGGGCGACTTCGCCGGGCCAGTTCTGGACGATCAGGTCGAGGCGCTCATGTCAGCCGCCGAGCAGTGTGCCGACCTGGACATCAGCCGGGTCGGAATTCGCGGCTGGTCGTTCGGCGGTTACCTGGCCGCGCTGGCGGTGCTGCGCCGGCCGGACGTGTTCCATGCCGCGGTAGCCGGCGCGCCGCCAACCGACTGGCGGCTGTATGACACCTGCTATACCGAGCGCTACCTGGGGCTGCCGGACGAGAACCCGGCTGCCTACGAGCGGAGTTCGCTGCTCTCCGACGCACCGAAGCTGACCAGGCCGCTGCTGCTCATCCACGGCCTGGCCGACGACAACGTGGCGGTCGCGCATACGCTCCGGCTGTCCTCGGCATTGCTGGCGGCTGGCCGCCCGCATAGCGTGCTGCCGCTGTCGGGAGTCACTCACATGGCTTCCCAGGAAGAGGTGGCGGAGAACCTGCTGCTGCTGCAGGTGGATTTCCTGCGATCAGCGCTGGGCCTCACGCCGCCGCCGGGTACAGACGTCCCATGACGAACCTGCTGATCGGCGGTTACACCGGCGATAAGGGTGCGGGCACGGGTATCGCTGTGGTCGAGGGCGACAGGATTATCTCGACCGTGCCCGCCGAGTCCCCGTCCTGGATCGCCAGGCATCCCAGCCTGCCAGTGCTTTACGCGGTAGCCGAGATTGATAACGGCCGGGTACACGCCTGGTCGCTCGCGGACGGTGTGCCAGCAGCCGAGCTCGGCAGCAGCGAGACTGGCGGCTCGGAACCTGCTCACCTCACCGTCGACAGCTCAGGACGGTTCCTGATTACTGCGAACTACAGCGGGGGCAGCATCAGCGTGCACCGGCTGGACGATGACGGCGGCATCGGGCCCCGCACCGACCTGGTTCAGCACTCCCGGCACGGCGATCACCCCCGCCAGGAACAGGCGCACCCGCACATGGTTCGCGCCGTCGAGGACGGCGTCCTGATCATCGATCTCGGCGGCGACGCGATCTACCGGTACCGGCTTCGCGAAGACGGCACGCTGGACCTTCAGGATGTCGTCAGCGCGCCGGCCGGCTCCGGCCCGCGGCACGCGCTCCAGCTGAACGGCCGGTACTACATCACCGCTGAGCTCAGCGCCGAGGTACTCGTCTACGACGCTGCCGGGCGGTTCGCGGGCGCCGTGCCGACCAGCAACGCAAGCAGCCATAACCAGCCGTCCGAGCTCGCTAGCAACGGCCCCTATCTGTATGTCGCCAACCGCGGACCCGACACCATCTCGGTGTTCACACTCGACGGCGAGCTACCCCGGTACCTCAGCGAGGTGCCGGTCGGCGAGTGGCCCCGGCACATCGGACTCGACGGCGACATGCTGTACGTCGCCAACGAGAGATCACATCAGGTGATGGCGCTGCGCATCGACCCGGCGACTGGCATCCCGGCGATTGAGCGGACTATCGCGGTTCCGAGTCCAACTGTCGTCCTGCCGTGAGCAGTGTCACGGACAGACAGCCCGGGGCCAGGACGCGAGCCCGCGACCTCGGGATAGCTCCAGGCCGGCTGCCCACCGGACCAGCCAACGCGATCACCGACGTGCCCGGCGTCCGGGTCGGCCACACGACCGTGATTGAGGGAACCGGGATCAGGACCGGCGTCACCGCGGTGGTGCACGACGACTTGCTGCCACCCTGCCGACCGTTGCCGGCCGGGCTGTCGGTATTCAACGGCTTCGGCAAGATGGTCG
The DNA here is from genome assembly GCA_035507615.1 of Streptosporangiaceae bacterium. Lineage (GTDB taxonomy): Bacteria > Actinomycetota > Actinomycetes > Streptosporangiales > Streptosporangiaceae > JAJYUU01. The sequence goes on from DATJNX010000042.1 coordinate 77,767, forward strand.
GCAGCACCCAGGTCGCCGAACTCGGCACGATCGAGACGCCTGTGCTGCTGACAGCGACGCTGGCAGTCTTCCGGGTAGCGGACGCGCTGCTCAGCTACCTGCTTGACCTGACTTACCGGCGGGCAGGGCCAGGCAGTGAGCCCGCGGGCACGCTGAATCCGGTAGTGGCCGAGACCAATGACGGCTACCTGTCCGATATCTGGGCCCGGCCGATCACTGCCGAGCACGTACGGACCGCGCTGGACAGCGCGGCGGGTGGCCAGGTGCCAGAGGGTTGCGTCGGGGCCGGCACCGGCACCAGCGCGCTCGGCTTCAAGGCCGGCATCGGCACGTCCTCGCGGGTCGTCGGCTGCCAAGCCGGTCAGGTCACGCTCGGCGTGCTTGTGCAAGCGAACTTCGGCGGTGAGCTGACCGTGCTTGGCACGCCGGTCCCGGCCCCTGAGCGGTCGGCGCCGGAAGGTCCTGACCAGGGAAACTCGTGCGTGATCGTGCTGGCCACTGATGCCGCGCTTGACGCGCGCCAGCTCGAGCGCGTGGCCAGCCGGGCCTTCGCCGGGATGGCGCGAACCGGGTCAGACTTCTCCGGCCGCAGCGGAGACTATGCGCTCGCCTTCAGCGTCGCGCGGCCGGCGACCGCGACCGGACAGGCTACCGGGACGGCCGGATCCCCCGTTTCCGATAAGGATCTTGATTTGCTCTTCCAGGCAGCGATTGAGGCGACCGAGGAAGCCATTTTGAATTCGCTGTTCATGGCCGTGACTACGACTGGCCGCCACGGCCACGTCCGGCGTGCTCTGCCGGTCGACGAGGTACTTGCGCAGGTCAGCGGTCAACGCAGGCCGAACTAGGCAGTGAGGATTTTTGTCCTGGTTAGAGCTACTATCGGGTAACCTGCAGCGACCCTCAGCGGTACGTATTGCCCTGCTGTCACCCACGTCACACGGCCCTGGGCAGTGGAAACGGCTGTGTGTAGTGAGTGTCACATGCTCGGAACTCCTGCCCGGGGCTCACTAGTGGTATTCAGTGGAATAGGGTTTCCCCGCGAAGCGAGCCCGCTGTGACCGGCCGTTCGCCCATTATCCGGGCGGCTCCCGGAAACCGCTCAGCGGACTCGCAGCGATCCCAGTGAAGTTCCAGGGCGGAGACGTCGACGAATGACGCAAGTATCGGATGCGCCGGTTAAGACCAGGGCGCAGATCAGCCAGAAAACACTGCGCACCGATCGCTGGTGGGAGCAGCCGGCTCTGGTCGCCACGCTGCTGACCATCTGGGTCGCCTACGCGACCGTGCATGTGTTCATCGGCAAGTGGTACTTCGTGCCGAAGTACCACTACCTGACGCCGTTCTACTCGCCCTGCGTCAGCAGCGAGTGCGTGCCGGGCTCGTCCAGCCTCGGCCACTGGATCGGCAGCCTGCCGCCCATCATCCCGTATGCCTTCGTCTCGCTGCCGTTTGTGCTCGGCTTCCGGCTTAGCTGCTACTACTACCGGCGGGCCTACTACCGGGCATTCTGGCGGGCGCCAGCCGCCTGCGCTGTGCGCGAGCCGCATGCGAAGTACACCGGCGAGACCCGGTTCCCGCTCATCATGCAGAACCTGCACCGGTACTTCTTCTACATGGTGATCTTGATCTCCATCCTGAACACCTATGACGTGGTCCAGGCGTTCCACGGCGGGAACGGCGGCATCGGGTTCGGCCTCGGCACCCTGATCATGCTGGTCAACGTGGTGTTCCTATGGGCATACTCGCTGTCCTGCCATTCTTGCCGGCATATCACCGGTGGCCGGCTCAAGCATTTTTCCTCTCACCCGGTCCGGTACTGGATCTGGAACCGGATTTCCTGGCTGAACAAGCGGCACATGCAGCTGGCCTGGACGACGCTCGGCACCCTGATGCTGACCGATCTGTACATCTGGCTGGTCGCGGCCCACGTATTCAGCGACCTCCGGTTCTACAACTGAGGCAGGCAACACCATGACTGACATCGAGCGGATCCCCTACGACGTGGTCGTGATCGGGGCTGGCGGCTCAGGCTTGCGGGCAGCGATTGAGGCACGGCTGGCCGGCAAGCGAACCGCGATCATCTCGAAGTCCCTCTTCGGCAAGGCGCACACCGTTATGGCCGAGGGCGGGTGCGCGGCTGCCATGGGCAACGTCAACCCGAACGACAACTGGATGGTGCACTTCCGCGACACGATGCGCGGCGGGAAGTTCCTGAACAACCCGCGGATGGCCGAACTGCACGCCAAGGAAGCCCCGGACCGGGTCTACGAGCTGGAGGCCTGGGGGGCGCTGTTCGACCGCACCAAGGACGGCAAGATCAGCCAGCGGAACTTCGGCGGCCACGAGTATCCGCGGCTCGCCCACGTCGGCGACCGCACCGGCCTGGAGATGATCCGCACGCTGCAGCAGAAGGTCGTCGCGATGCAGCAGGAGGACGCTGTCGCGCATGGCGACCCGGAGGCGATGATCAAGGTCTACGCCGAGACCACGATCACCCGGCTGGTCAAGGACGGCGAGGGCCGGATCGCCGGCGCGTTCGGCTACATCCGGGAGACCGGCCAGTTCGTGGTGTTCGAAGCGCCCGCGGTCATCCTGGCGACCGGCGGCATCGGCAAGACTTTCAAGGTCAGCTCAAACTCCTGGGAGTACACCGGAGACGGCCACGCGCTCGCCCTGCTGGCCGGGGCCAAGCTGCTGAACATGGAGTTCGTGCAGTTCCACCCGACGCACATGGTGTGGCCGATCTCGGTGCGCGGCCTGCTGGTCACCGAGTCGGTTCGCGGTGACGGCGGCGTGCTGCGCAACTCCGAGGGCAAGCGGTACATGTTCAACTACGTGCCCGAGGTGTTCCGCGCTCAGTACGCGGAAACTGAGGAAGAGGCCGATCGCTGGTATTCCGACCCCGACCACAACCGGCGCCCGCCGGAGCTGTTGCCGCGTGACGAGGTGGCACGGGCGAATAACGCCGAGGTCAAGGCCGGGCGGGGGTCACCGCATGGCGGCGTTTTCCTGGACATTGCCTCGCGCCTGCCGGCCGATGAGATTCTCAAGCGGCTGCCGTCGATGTACCACCAGTTCAAGGAACTGGCCGATGTCGACATCACCAAGGAGCCCATGGAGGTCGGGCCGGCCCAGCATTACGTGATGGGCGGCGTCGAAGTTGATCCGGACACCGGCGAATCCTGCGTGCCGGGCCTGTTCGCGGCCGGCGAGGTGTCTGGCGGCATGCACGGCTCGAACCGGCTCGGCGGCAACTCGCTGTCAGACCTGCTGGTATTCGGCCGCCGGGCAGGCCAGGGAGCGGCCGACTACATCGGGCGGCTGGGCGCCAAGCTACCGGTAGCCGACGAAGGCGAGATTGAGGCAGCGCGGGCGGAGGCGCTGGCACCGTTGCAGCGTCCGGACGGAGAGAACCCGTACGCGGTGCACTCGGATGTCCAGGAAACGATGAGCAGCCTGGTCGGCATCATCAGGACCGAGACCGAGATCAAGAAGGCGCTCGCTGAGCTGGAGACCCTCGACGTGCGCGCCGAGTCTGCCGCGGCAGCAGGCGGGAGCGCCTACAACCCCGGCTGGCACCTGGCCCTGGACCTGCGGAACATCATGCTGATGGCCAAGTGCGTCGCGTCCGCCGCGCTGGAGCGCCAGGAGAGCCGGGGCGGGCACACCCGCGACGACTATCCCGGCATGCGGCCCGACTGGCGCAAAGTCAACCTGGTCTGCACGCTCGATGGCAACGAGATCAGGATCACCCGGCAGCCGGTGCCGACGATGCGCGACGACCTGATCGCCCTGTTCGACCGGGCCGAGCTGAAGAAGTACCTGACCGAGGAAGAGATGGCGGCGCTCCCGACCGAGGCTCCGGCCGCTGTCGCCGCCGCCAGCGAGGAGACGCACTGATGAGCTACCAGGCAGCGCTGCGGGTCTGGCGCGGCGACCACGGTCAGGGGGACCTCGCCGACTACAAGGTCGAGGTGAACGAGGGCGAGGTCGTGCTCGACGTGCTGCACCGGCTGCAGGCTACTCAGGCGGGCGACCTGGCCATCCGCTGGAACTGCAAGGCGGGCAAGTGCGGCTCGTGCTCGATGGAGATCAACGGCCGCCCGCGGCTGGCGTGCATGACCCGGATGTCCACGTTCACCGAGGACGAGGTGCTGACCATCACGCCGCTGCGCACCTTCCCGGTGATCAGGGACCTGGTCACGGACGTCTCGTTCAACTACGCCAAAGCTCGGGAGATCCCGTCGTTCACGCCGGACCCGTCCGTCGGCCTGGGCGAGTTCCGGATGCAGCAGGTGGACGTGCAGCGGTCGCAGGAGTTCCGCAAGTGCATCGAGTGCTACCTGTGCCAGAACACCTGCCACGTCATCCGCGACCACGCGGACAACGAGAACGCGTTCGCCGGGCCGCGGTTCCTGATGCGCGTCGCTGAGCTGGAAATGCACCCGGCCGACACGGCGGACCGGCGCGACATCGCGCAGGACGACTTCGGCCTGGGCTACTGCAACATCACCAAGTGCTGTACCGAGGTCTGCCCGGAGAACATCAAGATCACCGATAATGCGCTGATCCCGCTCAAGGAGCGTGTCGCGGGACACAAGTACGACCCGCTGGTCTGGCTGGGCAGCAAGATTTCCCGCCGTCCGCGCGACACCGGCACGCCGAAGGTACCGGGCAAGCGATCCTGATCCTTCGCCGGCGTTAGCAGCGGCTGGGTTCGCACCGTGAGCGGCAGTCTGACCACCCTGATCGTTCTTGTCACCCTTATTCACGTCGCCGCGTTCGTGGTCATGATCGTGATCCGGGTCCGGCGGAGCGAGGTCGACGGCACCATCGGGAACAAGGCGCTGATCACCCCATGCGCGAGGTGCGGCGAGCCGGCTACCCACCGGAGCTACGACGGGCTCGACCCGAACGAGCGGCGCGACCCGCACACCGGCCGGTCGTACTCCACCGACATGGCTCACTACCAGCCGCTATGCGCGGTGCACCACAGCTAACCTGGCGGGTTGTATCAGGGCTGTGCCCGGTCAGATCTTGTCTGGAGGAAACGCCTCACGGCCTACACTGGTCACGGCTCCCGCCCGGTCGCCGGACCTGACGAATCACTGGACCCGACGGCCGTTCTCGCGTTGGACGGGCGGGCTTGCTCGTACCGTCCGGCGGAGTGGGCGCGTCCTGCCAGCCGGGATGATTACTCTTACAGGCGTGTAGTAGTTGCCCGCCCGAGCGAAAGGCTGCCATGTCTCACCTGATGACCTACCCCGAGGCGATGGTGGTCGGCCTGATCCAGGGCGTTACCGAGCTCTTCCCGGTGTCCAGCCTGGGCCACAACGTTCTGATTCCCGCGCTGGTCGGCGGGAGCTGGGCGCGCGACCTGAGCGTCGCCGCGCCAGAGTCGCCGTACCTGGCCTTCATCGTCGGGCTGCACGTCGCCACCGCCATCGCGCTGCTGATCTACTTCTGGCACGACTGGGTGCGGATCATCCGCGGCTTCTTCACCTCGATCCGGGACCGGGACATCACCACGAGCGACCAGAAGCTGGCCTGGATGATCATCATCGCCACGATCCCGGTCGGGCTGGCAGGGCTGCTGTTCGAGCACGAGTTCCGGGTGCTGTTCGGCAAGCCAGTCCTGGCCGCGGTCTTCCTGATCGTCAACGGCGTGATCTTGTTCAGCGGCGAGAAATTCAGGACCAGGAAGTCGCGGAACGCCGACGAGGAGGTTGCCGGGGAACGGCGGGAAGCGCTGGCGCCTCCCCAGGTTCAGCGGGAGCCGGTCGCCGGCGTTGCCGCGGTCGGGCTGGCGGCAGCGGGCGACGGCGGTACCACTGCCGTCGGGCCGCCACGCAGGCCTGGTCACGGCAGTCACGCGGCCGCGAAACCCGATCCCAGAGAACTACGCGCAGCCGAGAGCGCTGCAGCGCTGCGGTCAGACCGCCGCCTGTCGAAGCTCGACTACCTCCAGGCCGTGATCATCGGCGCGGCGCAAATCCTGGCGCTGCTGGCCGGCATCAGCCGGGATGGCGTGACGATGGTCGCGGGCATGTTCCGCGGCCTGTCCCGCGAGGATGCCGCCCGCTTCGCATTCCTCTTGGCCACCCCGGTCATCCTGGCCGCGGGAGCACTCAAGGTGAAGGACCTGATCAATTACGGCCACGGCATCTACGGCCCGATCCTGGCCGGCAGCATCCTGTCCGGCGTGGGCGCCTATGTGTCGGTCCGGTACCTGGTCCGGTATTTCCAGACCCGCACGCTGACGCCGTTCGCCATCTACTGCGTACTGTTCGGCGTGGGCAGCATCATCTATCTCCACTTCAAGTAACAGCAGGCACGCCCGATCTAGACCTGTTAGTCATATATTGCAGGTATCGTGTAGATATGATAGACCGTCCCGTTCCGTTGTCTCCGGCTGCGCTCCGGCTGGCCGGACACGTCGGGCAGGCCGCACTCGAGCGAGCTGCGGCAAGCGGAGTGTCGGTCGTCGCGAAGCTTGATCAGCACATCGCCGCGGTCCGGGCTGAGATCGCCGCCTGTCAGCGGACGCCGGCCCGCCGGGCCGGGAAAGCGAGCCAGGCCGGGATACAGGACGGCACCTGCCCGGACGTTCCGTTCGTGGCCAGCGCACTGCACGCCGAGGCGATCCTGCCGCTCGAGCTCTTGCTGCATTACGCGTGCGGATTCGTCCAGGCTGCGCTTGGTGACGGCTGGATCCCGGAAGCGTCGGCTGACGCTAGCGACTGGGTGTCATTGCGGCTCGCAGCAATCTGCCAGCTGATCAGGCAAGCGGAAGCGGCCGCTGCGCTGCATCCGGACTTGCGCGCTATCGCCTAGTCAGGGCGGGCCCGGGCTTATGGCCTGGGCAGACTACTGAGCCTCGCGAGCCCGCCGACCACGCAGCCGACCCCGTTCCTTGGCATCAAGAATCGTCTTGCGCATGCGCACTGCGTTCGGTGTCACCTCGACGCACTCATCGTCGGCGCAGAATTCCAGCGCCTGCTCCAGGCTGAGCAGCCGGGGCGGGATGAGCCGCTCGAGTTCCTCGCCGGCCGACTGGCGGATGTTGGTGAGCTTCTTTTCCTTGGTGATGTTGACGTCCATGTCGTCCGAGCGCGAGTTCTCGCCGACGATCATTCCCTCGTACACCTCGGTGCCAGGCTCCACGAACAGGCTGCCCCGCTCCTGCAGGGCGAACATCGCGTATGCGGTCGCGTCGCCGCCCCGGTCGGCTACCAGCGATCCGGTCGGCCTGGCGCGCATCTCGCCGAACCATGGCTCGAAGCCTTCGAACACGTGGTGGGCAATGCCGGTACCGCGCGTTTCGGTGAGGAACTGGGTGCGGAATCCGATCAGGCCGCGGGCGGGCACCGTGAAATCGAGCCGGACCCAGCCAGTGCCGTGATTGGACATGTTGTCCATCCGGCCCTTGCGCACGGCCAGCAGCGAGGTCACCGTGCCGAGGTACTCCTCGGGACAGTCCACGGTTAGCCGCTCAACCGGCTCGTATACCTTCCCGTCGACAAGCCGGGTAACGACCTGCGGGCGACCGACCGTCAGCTCGTATCCTTCGCGCTTCATCGTCTCGACCAGCACGGCTAGCGCGAGCTCGCCACGGCCCTGCACTTCCCAGGTGTCGGGGCGCTCCGTCGGCTGCACGTTGAGCGACACGTTGCCGACTAGCTCGCGATCAAGCCGGTCCTTGACCATACGTGCCGTGACCTTCGCGCCCTTGACCTGGCCGACAAGGGGCGAGGTATTGATGCCGATGGTCATCGAGATGGCCGGCTCGTCCACGGTGATCAGCGGCAACGGCCGCGGGTCATCCGGATCGGCGAGCGTCTCGCCGATCATGATGCCCGCGATGCCGGCCACCGCGATGATGTCGCCGGGTCCGGCTGACTGCGTCGGCACCCGGTCGAGTGCCTCGGTGAGGAAGAGCTCAGTGATCTTCACGCGCTCGACTGAGCCGTCTCGCCGGCACCATGCGACTTGCTGGCCTTTGCGGATCTCACCGCTGAACACCCTGCAGAGCGCGATCCGGCCGAGATAAGACGAAGCGTCGAGGTTAGTCACCCACGCTCGCAGCGGCGCGGCCGGATCGTAGGTCGGCGCGGGCACCGTGTCGCGCAGCACCTCGAAGAGCGGTTCCAGGTTCTCCGAGTCGGGAAGCGTGCCGTCCGCCGGACGATTCAGCGACGCGCGGCCTGCGCGGGCCGAGGCGTAGACAATCGGGAACTCGATCTGGTCCTCGCTCGCGTCCAGGTCCAGGAACAACTCGTAGCAAGCGTCGACGACCTCGGCGATCCGGGCATCCGGCCGGTCAACCTTGTTGATGACGAGGATTACCGGCAGCTTGGCCTCGAGCGCCTTGCGCAGCACGAACCGGGTCTGCGGCAGCGGGCCCTCGCTGGCGTCCACGAGCAGGACGACGCCATCGACCATCGACAGGCCGCGCTCGACCTCGCCGCCGAAGTCGGCGTGACCAGGGGTGTCGATGATGTTGATCGTCATCCCGCCATGCCGTACCGCGGTGTTCTTGGCCAGGATCGTGATGCCTTTCTCACGCTCCAGGTCACCAGAGTCCAGGACTCGCTCGGCCACCTGCGCGCCGATCCGGAATGCACCCGACTGCCAGAGCATGGCATCGACCAGCGTGGTCTTGCCGTGGTCGACGTGCGCCACGATCGCCACGTTCCGCAGGTCGTCACGGGTCGCGAGGTTGCCTGCGGATCCAGTCGCGGCGGGCCCTGAGTTAGCTGAGGCAGGGCTGGCGGATGCAGTGCTGGCAGGCATGGCGGAAAGGCTCCGGTAACTGTGGGAAGCGCCGGGATTACGGCTTGCACCAAATTCTAGTCGGTGCGGACCGGCCGACGAGCACTGACTGCGCTGTCCGGCAGTTCCCCCCGTGATCTCCGGCAGAGTAAATATATAGATACTGTGTTCGATAGCCGTTAAGCTGTGGACGTGGCTGCAGCTTTCGTTCCGACCGGCTGGCCCGACGGGGTGCACCCGCCGGGATCGCCGGGGTTCGAGCAGACTGCGGTGAACTGGCTGCTTGACGTAGTACCGCCGGACTACCGGCTGCACGGCGTGCTGGTACGTCACCCGGTGGCACTGGCGACGCTCGCCAGGCATCACTTGGCTGCCTGCGTCGAGGGTGCCCGCCAGGGCTATCGCAGCGCGCGGGCCGAGCTAGGCGACGACCTGCCGCCCGGCGGTCTGGCCGCAGTGCTGTCCGCGTATCAGACCGAAGGTGAGCGGCTGGTAGCAACGGCGCGGGCGGTGGACCTAGTCGCCCGCGCGCTGCGGGGTGAGACGTTCGTGCCGGGGCTGGCCAGCTCGCCAGCTAGCCGCCCGCATCCGCGCAGCTAGCTGCCATAGGGGTCGGCCGGGATTGTGCTGGCCAGCTGATACCCAGGTAGACGGTCGCGTCGACGACCGTGCTGGTGCCGTGCGAGTCCTGCGGAGTCACGATGTCCGAGCCGGGCGGGTAGGTGACGGTCGATTCGAGTACCGCACCGGTGGCGGGGTTCTCGTATGTGGCATAGCTAATCTTGTCCGACTTTCCGCCCAGGAGCCCGCTGCTATCGACGCGGCTGATCTCCGTGCCAGGCCGGCCGGTACTGTCGTGCGCTTCCGGATTGACCTTCACGCCCGGCACGCCTGCGAGTACCTTGTACAGCGCCGAGCGCCGCGCGGGGCTGACGAGCGGGTTCCAGAGCATGTCGCTGGCCTGCTGGAATACCTTGTCGTCGGCGCTGACCGTAACCGGCCGCGGGAGCGGCGTGGCGCGCAGGCGGCGGACCTTCGATCGCAGCGGGTTCGGGACCGGCTTGTGCTCGCTGTCCCACTGGGCGATGAGAGCGGCGCGAAAGGCTGCCAGGCTTGTCGGCATCGCCGCGAACTGCGCGGAGGTCGGTGAGTAGCCAGGCGAGAAACCCTTGCCGGACGGATTGCCGTCGCTGCCTTCCTGATAGGACCACATGTTCCCGGTCAGGCTGTCGATGACGGCGGTGTCCTTGACGTCGTCCCCCGCCGTGCTCATCACCGCGTAGCGGCCCTGGCCCGCGTCTGGTCGACGACGATGTTGTGCATAACTCGACGGCAGAACGCCTTGGGGTTAGCTACCTTGGACCAGCGTGCCGCCAGTCGCTGAAGAGTTTCCTGGTGGACGTACTCGGCGGTATGCGGGTCAGGCGTGAGCAGTGTCGCGATCCGCAGCAGTTCAGCCCCGGACTCGGCCGCGAACTCCTCGAAGGCTAGTGTCTGCCGTCTATCCATGCGACCTCCCGGTCTCCGCGGTCACCGCTAAGACGACGGCGTCGTGAATCAGGTTGCTTGGACTCGGGCGGCACGGTGGCCTTACTGGCCGCGCAGCCGCTCAATGACCGGAGCGAACTCCCGCAGGTACGGCTCGTGCACGGTGACGTAGGAGTACCCCCAGCGCTCGCGGGTGCGCAGCAACTGAGCCGCGATCTCGTCTACGGTGCCGATCAGCAGGTAGGGCGTCTCCAGCGCTTCGTCGACGGTCAGCACCGCGCGTTCGTCGGTCACGCCGGCCTTCTCGGCCGCTGCCAGCTGCTCGGCAATCAGCTTCTCGGCGGCCGAGTGCCTGTCGTCGGTGACGGTGACTGCCTGGACCAGCAGGTGCCACTCGATGTCACCGGCACGAGCACCCGCGCAGTGGCGGGCGAATTGCATTCGCTCGTCTGCTTCGGCGACGCTCGCCAGCCGCAGCGTGCCCGGCGGCTGCCCGCTCACCTGATAAGCCCCGGCGACACCGACAATCTGAGCTTGCTCCCCGGCGATCCGGAGAACGGCGTCGCCAGTGCCGCCGACTAGCAACGGCGGCCCGAAGCCGCCAAACCCGGCTCGCTGCACCGGTTTCGGTGCTGACCGGCCGGCCCTTACTCGTTCCAGGCCGGTGCTGAAGTACCTGCGCAGTTCCCTGATCAGCTGCGCCAGCCTGGCCGCCCGCGCCGACGGCGGCAGCCACTCGATTCCGGCTTCGTCGAACTCCCACTTCATGTGTCCCGACCCGAGGCCAAGCTCGAGCCTGCCGTCAGTGAGGACGTCAGTGGTCGCCACATCTCTGGCTAGCAGCGCAGGATTCCAGAACGCCGCGTTGAGCACGAGGGTGCCGACCCGCAGCCGCTTGGTCGCCTCCGCGGCTGTGATCAGCAGCGGGAACGGCGCGGGTATGCCGAGGTGGTCAGCGGCGAAGACGGTGTCGTAGCCGTAGCCCTCGGCCTCCCGGCACTCTTCGACGAATGCCTGCCTGCTGCTAATGGCAAAGATGTTGAAGGAAAACCGGAACGGGCGCATGGCATCACCTTTGCCCGGCCAGCTGGTCTGCCGCCAGTCAATCTGCCTCAGGCAGAGCCGATCCTGCTAAGACTTGCGGCCCATCGCTGCGTACATCGGTATGACCTGGCGGGGATCGGCCAGAGCACGCCATTGCGGCAGCGGCACCAGGCCCGGATCAACCATGTCGAGGCCGTCGAAGAAGGCAGTGAACTCGGCGCGCGTCCGGGGCGTGAACACGTTCGGGCCGAGTCGCGCGTTGTACTGCGCGGCACCGGCAATCATCTGCTCGGTCTGGATGTCCCTGGTGGTGTCCGACATCGTCAGGTAGCTGCCCGGCGGCACCGCGTCCATCAGCCGGGAAACGATCTGGCGCGGGCCGGCCGAGTCCGGGACGTACTGCATGACGCACAACAGCATCACGGCGACGGGCTCACTGAAATCGAGAGTCCTGCCCGCCTCCTGCAGGATCTCCCCGGTATCGCGCAAGTCGGCGCTGATGTATGCGGTAGCACCCTGCGGCGCGCTGGTCAGCAGAGCACGGGCGTGGGCGAGCACGATCGGATCGTTATCCACGTACACGACCCTGCTCTCGGCGGCGATTCCCTGAGCGACCTGGTGAGTGTTCTCCGCGGTCGGCAGGCCCGTCCCGATATCCAGGAACTGACGAATCCCCGCTTCGCCGGCCAGGTATTGGACTGCGCGGCGGAGGAACGCCCTGTTGGCACGGACTGAGGTCAGCACGTTCGGACTTATCGCGATGATTCCCTCGGCAGCTTCCCGGTCAGCCTCGTAGTTGTCCTTGCCGCCGAGAAGGTAGTCATAAACCCGGGCCGGATGGGCGACGGAAGTATCGAACGAGGATGACCCTGCGGATGTGTCCGGGGCATCCTTACGCGCGGCGTCGCCGTGCTGACCTTGTGCCAAAACGCCGTCGGTGCTCACTCTGGTCTGCCTTTCCTTGCCCGCGCGTCCGGCCACCAAGAAATGGCCCGCAAATGGCGACCTAACAGTGCGAACCTATCACTCAGGGTTCGCCCGTCAGCGGGGCATGAGCCGCCGACAGCCGTGGGTCTGAGCCGTCGGCGGGCTGGACCGTCGGCTGGCAGGAGCTCTGTCTGGGCAGGCCGAGTGACGCACTCAGCCGGCGGGCGCTGCCCAGCCCGTCCCGGCCACGTACTCGCGGATGATTCTGGCCGGGACGCCGCCCACGACCGCATAGTCAGGCACCTTGCCGCGGACGACAGCGCCCGCGGCCACCACGACGTTCTTGCCGATCACAGAGCCTGGCAGAACGATCGCGCCGGTGCCGAGCCACGTGCCAGCCCCGATCCGGACACTGCTGTTCACTGGCCACTGCCTGCCAACCGGCACCTCGACGTCGGCATAGCTGTGGTTCTGGTCTGTGATGTAAACGTACGGACCGGTGAAAACATCGGCCCCGATCTCGATCGAGTGGTGCGCAACTATGTGGCTGCCGCGACCGACCACACAGCGGTCGCCGACTCGCAGGACCGGTTCCGGGCCGAGGTCATGGCCAGGGGCCATGCCCGCGCACAAGGTGACCAGCTCGGCAATCATGCACTGGTCGCCGACTTCGATCCAGGGCTCGCCGTAGACAGCTCCGGTTGGGAAGGCCATCAGGGAGCCCGGACCAAACGCGGCGAACCTGCGGCCCGCTGCCGACTCGGCCGTTACGACGCCGGCTTGCTGCATTCGTCGCCAGCCAGCCTGGATGACGTCCGCGACCAGCGCCCGGCGACGCTTGGCCAGCTGGTGTCTCAACGCCATGGCGGCTAACGGTACTCCGGCGCTATGCGCCAGGGAAGCCAGCGGTCGAGGCGGCCAGCTGCCCGCACGCACCGTCGATCTGAGTGCCCCTGGTGTCGCGCACAGTCACCGGAACGCCGCGCGCGGCCAGCCGGTCCAGGAACTCAGCCGCCACCGCAGGATCCGACGCGGTCCACTTCGAGCCTGGCGTGGGGTTGAGCGGGATCAAGTTGACGTGCGCGAGGCGACCGGCCAGCAGGCTCGCCAGCCGATCAGCGCGCCACCCATGGTCGTTGATATCGCGGATCATGGCGTACTCGATCGACACGCGCCGGCCCGTCGCCGCCGCATAATCCCAGGCCGCATCTAGCACCTCGGCAACCTTCCACCGACGGTTAACCGGCACCAGATCGTCTCGCAGCTCATCGTCAGGCGCGTGCAGCGAGACCGCCAGCCGCACCGACAGACCCTCCGCGGCCAGCTTCCTGATCGCGGGGACCAGCCCGACGGTCGACACCGTGACCGAGCGTTGCGAAATGCCGAGCCCTGCCGGAGCCGGGTCGCTAATCCGCCGTACCGCAGCGAGCACGCTGCGGTAATTCGCCAGCGGCTCGCCCATGCCCATGAAGACCACGTTCGAGACCCGGCCGACCCCGCCAGGCACAGCGCCGGCGGCCATCGCCCGCGCACCCGCGAAAACCTGCGTGACGATCTCAGCGGCTGACAGGTTCCTGGTCAGCCCGGCCTGGCCGGTCGCGCAGAACGGGCACGCCATGCCGCATCCCGCCTGCGATGACACGCACATGGTGACGCGGTCCGGGTAGCGCATCAGCACTGACTCAACGAGGGCGCCGTCGAATGCGCGCCACAGCGTCTTGCGCGTCGTGCCGCCGTCGCATTCGAGTTCGCGCTGCGCGGTAAGCAGCGGCGGCAGCAAAGCCCCGCCGAGCTCGGCCCGGACGCCAGCGGGCAAGTCTGTCATTTCTGCCGGATCGTCGGTCAGCCGCGCGAAGTAATGCCTGGATAGCTGGTCAGCGCGATACTCGGGCTGACCAAGTGCGGCGACGGCTGCACGCCGCCCAGGCGGATCGAGATCGGCAAGGTGGCGGGGCGGCCGCACCTGCCGCCGGCCCGGCGCGCTGCCTGTCGCCTCGGCCAGACCGGTAGGCAGCAGCTCAATCGCCTCGGCCACTGAGCACTCACCTCCGGTTCTCCGCCGCTCCGGCACGTCATCGCGGCCCCGACACGACATCTGGGCTGTGACAGGCTTATCAATCTCTGCGCAACAGCCCAACGACCTGCGGGAAGTCTGTAGATTTCGGCATGTGCCGACGTTGCGCAGAGGGTCCGGGCAGGGCTCCAGGATATCCGGCGCGACCGACGGCCCGACAGGCCACGGCGCAGCCGGGCAAACCCGCCCAAGCGGGCATACTCGGGTGAGCAGCCAGGCCCCTGCGGGCGGGCGCGTTCTCACCAGCGGACGCAGCGGCAGCGGCCGGCCCGCAGTGCTGCTGGACAGCATCAGCCCGTACGGCAGCCGACGTGTGGTCGTCGAATATGACGGCGCAACCACGTCCGCATACCTGCACGACAAGTCTGGTGCCATCGCGGCGACCTGGGTCGCCAATCACCAGCCTGCCCCGGAGACCGTCGATCTCGCGAAGCTTCGCTCCGGTGCGTCGCCGGAAATGCCAGCAGCGCACACAAAGCACCCGAACGGCCGGCCGCCGATCACGGCCACGGCGCTCAGCGCGGTCTGGTTCGAGGAAGGTGACGGCGTCGCGATCCTCGAGGACGGAGACCCGATCGCGGCTATCCCCGGCTGGTCTGACCTGTCGAGGAGAATGCCGGGCTATGCCAGGGATGTCATCGGGCAGACTCCGTTCGCCTGGTCGCTTGACGACGCGATCGAAGGCCTTGGCCAGCGCATTTCGCAGTCAGCGCAGTTCTGGCGCTGGCGGGCCAGCCCTGGTTCCTGGGCGCTGTTCCAGCAAGCGCAGCTCGGCCATCTGCTGGCCAAGCTCGGCCCGGGAGGCAGCTACTGGGACGTCAGCGGCGGTAAGACCCCGCTTGTCGGGGTGTCCGAGCGGCCGCCGGTGCCGCGGCGCCCATTCACCGTGCTGTCCACGGTCGGGATGAGCGGCCAGCGGATGCCGGCCGTTGAGCAGACTGGCGAAGGCGCCGACGGCCGCGCCAGGGTCGAACTCGCGCTGGCGACAACGATGCCCAGCGCCGCGGCGGCGCGCATCTTCCTCTGGCTGGCCCAGTACCCGTGGCGTGAGGTGACCTGGCTCGGCTCGGGGCACAGCGTCCCGTGGTATCACGAGCCCGCCACGTTCCCGCTGGGCGGCGGCAACGAGGCAGTCCTGCTCATCGACGACCCGTCCCGGCTGCCTGGTCCGGAGGTGCCGCGCCTGGACGGCTTCCGGACCAGCAACGACCCGGTGCGCTGGCTCTGGATCGTGCCGATCAACGAGCGCGAGCGCCGTCTGGCCAGGGAGCGCAGCTCAGCCAGCCTTGTCACGCAACTGGCCGCACAACGCCGCAGCTGGGTTTACAGCCCCTAGCTCAGCCGTCGGCCGAGGGCGCGGACGAGCCCGGCCACCGCGCCGAGCACAATCGTGTCGGCCGAGCCGACGGTGTCGCACCACGGCTCCGGCGGTTCGCCGCCGCGGCACCAACCGGAGTCAGGAAGTGAGTCGCCGCCGCACCAGTCCCCGGCCGGCTGCATCGGCTTAGTTGGGGCCGGCTTACTTTGGGCTGGCCGGCCCGGTGCAGACAGCGGCCGGTGCCCGCGGGAAGAGTCCGGAAGACCGGGCCCGAACTGTGCCATCCTGACCACCTCCGGAGCGGGGCCGCGACAACTGCCGGCCCGTCCTGACAAGGACAAGTCTGCCAGGGATGGGCAGTGCTGGCCATGAACCTCCTCCGAAACGTCAGCATGGTGTTTTCGCGGGCAGGCCGTGCCCGTCCTGCGCTTGTAGTCACCAGATGAGCGGGACCAGGCGCTTGTGCCGGGCTGCGTACACCCGGTACCGGTCGCCTAGGGTGCCCAGCAGCGCGTTCTCCTCTGCGTGGATGCGCCAGAGCACGGCCGCCAGTGGCAGTACCACGATGGCCATCAGGCCGACCCAGTTCGCCGAGGCCAGGCCGACCCCGATACAGGCCAGCAGCAGTCCGGTGTAGCTGGGGTGGCGGAGCAGCCGGTAGGGGCCAGCGGTGATCACCGGCTGATCTGCGCTGACCATGACCTGGCCGGTGAAGTAGTCGCCGAGGACCAGGATCGCCCAGCCGCGCAGCACCAGCCCGGCCACCAGGACCACTAAGCCAATCGTGAAGGCGACGGGCCCGGGCCTAATCGCCGCGGCGGGGACCAGGCGCGGGGCCAGCCAGATCATGGCGCTCGCCGCGAGCACTGCGGGTATCACAGCGAATCTCTGGCCGCCACCGCCGGCCTTGGTAGCTCCTTCCCGCCTGCGGCCGGCATGGCCGGCTTCCATCGCGCCCCAGGCCATCGTGACGATCAGCATCAGTACAGCGGCCAGGTGACTGGTGTCGAAGTAGGGTTTCATCGCACCTCCATGAGGGTTACGGGGCCATCGGGCCCGCGGAATCCGTCGCCGCGGCAGGAGCGTCGGCGGCTGGCCGGCTGGCGCACTCGAACAAGGCCACCAGTTCGGCGGCGTAGGCCTCCAAGTCCAGGTCCGGGTTGTCGACGAACTGGATCAGCAGGTCATCCAGCGCGGCCTTGATGACCGTCGCCATCACCAGCGGGTCGAAAGATCGAAGGCGGCCCATCTCCTGCCCGCGCCGAAGCACCTGCGCGACGTTACCGATGTCCTCGGCGCGGACATCGAACGCGGAATGCGGCCGCCCGGACTCATCACGGAAGCCGTTGTAGATCCGGACCAGGGCCAGGACCTCCCGGGCGTGGGACCGGTAGTACGTGGCCCACGCGGTGATGTAGGCAGCGACGAACCTCTCCGGGACGCACTGGAACTCCCCGGTCCACAGGCGCGGCACCAGGTACTCCCCCATCGACCCGAGCACATCAGCGATCACGGCGCCGATCAGGTCGTCCTTGGCGGGGAAGTGGTAGGTGATCACGCCTTTGCTAACACCGGCCCGGCGCGCCAGCTCAGCCACCGAAGCGCGCGCAAAGCCGAGGTCCGCGATCACATCGATCATGCAATCCACGAGCTGGTCACGGCGCTTTTGCTGGGTGAAGGTCCGTCCCGCAGTTGCCCCGCCGTGCTGGCTCGTACGCATGACACGAGTCTAGTACGAACGTACTAAAAGTCAACCGCGACGTGCCGGGGCTGTCCCGGTGATCTGAGATGCTGGGCACGGTCCCAGGGATCCAGGGTCGTGACGAGCAGGAGGGCGAGAGCCCGCGTGCGCCAGCGAACGCGCTATCCGACGCTTGCTTAGATCGCGTGCCCGTTCGGCACGAAGACGGTGAGCAGCAGCCAGACAAGTGGCGCCATCACCACAAGCGAGTCGAGGCGGTCCATGATTCCGCCGTGACCCGGCAGCAAGTGGCCCATGTCCTTGATCTGCAGATCGCGCTTGATCATCGACTCGACCAGGTCACCGAGACTGGCCACTGCGACAGCGGCGGCGCCGAGCACCAGGCCCTGCCACACGTGGCCGCCGAGCAGGCCCGGCACCATGACCGCGCCGACGGCGAGGCACAAGACGGCTCCGCCGCCGAGCCCTTCCCATGTCTTCTTCGGGCTGATGGAGGGCACCATCGCGTGCTTGCCGAACAGGATCCCGGCTAGGTATCCGCCGGTGTCACTGCAGACTGTGAGCACGACGAAGATAAACGCGCGCCGTGAGCCGTCCGGCTCGGCGAGCATCAGCGCCACGAACACTGCGGCCAGCGGCAGGTATAGCAGCGTGAAGAGGCCAGCGGTCACATCCCGGACATAGCCGTCAGGGCCGTTCTTCAGTCGCCAGCCGAGGACGCCGATGCCGGTCAGCCCCAGGGCGCCCAGCGCCCAGCTTGCCTGCATCCAGTAGGCCAGGGTGACCATAGCGACCCCGCCCGCCACGATCGGGGCGAGGGGCAGGTGTATATCGCGGGACCTCAGCGCGTGGCTGAGTTCCCATAGCGCGACGGCAAGGATGATCCCGACGTAGAGCAGGAACGTGGCTTTAATCGTGAACAGGGTCAGGACGACAAGGCCGCCGAGCAGCAGGCCAACCCCGATCGCGGCGGGGAGGTTCCGCCCGGTCTTGATCGACCTGCGCTCGGTCACCGGATCTGCCTGCGCGTCCCGCGACACGTCCTCGTGCCGCTGGCCGGAATCCTGTTGCCCGTCATGCCCCCCGAAACCGCCGGCGGCGGGCGTCCCGGCCGCCGGAATCGCCCCGAATCCGGTGTCGGGGTCTACCTCGGTCTTCTTCTCCGCTCGCAAGCTAGACCTCGAGAAGCTCGGCTTCCTTGTGCTTCAGCAGCTCGTCGACCTGGGCGGTGTAGGTGTGCGTCAGCTCGTCCAGCTCCCGCTCCGCGCGCCTGCCGTCGTCCTCGCCGGCCTCACCGTTCTTGACCAGCTTGTCGATCGAATCCTTGGCATGCCGCCGGATGTTGCGGATGGACACCCGGCCGTCTTCGGCCTTGTTCCGGGCAACCTTGATGAACTCGCGGCGCCGCTCCTCGGACAACTCGGGGAACACCACCCGGATGATCGAGCCGTCGTTGGACGGGTTGACGCCGAGGTCAGAGTTCCTGATCGCCTTCTCGATGGCCGCCATGGAGCCTTTGTCATAGGGCTGCACGAGTACCATCCGCGGCTCGGGCATGTGGAAGGAGGCCAGCTGGTTGACCGGAGTCTGGGTCCCGTAGTACTCGGCCACGATCTTGCCGAACATGGACGGGTGCGCCCGGCCGGTCCGGATGCTGTTGAAGTCCTCTTTGGCGACCGCGACGGCCTTCTCCATCTTCTCCTCGGCCTCGAGGAGACTCTCGTCAATCACTTCGGCTCCTGTGCGTTGGTAGGCGGCCAGTCGGGCGCGTCTCTCGTAATCTCCATGGTGCGCCCGGCCGGTACGGCGAGGCTATGCCGGGCCGTCAGCGGGGTGACCGGCTGACCAGGGTGCCGATCTGCTCACCGCGCACTGCCCGGACCACGTTGCCCTCCCCCATCAGGTCGAACACCACGATCGGCAGGTCATTGTCCATGCACAAGCTCACTGCGGTCGAATCCATGACGCGCAGCTCACGACGGAGTACTTCGGTGTAATCCAGGTGATGGAAGCGTACGGCACCGGAGTTCTTCCGGGGGTCGTCGTCATAAACGCCGTCCACCATCGTGCCCTTGAGCACGGCCTCGGCGCCGATTTCCAGCGCGCGCTGAGCGGCGCAGGTATCGGTGGAAAAGAACGGCTGGCCGAGGCCGGCCCCAAAGATCACGACCCGGCCCTTCTCCAGGTGCCGGATCGCGCGTCGCGGAATGTACGGCTCGGCTACCTGGCCCATCGTTATCGCGGTCTGGACCCGGGTCTCGACACCGAGCTTTTCCAGCACGTCCTGCAACGCCAGGCAGTTGATCACAGTGCCGAGCATGCCCATGTAATCCGCACGAGACCGGTCGATGCCGCGCTCGGAGAGCGCGGCACCGCGAAACATGTTGCCGCCGCCGACCACTACGGCGATCTGGAAGCCCTCCCTGGCTGCGGCCGTGATCTCCCTCGCGAGATGGATGACCACGTCCGGGGAGATACCGAGCGGCTCGCCGCCGGCGAACGCTTCGCCGGACAGTTTGAGGACTACGCGCCGCCAGTTCGGCCTGGAGTCAGCCGGGCCTGGAGTTGTCCGGGTCCGCGACTCCGGGCCGGCGGGCGGGGTGTCTGCCACCTCAGTATCGCCCTCCGCCAGGCTCAACCCGCCTGGCCAATCTGGAACCTGGCGAACTCCCGGACGCTAGCGCCGTGCTCAGCGAGCAACTGCTTCACCGACTTCTTCTGGTCCCGGACGGACGCCTGCTCGACTAGCACGATGTCCTTGAGGAAGGCATTGAGCCGACCCTCGACGATTTTCGGGATCGCCTGCTCCGGCTTGCCCTCTTCCCTGGTCACTTGCTCGGCAATCCGCCGCTCGTTGGCCAGCACGTCGTCCGGCACCTGCTCACGGGTCACGTACTGCGGCCGCATTGCGGCGACCTGGTGCGCGACATCCTGCGCGATCGCGGCGCCAGCCTCGTCGAGCTGGACGAGCACGCCGAGCGTAGGCGGCAGGGCCGGGTCAGACTTGTGCAGGTAGCTGGTGACGTAGCCGCCGTCAAACCGGGCGTACCGGCCCAGCTCGAGCTTCTCCTTCAGCGCGGCGCCCGCTTCCTCGATTAGTTCCTGCGTGGTCTGCCCTGGCCTGACCTCAAGGCCGAGCACGGCCAGCCGGTCAGCCGCGCCAGCAGCCAGCGCCGCGGCGGCGATGTCGGCGGCAACCTCCTGGAACAGGTCGGTCTTGGCGACGAAGTCGGTCTCGCAGTTGAGCTCGAGCAGAACGCCGGCGCCGGTACCGGCGAGCTGGGAGGTGACCAGGCCGTTCCCGGCTGTGCGCTGTGCGCGCTTTGTCACATCCTTGGCTCCCTTGATACGGAGCGCCTCGACTGCGGCGTCGTAGTCGCCGTTAGCCTCGACCAGAGCGTTCTTGCAGTCGAGCATCCCCGCGCCGGTCTGCTCGCGCAGCCTCTTTACGTCGGCGGCGGTGTAGTTCGCCATGTCCCCATCTTTCGTTGTCGTTGCTGTCGGCTGCCCGGCGTCGGTAGCCGGCGGGCCGGTCTGGCTGGTGCCGGCAGGCCGGTCGTCTGCGGCCGGGCGGGCCGCCCCTGCCGGGCGGGCGCTGCGGTGTCGCTGGGCGCCCGCGGGCCGGCCGGCCTTTCTGGCCGCGACGAGCGGTTCCGCCGGCGCGCTGCCCGCGGGCCGCCCCGGCAGTCAGGCTGTGTAGTTCTGGCAGGCTGTGTAGTTCTGGCAGGCTGTCTAGTTCTGGTTCTCGCTGTCGCCAGCCGGCTCGTCGCCAGCCGGGCTCGCCTCGGCCGCGTCAGCGCCTGGCGTGGCCGTGGCTGCCGCACCGTTCGCTGCCGTGCCGTTGGCGGGCGAACCGTTGGCGGGCGAACCGTTGGCGGCAGTGGCGCTCGCGGCAGCGCCGTTCGCAGCGGCACTCTGGTCGGCCTTGCTGCCCTCGAGCAGTTCGCGCTCCCACTCAGCCAGCGGCTCGGCGGCGCCGATACCGTCCGCGCCGTCGGCAGCAGGCTTGGCATCGGTCGCGGCCGCGCCGGCCCTGGCGATCAGCCCGTCCGCCACCGCGTCCGCCACCACCCGGGTGAGCAGCGCAACGCTCCGGATGGCGTCGTCATTGCCCGGAATCGGGTACTGAACCTCGTCCGGGTCGCAGTTGGTATCCAGGATCGCCACCACCGGGATGCCCAGCTTGCGGGCTTCGCTGACGGCGATGTGCTCCTTCTTGGTGTCGACGACCCACAACGCACTCGGCACCCGGGACATGTCCCTGATCCCGCCGAGCGAGCGCTCAAGCTTGTCCCGCTCACGGCGCAGCTGCAGCAGTTCCTTCTTGGTCAGGTTGGAGCCGGCCACGTCGTCGAAGTCGATCTCCTCGAGTTCCTTCAGGCGCTGGAGCCGCTTGTAGACCGTGCCGAAGTTGGTCAGCATGCCACCCAGCCAGCGCTGGTTGACGAACGGCATGCCCACCCGGCGGGCCTGCTCGGCGATGGCCTCCTGGGCCTGCTTCTTGGTGCCCACGTAGAGAACCGAGCCGCCGTGCGCGACCGTCTCGCGGATGAAGTCGTAAGCCTTGTCGATGAAGTCCAGCGACTGCTGAAGATCGATGATGTAGATGCCGTTGCGCTCGGTGAAGATGAACCGCTTCATCTTCGGGTTCCACCGACGGGTCTGGTGCCCGAAGTGAACGCCGCTTTCCAGCAGCTGGCGCATGGTGACGACCGGAGCCATGCCGGTGTCCCCTTCCTGTTTGAGGGCGTCCTGCCGTGCAGGGCAGGCACGCCTGCCGGTTACTTCCTGGCATCCGTACGCCCTTCGCCGCCGGATCAGCTCCGGCGGACCGGTGAAAGGGCGTCCTTTGCTGCGCCTGGCAGAGACCCGGCCGGGTCCCGCGACAGGCGTCCGCGCAGCGAGCGGACGCGCGAATTCGGCCATCCCGGAGAGCGCATGCTTACGCAAGCCGGTGAGGCCGTTGACTAATTCTACATGCCCGGAGCACGGCGGGATGTCCGCCTGGCTAACCCCGCGGCGGGCCGGATCAGGCGCGCGGATGCGCCTGATGGTAGACCGATATCAGCCGGTCGATGCTGACATGGGTATAGAGCTGAGTGGTTGCCAGCGAGGCATGGCCGAGCATCTCCTGGACGCTCCGCAGGTCGGCGCCGCCTTCCAGCAGATGGGTGGCGGCGGTATGCCGCAGCCCGTGCGGCCCGGTGTCGGGCACCGACCCGGCAGCCGTGATGCGGTCGTGAACGATCCGGCGGACGGTACGCGGGTCGATCCGGCCCGCTCTGGCGCCGAGGAACAGTGCCTTGCCCGGCGCCGTTCCCGTATCCCCCGCAGCGCTGCCCTCGGCCAGCACAACCGGGCGGCCGCCGTCAACCCAGGCGAGCACTGCCCGGACGGCAGGGATCCCGACCGGCACCACCCGCTCTTTGCTGCGCTTCCCGAGCACGCGCACGGTCCGCCGCGAGGTGTCCAGGTCACCGTCGTCCAGCCCGCACAGCTCGCTGACCCGGATGCCGCTGGCATACAGCAGTTCCATGATCGCGGTGTCGCGCAATTCCAGGGCGCTGGCCAGCGCGTCGGCGGCGGGCGTCCGGCGGCGCGTGCGGGTACCCTGCGCGCCGGCCAGCACCGCTGCTATCTGGTCCTGCGCCAGCACCTCGGGCAGATGCCGGTGCACTTTAGGTATCCCGAGCTGAGCTCCGGTGTCGGCGGCCAGCAAGCCGCGACGATGCGCGAACGCGGTGAAGGCCCTCGCCGAAGCGGCCCTCCTGGCGATACTCGCCCGCGCCTGGCCCGCCCGGTACTGGCTGCCAAGCCATCCCCTGAGCACGGCAATATCGAGGTCCGCTACCTCAGCGCAGCCATCCTGCGCAGCGAATGCCAGCAGCGCGCCGACGTCGCCGAGGTAGGCGCGAACCGTGTGCGGCGACAAGCCGCGCTCGGCGCCCAGATGGCGGCCGAACGCCGTCAGCGCTGCGGCCATCGGCTCAGGCAACGCCGGCCGTTGCGGTTGCTGCCCGGCCGTTGCGTTCATGAGGCCAGTCTGCGGCACCAGATCGTCGGGCGCTGGGACCTAAGCCGCGACGCGGCGAAAGTCAGCCGGCCCCTAGTGCCCGTTTCCGGCCAGATGATTTTGATGGGATGACCGTCACTCGACTGTCACGCTCTTGGCCAGGTTGCGCGGCCTGTCGACGTCGTTGCCCAGCGCTACAGCCGCGTGGTACGCGAACAGCTGCAGCGGCACGGACAGCAGGATCGGGTCCAGCTCGTGCTCGTTCTTGGGGATGGCGAGGACGTCGTCGGCAAGTTCGCCGTCGGGTGCCGCGTGGCCGACGAGCAGCACCCGGCCGCGTCGTGCCTTGATCTCGCCCAGCGTGGCCAGGTTCTTCTCGATCAGCTCGTCGCCGGGGACGATCGCCACGGTCGGAAGCTCAGGCCCGACCAGCGCCAGCGGGCCGTGCTTGAGCTCACTGGCCGGGTAAGCCTCCGCGTGCAGGTACGAAACCTCCTTCAGCTTCTGCGCGCCTTCCCTCGCGACCGGCCAGCCCCGGACCCGCCCCACGAAGAACATGCCGGGGTAGCTCGCGAACTGCTTGGCCAGGCTGGCGATCTCCTCTTCCATGGCGAGGATCTGGGCGATCTGCTCCGGCAGCTTGCGCAGGCCGTCGCTGATGCGCCGGCCGTCGGCCGGCGACAGGTCATGAATCCGGGCAAGGTGCAGCGCAAGCAATGCGAAGACGGTGGCCGTGGCCGTGAAGGTTTTCGTGGAGGTAACGCTCACTTCGGGGCCAGCGTGCAAGTACACCCCGCCGTCGACTTCCCTGGCAATGGTGCTGCCTACGGTGTTGACGACTCCTAGTACCTGGCCGCCTTTGCGCTTGACTTCCTGCACCGCGGCTAGCGTGTCGTAGGTCTCGCCGGACTGGCTTACTCCGATGTAGAGGGTGCCCTCTTCGATGACCGGGCCGCGGTACCGGAACTCCGAGGCAGGCTCGGCGTCTGCCGGGACCCTGGCGAGTTCCTCGATCAGCTGGGCGCCGAGGACGCCGGAGTAGTAGGCCGAGCCGCAGCCGAGGATCTTCACCCGCTTGATGGCGCGCGCCTCACGCGGATCCAGGTTGAGCCCGCCTAGGTGCGCGGTGTTGAACCGGTCGTCTAGCCGCCCGCGGAGCACCCGCTCGACCACGCCGGGCTGCTCGTGGATCTCCTTGTGCATGAAATGCGCGTGGCCATCCGCCTCGTAGCTGGCCGCGTCTGCCTCGATGACGGCTGTTTGCTTCGTTGTCCGCTGCGCGTCCAGCGTGCTCGTCCGGAACCCGTCGGCACGCAGCGTGGCGATCTCGCCGTCGTCGAGGTGAACGACCTGCCGGGTGTAGCGGACCAGGGCCGCGTAGTCGGAGGCGGCGAACATCTCCTTGTCCCCGATGCCGAGCAGGACCGGGCTGCCGTTGCGCGCGACCACGAGCCGGTCCGGGCTGCGGGCGTCGAGTACTGCCAGCCCGTAGGTGCCGACCACCGACTTCAGCGCCTGCCGGACTGCCTCCTCCAGGTCAGCCGGCGGCGAGTCATCCCCCGCCGCGGCGTGCGCGGCGATCAGGTGAGCGAATAGCTCGCTATCGGTCTGGGAGGAGAACTCGGCGCCCCGCGCGACGAGGCCGGCCCGAAGTTCTTCGGCGTTCTCGATAATCCCGTTATGGACGATGGCAATCGGCCCGCACGTGTGCGGATGGGCGTTCTCATCGCTCGGCTCGCCGTGGGTCGCCCAGCGCGTGTGCCCGATGCCAGGGCTGCCCTTGAGCCTGGCCGGCACGTCAGCGGCGAGTTCGGAGACCCTGCCCTTGGCTTTGCGGACTCGCAGGTCACCGCTACGGCCGACGACCGCGATGCCGGCGGAGTCATAGCCCCGGTATTCGAGCCGGCTCAGTCCCTCTAGCAGGATGGGGACGCTGTCTCGATTTCCGATATATGCTACTATTCCGCACAAGGCTTCTGCTCCTTATCCGTAGACAATCCGGCGCAGCTGTCGCAGCGAGAGCTCCGGCGGCGCGTAACGCCGCAGCGGCATCTCAGCAGCGATCTGCGCGAAGGCCAGGTCATTAGTCAGCCCGCGGGCCTTGAGCTCGCGGTGGCGCCGGCGCACGAAGGCATCCGGCGGCTCGGAGAAATACCCCAGCACGTCCGCCACTACGCGCGTGGCCTCAGCAGGGCTAAGCGGGCAGGTGCGGATGAGGTGATCCACCAAGTCGCTGTGGGCGGGCGGTCCGGGCACGCCGCCCATCATGACCGCCCGGTGGCCAGTTCTGCAAGAATTCTGCCCGATTCCGGGCAAGATTCATGGGAAATCAAGATCGAATAGTGTCGGCAAGGGTGGCGGGCTGCTTCGTCACGGCTTCTTGCCCTCGCGATCTCCTGGCTGCCCCGAGCCGGCACTGCCACCACACGCCGCCAGCCCGGCAACGTAAGATCTGTCGGCGATTGACCGACAGAATCTACGTGATCATGGATGAGTCGCATCGATCCTCCTCGCGCGCCAGCCAGCGTCGCAGCGCTCGGCGAAGCCGCCAGCGGCCAGCAGCCCGAGACATCGAAGCGCGGTGTCGAGGTCTACGCCGGCCCGGACAGCCACGCTGGCCGGACCACGACCACCGCGAAGCGGCAGCTCTTCGAGTACAGAGAGTGCCACCGGGTCGAGCATGTCCCGTGGAACAGCCGGGCCGATCCGCAGCCCTGCGCTGGTCCTGCCCGGCCCGCCGATGTGGTCGAGGACGTCATTCGCGCAGGTAACACACATCGCTCCGAAGTCCCGGATCAGCTCGTGGCAGCCCGCTGACTGCTCAGACGTGACGGGGCCGGGCACTGCCATGACCGGCCTGCAAAGCTCCCGCGCATGGCGCGCCGAGTTGAGGGCGCCGCTGCGCAGCGCCGCTTCGACGACCACGGTGCCCCGGCTGAGCGCGGCAATGATCCGGTTCCGGATAAGGAACCCCGGCCGGGTCGGGCCGCGGCCCGGCGGGCACTCGCTTACCAGCAGGCCGTTGACTGCGATCGCGGCGAACAGCTCCGCGTGGCCGCGCGGGTAGCCGAACTCCAGCCCACCCGCCAGGACGGCCACGGTGATGCCGTCTGCGGCGAGTGCGCCGCGATGCGAGCTGGCGTCGATCCCGAACGCGCCGCCGGACACGATCGTGACTCCGTGCTCGGCGAGCGTGGCGGCAATCTCCAGGGCGACGTGGTTGCCATAGCCGGACGCTGCCCTGGCGCCGACCATGGAGATCGAGTCGAGGCAGGCGAATCGCAGGTCAGCTTTGCCGCGCACCCAGAGAAGCAGTGGCCGGGCGTCGCCCAGGTCGTCCAGCTGGGTCGGCCACTCCGCGTCGCCCGGCATCACCAGCCGCAGCCCGCTCTGCTCCCAGGCCGCCAGCCGGGCGACGCTCGGCACTTCGCCCAGCCGGTCCCGCCACCGGTCGATAGCCCGCGCGAGCCTGGCGTCCATGGCCAGTCCGGTCAGCGCCGGCTCGCCTTGCGCATCAGTACCGGTCACGGCGCTGAGCAGGTCCTCGGCCGGACACGACCGGAGCGCGGCACCGAGCACAGGGTCGCCGGGCTGGGCCAGGAAGCTCAGCGCGACCCGCGCCCGCCGCTCGCCGTCAGGATCCATCGTGGCCACCTCCGGTCACGACACTGCCGGACAGGCAGGCGAGTCCGCCGACCTAGCTAACGGGCTGTGGACAACCAGCGGGCGGGGAGGCGTGCTGTGCACAGGGTTCGAGCGGGCAGAGTCATCTCCGGCGCGACGGTTGCAAAAACGGAATCCAGCCAGAAATCGGTGTGCAGCTGGTTCCGATCAATACAGTTGCTGATCAATGACCACCAACCGGCTGTTCGTCGTGGCTATGGCGGCAGCCGCGGCCATAGCTGGGACGGCGATAACGTCATGCTCGTCCGGCCCCAGCGCAGGCGGCCCGCCACAGCGGACGGTCTTTCCGACTTCCTCTCCGACACTCGCCGGGGTAACGGACGCAATCACCGTGCCGACCGACGAGCTCCTGAACTTTGGCATCGCGAACCTGGCGAACACCAGCAACACCCGCGTCACGATCGAAGCTGTGAAGCTGATCTCCCCTGCCGGCCCGGCAATCCGCGAGGTCAGTTACCAGGCCTACACGGGCCGCGAGCTCGAGGCACCCCTGGGACTCCAGGGCGACCTTCCCAAGAATTGTCCCGAGCACTTCAAGCCAAGGCCAATCCGCAGCCTGTCGTACGCGGCCAGATCTTCCATTCGCGGCGAGGCTGTCGTCTCGTTCGTAATCACGAAGCCCGGACACTACACGATGGGCACGATGCGAATCGACTACACATCCGGCGGCCACCGCTACCGGCAGTTCTACTACCTCCCAGTGAAGATCACCGCACTTCCCGCTAAAGCCAATCCACGGCTCGTGCAGCCCACGATGTGCGCACGCTAGGAATCTCCCTGCCGGGCCGTGCCGGGATAGATGCGCAGAGATCGCGGTTGCGTGGTTCTTGGGAAAGCGTCTCCTTCGCGCCACCCGATGGCCGGCAGGCTGGTGCGTTGCTGGCAAGCTCCGGCACCGCCGACGCGATCGATGCAACCGTGGTGCTTCTCGCCGCGCCCGGCGACCGCGTTCTAACGAGCGATCCCGCCGACCTCACACGGCTCGCAGAAGCAGCGGCCAACCGCGCCGTCATTGTGCCTTGCTAGATCGCCTGCCAACGGGATCTGTCATACCAGGCCCGATTCGGTCATGATCGATATCTCGCTGCCAGGCTACGAGCCGTCAATACGGGCCCAGCGCATCGCACCCGCGACCGAGATGCTAAATCAACATGCTCGCCACTGGTAGATGAGAATTGCTTTCGCATTGCGCGCGCGGCGATGGCGGGAAAAGTGCCCTTCGCGCCCGACTATCGACCAGGATCCGTGTTCGAAGCGGCCGCAGGCGACGGGCCGCCCGGCGGTGCCCCTGCCCCGCGGTCCCCCGCACCACACTGCTCGCATGGTTTAGCACGGCCGGGAGGCCCAGAACAGCGCGTGGCCGCCATCGCCTTCCGGCACGAACTCCTCGCGCTCGATCACGAGCCCAGCTTGAGAGATCCAGGACCGGTAGGTGGCGACGTCGGCATGGCTCCACCACATCGGCGCAC
>DATJNX010000043.1:0-13975 GCA_035507615.1 Streptosporangiaceae bacterium
TCACGCTGGCGGGCCTGGCGCTGCAGACGTCGCGGATCCGGCTCGGCACGCTGATGAGCCCGGCGACGTTCCGCTTTCCTGGCCCGCTGGCGATCTCGGCAGCCCAGGTGGACCAGATGAGCGAGGGCCGGGTTGAGTTCGGCTTCGGGGCAGGCTGGTTTGAGGCCGAGCACAAGGCCTACGCCATCCCGTTCCCGGATTTGCGCGAGCGGTTCGACCGCTACGAAGAGCAACTCGCGATCATCACCGGACTGTGGGAAACGCCAGTGGGGGAGAAGTTCAACTTCACCGGTACCTACTACACGGTGACGGATTCACCCGGGCTGCCGAAGCCTGCGCAGCTGCCGCGGCCACCGGTGCTGGTCGGCGGCGCCGGCGCGAAGCGGACGCCGAGGCTTGCCGCGCGCTACGCGGACGAGTACAACGTGCCGTTCAGCAGCATCGGCGACGCGTCGGCGGCATTCGACCGGGTACGGGCGGCTTGCGCGACGGCGGGCCGCGATGAAGACTCGATGATCTACTCAGTGGCGCAGGTGGTCTGCTGCGGTCGCACACCGGACGAGCTCGCCAAGCGGGCCGCGGCGATCGGGCGCGAGGTAACTGAGTTGCGCGCGAATGGCCTCGCCGGGAGCCCGGAGGAGGTCGGCGGCCGGATTGCTGAGTTCGCCGGCATCGGCGCCACGAGGATGTACCTTCAGGTGCTCGACCTCGACGATCTCGATCACCTCGAGCTCCTGGCTGAGTTGATCGCAGCCGTCGGCTGAGCAGAAGGATTTCAGCGCGACAGCTGAGCACGGGCTGAGCCAGCGCTGTCAGGATGAGCCAGGCCGGGGCCAAGTGCCCGGCCTGGCTCACTGATGAGAGGAACTGCCATGGCACGACGGCTCTGGCGCCGGCTTGGCTGGTGGCTGCTCGGCGGCCTGGTGGTGCTCGTCGTCGTGGTCGTCGGGGGAACGTGGCTGTACATCCACGTGATCGAGGGTCCGGCACCGGCGCCGCTGAGCCTGAAATCGTCAAGTCCGGCACCGAGCGCCCCGGGAAGCAGCGACGAGACGGCTTCGGGCGCCAGCACGGCGGGGTCTGGCTCAGCCGATGCGGCAGTGGCCGGAACGTGGCGGGTGTCTTCCGGCTCGATCGTCGGCTACCGGGTCAATGAAGTGCTGGCCGGCCAGAACAATGTCGCCGTCGGCCGGACCAGCGACATCACTGGCAGGCTTACCATCAGCGGGAGCACCGTCACTGCGGCGTCATTCAGCGTCCCGATGGACACCATCAAGAGCGACGAGAGCGAGCGCGACGCGCAGTTCAACGGGCGGATCATGGAAACCGCGACTTACCCTACGGGAACGCTCTCGCTTACCTCTCCGATCGCGCTAGGTGCGCTGCCTGCGGACGGAGTGATCAGGACGTATCACGCGACGGCCGACCTCACGTTGCACGGCCATACCAGGAAGGTCACTTTCGCGCTGGCGGCCGCGCGAACCACGGCAGGAATCGAGGTATCGGGCTCGATCCCGATCTTGTTCGCCGACTGGGGGATCGGCAATCCAAGCTTCGCCGGGTTCGTAACGACGCAGAATCACGGCCTGCTCGAGTTCCTGATCAAGTTCGGCCGGTCCTGACGCCAGCCAGCCGAGCGAGCCTGGCTGCCACCGCAACGACCGCTGCCAGCGGAAGGCTGACACCGATGCGCTGCAGGGTTGCGGCCCAGCCGCCGTTCGGGTCAGCGTAGAGAGCCGCCAGCAGAGCAGCTGACGCGACAGCTGCCACGACGAGCGGCACCGCCAGCCCTCGCCACCCGCGATCGTGCCTGAAGCGCCAGGCCAGCAGTAGCGGCGCAGCGATCAGCAGCAGGTAAACGGCCGCGCTGATCACGTTGTGCGCCTGGTTATGCCACGACTGGGCTGCGCTTGTCAGCAGCACGTGATCGCGGCGCAGCAGTCCGGCTGCAATCGCCAGCAGGCCAGCCAGCTGGATGAGCGTCGGGCCAGGTCCGGCCTGGCGCCCGCCGAGTGCCATCCGAAGCGCCGCGCCGAAGCCGACCGCGCAACCACCCAGAACCAGGAAGCCGCTGATCATCAGCCACGGATCGCGGGCGTTGTCGGCTGCGAGGCCGCTGATCTGCGGGACGGAGAAGGACAGGCCGGGCTGACGGAATGCGGCGATGATCCAGGCGAGAGTGAAGGCAGCCGGCCCGGCAACCCCCGCGACAGCTCCGGCCCGGATCCAGGCGCTGCTGCCGATCCAGGTCCCCCGGCGGCCGCGCGGGGCCGTGGTGCCGGGACGGCTGGAATGCCCGTTCCCGGAAGGAATAGCGGTCTTAGATTCCGGCCGCGCGCCACGGGTCATAGTCGACCTCAAGAGGCCCTTGAACAGGACGCTCCGCTTCCGGGATGTGCCGGAGGTTGAGCCGGATCCTGGTCCAGGTGGAGGACCGGCCGCGCATCGAGTCGACCAGGATGTCCGCTGGCTCGAGCAGCGCCGCGGCGTCCGGGTGCCGCTGCTTCCATCGGTCCAGGCCGGCCATCGCTTCTGCCTTGCTGGCCGCGCGGGCAATCTCGATCAGCGGCATGGACGAGCGGCGGCGTCCGGTCGGGCCGACGGTCTTGCCGGGGGCGGGCGGTGCCGGCGCGGCGGCGGCTGTCGCGCTGGACGGCGCGCGCCGCTTGCTTGGCTGCACCCGCGGTTGCTCACCTGCCTGTTTGTCGAAATGCGGCGGCCATGGCGCGTCGGGCAGCCCGGCAGCCTCGTCGGCCGCGGCCAGTTCCAGCAGCTTGTCCAGCGAACCCACGGTCGTGTCGATGCCATCCCCCGGATCGCCGATATCGGCATACCGCTCCGGCACGGTATCGATGGTGAACGCGGCCGGATCGCAGCCCGGCACCTCGTCCCAGCGCAGTGGCGTCGACACCCGGGCGTCAGGGGTGGGACGTACCGAGTACGCGGACGCGACCGTGCGGTCCTTCGCGTTCTGGTTGTAGTCGACGAAAACGCCGTGCCGCTCTTCTTTCCACCACCGCGCGGTCGCCTCGCCTGGCGCACGGCGCTCAATCTCCCTCGCCAGCGCGACTGCCGCGCGGCGGACCTCGGTAAATGTCCAGCGCCGCTCGATCCGCGCGTACACGTGCATGCCGCGCGAGCCGGACGTCTTGGGCCAGCCGGTCAGCCCGAAGTCCGCGAGTACCTCGTTGGCCACCAGGGCGACGTTGACGATCTGTGACCAGTCGATGCCGGGAACGGGGTCAAGATCCACGCGCAGTTCGTCTGGATGCTCGAGATCGTCGGCGCGGATCGGGTGCGGGTTCAGGTCGATGCAGCCCAGGTTGGCGACCCAGACCAGGCCGGCACTGTCGGAGATGACGATCTCTTCGGCGGTCCGGCCGGACGGGAAGCTCAGTACGACAGAGTCCAGCCAGGCTGGCCGGTTAGCCGGGGCGCGCTTCTGGAAGAAAGCCTCGCCTTCGGCGCCGTTGACGAAGCGCTTGAGCACCATAGGCCGGCCTGCCGCCCCGCGCAGCGCGCCATCCGCGACGCTCAGGTAGTAGCGGACCAGGTCCAGCTTGGTGTGGCCGGTCCGGGGGAAGTAGATCTTGCCCGGATTCGAGACCGTCACGGCGCGGCCAGCGACCTCGATGGTCTCTTTGCGCTCGGCCATGGTGCCACGATAACCGCGCCAGGTCTGCCGATGCGGGAAGCAACCGCGCCTGGCGGGCTGAGCCGCGCGGCGCTGCGAGCCTTTCATGGGTTCGGTGACCACATATCTGGCATAACGGGCACGAAAATGCTGCAAACCCATGAAGAGTGCATGCGGACCCATGAAAGGTGGCCGCGGACCTATGGAGGGCGCGGACGAGTTGCGGACGACGCAGGAAGTGCTTCTACTCTGTCGTATGACTATCGATAGCAGTAGCCGGTCGGCCATGGCTCAGCTCGAGGGGCTCATTGGCTCGCTGCCGCCGGACTGCAAGCTGCCCTCGTACCGGGACCTGCAGCAGCGCTACCGGCTCAGCCCGGCGACCATTCAGCGCATGCTCGCCGATCTCGCGCGGCGCGGGCTGCTGGTCACCAAGCCGGGCAGCGGCACGTTCACCGCGCCGCGCCGGGCAGCCCGGCCACCTGCAGACCTGTCCTGGCAGACGCTGGCGCTCGGCAGCAGGGCCGGGCTCGGGCCCGACCTGGAATGGCTCATCGACCCGCTGCCGCCGGATGCAATCGGGCTGGCCAGCGGATTCCCGGATGACCGGCTGCAACCGCTCGGGCTGCTCGCGGCGGCGGCTTCCCGGGCGTCCCGGCGGCCGCAGGCGTGGAGCCGGCTGCCCGGCCAAGGGCTGGAGGAGCTGCGCAGCTATCTCGCGGACGAGGCAGGCGGCAGCCTTGGCGCCTCGAACGTCCTGGTCACCTCGGGCGGTCAGTCCTCGCTGTCGGCTGTTTTCCGGCATCTGTGCGAGCCGGGCGACCCCCTCATCGTGGAGTCGCCGACGTACGTAGGCGCGCTGGCTGCTGCCCGCGCAGCCGGGCTCGTGCTGGTTCCGGTCCCCGGCGACAGTGACGGCGTCCTGCCGGACGCGCTGGCCCATGCCTTCGCCAGGACCGGCGCGCGGCTGGCCTACTTGCAGCCGCGGTACGCCAACCCGGCTGGCTCGCTGCTCGCTCCCGACCGCCGCGAACCGGTGCTTGCAGCGGTTGCGCGCGCGGGCGCATTCCTGCTTGAGGACGACTGGATGCGGGACTTCGACCTGGGCGCGCCGTCGCCTCCCCCGCTGATCAGCCACGACGACAACGGGCACGTGCTGTACCTGCGCTCGGTGTCAAAGCCGATCGCAGCCGGGCTGCGAGTGTCCGGGCTGGCAGCGCGCGGCCCGGTACTCTCCCGGCTGCTCCGCGGCCGGATCAGCGATGACTTGTTCGTCGCGCCCGTTCTTCAGCAGATCGCGGTCGACGTGCTGACCGCGCCAGGCTGGCCGCGGCATCTGGCTATCGTGCGACGGCAGTTGCGGGAGCGCAGGGACGCGCTCGTTGCTGCGGTTGCCGAGCAGTTGCCGTCCTGCCGGGTCGAGCTGATCCCGTCCGGCGGAGTCCACATCTGGGTCCGGTTGCCTGACCAGGCCAGCGACGGCGAGGTGACAGAAGCGGCGCTCGCACGCGGGGTCGCCGTCTACCCGGGTGGGTCTTGCTTCCCCAGCGAGGCGCCAGGACCGTACTTGCGGCTGAGTTACTCCGGAGAGGAGGCACCTGCGCTGCGGCGCGCCGTGCGGATCCTCGCGGACGTCATCGAACGCGCCTGATCAGCGCAGCGTGAAGACTTTTGGGCCTGACCGGCACAAAAGTCTTCACGATCATGGTGTCGCTGGCTGGTTGGGCTCGCTGGTGAGCAGCGCGCTGACCGCGGCGCGCAGCGGCACCATCAGCCTGGCCGCCGTCGCCCTGGCAACTGCCAGTTCGCGGTCCGCGACCGGCTCGACGACCTCGAGGTAGGCCTTGATCTTGGGCTCGGTGCCGCTCGGCCGGATCACGACCCGGCCACTCGCCAGCCGGTAGGTGAGCACGTCGGCCGGAGGAAGGGCGCTGTCTCCGGCGGCCAGGTCCGCGACCGAGACGATTGCCTGGTCAGCCAGCATCCGCGGCGGGTCGGCACGCAGCCGCGTCATGACCTCGGCGGGCGTCTTGCTGCGCACGGTGACCTGGGCGGTAGCGTGCACGCCGTGCGTCGTTTCCAGCGCGTCGTAGAACTCCGTCAGCGACTGACCGGCCGATCTGGCCATGGCGGCAAGGCCGAGGAGTGCGAGCGCCGCTCCGATGCCGTCCTTGTCGCGAACCACGTCGGTGACCGCGTATCCGAGTGCTTCCTCGTAGCCGAACGCGAAAC
The DNA here is from genome assembly GCA_035507615.1 of Streptosporangiaceae bacterium. Lineage (GTDB taxonomy): Bacteria > Actinomycetota > Actinomycetes > Streptosporangiales > Streptosporangiaceae > JAJYUU01. The sequence goes on from DATJNX010000043.1 coordinate 5,867, forward strand.
TGAGGCCGTCGTGCGAATCACCGGCTCGCATGATCCACTTGAAGCCGGTGAGCGTCTCGGCGTACTGGGCGCCGGCCGATGCCACGATGCGCGACAGCAGCGTGCTCGACACGATCGTCGACACTACGAGCTGGTCGGCTTGGTCTGCGGGCTGGCGCCCATGGCGGCCTAGCAGGTAGGCGCCGAGGAGGGCGCCGACCTGGTCACCGGTCAGCCTCCGCCAGCCGCCGCGAGCGCCGTCGTCGGGAACGGCGACGGCTAGCCGGTCGCCGTCCGGGTCGTTCGCGATGACGACGTCTGCGGCGGTCCGCCGGCCGAGGTCCATGGCGAGGTCGAGGGCGCCAGGTTCTTCGGGGTTGGGGAACGCCACCGTGGGAAAGCGCGGGTCCGGCTCGGCTTGGGCGGCGACCATGAGTGGCGCCGGGAATCCCGCTTGCCTGAAGGTCCTCATGGCAAGCCCGGCGGCGACGCCGTGCAGCGGGGTGTAGACGAACCGGAGGCCCGTGGCACCGGCCGGTGCCGGTGAGATGGCGCACACCGCGTCAAGGTATGCCCGGGCCACGGCGTCACCGTGCCGGGTGACCAGCGGGCTCTCCGCCGCCGCGACAGGGATCAGGCTGAGCGGGCCGACCTGGCTGATCTCGGCCTCGATCTCGGCATCCGCCGGGGGCACGATCTGCGCGCCGTCGCTGAGGTAGAGCTTGTAGCCGTTGTCGGCAGGCGGATTGTGGCTAGCGGTGATCATAACGCCGGCAGCCGCCTGAAGGTGCCGAACCGCGAACGCCAGCAACGGCGTCGGCTGCTGCCGCGGCAGCAGATGCACCCGGATGCCCGCGCCCGCGAGGACCCTGGCGGCTTCATCGGCGAACTCGTCACTCCGGTACCGCGCGTCGCATCCGATGACCACCCCGGCCTGCGCACTGGCCGGATCGCGGCCGCGGAGCCAGGCCGCCAGGGCCGCTGTCGTCGCCCGGACGACCGCGCGATTCATCCGGTTCGGGCCGGCGCCGACAGCGCCGCGCAACCCGGCCGTGCCGAACTCAAGCCGTCCGGCGAACCGGTCAGCGAGCTCGGCGGCAGCTTCGTCGCTGGGGTCGGCAAGCAGCGTGGTTAGCTCGGCGCGGTCGGCCTCGTCCGGATCGTCGGCGATCCAGGCGGACACCCTGGAGCGCAGGTCGCTGCTCAGCATGTCCCGGTCACCGGGTCAGACGGCGCCAAGTCAGCCAGCGGCCACGTCACAGGAGCCTGGGCAGGATCTCGGCCAGCAGGCTTCCCATCCGCTGCGCTGCGGACTGGCCGGCGGCGACGACCTCGGCGTGATCGAGCGGCTGGTCGCTCAGGCCGGCAGCGAGATTGGTGACCAGGGACAGACCGAGGACCTCGGCGCCCAGGTGCCGGGCGGCGATGGTTTCCAACGCGGTGGACATGCCAACCAGGTCCGCGCCAGCCGCGGCGAGCATCCGGATCTCGGCCGGCGTCTCGTAGTGCGGACCGACGAGCGCGGCATACACGCCCTCTTCGAGGCTCGGGTCCGCGGCCCTGGCGACTGCGCGCAGGTTCGCCGAATACGCCTGCGACAAATCGGTGAACCTGGACGGGTACCCGTCGGGCGGCGGCACGCCGGCCACCGGCGACTGCCCGGTCAGGTTGACGTGGTCGCTGATCAGGACAGGCTGGCCGGGCTGTAGCCCGCGTCTTATCCCGCCCGCTGCGTTCGTAAGCACGATGACGCGGCAACCAGCGGCTATCGCTGTCCGCACGCCGTGCACGACGGTCCCCGGCTCGTGGCCTTCGTACAGATGCGCGCGGCCGAGGAACACCAGGACACGGCGGCTGCCGGCTCTCACCGACCGCACCGCTGGCACGTGTCCCGGCACCGTCGGCTCCGGGAAGCCGCCGAGCTCGGCTAGCGGTACCACCGCCTCGGGCGGTCCGATCGCGTCGGCCGCAGGCGCCCAGCCAGAGCCGAGCACGACGGCGATGTCGTGGGAGTCGCGCCCGGTGAGAGCTGCCAGTCGCGTCGCGCTGGCGGCGGCGGCCGTATACGGATCAGTCAACTAGCCCGCTCCAGCCCCGCTACCGTCGCGCTGATCCGCTCGAGGACCGGATCCGCCGTCTCCGGCCGCTCCGGCCCGATCGTGATGGCGCCGCGCAGCGCGTCCCGCGCACGTTCGAACTTAGCCGGATCGTCAGCGCGCAACTCAAGCACAGGCTGGCCCGCCCCGACCCGTTCGCCGGGCTTGGCCAGGCACATGATGCCGGCCGCGGCCGAGACGGGGTCTTCTTTCCTCGCCCGGCCGGCGCCGAGCCGCCATGCCGCGACGCCGACCGCCCGCGCGTCCATGGCTGTGATCCAGCCTGCCGTCTCTGCTGTGACCATAGTGGTGTGCTCCGCCGCCGGGAGGGCGGCGTCCGGATCGCCGCCCTGCGCCGTGATCATGGCCCGGTACGACCCGAAGGCCCGGCCGTCCGCCAGAGCGGCCGCCGGATCAGCATCGATCCCGCCGAGCCGCAGCATCTCTGTTGCCAGCGCGAGCGTGACCGCGACGAGGTCATCCGGACCGCCGCCGCGCAGCGTCGCGACCGCCTCCTCGACCTCGATCGCGTTGCCGACGGCTCGTCCGAGCGGCTCGTCCATCCGGGTGAGCAGCGCGCTGGTACGAACGCCGTGGGCGTTGCCAAGCTCGACCATGGTCTGCGCGAGATGGCGAGCCGACATCAGGTCTGGCATGAAGGCGCCGCTGCCGACCTTGACGTCGAGGACGAGAGACCCCGTTCCCTCGGCAATTTTCTTGGACATGATGGAGCTAGCGATCAGCGGGATGGACTCGACCGTCCCGGTGACATCCCTGAGGGCGTACAGCTTCCGGTCGGCTGGGGCCAGCCCGTCGCCCGCGGCGCAGATGACGCAGCCGGTGCTGCGGAGCACGGCAAGGATCTCGGAATTGGAAAGCGTTGCGCGCCAGCCGGGAATCGACTCGAGCTTGTCCAGCGTCCCGCCGGTATGGCCAAGGCCCCGCCCGGACAGCTGCGGCACGGCTGCTCCGCAGCTAGCGACGAGCGGCGCGAGGATCAGCGACACCTTGTCGCCCACGCCGCCGGTGGAGTGCTTGTCGACGGTCGGCGCAGCAAGCCCGCGAAGCTCGAGCCGCTCGCCCGAGTTGATCATGGCGTCGGTCCAGGCCATGAGCTCGCCGGGGGCAAGGCCGCGGAAGACGATCGCCATGAGCAGCGCGGCCATCTGCTCGTCGGCGATGGAGCCCGCCGTGTAGGCAGCGATGAGCCAGCGGATGTCAGCCGCTGCGAGCTCTCCGCCGTCGCGCTTGGTCCGGATCAGGTCGACGGCGTCAGGCATCGCGGCGGCTCCGGGCGGCCAGGTCGGTGCCCGTGAAGGCGCCCGGCAGCAGATCGCCGAGCCGCAACGGCCCCGCATCGCCATCGAGCAGCAACTCCGGGCCGCCGGCCTCCAGAAGCAGCTGACGGCAGCGGCCGCACGGCATGAGCGGCGCACCGTCGGCTGCCACGACGCTGACTGCGACCAGCGGCCCGGCACCGGCGGCGTGCTGGGCGCTGACGAGCCCGCATTCCGCGCAGAGGGTAAGCCCGTACGACGCGTTCTCCACATTGCAGCCGGTGACCACGTTGCCGTCGCCATCCTGCCCGGCCGCACCCACCTGAAGGCCCGAGTACGGCGCATGGGCGCGGGCAGCAACACTTGTGGCAGCGGCGCGCAGGGCCGCCCAGTCGACCTTCATTCGGGCTCCGTCCCGCGTCATGCCTTGACGTACGGCTGGCCGTCGGCTTTAGGTGCCCGGACCTTGCCCACGAGGCCTGCCACGGCGATGATCGTGGCCACGTAGGGCGCCATGTTCATGATCGGGGCCGGTAGCACCGGGTTCACTGTGGGCAGGACGAGGGCCAGCTCCAGGCTGAAACCGAACAGCAGCGCGGCGGCGAGCGAGCCCAGCGGCGTCCAGCGGCCGAAGATCAGCGCCGCCAGGGCGATGTAGCCAAATCCGGAGCTCATGTCCGGGCTGAAGCTGCCGACCGAGCCGACGGTCAGGAACGCTCCGCCGATGCCGGCGATCAGGCCGCCAAGTATGACGTTGCGGTAGCGGGTCCACAGCACCGGGATGCCGACCGTGTCGGCGGCAGTGGGATGCTCGCCAACGGCCCGCACGCGCAGTCCCCACCGGCTGTGGAACATGGCGATCTGGATCACGATGATCGCGACGTAGGTGATGTAGAGGAAGACGTTGGAGTCGAAGAAGATCGGGCCGATGACCGGGATCTGGGCGAGCCCCGGGATCTTGAGAGCCGCGAAGGTGTTGCCAGTGTTGTAGTTCGGGTTCGTCGACATCAGCCGGTCGAAGAAGTAATCGGTCATGCCCAGGGCGAGAACGTTGAGCACGACGCCAAGGATGATCTGGTCCATCAGGAACGTGATCGCGAACACCGCTAGCAGCAGGCCGACTAGGCCGCCGGTCAGGGAGCCTGCGACCAGGCCGGCCCAGACACCGCCGAACGCGCTGGCCACGATCGCGGCACTAAACGCACCGAACAGCAGCTGGCCTTCGATCGCGATGTTGATCACGCCTGACCGCTCGCATAGGCAGCCCGATAGTGCGCCGAGGATCAGCGGGATGGACGCCACCCAGGTGCCCTGGATGATGATGATCACGTTGAGCGGTATCGCGCCGGCGTCGGCCCAGCACAGCAGTGCCAGCAGGAAGCACAGCAGCGCGACGGCGATCGCTATCCGCTTACCCCGCTGGCTGAAGGGCACTGTGGCCCGCAGAGCAGCGAGCCCGAGGCATACGGCGCCCAGTACGTAGCACGCCGGTCCGGCCGCCACCCTGATGATCGGTATCTTGATCCCAAGTCCGGACTCAGAGAGCGCGAACCCCGCATCCCCGGCGTGCGCGAGCAAGCCGAACACCAAGATGTTGATGAGCCCGAGCGCAGCGAAGGTGACTGCGGCCACGTGCCGGCGTTCGGTAGTCAGCGGTACCCGTACCGCCGCGGCAAGCGTGGTCACCCGTTCCATCCCTTCGCCACTGCTTCCATGCCGGTGCCCGCGGTGGACCGCAGCCGGAAGACTGCCCGGATCAGCGCGGGCGCGGCGACGAAGAGCACGATGAGTCCTTCGAGTACCTGGACGATGTCGGCCGGGACCTGACCGAGGGTGGCAGCTTCGACGTAGGTACCGCCCACGTGCAGCGCGCCGAAGAGCAGTCCGGCAAGCACGACTCCGATCGGCTTGGCCCGGCCGAGCAGCGCGACCGTGATGCCGTCGGGCCCGTAGGTGCCGTAGCTGTTGAAGGTGAGCTGCGTATTCGTGCCCAGGATCACTGTCGCCGCGGACAGCCCGGCAAGACCGCCTGCCAGCAGCATCACCAGGATCCAGGACCGCTCGACGTTGATGCCTGCCGTGCGTGCCGCGCTCGGGCTAGCGCCGACGGTACGGAACTGGAATCCGGTCGTGGTGCGGGACAGCAGCCAGGCGACTGCGAGCGCGGCCGCGACTGCGATCAGGAAACCCACCCCGACCTGCGGTGGCGGCCCGCCGACGTGGCCAAGGTTAGCGCTGCTCTCGGGAAATGGGGCGATCTGGTTGGTCTGCCCCGGCTGCTGAAGCATCGCGGGGTGGGATAGCAGATACGAGAGCAGGTCGTACATCACGTAGTTGAGCATGATCGTGACGATGACTTCGTGCGCGCCGGTTCTGGCTTTGAGAACGCCGACGAACCAGCCGATGACGGCGCCGCCGATGAATGCGCCGACGACGCACACGATCACGTGGATGACTACCGGCAGGCTCACCCCGAAGCCGAGCCAGGTCGCCACCACCGCGCCGCCCACCCACTGGCCGGCTGCGCCGATATTGAACAGGCCCGCCCGGAACGCGATCGCGACCGAGAGGCCGGTCAGGATCAGCGGCGTCGCCTGGGCGCAGGTGGACGACAGCGGCTCGAAGATCGCCGCGATCGAACCGCCGTGGGCGGCTGCACTGATGGTCGACGGATTGAGGATGGCGCCTTCGAACATCTGCGAGTAGGCGAAGGACACCGAGTCCCAGGTCTGCCCGAGCGCATAGCCAGGAGCAGCGAAGAACGAACTCCAGGCGCGGGACACGACCGGGTCGCTGAACACGATCAGGATGCCGCCGACCACGAGCGCCAGGAAGATTGCGAGGATCGTGACGACCGCCGAGCTGCCCTGCGTGATTGCCTGGATGAGCACAGCGCCGGCCAGCCGGCCACGCGACCTGGCCGGGCCTGGCGCTTCGCTCGGCTGACCCGGCTCGGCGGCGCCAACCGTCGCCGCCGCGGGGTCAGGCCCTGCTGGTACCGGGTCGGGCCCGGCGACCGGAATGTCACTCACTGCGGGGCTCCTCGGCTCGCGGCTCAGGCTGGCCGGCTGGCAGCTCGCCCATCTCGAGGAGCTCGTCAGCGTCCGGCCGGTGCGGAGGCATGCCGTTGCCCTGCCCGTCCGTGGTCGTCGCGCCGGCCATGAGCAGGCCTAGCTCCTGCTCGGGGATGTCTGGCGCGCACATCCCGACGATCTTGCCCTCGTACATGACGGCGATCCGGTCCGACAGCGCGTAGATCTCGTCGAGCTCGGACGAGACGATGACCACTGCCACTCCGCGGTCGCGCTGCTTGACGATCTCGGAGTGGACGAACTCGATGGAGCCGACATCCAGCCCGCGAGTTGGCTGGCTCGCCAGCAGCAGTTTGTTGGGCCGGCTCAGCTCCCTGGCAACGACGACCTTCTGCTGATTACCGCCCGACAGCGTTCCGGCCGCAGTCAGGACCGACGACGTCCGGACGTCGTACTCATCGACGAGCTGAGTTGCTGCTTTCCTCACCGCGTCTGGCTTCATGACGATGCCTGACGCATAGGGCGGACGATCGTAGACATCAAGAATCAGGTTGTCCGCTACCGGGAACGCGCCTACCAGGCCGTCCTCCTGCCGGTCCTCCGGGACGTAGCCGATGCCGGCCCGCAGCCGGTCACGCGTGCTCGCGCCGCTGATATCGGTCCCGTCCAGCAGGATCGACCCGGTCGCCGGACGCAGGCCCATCAGTGCCTCGCACAGCTCTGTCTGCCCGTTTCCCTGCACTCCCGCGATCCCCAGGATCTCGCCGCTCCGCACATTGAACGAGATCGAGTTCACGGCCAGGTCGCCATGCTCGCCCGGAACGCTGAGGTCGCGCACGTCGAGCACGACCGCGGCCGGAGCGGCCGCCTGCTTGCTTACCCGAAGCTGAACCGCACGGCCGACCATCAGGGCTGCAAGTTCGGCATCGCTGGTGCTCGGCGGGCGCTCGGCGACTACCTGGCCGCGGCGGATGACCGTGATGTTGTCGGCGATGGCCTGCACTTCTTTGAGCTTGTGCGAGATGAAGATGATGGACCGGCCGCTGTCACGCAGCTGGCGCATGATATGGAAGAGGTCCTCGGTCTCGCCGGGCGTCAGGACGGCAGTCGGCTCGTCGAGCACCAGGATGCTGGCATCGCGCAGCAGCGCCTTGATGATCTCGACCCGTTGCTGCACTCCGACCGGCAGATCCTCGACGTAGGCGTCCGGGTCGACGCGAAGGCCGAAGCGCTGCGACAGCTCCTGAACCGAGGCGCGGGCCCGGCGGCGGTCCAGCAGGCCCAGCGAGGGCAAGCTCACCCGCAGACCGTTCCGGCGTGCGTTCGGGCCGCTTCCGCCCAGCCCGGACCGCCCGAGCCGGCGGATCGGCTCCGCGCCGAGCGTCACGTTCTCCGCGACGGTGAAGACCGGGACCAGCATGAAGTGCTGATGCACCATGCCAACGCCGGCATTGATGGCGTCCTTAGGCGACCGGATGTGCACGGGCTTGTCGTCGATGAGGATCTCGCCCTCATCTGGCTGCACCAGCCCGTACAGCACGTTCATCAGCGTGGTCTTGCCGGCGCCGTTCTCGCCGAGCAGAGCCCTGATCTCGCCCGGCTGGACGACCATGTCGATGTGGTCGTTGGCTACGAGACTGCCGAAACGCTTGGTAATGCCGCGCAGTTCAAGCTTCACCGGCTGTCTCCATATGAGCTCGCCGTTCGGCTGCCTGGCAGGACCAG
>DATJNX010000044.1:0-40675 GCA_035507615.1 Streptosporangiaceae bacterium
ACCGAGATGAAGCGGCTGATGCTGACGTTCGCCTTCGAGACCTGGCGGGTCCAGAGCGTGTGCTTCCACACCGACGCCAGGAACGAGCGGTCGGCACGGGCGCTCCAGCGCATCGGGGGCCAGTTCGAGGGCATCCTGCGCTCGCACCGGCTGGCCTCCGACGGTCAGCCCAGAGATTCGGCCCGGTACTCGATCACGGCCGCCGAGTGGCCCGCGGTCCGGGCCCGCCTGAGCGAGATGTCAGCCAGCAGGGTCGCCGCCAGCTGAGGGGCCGAAGCCGCCGCCTGACCGGACGGCGTCGCCAGGCCGCAGCAGTCGCCAGTAAGCAGGAAGTCCCCGCATTTGCTAGTCTGACTGGCGTTCCAGGGGCTGTAGCGCAGTCCGGTAGCGCACCTCGTTCGCATCGAGGGGGTCAGGGGTTCAAATCCCCTCAGCTCCACCCTGAAACTCCAGCTCAGCGGTAGCGGCAGTCAATCTTGGGACGACCGCCTGCCGTCGGGATCAGGACCGTGTTAAACGGCTATTTACCATTCCTGATCCGCAGATATAAGTTACCGGTGGTCGACAAACTACACGGCCGACGCCGGGGGCACACATGATCGTCGCAGCTCGAGCGGTTCGCGCCGTTGCCATCGTCGGACTCGTGACCTTAAGCGGCGCGACGGCGGCTCTTCTCATCCTGACCGCACCCTCGGCCGCCGCTGCTGCCTGCCCGGCGGTCGACATGTCCCCTCCGTACACCGTGACACCTGCGCCCACGCCTGGCGTCGACTGGGCGGGCTGCGACCTCAGCTACGGAGACCTCGCAGGCTTCGACATGACGGGCGCCAACCTAACCGGCGCGAACCTCCTCGAGAGCGATCTGGCCGGCACGGACCTGCAGAACGCCAGCCTGACTAACGCCAGCCTGACGAGCGCCTATCTCGGCAATGCCAACCTGACCGACGCAGATCTGACCAATGACCCGATGGAGAACGTCATCCTGACCGGCGCGAACCTGACCGGCGCGAACCTGGAAGGCACCGACCTGAGCTACGCGACGTCGGGCAAGCTCATCGGTGAGCCGGCCGACCTCCCCGCCAACTGGCAGATCGTCGACGCGACCCTTGTCGGGCCGACAGCAGTCCTCGCTGGCGCTGATTTCAGCAACGCCAATCTGGCGAACGCCGACCTCTCCGAGGCCGACCTCTACGAAGCGAACCTCACCTCAGCCACGCTGACCGGAGCGGACCTGACGGAGACGATCTTTGCCGGCGCTAATCTGACCGACGCCGACCTCAGCGCAGCCAACCTCAGCAGCGCCCGGCTGCAGAACACGAACATGCAGGGCACCAATCTGTCAGGTGCTACGTTGACCATGGCCCTGACCGGGGGCATCACCGGCACGCCAGCTGCCCTGCCGGCGAACTGGCAGTTGCTCAGCGGTGCCGGGTTCGGCTACCTGATAGGCCCCGGTGCCTTCCTGCAAGCAGAGAACCTCGACGGCGCGAATCTCTCCGGATCCGACCTGGACGGAGCCGACATCGCATACTCCGATCTGGTCGGAGCGTCACTGGCCAGCGCCAATCTGACCGGCGCGCGCATGTGGAACGAGGACCTCACGGGCGCCAGCCTGACCGACGCTAATCTGAGCGGTGCCGACCTGACCGGGGCCCGGCTCACCAATGGCAACCTCGATGGCGCCACATACACCAGCGCCACGATCTGGTCCCAGGTGCTGTGGTCGAACACGATCTGCCCGAACGGCCTCAACAGCAACAAGTACCTGGCCGGATGCTTCAGCGTGCTCGATACGCAGCCTCCCGTCGCCCACCCTGGCGTGCCGTACGGCACGCCAGGCCTGAAGGGCTGGTGGATCTCCCCGGTAACCGTGTACTGGTTCTGGACCGACAACGGCACCATAGTCTCGTCGCAGTGCCAGAACTCGACCAGCACGAACGCCAGCGGCGACCCGGTGACGCTGACAGCTTCCTGCACCGACCTGGCCGGCAACGTCGGTACCGCGTCAGTGAATCTCAAGATCGACAACACCAGGCCCAGGGTCTCGGTCACCGGCGTGCGGAACGGAGCAAGGTACCTGCTCGGGCACGTGCCGCGGGCCGCCTGCCGGACTACGGAGGCGATTTCGGGAGTTGCGACGCGAGCCCGCCTCCGGGTAACTGGCGGACGGCACGGACTCGGCCGCTTCACCGCTACCTGCAGCGGGGCCGTGAGCGTGGCCGGCACCACCCAGGCTCGCCCGGTCCGCGTTACCTTCACCGTTGTCCGGAGGCGGCGCGGCGGCGCGAGCGCCGGGCCAGCGACCGACGGTGCGTTGCCCGTCAGGAAGCGCCGCTGACCTGCGAATTATCGCGATGCTGGTGTCACGGCGCGGTGACGAACGGCAGAGCTCGGGATTCGGCGTCGGTGTAGGTCCCCACTGCAGCGCAACGACCTGCAGCCGACCGGCACGACACGGCGGCGACGCCGTTCCAGGCGTCCCGTTTCTTGTTCAGGGCCGTTATGCCGGGTACCGCCTCCGGCCTGGTCCAGCGGCCATTCAGCTTGCTGACCACGAACGGCTCGGTCAGCTGGCCACCAACCGCGACCTCGCGGCCTCCCGCACCGCATACGCCTGCCGTCGGGCAGGACAGCGACGTGATCTCGGCTTGCGCTTCAGCGCCGGGCAGCGCCTCCGGCTGACCCCAGACGCCGCTGGCCTGGCTCACTACGAATGCCGGGTAGTAGAGCACTCGCTTCCCGTGCACGCTGACCACGTTCCCCGCTGCGGTGCAACTGGCCGCGGCCGGGCACGATACCGACACCACCTGGGAAGTCTGCCCCTTGGCCAGCACAGTCGAGCCGGGCCACGTCACCGCCGTGCCCAGCACGCCGTCCTGCCAGCTGGCGACGAAAGCCTGAGTCGCGTCGGACCCGCCAACTACGCAGTAGCCGTCCGGTGCGCACGACACCGAGCTGATGTGCGCTCCCGCGGCGCCGGGCACCGGCTCGGCGGTCTGCCACACACCGTTGACCTCGCTAGTCACCGCAGATCCGCCGGCCAGGCAGTTACCCGCCGACCAGCACGACAGCGTGTCCACCGACCCCATGCCAGGCAACTGCCGTGCAGCATGCCACCTGCCGTTGGTCTGGCCCGAGGCGAACGTCCCGCCCGGGTAGGTCCCGACGACGACGCAGCTGTTCTCTGCGGGGCACGACACAGACGTAACGCTGGCACTCCCGGTGGTCAGCGCGGCCATGCCAGGCACTTCCTCCACCGCACGCCAGTGATTCCACCTCCGGATCACCACGAACGCGCGACCCTGGCCGGTGTTGTAGGTCCCGCCCGCCGCGCAGTAGCCGTCCCGCGCGCACGCCACCGAGGAGACCGTGCCGGTGGCCTTCAGCGCCTGAATGCCGGGCAGCTCCTCTGGCCAGTGCCAACGGCCTTTCAGCTCAGTCACAACGAACGGGAATCGCCGGTTGCCGTAGTCACCCACCGCGGCGCAGTTATGGACCGACCAGCACGACACCGCGGTGAAGTCGACGCGCTGACCATGGCCACTGCTGCCGCTAATCGCCGGGATGCCGGGCAGCGCCTCCGCCCTGCCCCACTCGACGCCCGCGGTCTCGGTCCGGGCCCGGTCCGCGCCCGCGTTCCCAGCGAGCGCCAGTAGCGAGGCATACATCACCGCTATCAATGCCGTCAGAACTGCCAGCCCGCCGCGCCAGGTCAGGGTCATTGTCACTCCCGGCATAATCCGGATCCCCGCCGCGCAACCCGCACTGCGACGGCCAGCATCACGCTGCCAGCCCCGCCCCCCAGGTGAAAGGGGAGCTCTCCCCAGGAGCAGGCCATCTCCCGATCGCCGGCCAGTCGGACTGCGGCCCTGCTATCGGATCTCAGGAACTCGGGGAAGAGCTGACCGAGTAATTGCTGACCGTGAACGTCTCGGGAGCCCCGGCCGTCGAGCAGATCTCCCAGCCGAAGTTGACCTGCCAGAGCTTGTCCGAGGCGCTCAGCTGACCGCGCGACTCGAGGAACTTCAACCCGGCGAGCAGATCAACCGTGCCAGACGAGGAGTTGGTCTTACGGACGAACGCCCAGTAGCCGCTGCCGGTCTGCCACAGTTGCCAGGTCGCGCCGCTGAACGTCGTGGTTGCCACCACCGACCCCGACGGCGTCTGGCCGTGATCATCCACCCAGAACATGACCTCTTTATTGAGGCCGTTGAGCCAGAGGTCGTACATCGCTTCGGCGTCGGTGCCGGGCACCGCGTGCATGTCCTCGGTGTAGGAGCTGGACAGGCTACTGAACTTGCTCAGCGCGTAACCGTTGCTGTTGTTGTACGGAATCTGCACCGACGGCGCCGTCAGCACTGCGGTGTTGCCGGCCGCCTGCGTGCTCACCGCCTGCCAGTCGGATTCGGAGTTGCCGCAGATCTTCTGCGGCCCCGGGTTGGCGGAGGTGTTCCACTCGTTGTTGTACAGATCGAACCGGCCGTCCGGGGTGGTCCACTGGCCGAGCGGGGCGGACGAACACCAGGCCCATGACCCCGAACTCGTGGTGGTCTGAGTTGGCACCGGGCTGGGCGGCGCGCTTGGCGATGAACTCGGCGACGGCGACCGGCGGGACGACGAAGACGGATGAGGCGTCGGGCTCGCGGATGAAGCCGGGCGGGCCTGAACGCCCCAGTACAGCGCGGCCGACTTCGCCGGGCACTTCGGCGCGGCAGCGACCGAGACCCGGGCAAGCCTTCCCGACACCAGGCAGGCCGTGACCGTCACGTGCCCTGCCGACGAGACCGCCGGCCCGGACTGCGCCACCCAGCGCAGCGCTGCTGACTTGGCCGGGCACTTCGGTGCAGCGCCGACCGAAACGTGCGTGAGCCTGCCCGACACCAGGCACGCCGCGACAGCCACCTGCCGACCGGATACGGCTAGCCGGCCAGATCGCGCGCCCCAGCGCACCAGCGGTGACTTCGCCTGGCACCGCGGCGCGGCGGCCAGAGATACCCGGGTGAGCTTTCCCGACATCAGGCAAGCGTCAACGGTTACCTTCCGGGCGGACATCACCGAAGCGCTAGCCAAGTTCGCCGTCCTCGGAGTGTGACCGCTTGCGAGCGCGTACCCGCCCGCTGACGCTCCCGCGAGCACCGAAAGCACGGCGGCAAAGACAAGGAACTTGCTGGGCTTCCCAGCCCTGCCGGGCGGATTGCCGGGCCTGCCGGGCGGATTGCCAGGACCGCCGGGCGGATTGCCAGGACCGCCGGGCGGATTGCCAGGACCGTTGGGCCTGCCGGGCTTGCTGCCCTTGCTGTGAGTGCCCAACTGTCCGTCCCAACCGCTGTCGTATCCGGCCTCCGGCGACCCACAGTACGCGCGCAACGCGCGATAAGGAGATCAAATCGTTATATTGGCTTCGTTTCAGCCGGATGCCGCACCACTGCTGCACCGGTCAGCGCAGTGACGCGTGGGCGCAAAAGTGCGCGCCGCGCGGTCCCACAGCCCGACCATGGAACCGCGCGGCGTCCCCCCTGCGGCAATCCTCACATCGGGTTCGGCCGACATGTAATGTCTGCCGCAATGTCCGGACAACGTCGGACAGCTTGAGCGCGTCACTCAATCAGTGCGTTCGCGCCCGTGGGGGGTTTCGAAGTGACCAGTGTCGAGTCCGGGCAGGTTGAAGCCGATCCAGACCGGATCGCCACACAGCAAGACTTCGGCCGCGAGCTCTCCGCTGCGCGTACCCGCGCCGGGCTGACGGTGCGGCAGGTCGCCAAGGCAGCCGGGCTGCCGGCCAGTACGACCGGCGACTACTTCTCCGGCCGGCACCTGCCCGGCAACGCCCAGCCAGACCAGCTGATCAAGATCCTGCAGGCGTGCGGGGTCACCGACGAAGCGGAGCAGGCACAGTGGCTGGACGCCGTCCGGCGGGCCCGGCGGTCGCCGGGCAAGAAGAACCCGGCCGATGCTCCGTACCGCGGCCTGGCCAGGTTCGAGCCGGAGGACGCGCAGTGGTTCTTCGGCCGTGAGGAAATCGCCGACCGGCTTGCCGAACTCGTCAGCAGCGGAGCGGCACACAATGACGCCGAGGGATTGCCGCTGGTCCTGGTCGGCGCTTCCGGTTCGGGCAAGTCGTCGCTGCTCCGGGCAGGCCTGATCCCGCGCCTCGCCGGGCCTTACACAATCCTGGATCCGACAGCCGCCTCCGGCACCGCTCTGCGGGCCCGGCTCGCCGAACTCACCGCGGCCGACGGCCCTGCCAGCTCGCATCCGACCGCGGTCATCGTCGACCAGTTCGAGGCCGTGTTTACGCACTGGCGCGAGGAAACCGACCAGCGAGCCTTCATCGCCGGGCTAGCCGACTTCGCCCGCAGCCCGGGCCGCCTGGTCGTGCTCGCTCTGCGCGCCGACTTCTACGAACGTGCGCTCCGCTATCCGGGGCTCGCACGAGCGCTGCAGGCCAGGCAGGTCGTGCTGGGTTCCATGACCGCCGACCAGGTGCGTCGCGCGGTCACCGAGCCCGCCCGGCTGGCCCGCCTGGACGTAGAAGACGGGCTGGTCAGCCTGCTGCTGCGCGATCTCGCCCAGCCGGCCGACAGCCCGAAGGCTAATGGCCATGAGCCAGCAGCAGGCGGCCGGACTACGCGCGAGTTCAGCAGCGACGGCAACGTCCCAACTACCAACCTTCACGGGAACGGGGCCAACGGCGCCAGTCCCGATACGGACCGACCCGGCATGGAACCGACGCAGCGAGGAATCCCGCACGGCCGCTCGCTCAGCGCAGAACAGGGTGCTTACGAGCCGGGACAGCTGCCGCTGCTCTCCCACGCCATGCTCGCCACCTGGGAAAACAGCCGCGGCCGCGTGCTCACGATCGCCGACTACGTAGCTAGTGGCGGCATCAGTGAGGCACTAGTCCGCACTGCTGACGGAGCGTACGCCGCTCTGCCGCCAGACGAGCAGGACCTTGCCCGGCGCCTGTTCCTTCAGCTCGTGCACTTCGCCGACAACGCACCGCCAACCCGGGCCACCGTGGAACTGAGCGAACTGCGTGACTGGGGTGGCGAGAACGCCGATCACACGCTCAGCCGGTTCGTCGACGAGCGGCTGATCACCGTCGACGCGGACACTGCCCAGATCACCCATGACGCACTCCTCACAGCATGGCCGCGCCTGCGAGCCTGGATCGACGCCGGACGCGACGACCTGCGGACACGCAGGCGCATCAGCGAGGCTGCCCGTGCCTGGCGGGACGCGGGCCGGGAAGTCGCTGCGCTCTGGCGCGGCAGCCAGCTCGCCATCGCCCGCGACTGGATCCGTGATCAGGACAAGCGCGCATCCCTGGGGACGCTGGCGTCAGATTTTGTTAACGCGTCGATTGCCGAGGCTGAGGCCCGTGACCGGGCCGAACGGCGCCGGGCCCGCCGGCTTCAGCGCCTGGTTGCCGCGCTCACGGTTCTCGTCCTCGCCGCATGCGGGCTGGCGGCGTACGCGTTTCAGCAGCGGCAGATAGCCGCGACCGCACGCGACGATGCGAACTCGCGTGAGATCGCGGTCGAGGCCGGCCAGGTCCGCAGCCAGGATGGGCCGGCGGCGGCACAGCTCAGCGTCGCCGCATACCGAACAGCGCAGACGCCGCAGGCCATCGCGAGCCTGATCGAGTCGACCGGGTCACCCGCGGCCGAGCGGCTTTCGGACTCCGCGGGCGTCGTCCAGTCGGTGAGCCTGACACCAGACCACAAGGTGCTCGCAGTTGCTGCCGACGACGGCACCCTGCGGCTCTGGAATGTCGCCAGGCCGGGACAGCCGGTGCCCATCGGCCGCCCGCTTGAGCACGGCAGCACCGATCCTCTCTACACGACCGCGTTCAGCCCGGACGGCAAGATCCTCGCGGCCGCAGGCGCCGGCCGCTCGATCTCGCTCTGGGAAGTCAGCGATCCGGCTCATCCGGTGCTACTCGGCAAGCTGACCGGGCCGACCAGCACCGTCTACTCAGTGGCATTCAGCCCCGACGGCAGCACTCTGGTGGCGGGCAGCGCCGACGACAAGGCGCGGCTGTGGAACGTCAGCGATCCGGCTCACCCGGTGCTACTCGGCAAGCTGACCGGCGCGACCGGGTACATCGAGTCCGTCGCGTTCGCGCCCGGCGGCGCTGTACTCGCGCTCGGCAGCGCGGACGGCACGGTGCGGTTGTGGAACGTGGCCGACCCGGCCCGTCCGGTACCAGTGGGCAGGCCGCTGACCGGGCCGGGCAACATCGTCACCTCCGTCGCGTTCAGCCCGGACGGTGACCTGCTTGCCGCCGCAAGCCAGGACGACAAGGTGTGGCTCTGGAAGATCGGCCCGCACGGCGCGACACTGGACGGCACGCTGACCAACGCGACCGACTGGGTCAACGCGGTCGCGTTCAGCCCGGACGGCACAGAACTTGCGGCCGGGAGCAGCGACGCCAGCGTGCTGGTATGGAACGTGGCGAACCGCTCGCTGATCACGACAGTGCCGCAACCGCAGCCAGTCACCTCGCTGGCCTGGGACGGCCCCGGTCGGCTTGCCTCCGGAGACGCAGACGGAACGGTGATGCTGTGGCAGGTTCCGCCGCCAGTCCTGCTGACCGGCAGCCCAGCGTACGACGCGGTGTACAGCCCCGACGGCACGATGCTCGCGGTCAGCAGCCAGGACAACTTGCAGCTCTGGAGCACCACTAGCCGCCGGCAACTCGCGGCGCAGCCGGCGCCAGGCACGTTCGTCAACGCGGTTGAGTTCGCGCCGCACGCTCCTGTCCTCGCGGCGACGTACGGCGACGGCATGTTCCAGCTGTGGAGCACGGCGGGCGGCAAACTGGTTCCGCTCGGGCAGCCCGTCCGGGCGTCGGCGACCGGCATGACCGAGACCGTGGCTTTCAGCCCGAACGGCCAGCTCGTGGCAACCGGCGGCGACGACGGAACGCTGCGACTGTGGTCGGTGCGGGATCCAGCCCATCCGCAGTTGCTCGCTACCAAGCGAGACTCCGGAACGTACTTGTTCGGTGTCGCCTTCTCCCCGGACGGCAAAGTCGTCGCGGCTGCCAGCGCGGATAATCTCACCCGGCTCTGGGACGTCGCGGACCCGGCCCGACCGGTGCAGATCGGCCGCCCGCTCCGCGGACCGTCCAGCTACGCCATCTCGGTGGCGTTCAGCCCGGACGGCAAGCTGCTGGCGGTCGGCAGCGCGGACAAGACGGTGCGGCTATGGGACGTTGCTGACCCGGCTCGGCCGGCACCGGTGGGCACGCCGCTGACCGGCCCGACTGGCTACGTCTACGGCGTCGCCTTCAGCGCGGACGGCAAGACGCTGGCCGCAGCCGTGACCGACGGCACCGTCTGGCTGTGGAGCATCGCAACTCCCACGCGTCCTGCACTGCTCGCCACGCTGACCGGGCCGAACGGGCATGTCTACTCTGTCGACTTCGCCCCGGCCGGAAGTGAGCTCGCGGCAGCCAGCGCCGACGGCACGGTCCGGCTCTGGGACACGAATCCGGCCAGCGCCGAGTCGGCTGTCTGCGCCGGCGCCGGGCAGCCCATCACCGGGCAGGAGTGGTCAGCCTACGTGCCCGGCGTCGCCTACCACCGGCCGTGCAGGTAGAAGTCACATCTAGCTAGCGCTTCCGCGCTTTGTGGCCGCCGCTTGGCTTAGGTGTGGTCTTGCGTGCCCCGTTCCCGTGCCCGGCTTTGGCAGGCGAAGGCGTCACGTCCGCGGGGGCCGGGGCATCCTCGTGCTCGGCCATCGACCACTTGAACTCAATCTCGACCTCGACCTCGTCGCCCTCGACTTCGACCTCAAGCTCGGCGTGCACCTGGTCGGGGATGTGCAAGCTCACCGAGTTCGGCGCGAACGGCAGTTCAGCGTGATCCCCGGCGGTGAAGGCCCTGGCCAGCAGGGCGAGCAACGTTGCTGCATCGTCCCTGCTCAGCGACTCTTTGCGTTCGACCTTCACGTCGGACATGACCAGCGCCTCCCCTAGCGAAATGTCAGGCGGCGGCCGACGCCTGCGCCGGGCAGTAGCGCCGCCAAGAACGCAATGATCTAGCCCGATCGACTCGAACACATCACCTCAGGAGGGTGATGCTGTCGGCCTGTCCTGCCAGGGAAACCGGTCATCAGATCTTGACGAGTACGACAGAAGCAATACAAGATCGGTCAACAACAGGCAGAAAGGGTCACAAGTCGTGCTGCCAAGTCAGCGCCGCCAGGCGATCCTCGCGGCTGTCCGGGTACAGGACGCCGCGTCGGCCGAAGCCCTCGCCCGGCAGTTCGACGTGTCCGTCGAGACGATCAGGCGGGACCTGCGCGCGCTGCACTCCGACGGCCTGCTCGAGCGGGTTTACGGTGGCGCGACAAGACCATCGGGCAGGTCGAGCGAGGGCAGTTTCAGTGCGCGCAGCCGCCGGAACATAGACCGGAAGCGCGCGGTCGCAGCGCTCGCCGCGAGCCTTATCGAGCCGGACGACACCGTGGTCATCGACGTGGGCACAACCGCACTCGAGGTCGCCAGAGCGCTGCCGCACAACTTCCGCGGCCGGGTGCTCACCAACTCCGTTCCGGTCGCGATGGCCCTGGCCGAGCGCAGCGACATGGACCTGATGCTGTGCGGCGGCCAGGTGCGTGCGGGCGATGCGGCTTGCTCCGGCGCGCACGCGGAGGCCTTCTTCGCGGAGTTCTATGCCGACAAGGCCTTCCTCGGCTCCGGCGGCGTCCATCCGGAAGCCGGCCTGACCGACTACTACCCGCCGGAAGTAGTGATCCGGCGGACGATCATCGCTCACACTGCGTCGAGCTACGTGCTGGCCGACTCCAGCAAGCTCGGCACGATCGCGGTGCACCGCGTGTGCGCGCTCGACCAGATCACCGCCGTGGTCAGCGACGACCACGACACCGATGCCGTCACCACCCTCCAGAACGCTGGCGTCACGGTGCTGTGCGCCCAGAGCAACCCCGTATCCCTGAACGTGGCCGGATAGACCGTCAGGAGCAACAAGCCGCCAGCGATGAGCGGCAACCGCAGAAAGTGATGCACCACATGACCACAGTTACCAAGCCCGACGACGATGCTCTTCTCCCCCACTTCGGCTATAAGCAGCAGTTCGTCCGCTCGCTCAAGCAGTTCGAGTCGTTCGCAGTCGCGTTCTCGTTCATCTCCATCACGACCGGAATCTTCACCACGTTCGGTTTCGCGCTCACCACTGGCGGACCGCGGTCTATCTGGACCTGGGTCATCGTGACTGCCGGGCAGGCCCTCGTCGCCCTTGTCTATGGCGCTCTCGCCGCCAGGGTGCCGCTGTCCGGGTACTCCTACCAGTGGGCGTCCAGGCTGGCCAACGTGCACGTGGGATGGTGGCTGGGCTGGATGTCGTTCGCCTTCCTGTCGATCGTCACCGTGTCGGTTGACTACGGCCTGGTCCAGGTGGCGTTCCAGCCGCTGATCGGCGAGGTCTACACACCCACCAGCGCAGCCCTCGAGACGATCGTCGTGCTGGCCATCCAGGCCGCTCTCATCATCTGGTCGACCCGCATCACCACCAGGGTGAACAACACCGCGGTCGCCACCGAGGTAATCGGCGTCGTCGGCCTGACCGTGCTGCTGATCGTGGTCGCGGCCATCCGGCACAAAGGGCACTGGGGGAACCTGGGGTCGAGCGGCGTGGTGCCCGCGGCCGGGTACTACAGCTGGCTAGGACCATTCATGCTGGCCACGCTGCTAGGCGCATACACCATCGTGGGCTTCGAGGCAGCGAGCAACCTGGCCGAGGAGACGCACGAGCCGCACCGGACCATCCCGCGGGCGATGCTGCGCGCGGTGCTGCTGTCCGGCGCGGTCGGCATGGCGTTCCTGATCGCGCTCAGCTACGCGACGAGTTCGATCAAGGCGGCTTCTGCCAGTCCCGCGCCGGTCGCGTTCATCGTGCAGGACGTGCTGAGCGGGCCAGTCCAGAAGATCTTCCTGATCTTCGTCTGCATCTCGATCTTTGCTTGCGGCCTGGTCATCATGGTCACCAACGGCCGCCTGATCTGGTCGATGGCCAGGGACAAGCGGCTGCCCGGCTACCAGCTGTGGCAGCAGGTGCCGAGGGCCACCGGCGGCCCGTCCTGGGCAACGGTCCTGGCCGCCGTGCTCGGCGCTGTCATCGCCCTGGTACTGCGCACTCACACCGCAGCACTGGCCACGTTGTTCACCGCGTCCACGATCATGCCCGCCCTGCTGTACGCGAGCACCGTGCTGCTGTACCTGTTCGCGGGCCGTCGGCACCGCGGCGCGACCGGGCACTTCTCTCTCGGCAGGTTCGAGATCCCGGTGATCGCCGGGGCGCTGATCTGGCTGGCCTACGAGTTGATCGTGCTGATCGGCCCGAGCGAGTTCCGCGACGCTCAGTACTACGTGCTCGGCGCACTCGGCGTGGGCTTGCTGTTCTACGCCGGCCAGTGGCTGCTCGAGCCCGGCGCGATGCGAACCGAGCAGGGCGCACACGGCCTCGAGGCGCTCGACGCGTACACCACGTCGTCGCCCGGCGGTCCGCCTGCGTGAACATTCTGGCTATTGACCAGGGAACCTCGGCCACGAAGGCACTCCTCGTCGGTCCCGGGCAGCAGGTGCTCGGGACCGGCGAGGCGCCGGTCCGCAACCAGGCAACTGGCGACGCGGTCGAGGTCGATCCGGACGAGTTGTACTCGTCGGTGCTCGCCGCCGGGCGGGCCGCTCTTGAGGCCGCGGGCGGCGCGCCAGCCGATGCACTGGCCCTCGCCAACCAGGGCGAGACGGTCCTGGCCTGGGACCGGAACACCGGCCGCCCGCTCACCCGCGCGATCAGCTGGCAGGACCGGCGCTCGGCGACGGTCTGCGCCCGCATGCACGCCGACGCGGACAAGCTTGCCCAGATCACCGGCCTGCCGCTAGACCCGTATTTCGCCGCGCCGAAGATGACCTGGCTGCGGGAAACCCTGACTCCCGACGGGGTCGTCACCACAACCGATACCTGGCTGCTCGCAAAGCTCAGCGGGCAGTTCGTTACCGACGCGTCCACGGCGTCGCGCACGATGCTGCTCGACCTGGATGCGGCGGACTGGTCAGCCGCCGCCTGCGAGGCGTTCGGCATCAACCCGGCTGACCTGCCGGAAGTAGTGGACTGCGCCGGCATTTCCGGCGAGACATCACAGTTCGGCAGGCCGCTCCCGGTTGCCGGCCTGGCCGTGGACCAGCAGGCGGCACTGCTTGCCGAGCGCTGCTTCGCCTCTGGCGAGGCCAAGTGCACGTACGGCACGGGCGCGTTCCTGCTCGCGTCGACCGGCCAGCGCCCGGTCAGGTCGTCGGCCGGGCTGTCCGCGTCCGTCGCGTGGCGGCTGGCCGGAGCGACGTCCTACTGCCTCGACGGCCAGGTTTACACAGCCGGGGCGGCGGTCGACTGGCTGAGAACGGCCGGCATCCTGACCGACCCTCGCGAACTGGACGAGATCGGCGGGAGCGTCGCTGATAGCGGCGGCGTGATCTTCCTGCCGGCCCTGGCTGGCCTCGGCGCGCCGCACTGGCGCCCGGCTGCCCGCGGCGCCTTCCTCGGCCTGGCTCTCGGCACCAGCCGGGCCCACCTGATCCGCGCGGCGATCGACGGCCTGGCCGCGTCGGTCGCGCTGCTAGCCCGGTCGGTTGCCCGCGATCTCGGCGCACCGCTGACGACCCTGCGGGTGGACGGCGGCCTGACCAGGTCCGCCGTGCTGCTGCAGGCGCAGGCCGATCTGCTGCAGGTGCCGGTGGAAGTGTGCCGCGTGTCCGACGCGACCGCCCTGGGCGTCGCCGCCCTAGCCCGGCTCGGGCTGGGCCGGGCGACTAGCCTGGCCGAAGCGGTCGGCCCGGCCGACGTCCAGCAGGTCGTGGCGCCAGTGATGAGCGCCGACGAGGCGGCGGACCGGCTCGCGCGGTTCGAAAGGGCCTTGACCATCATTACGGGAACGGGGTTATGACGGCTCTCGGTAGTTCTGCCGAGCCAGTCGCAGACGTGCTGATCGTCGGAGCCGGAGTGGTGGGCACCGCGATTGCCAGGACGCTCGCGCGCTATGACCTCGACTGCGTGATCGCTGACGCGGGCGACGACGTCGGCACCGGCACGACGAAGGCGAACACGGCGATCCTGCACACCGGCTTCGACGCCGTGCCCGGCAGCCTGGAGAGCGCGCTCGTCCGCCGTGGCGCGGAGTTGCTGCGGGACTATGCCCAGCGGGCCGGCATCCCGCTGGAGCGTACCGGCGCTCTGCTCGTCGCCTGGTCTGCCGATCAGCACGCGGAGCTTGCCGGTATCGAGGAAAAGGCGCGCCGTAACGGCTACCTGGCGACGCGGCATGTGTCTGCGCACGAACTCTACGCCCGCGAGCCGCATCTCGGGCCGGGCGCGGTCGGCGCGCTGGACATCCCGGACGAGAGCATCATCTGCCCGTGGACCACGCCGCTTGCCTACGCCACCGAGGCGGTGCGA
Organism: Streptosporangiaceae bacterium; assembly: GCA_035507615.1. Taxonomy (GTDB): domain Bacteria; phylum Actinomycetota; class Actinomycetes; order Streptosporangiales; family Streptosporangiaceae; genus JAJYUU01. The sequence continues at coordinate 14,481 of DATJNX010000044.1, forward strand.
GCCGGAGTCCGGCTGCTCCTGCGGACGAGGGTTCTCGCGGTCACGGCAGCCGACGGCTGGCACGAGGTCACCACGGGCAACGGAACGCTGCGCTGCCGCTGGCTCGTCAACGCGGCCGGCCTGGAAAGTGACCGGATCGATGCCATGCTCGGCGGCAGCGGCTTCACCATCGTGCCCCGCCGCGGTGAGCTGATCGTTTTCGACAAGCTCGCCAGGCCGCTGGTCAGCTCCATCTTGCTGCCGGTGCCGACGCCGCAGACGAAGGGCGTCCTGGTCGCGCCCACTGTCTACGGGAACGTCCTGCTCGGGCCCACGGCGCAGGACGTCCCCGACCGCGGCGACACGGCCACGACCGAAGCCGGCCTGAGCTCGCTGATCGGCGCGGGCCGGAAGATCATGCCTGACCTCGTGCGCGAGGAAGTCACTGCGACCTACGCCGGCCTGCGGGCGGCGACTGAGCACCGGGACTATCAGATCCGGGTTGACGGCAGCCGGAGATATGCCTGCGTCGGCGGGATCAGGTCCACCGGCCTGACGGCGTCGCTCGGCATCGCCGAGTACGTCGTCGATCAGCTGGCGGACGCCGGCCTGGCGCTGCGTCAGCGCGACGGCCACCCGCCGGCGCCGCCGGTGATGCCGTACATCGGGCAGACCTGCCAGCGGCCCTATCAGGACAGCGCGAAGATCGCCGCCGACCCGGCGTACGGCGACATCGTCTGTCACTGCGAACGGGTGACGCGCGGCGAGATCAGGGACGCGCTGGCCAGTTCGCTCCCGCCGGCCGATCTCGACGGACTCCGGCGGCGGACCAGGGCAACCAACGGGCGCTGCCAGGGATTCTTCTGCGCGGCAACGGTCGCGAGCCTGATGGCCGGGCGGGTCCTGACATGAACGTCGACGTGCTCATCGCCGGCGCCGGGCCTGCCGGGCTGGCAGCTGCCATCGAATTGCGCAGGCTCGGCGTCGGGGACGTGCTGGTAGTCGAGCGGGAACTGCAGGCAGGCGGGATCCCGCGGCACTGCGAGCACACCGGCTACGGGATCCGTGACCTGCACCGGCTGATGAGCGGACCGGATTACGCGCAGCATTACCGCCGGGCGGCGAGGGCGGCCGGGGTCGCGTTGCGCACCGGCACGACCCTGACTGGCTGGCAGCGCCCGGGCCCCATGACTGCGACGCTGACCAGCCAGGCCGGGATTGAGGCTGTGCAGGCCCGCGCCGTGCTGCTTGCTACCGGGTGCCGCGAGCGCCCGCGACCGGCCCGGCTGGTGCCCGGCAGCCGGCCCGCCGGCGTCATGACTACCGGTGAACTGCAGCAGCGCGTCTACCTGCACGGCCAGCGGCTGGCCGGCCGTGCCGTAGTGGTCGGCGCCGAGCACGTCAGTTTCTCCGCGATGCTTACCCTGAGGCACGCCGGGGCCCAGGTGACGGCCCTGGTCACCGACGAGCCACGGCATCAGAGCTTCGCCGCGTTCCGGCTCGGCGCGCAGCTGCGCTGGCGAGTGCCAGTATGGACGAAGACCACTGTTGCCGGGATCGCCGGCCGCGACGAGGTCTCCGCCGTGGTGCTGCGCGACGAACGCGACGGCAGCGTCCGGACCGTTCCGTGCGAGCTCGTGATTTTCACCGGCGACTGGATCCCCGACCATGAGCTGGCCAGGCTCGCAGGGACCGACCTGGACCCGGGCACCCGCGGCCCGGCGGTGGACACCGCGCTGAACACATCGGTTCCGGGGATGTTCGCCGCCGGCAACCTCATCCACGCAGCCGAGACCGCTGACGTCGCAGCGCTGTCCGGCAGGCACGCCGCGGGCAGCGTCGCTGCCTACCTGGCTGGCCGGCGGACTGCCGTTGCTGCCAGGCAGGCCGCGCCGGGTGGCCATGCGGGTGGCCGGCAAGTGCCCGTTCCCGTCATGGTTGCCGGACCGTTGCTGTGGATCTCCCCGAACGGGGTCTGCCCGGCCAGCCCGGAGCCACCGCGCGGGCAGTTCGTGCTGCGCTCGGCCGCTTTCGCCCGCCGGGCGAGACTCGAGGTGCGCCAGGACGGACGCCTGCTCAACGCCGCGGGCACGCGCCTGGTGCCGGGACGGAGCATCCGGCTGGACGGCCGCTGGGCTCGCAACGTCGATCCCGCGGGCGGCCCGGTCCAGGTAACCGCGCAGTAACGGGCAGCCGGGCACCACTTCGCGGTTTGCCTCTACGCGGTAACCAAGACAGTGAACCGAACGACCGTCTGGCAGCGACAATCTGGAACGTGAGCCCCGTCGCGCAGAACGCCACTGATGCGGCGCTGTTGCGCGGAGTAACCGCAGGCGACGAGGCGGCGCTGGCCGAGCTGTACGACCGGCATGCCGGATGGCTGCTGATGCGGCTGCGGCGGCGGTGCGCCTCGGCAGATACCGTCGATCTCGCCCTGCAGGACACCTTTCTCACCCTGTGGCGCAACGCAAAGAGTTACCGGGGCCAGGGTGACGTCGCCGCGTTCCTCTGGGGCATCGCGATCCGGAGGCTGATCGACGCGATGCGGGCCGAGAGCAAAGCGCAGCGCTCCCGCACGCTGATGGCTCGCGAGGCAGCAAGCGACGGGCTCGTGCGGTCCGCCGAGGACGAAGTCCTGCTCGGCATCGAGCACGGCCGGCTCGGCGAGGCGCTGACCCGGCTGTCTCCGGAGCTGCGCGCTGCCATGCAAGCGACCGTGCTCGACGGGCTCACCTGCACGGAGGCTGGCCGGCTGCTGGGTATCCCGGCCGGAACGGTCAAGTCGCGCTGCCACCGGGCCCGGATGCAACTGCGGGAGGCACTGACATGACCGGCGTGACCGGAGGACCAGCACATCATGGGGAGGTGGCGGCGTGACGAGCGCTGAGCCCGCCGGTTGCGGCGTGCTGCCGCCATCCGCGGTCGCGTCCTACGCGGCCGGCGGCCTTGACCCTGCCTCCGATTGGTCGGTCGAGGCGCACGTGCCCGGCTGCCCAGCCTGCCGGGTGCTGCTGACCAGCTACACCGACGCGGGCCGGCTGGCTGCGAACCGGGCCGAACTGCTTGTCAGGGTCGGCCTCCCTGAGCCTGGTCCGGTCGGCAGGCTGTTGCGCTGCTGCGGCGTGCCGCAGCACGTTGCCTTGCTGCTCGAGGCGACACCGTCGCTGCGCCGATCCTGGCTGGCGGGCGTGCTGCTGGTACTGGCTGTCGCGGTCGGCGGCGCGCAGCTAGCTAACGTCCACGTTCTGCCGGGTCCAGGTATGTTCCGCATTGCCCCGACGATCGACTGGGCCACGCTGGCACCGTTCCTGGCGGTGGCACCGCTACTGCCGCTCGCAGCGGTGGCCGCTGCATTCGCCCGGCCGCTCGACCCGGCCTATCAGCTTGCCAGCGCCGCGCCGGTGTCGATGCTGTGGCTGCTCTGCGTCCGGACAGCGGCAACCGTCGCCGTGACGCTGGTGCCTACTGCGCTTGCCGCGCTGGCGCTACCCGGACCGATGTGGCTAGCCGTCGCGCTGCTGCTGCCAGCGCTGGCACTGTGCGGCGCAGCGCTCGGGCTGGCCACGGTGATCCGGCCGGAGGTGGCACTGGCCGCGGTGGCGGCCGGGTGGATGGGGCTCGTCATCGCGCTGGCAGTGACTGCAGGCACGCTGACCGCCGCGTTCGGCACGGTCGCGCAGCTGACGGCCGCCGCGGTGCTGCTCGCAGGCGTCGCGCTGATTGTGGCTCGGCGTCACACGATCGACTACGGCTGGATGGAGTGACGACGGTGGCGGGCAGCAGCGGGCTAGCGGTGGCGGCGATCTCGGTCGAACAGCTGACCAGGCGGTACGGGCGCACCGTCGCGCTCGACAGCGTGAGTGTGCAACTGGACCGCGGGGTCGTCGGCCTGCTCGGGCCCAACGGGGCCGGCAAGACCACGCTGCTGTCAATCCTCGCCACGGTGGCATCACCGGACTCGGGCCGCCTGTCGGTGCTCGGTTTTGACCCGGCCGACCCGGCGCAGCGCCTGGAGATCCGGCGCAGGCTCGGGTTCCTGCCGCAGGATCTTGGTTATCACCGCCATTTCACCGTGGCGGCATTCCTGGACTACGTGGCGATCCTGAAGGAGATCACCGACTCCCGCGCCCGGCGTGCCGAGGTCGCCCGCGTGCTGGCCGCCGTCGACCTGACCGCCAAAGCACGGGCCCGGATCCGCACGCTGTCGGGCGGCATGCGGCGCCGTCTCGGCCTGGCCCAGGCCCTGCTCGGCCAGCCGGAGTTGCTGATACTCGACGAGCCAGTATCCGGCCTCGACCCCGAGCAGCGGCTACGGTTCCGCGAGCTGCTGTCGGAGCTGCCGGGCGACCCGGTTGTGCTGCTAGCGACACATCAGGTTGAGGACGTGACGGCCGTCTGCTCGGCCGTGGTCGTGCTGCTGGCAGGCCGGGTCCGGTTCTGCGGCAGCCCCGCTGAACTGGCTGGGCAGGCCGCTGGCCGCGTGTGGCTGGCGGCCGAGCGTCACGGCGGCGCTGAGTTGTCCTGGCGGGCTGGCGACGGGCGTTGGCGGCACATCGGCACCACGCCGCCGGCCGGAGCCGAGATCGTCGCGCCCACCGCGGAGGACGGCTACCTGGTGCTCTCCGGCGCGGCCGGCCGCGATGGATCGGGAGCATGAGCCGGGACGGTGCGGCGGTGCAGTTGCCGCACGCTGCCGCTGGCACTACGCCCGTCTCGCGCAGCAGAACTACCTGGCCGGGAACGAGCACCAGGGTGCTCGCCCTGGCAGGCCGCCGCGAGACTTCGTGGCTCGTCCGCAACCCGATCCTGATCGCGGGCCTCGCAGTCTCGGCGTGGCTGATCTGGCTCAACAATCGGATACCCGATCTGCCGCTGGCCTATTACGGCATCGGCCAGCCCGGGTTCTGGTGGGCTGCCGACGTAAGCATCGTGGCGTGCCTGCTCGCCGGAGCCGGCGGTGTGCTGATTGCCAGTCAGCTGGCGGCCAGCCGCGTGCGGCGGGACGGGATGGAACAGCTCTATGCCAGCTATCCGACTTCGGCCGCAGTGCAAAGAGGCGCTCAGTTGCTGAGCGTGACCGGCCCGGTCCTGCTGGCCGCGGCACTGACCGCGGGCGCAGTGGCCTGGCTGGACACCCAGGGCACACTCGGCTCGCCGCGGCCGTGGGTGCTCGCCGCCGGCCTGCTGCTGATCTGCCTGGCCGGCTCCGTCGGGGTTACGCTCGGCAGCTGGCGTCAGCATCCGCTGGCCGGAATTCTCGCCGTTCTTGTGCTCGGCCTGATCGAGATCGACCTTGTCCTCAGCTTCTCGAACCCGGTCCACCTTCCTGATGGCGTCGCCTGGCTGTTCCCCTGGAGCGCACCAGGGTGGCTGCTTAACTCGCTGCCCGGCCTGACGGTGCCGTACCCGCCGCCTGCGCACCTGGCCGAACTGTCCGGGCTGATCGTTCTCGCAGTGGTCGCGTCGCTCTGGCCGGTGCTCGCCCGCCGCCGCGTCGCGGCGCTGCTCGCCGTCGCCGGATTCGGGGTCACTTGCTGGAGCGGATGGCTGGAGGCGCAGCCGGTGTCCGCGAACGTGGTCGCCGCGATGGCCCGTGAGGTGACGCAGCCGGCCGAATATCAGCGCTGCCAGGTAACGGGCGGGGTGCGGTACTGCTATTACCCGGCCTTCAGGCCGCTGGTCGGGCAGTGGGCGGCCGCTGTCGGCGGAGTGCTGGCGCGGCTGCCACGGGCTTCCCGGCAGGCTCTCACCGTCCGCCAGGTGTGGGATCTGGCCTTCCTCGCGCCGCCACTGCTGTCGCCGACCGGACTGACGAGCAACGGGTCACCACCGCCCATCAGAGTGGTGACAGGCACAGGGAACTTCCAGCAGTCGCTCTCGTCCGATCCCGGCCTCGTTTCCGGTTCGAGCGCTCCGCCGGTCTACACAGACGCGAGCTGGAGCACCGGCGAGTACCTGGGCGCTGCCGAGTTCGGGCTCGCTGTGAGCACAGCCGAGTGGGCGACCGGGCTGCCGACGACCGGCCACCGCGTGACCTACAGCTACACCATCCCGGGCGGCGACGGCGCAGGTGGCGGCGGCATCGCCGTGCTGGCGTGCGTGCCCGCTGGCCAGGCCCGCCAGTCCATCGCGCTGTGGCTGGCCGCTGGCGCTACGCCGGCGACCCGGTCGGCATTCGCGCACCTGCGCTCGCCCGTCTCGACTCAGGTCGGCAAGCACTGGATCGCCACCATAGCGGTGTCCGGGTCCGGACCGTCCGTCGGTCTGGTGGCGACCGTGCAGGGCGCCGCGCTCGCGGCGGAAATGCTGCGGATGCCGGCTCGGACAGTGCAGGCGAGGCTCAGCGCCCGGTGGCAGTACTGGATCAGCCCGCAGGCGACGACGGCCGAGCTTGCCGCCGCGCTCGGGCTCAGACTTCCCGCGCAACCGCCGGCCCGGCCGGATCTGCCCTACGTCAGGGGCAATGCCAGCTACGGAAACTACACGCCGCCCACCCGGGTCTGCCGATGACCGCGACTCGCAGAGCTCCGGCTCATGCGGCCGCGGCGACCCGGCCACATGCCGGAAGCGGCATGGCGCTCGCCTGGCACGTCACCGGCCTCCTTGCCTGGGGCCCGTTGCTGGCAGGCAGCATCACCGGAATCGCGGTCACCGTCGCGCTTCGGATCTTCGCCGGGCCGATCGAAACTCCGGTAGAACTCGGCGCCGGTGTCCGGGCCAGCTTCGTGCCGGTCGTCGCGGGGCTTGCGTTTCTGCTGCACGACCCGCACCGGCAGCTGACAGGGGCGCTGCCGGCCCGGGCCTGGGTGACGCCAGCCATCAGGATCGGCCTGGCGGCACCGGTGCTCGCACTGACCGGCATCATCCAGCTTCACGTCGCGGCTCGTGCGCTCGCAGCTGACCTGCACGCGGACCGTCAACCTGCGGCCGGATTGCCATGGATCGCGCTGACCGCCGAGGTCGGCGCATGGTGCGCGCTGGTCCTCGCCCTGGCCGCAGGACTCGACCGAACCCGATGGCGCGACCTGTCAGGATTCGCGGCCGCGGCGCTGGCGCTAGCGCTTGTGGCCGCTCTCGCGTTGCTTCCGCTGCACCTGCTGCCGGCTGCTGTCATCGCCATGACGAAAGCGCAGCAGAATCGGTGGACCGTCGCATGGCGGTTGTGGGTCGTGGCCGGCGCGGCTGCACTGCTGGTCACCGGCTGGGCGATCGGGGATCCCTGGCGCCGGATCGCGGCCATGAAATCTCGTTGGCGCTAAGGGCCGTCTGCGCGATCTTCCGTGGCGACCATCAGGCAGTGCGGTGGCGCCCCCTGGCTCACGGTCTCTGCCTTCTTCTGAGCCTGCGCGCGGACGAGGTGGTCCGCCCGCTGTCAGGACACCAGGCGGAGCCGTAACGTCGTAGGGTCCGAGCGCCGGCAGTTTTGAATCCCGGCCGAGCGGCACGTCGTAATACCCCATCGTGCGCCAGCTCAGGATTATCGGCAGCAACAGGACGCACGCTGTCACGCCGAGCAATGCGACTGTGGCGTAAACCTCGAACGGACTTATGCCGTCGCGCTGGATATCGTCATAAATAAACCTCGAGAAACCCAGGCCAACAGGGAACACCACCATAAGGCCGAATGTCACTGCTACCGGAAATGCCGCTATATGTTCGTCACCTGGACGGCTATCAATGGGCAGCAACGAGGCACAGCCAATAGCCGCTAGCAGATAGATTCCGATGTGCATCATGTCATAGCGCGTCAGAGCGACGCTGAGCAAGAGCAGCACAATGCCGATCATGAAGACGCCGATGCTGGCCAGATGCTGGCGCGACCTCATGCCGTCGATGATCGCGAACACGACCCGCCCTCCTGCCACGAGCGCCGCCCAGAACCCAACTTCTGCCAGCTCAAGGAAATGCAAATGATGTGAGCTCGGCACCCGGCCGGTGAGGTAGTGAGGGGCGGTCAGGCAGATCACTGCGCAAAGCCCGTACAGGATGGCGAGCGCAGGGTAAGCACGAAGCCGACCGGGAACGGGCCGGCTAGCTCGCTGTCCGGGCTCGCCGTCCGGTGGTGTCCGCAGCCAGTAGCTCAGCAGCAACTCGGCAATGAGCCAGACTCCGAGCACTAGGGGCAGACTCCACCAGGCAGTGGTTGTGCTGGTGAGTAGGGCGTAGACAGGAGCAGCCGTCATGCCTGCTACTAGCAATGCGTTAATCAGCAGAGTCTGCCGCCTGGCGAGCAGCGGCTTGAGGCTGACGGCGTAACAGCGCAGGAACGGAAAACTGAGCCCGATCCCCGCGCCGACGAGGGCGGTGGCAGCCAGCAGCAGCACGTAGCCCGCTGAAAGCCTCTCGGCCCGCTCGGTCGCGATCAGCAAGACCATGCCCGCCAGGCTGCAGCCCAGGCCCCGCCGGTAAGCGCGCTCGGCCTGAAGCCAGCTGCTGAGGCTCGACGCGAACAGCGAAGCAGCGACCGCGGCGATGATCTGCGGTATGAACAAAGCGCCATACTGTCCGAGCGTTAGGTCATAGTGATGTCTGCCGACAAGGATGGCGGTGTATGCAGAGAAGATGACCATTACGGCGCCCTGGAGAACCGCGCAGGAATAGATCGCGGCCCGGTCACCCACTATCGTGGCCATGAAGCCTCCTACCGTCAGCGCGGGCGCGAGCTTCCCGGATGGCGATCAGGTAGCGCAGTAGCACCACCGGGCTCGAAGGTCCGGCCCGCATTTTCAGCACGATCCCCCGGACCAGGCGGGCTGTCCGCTGCCGCGCCACCAGGCAGGCCAGCGCTACCGGCGTGGGCAACGGCCGACAGTCTCGAATTCCGGCCGAGCGGCAGGTCGAAATATCCCATCGTGCGCCAGCTAAGGATTATCGGCAGCAGCAGGATGCACGCTGTCGCGCCGACCACGGCGACACTGATGAAAGCCTCGAAGATACTCAGGCCGTCGCGCTGGATATTGTCATAAGCAAATCTTGACAGACCAAGGCCGACGGGGAATACAGCCATAAGCCCGACCGTGACGGCAAGCGGAAATGCCGCTATATGCTCGTTTCCCGGACGGGTATCGATAGGTATCAACGCGGCGCAGCCAATACCCGCCAGCAAGTAAATTCCGACGTGCATGACGTCATATCGCGTCAGGCTGGCGCTGAGCGCCAGGACGATGATCCCGATCATGAAGACCCCGGCGCTGGCCAGGTGCTGCCGCGACTTCATGCCGTCGATGATCGCGAACACGACTCGGCCGCCGGCGACTAGCGCTGCCCAGAAGCCCACTTCTGCCAGCTCAAGCAGGTGCAAGTGGTGCGAGCTCGGCACCCTGCCAGTGAGGTAACGCGGCGCGGTCAGGCAGAGAACTGCGCAGATGCCGTACAGCAAGGCGAGCCCAGGATAGGCACGGAACCTGCCGGGAACGGGCCGGTCGGCCCGCCGCGCGGGCGCGCCGTCAGGCGGTGCGCGCAACGAACCACACAGCAGCATCTGGGAAACAAGCAAGACCCCCAGCACCAGAGGCAGGCTCCACCAGATAAGCGTCGCCTGGGTGATGAGGCCATAGAGCGGCGCAGCGGTCATGCCCGCCGCAAGCAACGCGTTCATGAGCAGTATCTGCCGCCTGGCATGCAGCGGATTAAGCCCAGCGGCGTAGCACCGCAAGAACGGAAAGGTCAGGCCGACGCCAGTGCCTACCAGCGCCGTGGCAGCCAGCAGCAGCGGGTAACTGGCCGGGAGCCTCTCGGCCCACTCGGTCGCGATCAGCAAGACCATGCCCGCCAGGCTGCAAGCCAGCCCGGTGCGATAAGCCCGCTCCGCCCGGAGCCAGTTGCCGATGTGAGCCGCGAACAGCGCAGCCGCGACGGCCGCGATGATCTGCGGAATGAACAAAGATGCGTATTGCCCCAGAGTCAGGTCATAGTGATAACGAGCAACAAAGACGGCGGTGTATGCGGAGAAGATGGCAACGACCGAACCCTGGATAACTGCGCAGGAATAGATGGCAGTCCGGTCGCTCACTATCGTGGCCATGACATCTCCTTTGGACTCAGACCGCAGTGGCGATCCGGTCCCGGCATGGCGGCGGCCAGGAGCAGATACGAGCTGAAGATCGCGCCGACGCCCCGGATGAACCGTGTACGCCGCTCGATATCATGTCAATCGCGACAAGCACCGGCGGCTGCGCTAACTTGCCAGCCCCCAGCTAGCAGACAGCCCCTGCCGCCGGAGCATCCTGTGGCGCGAGCGACGTCGCAGGTCACGGGCAATATTTAGATAGTGTGCCCAGATTATTGCCCGACAACCCGCCCGGATTCGCCCGCTACGGCGTCGGCCAGCGCGGCCATGGACGCGAACTCCCAGTCCGGGATGACGGGAGCTGGCGGCGCCGGCGTGGCTCCCCAGCCCGGCCGCCCCTTCCGCCGGTTAACCCATGCTGTCGGCAAGCCAGCCTGGCGGGCAGGTACGTGATCATGGAACAGGCTCTGCGCAACGTGCAGCAGCTTGCCATCCGGCACGCCAAGCCGGCCCGCTTCGGCGATGAGCGCCTCGAAGTTACGCGGCGACGGCTTGTAGGAACCGACGTCCTCGGCCGTGATGACGCTGGTGAACTCCACACCGAGGCGCTCGTTGCTCGCGGCAAATGAGCCCCGGTCTACGTTCGACAGGATGATGAGCTTGAACCGCTTGGCCAGCACAGCGAGAGCGCCGGCCGAGTCGCCGAATGCCGGCCAGTCCGGCACCGAGCGTGCCAGCAGTTCCTCGTCGGCCTGGCTGACCGGGGAGCCGAGGTCGGCGCCGAGCGCGCGCATGCTCCGGGCCAGGATGTGCGGATACCGTTCGCCTGGGTACGCGGCTTCGGCCTCGGCCTCATGACGTGAATATGCCGCCAGCAACGCTTCGTCATCGAGATCAAGGCCTGCCGCTCGCGCCCACGGACTCAGCACCGCTGCAAGACCGGCTTCCCAGTCGATCAGCGTCCCGTAACAGTCGAAACTCAGGGCCTGGAACTCGGTCAACCGCACAGCCAACCCCCTCCGGTGCGTACCGACTGACGCTAAACGGGTACCACGATCATGTCCGTCGCGGCCAGCAGCGTGCAGGAGCCCGATGCCCGCATGCCGGGGCAAGCACCGGGGCTTGCCTCTGCTTGCCATGCCGACCAGCAACCGGAGCGGATAGATGTCCAACCTCACTCCCGTTCTCGACCGGAACCAGGCCTTTGCCCGCACTGACGCACGGCTGGCCGCGCCCCGCCTGCCTTTCCTCCCGCGGCTGAGCCTGTACATCGTCACCTGCGTTGACTGCCGGGTCGATCCGGCGCAGTTCCTCGAGCTTGAGCTGGGCGAGGCGGTGGTGGAACGCAACATCGGCGGCCGGGTCACTCCTGCCGTGCTCAAAGACATCGCCTACATCGCCTACCTGGTGGAGTCCAAGGCACCGGACGGCCCGTGGTTCGAGGTCGCGATCATTCACCACACCGACTGCGGATCGAGCCTGCTCGCCGAGGATGAGCTCCGCCATGGCTTCGCTCAGCGCATGGGCATCGACGAGCGGACCCTGACCGACACCGAGGTACTGGACCCGGCACGGACCGTCAGGACCGACGTCGACCGCGTGCTGTGGGCCGAGGAGATCCCGCCCGAGGTCCGGGTTTCCGGTCACGTCTATGACGTGGCGACCGGCCTGGTGACCACGGTCGTGGATGCGACCAGGAAGTAACCCGCCGAGGCAATCGCCCGGATGACGCTGAGCGCAGCCGGCGGTGCCCGAGCCGGCGCCCGGGCCCGTCACGTACGTTGGTGTCATGGCAACAGCGGAAAGTGCCAGCAAGCCCGGCACGCATCCAGGCCCGACCGTCTTCGTGCTCTTCGGTGCGACCGGTGACCTAGCCAAGCGCATGGTCATTCCGGCCTTCTACGAGCTGGCCATGCAGGACCTGCTACCGAGGCAATGGGTGCTGGTCGGCAACGGACGTGGCGACGTCGCGCACGAGGACTTCCGCAAGCACGTCCACGACGTGCTTACCGAATTCGGGCCGAAGCCGGATCAGCCCGCATTCGACAACTTCGCGCAGCGCCTGTTTTTCGCAGGCGGCGGATTCAGCACCGCTAGCCCTGGCAGCCTGCTTGACGTACTGGCCAAGGCGCGCCAGTCGCTTGGCGGCGACCCGCAGCTGGTGCACTATCTTGCGGTGCCGCCCGTCGCCTTTGGCGGGCTCACTAAGGCGCTCGGCCAGCACCAGCTGGCTGCCGGCGCCAGGGTGGTATACGAGAAACCGTTCGGCACGTCACCCGAGTCGTTCCGGGAGCTCGACCGCGCCGTCCATTCGGTGCTGGACGAGCAGCAGGTGTACCGGATCGATCACTTCCTGGGCAAGGAAGCGACCCAGGACCTGCATGTATTGCGATTCGCGAACGGCCTGTTCGCCGGCATGTGGAACCGCGAGAACGTCGAGTCAGTCCAGATCGACGTGCCCGAGAAACTAGGCATCAGCGACCGGGCGGTGTTTTACGACGCCACCGGCGCTGTGCTGGACATGCTCGTGACGCACCTGTTCCAGGTCGCGGCTGAAGTAGCGATGGAGCCGCCTGCGAGTCTCGGCGCCACCGACCTGCAGCCGGCCCGCGAGAAGGTCATCAACTGCTTCCGGCCGCTCGATCCGGCAGAGGTCGTGCTCGGCCAGTTCTCCGGTTACCAGGACGTTCCCGGCGTAGCGGCGGGGTCAACGAGGGACACCTTCGTCGCGGCGCGGCTCTGGATCGACAACGACCGCTGGCGCGGCGTCCCGTTCTATCTGCGCACTGGCAAGCGGCTGGCGGCCACGAAGCAGCGGGTCAGCCTGGTCCTGCGCAAGCCAGGCAACCCGCTGGGCGGTCACCTGCCCGACGACTCGAACGTCCTCTCGTTCTCACTCGCGGGCGACGGTGAGATCGACCTCTCGCTGGTAGCCAAGAAACCCGGCCCGGGACTCGCCCTTGACAACGCGCGGGCCGCGGTCCCGCTCGCCACGCTGCACGGCGCCGACCCGCTGCCGCCCTACGTCCGGCTGATCCACGACGTGCTCCTCGGTGACCGATCCCTGTTCACCCGGCCGGACGGCCTGGCGGCCGTGTGGAAGGTAGCCGAACCGCTGCTGTCCAGCCCGCCGGCCGTGATGCCGTACGCGGCGGGTTCCTGGGGACCCGCTGAGGCACGGAAGCTCATCGCGCCCGGCCGCTGGCTGCTGGGCGAATGACCGTTACTGCAGCCGGCAGCCAGCACGCATAGCACGCCGACGGCAAGCGCGGCCGTTCCGCCGGCCACCGCCTTCGCCCTGCGCTGGCTGATCGCGAACCAGACCAGCCCGGCCACCGTCCCGCATAGCGCCACGAAGAAGTTCAGCCGCAGTCCGAGGACGTACGCCGACGAATCGATCCGGATCGTCTCCTCGAAGATCCGGTAGCCGGAATAGCCGGCCACGTACAGAGCGAACAGCCCAGGCGGCCGGATCGCCTTGTGATGCCCGAGCCAGACCAGGACGGCCGCCCAGGCAAGATCAAAAATCAATTCGTACAGAAACGAGGGCTGGAAGGTGCTGTATTTCAGGTACTGCGCGGGCATTCCGGCACTGAGCCGGGCAGCCTTGCTGATCTCCAGCGCCCAGGGCAGCGTGCTGGGCTTTCCGAACAGTTGCTGGTCGAAGTAGTTCCCGATCCGCCCGATCGCCTGCGCCACCAGGAGTGCCGGGGCGACAGCGTCCATGAAGACGCCGACCTTTCCGCCGGCCCGCCGCACCCGCCAGGCACCGACCAGCGCACCAGCGAGTATGCCGCCCCAGACTCCGAGCCCGCCGTTCCAGATCGCCAGCGGCCCCCACCATTCGTGTCTGGGCGTGATGTCGAACGGCGTGGTGATGTCGAAGTACAGCCTCGCCCCGATGAGGCCGGCCGGGACCGCCCAGATGGCGACGTCGCCGACCAGCGACGGATTCCCGCCGGCCGCGGCCCACCGCCGGCGCGTGATGTAGATCGCGAGCGCTATCGCTACCACGTACATGAGGCCGTAGAAGTGGACGAACAGCGGGCCGATATGAAAGCCGCTGGTCGACGGACTCGGGATGAAGGCGACCACTCGCTCGGACATGCTGACAGGCTAGCGTGACGGGATTGCGCTGGCCGGACGGGCCGAAACCATGACTATCCGGGCGGCCGGGCCGGAAAGAACTGGCCGCGGCTGAGGGCGACGATGCTGCGCACCGCGATCGCGGCGATGAGCACTGTGATCGCGGTGACGACGACGATCACGTAAGCCGTAGTGCCAGGCGGCCTCGTTGCCCGCAACCACAGCAGACCATCGGTCGCGAGCGCAGCGTACGAGAACGAAAATGACCAGAATCCGGCCGAGAAAGCCAGCCGGGCGTATACCGGGATAAGCCGCACCTGGACCACTGTCATCAAGATCGCGTAGCAGCCAAGCGCACGGGCCACGAAGTCCACCCGGCCGCCATCGATGGCAAAGTACGCGAGGCCAGCCACGACGGGCGGAGCCACCTCGATCGCCATCGTCGGCACCAGCGGCCCCGGCAGTCGCGGGCGGAAGAACAGCCTGTTCATGATGATCGAGCCCAGTATCAGCCAGCTGACGACGGCAGCCCCGAACGCCCCTTCGGCCATGCCGTGCAAGCCGACGGCGGCAGCAGCGGCTGCGGCCACTCCCGGGCCAGCGACAGTCGGGAGGAAGTAGCCGGGATGATTCGCGCGGCCGGGAATCTTGCCAGCGATCCACTGACCGGTTATCCAGCCGCCCAGCACGACTATCAGGATGAACAGGATGATCACCAGCATCCTGGCAGCCGGCTTCGCATCTGGCACCAGCGCCGTGACGAGAGCTGTCGGCGTGATTACCGCCAGGGAGACAAAAGCCCCGAGCACGGGGTCGCAGAAGTCCGCCACCACCTGCCGCCATCCCTGACTGAGATACGCGGCAAGAAGGACGGCCCAGGCCGCTGCCGCGACAATGAAAAGCACATCTGCTACCGCGAGGGAGACCCCCAGTGGTTTCGCCGCCGCCCGCCAGACCTCGCCCAGCCCGGCCAGGCCGAACGCGATAGCGAAGAAGTTAGGCGGGATCCGCGGCGGACGCATCGCCCCTCCTCGCACCATCGGCGCACCGTTATCGCGGGCCCCGGTGGGGCCGGTCAGATCCGGCTCCCGTCCCGCGGTTATATCCACGCCTGCTGCACCGCTAACTCATGACGATGTCACTGGTGCCTGGCAGAGTAGGCAGACAACTGGACGGTTCGCAGTGTCCAGATCGGGCACCGCCGATCGTCGTGCTAGTAGCGGGTAGTTGCCCGCGAGCATGTCGCAACCGGGAGACGGAGCACAGATGACCGGCGTACGAGTTCTAGTAGGCACGCGCAAGGGCGCGTTCGTGCTGACCGCGGACGGTAAGCGCGATCAGTGGAAGGTGAGCGGGCCGCACTTCAGCGGCTGGGAGATCTATCACCTGAAGGGATCACCGGCAGATCCGGACCGCATCTATGCCTCGCAGAGTAGCGGCTGGTCAGGACAGGTAATCCAGCGTTCCGACGACGGCGGCGTCAGCTTCCAGCCGGTCGGGAACCAGTTCAGCTACGACGGTACGCCGGGCACCCATCAGTGGTACGACGGCACCCCGCATCCGTGGGAGTTCGCCCGCGTCTGGCACCTGGAGCCAGCTCTCGATGACCCGGACACGGTCTACGCCGGAGTCGAAGACGCCGGGCTGTTCAAATCTGGCGACGGCGGGCAAAGCTGGCACGAACTGGCCGGGCTGCGCGGGCACGGCTCAGGGTCGTCGTGGCAGCCGGGCGCTGGCGGGATGTGCCTGCACACGATCATCCTCGACCCGGCAACGGCGAGCCGCATGTTCGCGGCGATCTCCGCGGCGGGCGCGTTCCGGTCTGACGACGGGGGCCAGACCTGGCGGCCAGTGAACCGCGGACTGCAATCTGAGGGGATCCCGGACCCCGACGCCGAGGTCGGTCACTGCGTCCACCGGATCGCGATGCACCCGTCCCGGCCGGAGGTGCTCTACATGCAGAAGCACTGGGATGTCATGCGCACTGACGACGCGGGCGAGACCTGGCGGGAGATCAGCGGCAACCTTCCGACCGACTTCGGCTTCCCGATCGATGTGCACGCGCATGAGCCGGAGACGATTTACGTCGTCCCGATCACTAGCGACTCCGAGCACTTCCCGCCCGAGGGGAAGCTTCGCGTCTACCGCAGCCGCAGCGGCGGTGACGAGTGGGAGCCGCTCACGAACGGGCTGCCGCAGCAGCACTGCTATGTCAACGTGCTGCGCGACGCGATGGCCGTCGACTCCCTTGACGACTGCGGCATCTACTTCGGGACAACCGGCGGCCAGGTCTACGCGTCGGCCGACTCTGGCGACCACTGGGCACCGATCGTCCGCGACCTGCCTGCAGTCCTGTCCGTCGAGGTGCAGACCCTGCCATGATCCGGGTGGTGTTGCCTGCTCATCTGCGGCGGCTGGCCGGCATCAACGGCGAGGTCCGGCTCGACATCGCGGGCGTCGTCAGCCAGCGATCCGTGCTCGACGCGATCGAGTGCAGGTACCCGATGCTCCGCGGTACCATCCGCGACCAGGACAGTCAGCGGCGGCGAGCATTCATCCGGTTTTTCGCGTGCGAAGAGGACTTGTCACACGAGGAGCCGGACGCGTCGCTGCCGGATGCCGTCGCCAGCGGTGCAGAGCCGTACCTCATCGTCGGAGCTATGGCCGGCGGCTAAGCCTGAGCCGGCGGCTAAGGCTCAGCCGGCGGCTAAGGCTGAGCCGGCGGCTAAGGCCCAAGACAGCGGGCACAGCCGCCGGCCGGCCCGGCTAGCATCAGGCGGCATGATGGTCGCGGTGGGCTCGCTGAACTCTGCCAAGATCGAGGCGGTCCGCTTGGCCTTCAGCGCTCTCTGGCCGGGAGAAGTTCTGAACGTGCGCGCCTGCGATGTCTCCTCGGGCGTCGCGGCGCAGCCGATGACAGACGCCGAGACGATCCTCGGTGCCCGGAACCGGGCCGCCGCGGCGCTCGGTGTCGCGCAGGCCGACTATTTCGTCGGCATCGAGGGCGGGCTGCAGAAGACCGAGGGCTGCTGGTTCAATTCCGGCTGGGCCGTGGTCGTCGACGCGGCAGGCCGGGAAGGCCTCGGCAGCACGCTGCGGATGCCGGTGCCGCGCCCGCTGATAGACCTGGTGCTGGCAGGCCGCGTCCTGGGCGAGGCCTGCGACGTGGTCTTCGGTCCCGGCGGCGGCCAGCGCGCCGAAGGCTTCGTCGGAGCCATGACCGGCAACGCAATCCACCGCGCCGGCGCGCTGCGCGACGCTGTCATTGCCGCGCTCACCCCATTCCTGTCTGCCAGCGGCAGCAGGCCCCGGTGATGCCGTGAGCCGGCCTGATTACCCGCTTGGCGCAAAGGTGACCGTTGCTTCGCTGGCCGGGGACGTCCACCCGGTGCTGCGCCGGCTGCGGGCGGCCGAGCCAGTGTCCTGGCTGCCTGCGCTGAACGGCTGGCTGGTCACTCGTGCCGACGTGGCTGACCAGGTCCTCCGCGATCCTGCATCGTTCACCGTCGACGATCCGCGCTTCACCACGGCTCGCGTGGTCGGTCCGAGCATGCTGTCGCTAGACGGCGCCGACCACGCACGACACCGCGACCCCTTCGCCAGTGCGCTCCGGCAGCCGCAGGTGCGCGCCGGACTGACGGAGGCCTGTGGGCGCGAAGCCGCCCGGCTCGTCGCGACGCTGGCAGCGCGCGGAGACAGTGCTGACTCGAAGAGGGCCGGCCGGACGGGGGTTGGCCGGCAGGGGGCCGAGTTGCGACGCGGCCTGGCCGGACAACTCGCCGTTTCGGTCATGGCGGAGATGCTCGGGCTGGACGTACCGCCGGGGCAACTGCTCGCCTGGTATGACGCCATCGTCGCGGGCGTTTCGGCGATGTCCGAAGGTGACGGCCCCTCCACTGTCGTGCCCGACACTGCCGCCGCGGCGTTCGGGGAGCTAACCGACCGCGTTGCGGCCAGCCTGCAGCGGCCGGGCACGCAGTCCGTGCTCACTGCGGCAGCCGGGCGGCTCGATGCCGGCGAGATCGTCTCAAACGCGGCCGTCTTGCTATTCGGCGGCATCGAGACCACCGAGGGAATGATCTGCAATGCGGTCTGGTACCTGCTCCGCGACGAGCGCGCGATCCGTGAAGTCGCGGCCGACTGGAGCTTGATCGCCAACGCGGTCGAGGAATCGCTCCGGCTGGAGCCAGCCGCTGCGGTCGTCGACAGGTATGCCACCGCCGATATCGGGCTCGCCGGAGCGCAGATCCGGCGCGGCGACCTGATCATCGTGTCCGTCACGGGCGCCAACCGGGATCCGGCAGTGTTCGCCGATCCCGACCGGTTCGACCTGCACCGCGCGAACGCGCGGCAGCACTGGTCCTTTGCGGTCGGCCCGCATTTCTGCGTGGGCGCGCAACTAGCTAGGGCTGAAGCGCGGGCGGCGCTCGGTGCGCTGCTCGACCAGTTGCCCGGGCTCCGGCTGGACCCTGACAGACCGAGTGCTCCGCAAGGGCTGGTGTTCCGCAAGCCGCCGACCCTGCACGTCAGGTGGAACGGGTGACCGCTGCGGGGCGGCTCACCAGGCAGCGGTCCTCCCGATCGGAGCCGTCGGCGCATTCACTCTGAGGAGACGCTGACGGACCAGTTAACGCTGCACGTGACCGTCAGCAAATCCCGGCACGAACTCCGCACGGCGTGGAAACTCTTCCCGGCCCCGGCCGCCGAGCAGAATCAGCCAGTAGGGCACGACAGGAGGTTGCGTGGGCGAGCTGACAGTCATGGAGATCTGCGCAGGAGCCGGGGGTCAGGCCCTCGGCCTTGAGCAGGCGGGCTTCAGCCACGTCGCGGCGATCGACATCGACCCGGACGCTTGCGAGACCCTTCGCCGTAACCGCGGCGCGGACTGGAAGATCATCGAGGGAGACGTCGCCAGCGTTGACGGACACGGCTTCGGCGGCGTCGACCTGTTCGCAGGCGGTGTGCCATGCCCGCCGTTCTCGATTGCCGGCCGCCAGCTTGGCGACGCCGACGACCGCGACCTGTTCCCTGAGGCGCTCCGGCTGATCGGGGAGATTCGCCCGCGCGCTGTCCTGCTCGAAAACGTCCGCGGCCTGGCCACCGCGAGGTTCGACGGATACCGGCGCCAGGTCTTGCAGCGTCTGGCTGACCTCGGCTTCCGGGCCTGGTGGCAGCTGGTGAACGCAAGCGAGCACGGCGTTCCGCAACTGCGGCCGCGATTCGTGCTGGTCGCGCTCACGCTGCCGTGGGCGGACGGGTTCCGCTGGCCTGACCCGCTGTCCAGCCCGCCACCAACAGTCGGTGCCACGCTCGCTGACCTGATGGGTTCAGCGGGATGGCCGGGCGCGGCCGGCTGGGCGCGGCGGGCACACGGGATCGCGCCGACGATCGTCGGCGGCAGCAAAAAACACGGTGGCCCTGATCTCGGGCCAACCCGCGCCCGGACGGCGTGGCGTGAGCTGGGCGTCGACGGCCTCGGCATCGCCGATAGCCCGCCGGGCCCCGGCTTCCCGGCTGACCGGCCGCCGAAGCTCACCGTGCCGATGGTGGCCCGGCTCCAGGGCTTCCCCGATTCCTGGCAGTTCACCGGCCGCAAGACCGCCGCCTACCGGCAGATCGGCAACGCGTTCCCGCCGCCGGTCGCCAGGGCTCTCGGCACGGCGATCGCGGCAGCACTCAACAGCGGACGGTCAGCCGAGACCGGACCACAGGTAACGCACGCCGATGGCAACGACCAGAACGCCGACTATCCGCCGGATGGCTTGCTCCGGTAGCCGCGACTGCAGCCGCGCGCCGAAGTAGGCACCCGCCAGCCCGCCGATGCCAAGAGCGACTCCCGTTGACCAGTCCGGTGCCACCGGGCCCGAGCTGCTGGCGGCCAGGATCGTGAACGTGGCGACACCGGCCACTGAGGTGACGAACGTGCTGGCCAGCGCGGCAGGCGCGACCTCGGAGGGCCTGCGACCTGCCCCGATCAGAATGGGTGCTAGCACAGAACCGCCGCCGATTCCGTAGATCCCGCCGACGCAGCCCACGCCGGCCGCGAGCAGCACCAGCACGATCGGCGGAAGCCAGTTCCGCTGCGGTGCGCCATTCTCCCGCCGGGGCGGCCTGCTGGCTGCTATCCAGAGACCAAGCGGCGTCAGGACTGCGGCGATGACGAGCTCGAATACTGCCGGTCCGGGCAGCAATTCCACCCGGATGACGGATCCCGCGATCACGCCGGGCAGCGTGCCACTGAGCAGCAGCAGTGCGAGACGTCCGCCAGTCTGGCCCTGCCGCCAGTACCGGTACAGCGCGCCCGGTGCCGCGACGACGTTGTAGAGCAAGTTCGTCGGGGTCACTGCCGGACTCGGGGTGCCGAGGACGCTGACCTGAAACGGCAGCAGCAACACCGCGCCGGAGATGCCTGCCGGAGTAGCAACCAGCGCGATCGCGAAAGCTGCGACCACGGCCACCAGGTCTGCCGTCCAGCCGCCTCCGAGCATCCGGCAACGCTACCCGGTCGGTTGATCTGACCGGCTGGCGAGAAGCCTGCGTCTGGTGGCCGGCTGCGGGCCCTCGTCGTCCTGGCTGAGCACGGCGAATCCGGGCGGAAGGAGCGAAGCCGGCTCGCCCGGGCCAAGGCACCACTCCGGGGGGAGCTGCGGATGGCCGATCCGGGCCGCCTCCGTCAGCGCCTGCCAGGCCAGGACGCCGCCGGCCCGGACCGCAGTCACGGCGCGCGCGAAGACCGCGCGATCCCAGTAGTTCGTGCAGAGCACCAGCGAGAATCCGGCGGCGCGCGGGCGCCAGCTGCCGAGGTCGGCCAGGACGGGAGTGATCAGGGTGCCGAGCCCTCGGCGCTGTGCTTCGTCGGCGAGCATGCCGAGGGCGACATCGGATGCGTCGACCGCGGTCACTGGCCGCCCCGTCGCCGCGGCCAGCAGTGCGCTGCCAGACGGGCCGCAAGCCAGCTCGAGGACCGGGCCATCCGGCGCCGGCAGCGCGAGAGCAGCTTCAGCCACCGGGTGCGGGGCGAATGACGGCTGCGACCCGCTGTAGCGCGCGTTCCACTTCAGCCGGTCCGGATGACCGGCGAGGTCCGGCGGGATCGGCTGCATGCAGCGGAGGATAGCTGTCCTGGCCTGGCGGGCCTGCGCGGCGGGCCGGCTGCGCGTGATCCCGGTGGACGCCGGCTGGCCCTACCATGTTCCCCAGACCAACCAGGATCCGAACGGAGGCACATGACCCGGCCGAGCTTGAGCGAGGTGAAGTCGGAGGGCCAGCCGCGCTGGGTCGTCGACCGGGTGAACGACGAGCACCTGTTCGGCCGCTTGTACATGCGCAAGATCTCGCCGCGGGCCACCTGGCTGCTGGCCAGGATGGGCTGGTCGCCCAATGCCGTCACGCTGGCCTTCATCGTGTGCGGAGTAGCGGGCGGCGTCGTGATCGCTTTCGGCGGCCTGGCCTCTGCGGTTGCCGGGGCGGTCCTGGTGCAGCTGGCGCTGCTGTTCGACTGCTCGGACGGCGAACTGGCCCGGCTCACCAAGCGAACCTCGGCGGGCGGTATCTACCTGGACCGGGTTGGCCACTACCTGTGCGAGAGCGCGATGCTGATCGGGCTCGGCGTGCGCGCCCAGGGCGAGCTGACTATTTCCGGCAAGTACGTGACCGCCGGCCTGCTCGCCGCGGTGCTTGCTTGCCTGGTCAAGGCCGAGACGGACAACGTGATCATCGCCCGGGCGGTCCAGGGCCTGTCCGCGTCCCATGACAATGAGTCACTCCAGCCGCGCGCGGCCGGGCTGGCTACGGTCCGGCGCGCAGCCAGCTTGCTGAAGATCCACCGGATCATCCAGCAGATCGAGCTCTCCGTGCTGGTGCTGCTGGCCGCCATCGCAGACCAGATTGCTGGCGGGCTGCTCGCCACCAGGGTGCTGCTCGTCGCCTGCCTGATCGTGGCCGCGCTGATGGTCGTCGCGCACCTGGCCGCGATCATGGCCTCCCGGCGCCTGTCGTGAGCTCGGCAGCGGGCGCTGCGGCAGGCGGCAGCGCGGGCACGCCGGCCATCACCGTGTCTTGCGTGATCATCACGATGGGCACCCGGCCGGCCGAGCTCGGGCGCGCGATCGCGAGCACGGAGCCGCTGCGAGCCGACGGCGTCGAGTTGGTCCTGGTCGGGAACGGCGCCGACCTGCCGCCCGTCCCCGACGACGTCAAGACGATCCGGCTGGCGGAGAACCTAGGGGTGGCTGGCGGCCGCAACGCCGGAGTCGATGCCAGCTCGGGCGATGTCGTCATGTTCCTCGACGACGACGGCTGGTTCTCCGATCCGGGCATCGCCAAGCACGTGGCCGACCGGTTCGCGGCCGATCCCCGGCTCGCCGTGCTGTCGTTCCGGGTCGTCGATCCGACCGGGGGCACCGGCGTCCGCTGGCACGTGCCACGGCTGCGCGCCGGCGACCCGGACCGGTCCTCGCCGGTGACCACGTTCGTCGGAGCGGGCTTCGCGGCCAGGCGCTCTGCCTACCTGGAGGCGGGCGGGCTGCCGGAGGAGTTCTTCTTCGCGCACGAGGAAACCGACCTGGCCTGGCAGCTCATCGAGCGCGGCTACACCCTGGAGTACGACGCCGACGCCCGGATGTGCCACCCGCCGGTGTCGAACAAGCGGCATGACATCTGGTACCGCTATGACGGCCGCAACCGAGTGCTACTCGCCCGGCGCAACCTGCCCTGGCCGTTTGCCGTCGTCTACCTGCTGGACTGGACGGCCCTGACCGTGATCAGGGAACGGCGGGCGCCTGGCGCGCTGAAGACCTGGTTCGCCGGCTTCGCCGAGGGCTGGCGGATCGATCCCGGCCAGCGGCGGCCGATCTCAGTGCGCGCCGTCTGGCGGATGACCAGAGCGGGCCGGCCGCCGGTCATCTGAGCACGAGCGGATCCGAGGCGGACACCACTCCCAGGCGCGACCTTTCACGGCACGCGTCCGCTGGCGGTCCTATTTCGTCCTGGTTCTGGCGTACGGCATCCGTGAAGCGAGTGGCCGATTGGCCGGCTCAGCGGAGCGGGCCGGTTACTGATTCGGCCGCTCGGACCGCGGCGCCATCGGCGATGTACCCGATCGCGGACTCGATCTCGGGTGCCAGGAATCGGTCCGGCCCCGGCCCCGGTGCCACCGCGCGCAGCCCGTCGCGCACCGCCCCGGTGGCGGGCGCTGGCGCCAGCGGAGCGCGCAACTCGAGACCGCGAGCAGCTGTCAGCAACTCGATGGCCAGCACCCGGCGGAGCCCGTCCAGAGCGCGGCGCAGCTTCCGTGCCGCTGACCAGCCCATCGAGACGTGGTCCTCCTGCATCGCCGAGCTCGGGATTGAGTCCGCGCTGGCGGGCACGGCGAGCCGCTTCAGCTCGGACACGATGGCCGCCTGGGTGTACTGCGCGATCATGTGACCGGAGTCGACGCCGGGGTCCGCCGCCAGGAACGCGTTCAGCCCCTGGCTCCTGGCGACGTCCAGGAACCGGTCGGTGCGGCGCTCGGACATGCTGGCCACGTCGGCTACCGCGATCGCCAGGAAGTCGAGCACGTAGCCCAGCGGTGCACCGTGGAAGTTGCCGTTCGACTCGACCCGGCCGTCCGGGGTGATCACCGGGTTGTCGATGACCGATGCGAGCTCGCGGCTGGCCACCAGCGCGGCGTGGTCGGCGGTGTCCCTGGCCGCCCCGGCCACCTGCGGGGCACACCGCAGCGAGTACGCGTCCTGCACCCTCGTGCATTCGGGGCCGCGGTGGCTGGCCATGATCGCGCTATCGGCCAGCAGCGCGCGCATGTTCGCGGCCGCTACCGCCTGGCCTGGATGCGGCCGCAGCGCCTGGAGGTCGGCGGCGAAGACCGCGTCCGTGCCGAGCAGCCCCTCGACGCTCATCGCTGCCGTGATGTCGGCGACGCGCAGCAGGTCACGGAGGTCGGCGATGGCCAGCACCAGCATTCCGAGCATGCCATCGGTGCCGTTGATCAGCGCGAGGCCCTCTTTCTCCCGCAACTCGACCGGCGTGATCCCGGCCGCCGCCAGTGCCTCGGCCGCCGGATACTCGCGCCCGTCTTCGTCGGTGACGACGCCCTGGCCGGTGATCACCAGCGCGCAGTGGGCCAGCGGAGCAAGATCGCCCGAGCAGCCAAGGCTGCCGTACTCATGCACGACCGGGGTGAAGCCCGAGTTCAGCAGCGCGGCATAGGTGGTCACGGTGATCTCGCGGACCCCGGTCAGGCCGCTGGCCATCGTGGCCAGGCGGAGCAGCATCAGCGCCCGGACGACCTCGGGCTCGACGGCTGGCCCTGAGCCAGCAGCATGGCTTCGGATGAGGCTGGCCTGCAGCTGAGCACGCAGTTCGGCGGGGATGTGCCTGGTAGCCAGGGCGCCGAAACCAGTAGAAACGCCGTAATGCGGCTCAACGTCATTGGCCAGTTCCTCGATGATCTCGCGGCCCCGCCGCACCGCAGCCAGCGCCTGCGCGGCGACCTCGACCCTGGCGCCACCGCGGGCCACCGCGACCACGTCGTCTGCAGTCAGCGGGCCGGCTCCGACGGTAACGACCCGACGGGCGACTGCCCCGCCGCCGCGCTGATCGGCGTCGGCTGCCTGGAACGTGGTCATCATGATCTCCCTGCGCTCGGCACTGCCTGAGAACACTGTGCCTCAGGACACCGCTGCCTGAGGAGGGCCGGGGGTCGTCGTCGCCGAGTGCACCTGGGGCGTACTTGCAAGTAATGTGCAATTAGATTAGCGTGCGGAACGTGACGACTCAGACCGCGGCGGCTCGTCCGAGTATGGGCCAGATGATCCGGCAGTCGTTCAGCGCGATGACGCCGGCAGAGCGTCGCAGGGTGATCACGATGTACGGCTCGATCGCCGCGATGCACGCGCTGGGGTTCTTCGTCTTCATCGCCTTCGTGGTGCCCGCTCACTACAAGGGGTTCGGAGCCGGGCTCAGCGTGCTCGCCTACACGCTCGGGCTGAGGCACGCCTTCGACGCCGACCACATCTCCGCGATCGACAACACCACTCGCAAGGTCATGAACGAGCGGCAGGGAACGGACCAGCCGCGGCCGTTCTCCTTCGGTTACTTCTTCTCCCTCGGCCACTCAACGATCGTGGTCGCGATGGGCGTGGGCATCATCATCGCCGAGAAGACGGTCTTCGCCGCGGTGTCGGATGACAGTTCCGGGCTGGAGCGGTTCGGCGGGCTGTTCGGCACCCTGGTGTCGGCCTGCTTCTTGTTCCTCATCGGGGCGCTGAACCTGGTGATCCTGGCCGGGATCGTGAAGGTCTTCCGCTCCATGCGGCGCGGCGGCTATGACGAGGCCGAGCTGGAGCGCCAGCTGGCCAACCGCGGCTTCTTCTATCGCTTCTTCGGTCGGTGGATGAAGGCCATCGACAAGGAATGGAAGATGTACCCGGTCGGGGTCGTCTTCGGGATGGGCTTCGACACCGCCACCGAGGTGCTGCTGCTCGGCACCACCGCGTTCCTTGCCGCCGAGCATCTCCCCTGGTACGCGATCATCTGCCTGCCGATCCTGTTCACCGCCGGCATGACACTGATGGACACCACCGACGGGATATTCATGAACCTGGCCTACGGCTGGGCATTCTTCAATCCCGTCCGCAAGGTCTACTACAACCTCGCGATCACCGGCCTGTCAGTAGCGATCTGCTTCCTGATCGGCGGGATCGAGACGCTCAGCCTGATCCCGTACGAGATCAAGGGCGTCAGCCAGGACCGCGGCTTCTGGGGGTTCATGTACAACTTCAACATCAACACCGCCGGCTTCGCCATCGTCGGGCTCTTCGTTATCACCTGGGCCTGCGCCGTGCTGATCTGGCGGTACGGCCACATCGAGGAGAAGTGGGGCGCGCGCCTGCAATCGGCGCCCGCCGGCGAAGGTGCCGGCGAGCTGAGCTGAGCCCGCTGCGTCAAGTCACGTCACTGGCCACGGTGACGGGGTAGCCTAATCAGCCGGGTGGAAACGAGCAGTTGGAGGCCGGGCCGTGACTGACGCAGCTCGGACGAAGGCTGTGCGAGCCTACCGGGCACCTTCTCGACATGGTCCTGCTCAGCCCGGCCCAGCCCAGCCCAGCCCAGCCCAGCC
>DATJNX010000045.1:0-51816 GCA_035507615.1 Streptosporangiaceae bacterium
TAGTGGGGCCGGTGGGATTCGAACCCACACTGGCAGGAACCTAAATCCTGTGCCTCTGCCGTTGGGCTACGGCCCCCGCTTCCCGGCGCCGCTGCCGGGGCTGGCAGTCAGACGCCGAGTTCCTTGCGCAGCCTGGCCACGTGGCCGGTGGCTTTGACCGCGTACTGGGCTTGCTCAATCCTGCCATCCGGGTCGACTACGAAAGTTGACCTGATGACGCCGACTGACTTCTTTCCGTACAGCATTTTCTCGCCATAAGCGCCGTAGGCTTCCAGCACTTTGTGGCCTGGATCGCTGAGAAGCGGGAAGGTCAGCCCGTCCCGGTCACGGAACTTTGCGAGCTTGGCCGGACTGTCAGGCGAGATGCCCAGTATGGCGAACCCCGCGGCAGCCAGGCTGGAGAGGCTGTCCCGGAAGTCGCAAGCCTGCGTAGTGCAGCCCGGAGTCATCGCGGCCGGGTAGAAGTAAACGATGACCCGCTGACCGCGAAACGAGGACAGGCTCACGTCGTTCCCGTCAGCATCGGTCAGGGTGAAATCAGGCGCCGGATCTCCGGGCGCGAGACGCTGATCAGGCACCTCGTATCCTTTCGCTGCTCGTTAGTCGCCCAACCGTAGCGGACTGTTTTCCGGCTGCTAAACAAACCGTCTTCCGCGGCCGGATTTGCGCGGTTTTGCACTCTTCAAGCATAAGGTTTTTATCTGTAGATTTGGGACACCGGCCAGGCCGGCGCCAGCACCCGCCGAGGCTCGCCGGTTGCCAACGTAACAGGGACGGGGGTTCGCGGTGACCGCGAACGGGTGGGATTCAGACGGCAGCGCCGGCGAGCCAGGCAGCCGGGAAGCGCCAAGCGGGGAAGCGCCAGCCGGGCAAGTGCCAGCCGGGCAAGTGCCAGCCGGGCAAGTGCCAGCCGGGGAAGCGCCAGCCGGGGAAGCGCCGGACCTGGAAGCGCCTGGTCACGATGAGGCCGGCCCGCGAACGCCGGGCCTGCAACTGCCGGGGCTGCTGACGCCGGACTCGCTGGTTCCAGGCATGACCGTCCGCAGCCCGGCGCTGGACTACATGCTGGGCAGGCAACAGCGGCGGGTACGCCACGTGGCAACCGTGGCGGCGTCCGTCCTCGCGATCGCCATCGTGGCCGCCGTGGTCGCGATCGCCATCCGCAAAGGTGGCGCTGGCACGAGCAATGCTCCGCAGCTAACCGCCGCACAGGTGGTGCAGCAGGCAGCCAGGCGGCAGGCCGCCCTCAACTCTGAGTCCGCGTATATCACTGAGCGAATATCGGGGACGGTCAACGGGACCATTTCCGGCACTGTTCAGGTCGAGCGCAAACCTCTCCTCATGGCCATGAACATCCAGATGACCAATACCGGTAACGGCCAGACCACGGCGATGCGCGGGATTCTCACCGACACCGTCATGTACGTCAAGCTCAGCGCCGTTGCCGGCCTGCCCAAGTCCATTGCTGCCAAGTGGATCAAGGTCCCGCTGACCGGCCTCAGTCAGTCCTCGGTGTTTTCCATCGTGCGGCAAGAACTTCAGAACGAGAGCCCGGCTTCGGAGTCCGCGGGTCTCAGCGCGGCGACGGACCTGCATTCAGCAGGCTCGCAGCTTGTCGACGGTGTCACGGCCACCAGGTACACCGGATGGTTCGCGCCATCGGCAGCTTTGAAGGAACTGCCAGCCGCTCAGCGCGCGGCGCTCGGCCCGGACCTGCGCCTGGTCAAGGGTGACATAGTGATCAGCGTCTGGATCGACAGCAGCGGCTATCTGCGGGAGATGCAGGAAACCGAGCACGTTCGCGGGACCACGATCGAACTCGAGGGCACCTACGGGTCGTTCAATGAGCCGGTGAAGATCCATCTCCCGGCACCTGGCCAGGTACTTTCGCCTCCGCTGAGTGATCTTAACGACTAGTCGAGCACAGCCGCGATGACCGGAGCGAGTCCGCGAAGCGCCTTGCCGCGGTGGCTGATGCGATCCTTGTCGGCAGGATCCATCTGCGCAGTGGTGATGTCAGCGGTGCCGGGCACGAAGATCGGGTCGTAACCGAACCCGTTCGTGCCACGCGGCTCGCGGATCAGATGGCCGGTGACGGTGCCCTCGCTGACATGCTCGCGGCCGCCCGGCAGGACCAGAGCCGCGGCGCACACGAACTGCGCTCCGCGTCGCTCGTCCGGCACGTCGGCCAGCTGCGCGAGCAGCAGCCGCAGGTTCGCCTCGTCATCGCCGTGCCGGCCGGACCAGCGAGCGGACAGCACACCGGGCATCCCGTTCAGCGCGTCCACGCAGATGCCGGAGTCGTCAGCGACCGCGGGCAGCCCGGTGAACTGCGCAATGGCGTGAGCCTTGAGCAGCGCGTTCGCCGCGAAGGTGGCACCAGTCTCAGCCACTTCCGGAGCTCCGGGGAACTCCGCGAGTCCGCAGACGCGCACGTTGACGTGGCCAGCCTCAAGGATGCGGCTCAGCTCGATGAGCTTGTGCGGGTTGGCGGTCGCCAGCACGAGCCGCTGGCCGGCCAGTCCGCCAGCCATTGCCTCAGCGGCCGTCATGCGCCGAGTGCGGCCTGCTGGAGCTTGGTCAGCTCGGCGCAGCCCTCCACCGCCAGGTCGAGCAGCTCATCCAGGAGCTTGCGGTCGAACGGGTCGCGTTCCGCGGTCCCCTGTACTTCGACGAACCTGCCGTCGCCGGTGCAGACGACGTTCATGTCCGTCTCGGCCGCGACATCCTCCTCGTAGCACAAGTCGAGCCGGGGCTGGCTGTCGATGATGCCGACGCTGACTGCTGCCACCGACGCGACCAGCGGCTCGCCCTTGGTCCGCTTACGGCCCTTGAGCCAGCTGACGGCGTCGGCGAGTGCCACGTAACCGCCGGTGATCGCGGCGGTGCGGGTGCCGCCATCGGCCTGAAGCACGTCACAGTCAATGATGATGGTGTTCTCCCCGAGGGCCTTCGGGTCGATGCACGCGCGCAGCGACCGGCCCACCAGCCGGGAGATTTCATGCGTGCGGCCGCCGATCTTGCCCTTAACCGACTCGCGGTCGCTGCGCGTGTTGGTCGACCTCGGCAGCATGGCGTACTCGGCCGTCACCCACCCCTGGCCACTCCCCCGGCGCCAGCGCGGCAGGTCCTCCTGCACGCTGGCGGCGCACAGCACCCGGGTCGCACCGAACTCGACGAGCACCGAGCCCTCGGCGTGTGCCAGCCAGTCCCTGGTTATCTTGACTTCACGCAGCTGATCGGCCTGTCGTCCATCTGGTCGTGACATGGTCGCCAGCCTAGTGCTACCAGCCGGCTCGCTCCGGCGTGCCGTCCTCGATCCAGCGGTAGGCCCTGGTCACTCCGTCGGCCAGCGGCGTGGTAGCCGTCCAGCCGAGATCACGCTCGGCACGGTCCGCGTCCAGCGCGCCGCGCAGCAGTTCGCCTGGCCGGGGCGGGGCGAACACCGGGTCGAGCGCGTGCCCGGCGACCGCGCCGATGACGTCGATCAGCTTGAGCACGCTGACCTCCGCGCCGCTGCCGATGTTCCAGGTGCCGGGCCGCCCGCTGTCCGCGGCCGCCAGGAACGCGCCCACGGCGTCACCGACGTAGACGTAGTCGCGCGTCTGCAAGCCGTCCCCGTAAACGGTCGGACGCTCCCCCGCCAGCGCCTGCGCGCAGAAGATCGCAACCACCCCGGCAGCGCCCGCAGGATCCTGGCGCGGACCGTAGACGTTGGCGAACCGCAGCACAGCATGGGTCGTGCCGTGCAGCCGGTTGTACAGCTCCACGTACTGCTCGCCGCAGTGCTTGGCAACGCCGTACGGCGACTCGGGCAGCGGAAGCACGTCCTCACGGGAAGGTATCGGCGCATCCCGGCCGTAGATCACCGCTCCCGTCGAGCAGAACAGCACCCTGGCTCCGGTCGCGCGAGCCGCCTCGAGCACGTTGACGGTGCCGACGATGTTGGCCTCCGCGTCGAGCGCCGGCTGCGCTACTGACACCCGCACGTCGATCTGCGCGGCAAGGTGGCAGATCAGGTCCGGCCGGTAGTCGTCGACCAGCGGCGTCAGCACGTCCGCGTCGGTGACGCTGACCTTGTGCGTGATCGCCAGCCCCGGGACGCGGCCTGGCCGTCCAGCTGACATGTCGTCGACAATGGCAACGTCGTCGCCCCTGGCGAGCAGGGCGTCCGCGAGATGCGAGCCGATGAATCCGGCCCCGCCGGTGACGAGCACGCGCATGGCAGTGCAGTCTATGCGCGCCGCTAGGGGCGCGGGTCACCGAGAAGGCGGAGGCCCGAGGTGGCCAGCCGCAGCGGACCGGTGAACGCCTCGGACGCCTGCTGCAAGCTTGCCGAACGGTCGTTCCACGGCACCAGATGGGTCAGCACGAGCTCGCCGGCCCCGGCCCGGGCAGCATGCTCGCCTGCCTGCCGCGCGGTCAGGTGCAGGTCATCCGGCAGGCCCGGCCCGTCAGTAAACGACGCCTCGCTCAGCAGCACGTCAGCGCCGCGCGCCAGGTCAACCAGCTCGTCGCACGGCCCGGTGTCGGCCGAGTAGGCCAGCACCTGGCCGCCGTGCTCGATCCGGAAACCGAAGGTCTCGACCGGGTGATTCATGTGCGCCGTGGTAATCCGCAGCGGGCCGATCTCGACCTGGCCGGCTGCCAGCTCAGTGAAGCCGAAGGCCTCGGCCATGCCCAGATGATCACTGCCCAGCGCCCTGGAGAGGCGCTCCGCGGTGCCGGGCGGCCCGTACACGGGGATCCGCGGCTGCCCGCCGGCTGGATGGTAGTTCTGGAAGACCGAGTAGCCGCACATGTCCAGGCAGTGGTCGGCGTGCAGGTGACTCAGGCAGATTGCGTCTACCTCGGCCAGCCCGGTATATCGCTGCAGGGCGCCGAGCGCGCCGTTGCCGAGGTCCAGGACCAGCCGGAAGTCGCCGGTATCGATCAGGTAACAGGACGCCGGGCTCTCCGGGCCGGGAAAACTCCCGGACCAGCCCACGATCGTTAGCTGCACGGCTGATCACCATAGCCGCAGCGGATCACGTTCTCGTCAGCCGCCTCGCCCCAGTCGAAACGTATCGACAGGCCCCGTCCTCCCACTATCATCCCCAAAACGGCATTCTGGACGACCGGCGTCCACGGCGAGCCCGCGCCCGCGGAGGTTTCATGACCGACCAGTCCATTGACTCCGAGCGCGCGGTCCCGCCCGCGCTCGCCGAGCCGTCGGTACATGTCAAGGCTGGCTGGATCGCCGGGCTCAGCCTGGCCAGCCTGGGCATGTGGATGGCCTCGCTGACGCCGATCCAGGTCCTGCTGCCGATCCAGCTCCAGGACATCGATAGCAAGCACAAGATCCAGGCCCTCGCCATCGTGTCTGGTGTCGGCGCGGTCGCCTCGGTGCTCGCGACGCCGATCGCCGGGGCCCTGTCCGACCGCACCAGCTACGCCTACAGCTTCTTCGGCCTGAACGGGCGCCGGCACCGCTGGACGCTGATCATGGCGCTGCTGGCTGCGGCCAGCATGCTCGTGCTCGCTCACCAGCGGACGGTGGCGGGCGTGGCGATCTTCTGGGTGCTGTTCAGCGCGTTCCAGAATGGCGAGTACGCCAGCCTGAGCGCCGCGGTCCCGGACCACGTACCGGTGCGCCAGCGGGCCACGGTGGCCGGCTGGGTTGGCATGCCGCAGGCGCTGGGCCTTGTGGTGGGCACCGTCCTGGTGGTCCTGGTCCTGAGCAGCAGCGTGGTCAGCGGCTACTACATCATGGGCGTGCTGATGTTCGTGCTGGTGATCCCGTTCGTCTTCCTGACGCCCGACCATCCGCTCGACCCCCGGCACGCGGACGCGTTCTCCTGGAAGAAGCTGGCTCAGGCCTACTGGATCAGCCCGCGGGAGTACCCCGACTTCGCCTGGGCCTGGCTGACTCGCTTCCTTGCCTCGCTGGCCATCGCCATG
The DNA here is from genome assembly GCA_035507615.1 of Streptosporangiaceae bacterium. GTDB lineage: Bacteria > Actinomycetota > Actinomycetes > Streptosporangiales > Streptosporangiaceae > JAJYUU01. The sequence goes on from DATJNX010000045.1 coordinate 5,941, forward strand.
GGCACGCTGTACCTGCTCTACTTCCTGCGCGACAAGGTGAAGCTCTACCACAACGACCACATCCCCGCCGCGACCGGACTGCTGATCCTGATCGTCATCTACACGGTCTGCGTGGTAATCACCGCGATCGTCGGCGGCATCTACTCCGACCGGATCGGCAAGCGGAAGATGATCGTCACGGTGTCCGGCGCGCTCATGGGCGTCGCCGCCCTGCTGCTGACCTTCGTGGAGAACTGGGACGCCTCGCTAGTAGCCGCCGTCCTGTTCGGCATGGGCTTCGGCGCCTACCTCGCCGTCGACCAGGCGCTCATCACCCAGGTCCTGCCCGCCGCCGCTGACCGGGCGAAAGACCTCGGCATCATCAACATCGCCATCGTCGGCCCCGCCGCTATCGGCGCGGCCATTGCCGGGCCGCTGGTCACGCTCGGCGGGTACCCGACGCTGTTCGCTGGCACGGCCATCGTGGCCGCACTCGCCTCGATCTTCGTCTGGCGGATTAAGAGCGTCCCGTAAAGAACATTAAGAGCCCTTCCAGCCGGGAACGCGCTCTTGCGGCGGCCAGCCAGCGCCAGCACGCGGCAGATCTACGCGCTGACCGCAGCCATTCCGGAGCCGTTGACCGTCGCGCGCAGCGGGCCTCGCCCCACCCTGGCCAGTTGCCTGCTCTGCGCCACCAGGCGGCCGGCCGCGTCCCAGACCTCCGCCTCCTCGTCGAACCAGCCGCCGCTGACGTGGCGGCACCGTGCCGCCACCTGCAGCGGTCCTGGCGCCGGCACCGCGCGCATGTGCCAGGTCAGCTCCACGGTCGGCGCCCAGCCGGTCGCGCCCAGGCCGAACACGACGGGCGGCAGGGCGTCCACTGCCAGCGCCAGCAGCAGGGCGTCCGGATCGCGGGCCTCGCGCAGCCGCACGTAACCGTGCATCTCCGGGACACCGGACGGCTCCTGCTGCCGCCACCCGGTGCAGGCCGGATCGAGCAGTACCTCGACGTGCGCGGGGAAGCCGGCCGTCCCGTCGGCAGCCGTGGCACCGGGCCAGTTGCCCAGATCCAGGCAATCGGCGATGTCGGCGAAAAGCGGCCGCTTGCCGGTCCAGTCAAGCTCCCGCGGGCTGGCCCCGTCAGCTGTGGCCGTGCTAGCTGCGGGTGGCGGGGCAGGCACCGTTCCGGTCGTAATGGTGGTATCGAGGACCGGCTGGCCGTCCTGGACCAGCGTGGCCCGCGCCGTCGAGGCGGTCTTGCCCTGCTTCAGCCAGCTGACGTGCACCTCAGCGGCGGCAATGCGCGGGACCCGAAGGAAGTTGGCGCTGGTGGCGACCGGATGCGGGTTCGGCGAGCAATCCAGCACGGCACGCAGCACGGTTGCCATCAGGGCGCCGCCGTTCACCGCGGGCGGGGTGGAGCCGCCCGGCACGATGAGCGCGAACCGGGGATCTGCCGCCGCGTCGTACAGCCCTTCGCTGCGGCGGCTGACCGCTGTCGCCTCGTCAAATACCGTCATCCGGCTTGCTTCGCCTTTCTCCGCGTCATGCCCAGAGCTGGCCTTCGAGCCTCGCCTCGGCCTCGGCCAGCGTCCCGCCGTAGGCGCCCGTGGACAGGTACTTCCAGCCAGCGTCGGCGATGACCAGAGCGATGTCGGCCCGCTGGCCAGCCGTTTGCGCCTTCGCGGCGAGGCCCAGCGCCGCATGCAGCACGCAGCCGGAGGAGATGCCAGCGAACAGGCCTTCTTCCGACAGCAGCTCTCTGGTCCGGCGGAGCGCGTCGGCCGATGTGACCGAGAAGCGCGAGGTCAGCACCGTCTCGTCATAGAGCTCAGGCACGAAGCCCTCAGACAGGTTCCGCAGGCCGTACACCAGCTCGCCGTACCGCGGCTCGGCCGCGACGACCTGCACGCCGGGCACATGCTCCCGGAGGAACCGGCCGGTGCCCATCAGCGTGCCCGAGGTGCCGAGCCCGGCCACGAAATGCGTGATCTCCGGCAGGTCTGCAAGCAGTTCCGGCCCGGTCGTCTCGTAGTGCGCGCGGGCGTTTGCCTCGTTGCCGTACTGGTACAGCATCACCCAGCCGGGGTTCTGCGCCGCCAGGCCCTTGGCGACGCGGACCGCCTCGTTGGAGCCGCCCGCGGCCGGTGACGAGACGATCGAGGCGCCGTAGGCCTCGAGCAGCATCCGGCGCTCCGCCGAGGTGTTCTCCGGCAGAACGCAGATGAGCTGGTAACCGCGCAGCCTGGCGACGAGGGCCAGGCTGATGCCGGTGTTCCCCGAAGTCGGCTCCAGGATGACCGAGCCGGGATGCAGGAGGCCGTCCTTCTCTGCCGCCGCGATCATGTAGGCGGCCGCCCGGTCCTTGACCGACCCGGTCGGATTGCGGTCCTCAAGCTTGGCCCACAGCCGCACCTCGGGACTCGGCGACAGCCGCGGCAGCCCGATCAGCGGCGTGCCGCCGACCGCGTCAAGCAGGGATTCGTAGCGCATGTCTCCGCCCGCCGTTCACTGCCCGATGCTGCGGGTCTCGCCGGTGCCGGCCGTCAGCGCGCGCCGCCGGCGACGGCCGGGAGCACGGTGACGGTGTCGCCGTCGCTCACCGCCGCGGACAGGCCGCCCAGGAAGCGAACGTCCTCGTCGTTCAGGTAAACGTTCACGAACCGGCGCACTCCTGCGTCGTCGATGAGCCGCTCGCGGAGCCCCTCGTACCGGCCGTCAAGATCAGCGAACAGCTCGTCGAGCGTTGCGCCGGAGCCCTCGACCGCCTTCTGGCCGCCGGTATAGCTGCGCAAGATGGTCGGGATGCGGACCTCGATTGCCATGGTTGTCTGCTCCATTAGGGACTGACCGCTTAGGTCACAAACTGCGCTTGCGGGGGGTACTGCGCCTCTAGGCGATCCAACCTGCTGTCGGTCTCGATCATTCCGGCGCTGGCGATCATTCCGGCTCGACCGCGACCTCTTCCTCGGTCACCTCGCCGTCCAGGATGCGGAAGGAGCGGAACTCCTCCTGATCCGGGTCCCTGGTCGACACCAGGACGTAGTGCGCGCCCGGTTCGCTCGCGTAGGAGATGTCGGTCCGGGACGGGTACGCCTCAGTGGCGGTATGCGAGTGATAGATCACTACCGGTTCCTCGTCCCGGTTGTCCATCTCCCGCCAGACCCGCAGCTGCTCCAGCGAGTCGAACCGGTAGAACGTCGGTGACCGCTCGGCGTTGAGCATCGGGATGAACCGCTCCGGCCGGTCGCTTCCCGCTGGCCCGGCGATCACTCCGCAGGCCTCGTCCGGGTGATCAGCGCGGGCATGCGCCAGGATCTTCGCGCGCAGTTCTGCGCTGATCGTGAGCATGAGCAGAGATTAGCGGAGCACTGACCGTGCACCGCGCCCGCATTGCCTACTGAACCGCTAGGACAGTGCCGGCTAAGACAGGGCCTCAATGAGGCTGTCCTGCAGGTAGGCCAGCCACTGATAAACCCAGACATAGGCGGCACGGGGGTCATCCGCCGGCAGCCGCTCGGGCATGTCCTGGTCGTCCTCGGTGATGCCGAGCCTGACGCTCAGTGCCAGCCGGACATCGTTCAGCGCCCGGAGCCACTGCTGGCACTCCGGCTCGCTCAGCCGTACCGGACCGCCGCCCGGCGGCAGCGACGACAGCACGGTCTGAGCCGAGGCGATCTTGCCCGACCGGAGCGTCTCCTCGGTGTACCGGCGGAACTCGGCCGAGGCCGCCGGGTCGTCGGCGTAGCCGTCCGGCAGCAGCCTGGCGAGCACCGGGTCGTCCGGCAGCCGGGCGTGGCTGGACAGGCCGAGCTGGGCCTCCAGGTCGCCGCTATCCACTCCGCTGTCGGCAGCTGTGCTGTCCGCGCTGACCAGCTCGGCGATCTGGCTGACCAGGCTCCTGATCACGCCCGCCTGGGCCTGCTCGAAGAAGGCCGCCGCTCCGCCCGGCACTGCCCGGAATGACGCTGCAACTTGCATGCCTTCCTCGTCGTCGCCGGCGTCCTGGCCGGCCGAGAACCAGTCGTTTCCCCAGCTCATGAGTCGTGGCTCACCGTCGCCCACAGGCCATAGCCGTGCAGCGTCTCGGCATCTCGCTCCATCGCCTCACGGGTTCCCGAGGAAACTACTGCCTTGCCCTTGTGGTGCACGTCCAGCATCAGTTTCTCCGCCTTCGGCTTGGCGTAGCCGAAGACCCGCTGGAATACGTAGGTCACGTAGTTCATGAGGTTGACCGGGTCGTTCCAGACGATGGTGACCCAGGGTGCGTCCAGAAGCGCATCCTGGCCTGTCATCGGCTGCTCAACCTCAACTGGCGCGACGCCCACCTGCCGTCACCTCCCCTGCAGCCCAGTTTCCCACTCCACCGACGCTAGTGTTCCACCCCTGCCTCGCGCGAACCGACGCCTCGGCTTGGGCATGCCGTTTTCAGCAAATAGCGCTGAAAACGGCACACGCTAAGTGATCTTGGGCGGGTTGTGCACAGGGCCGCGCCCGTCACGGCCCGGGTCCGCCCTCATCCAGCACCATTGGCGCCATGCCGGTCAATGTCCCGCAGGGGCTTCGCGAACTTCTGATCCGCCAGTGCGGGGTTGCCACGCGCCAGCAAGCCCTCGACGCAGGACTGCCGGCGACTGCTGTGGACAATCAGTTGCGGTCCCGCCGGTGGCAGCAACTCCAGCGCGGGGTGTACGCCTGCTTCAGTGGCAGTCCCGCCCGAGAGGCGGAGCTGTGGGCTGCCGTGTTACGCGCCGGCGAGGGTTCGGCGCTGAGCTACCGGACCGCCGCGGAGCTGTACGGGCTCGACCGGGGCCGTGGTCCTGGTGGTCCTATTCACGTCACCGTGCCCGCCAGCCGGCGCGCCGGGCTCATTCGCGGGGGCGTGCTGCACGTTTCTGGCTCAGTCGCAACGACCCGGCACCCGGTGCTGCTGCCGCCGCGGACCCGCATCGATGACACGGTGATTGACCTGACGCAGGTCTCGGCAACTTTCGACGAGGCCTTCGACTGGGTATGTCGCGCGGTGGGCCGCCGCCTGACGACCCCTGCTCACCTGACCACGACGCTCCAGGCACGGCCGCGCGTCCGCTGGCGCGCCGACTTGCTGGCCGTTCTCGCTGATGCCGGCGACGGGGCTCAGTCCAACCTTGAGTTGCGGTACATCAGGCACGTCGAGCGCGCCCATGGCTTGCCGGCGGCTCGCCGGCAGATGAAGATCGTCACCGGCAACCGCGCAAGGTACCTGGATAACTTTTACGAGGAAGCCAAGCTTGCGGTGGAGCTAGACGGGCGGGCCGCGCATCCGCCGGAGCAGCGATGGTCCGATAGCCACCGCGACAACGAGCACGCCAGCCTCGGCATCATGACCGTCCGGTACAACTGGCACGACGTCAACTACCGCGCTTGTGAGATCGCGGCACAAGTGAGCGGCCTCCTGCGGATGCGTGGCAGCGTAGTGAAGCTGCGCCGCTGCGGCCCGGCGTGCACGGCGGCGTGCACGCCGGCCTACGCGTCGGCGTGCACGTCGGCGCGCACAGCGATCGGGTGACCGCCCGGCGCCAGTTGGCCAGCTCATTCGTAAGCTGCCCTGATGGAGACCGATCAGGCGGGCGACCGCGAGCGGGACGGCACCGCGCTGCTGACCGATCATTACGAGCTGACCATGGTGCGGGCCGCGCTGCGCAGCGGTACCGCGGGCCGGCGCTCGGTGTTCGAGGTGTTCGCCCGCCACCTGCCGAACGGCCGCCGCTACGGCGTGGTGGCCGGGACCGGCAGGCTGCTGGACGCGCTGGAGCAGTTCAGGTTCGGTGACCGCGAGCTGGAATTCCTCGAGCGGGCGCAGATCGCCGACGCGCCGACGCTGGAGTTCCTGCGGAGTTACCGGTTCAGCGGCGACATCTGGGGCTACGCCGAAGGCGACTGCTACTTCCCCGGCTCGCCGATCCTGGTCGTCGAGGGCACCTTCGCCGAGGCGGTGATCCTCGAGACCCTCTCGCTGTCGGTCCTCAACCATGACTGCGCGATCGCGTCGGCCGCGTCCCGGATGGTCCACGCCGCGCACGGCCGGCCGCTGGTGGAGATGGGCTCGCGCCGGACCCACGAGCGCGCAGCGGTTGCCGCCGCGCGCGCCGCCTACATCGCCGGCTTCGCGACCACCTCGAACCTGCGGGCTGGCTACCAGTACAGGCTGCCGACCAGCGGAACCAGCGCGCACGCGTTCACCCTCGTGCACGACGGGGAGAAGCAGGCCTTCGCCGCGCAGGTCGACGCGCTCGGGCCAGGCACGACGCTGCTGGTCGACACCTACGACGTCGCCGACGCCATCACCGCCGCAGTCGAGCAGGCGGGGCCGGGGCTGGGCGCCATCCGCATCGACAGCGGTGACCTGGCAGCAGTCGCCCGCCAGGCCCGCGCCCAGCTCGACGAGCTCGGCGCGGGCAAGACCAGGATCATCCTCACCGGCGACCTGGACGAGTTCTCCATCGCCGCGCTCGCGGCGGAGCCTGTCGACGGTTATGGCGTAGGCACATCCCTGGTCACCGGCTCGGGCGCGCCAACGGCGGCGTTCGTATACAAACTGGTGGCCCGCGCCGACAGTGACGGGCCCGGCCCGCTCCGCCCGGTGGCGAAGCGCTCGGTCGGAAAGCCGTCCCGCGGCGGGCGGAAGTGGGCGGTGCGACAGCTGGATGATGCCGGATCGGCCGCGGCCGAGGTGATCACCGATTCCGAACCTCAGGAGGGAAACGGCGGCAGGCCGCTATTGCAGTTGCTCGTCCGGGACGGTGACATCGTCGGCCGGGAACCTCTTGCCGAGGCACGGACCAGGCATCTCGCGGCAGTCAGCGAGCTTCCGCCGCATGCCCTGCAGCTCTCTCGTGGCTACCCGGCGATCCCGACCCTGTTCCGGCCGGACAGCGACTGAGCGGGCGCAGCGGTTGGCGGCCGGGCCGGGCGACTGCCAGACTCCCCGTATGCATAAGTCTGCGGAGCACGTCGCCAGTGAGCTAGCCGCCCTCGGCGTCAACGGCCAGGTGCGCGAGCTTGCCGAGCCCGCGCCGACTGCGGCGACCGCGGCGGCCCAGCTCGGCTGCGAGGTTGGCGCCATCGCCAACAGCCTGCTGTTCGACGCTGATGGTGCGCCGCTGCTAGTGCTGACCAGCGGCGCGCACCGAGTCGACACAGCAAAGATCGCCGCCGAGCTCGGCGTGCAGAAAGTCCGGCGGGCAGATCCCGATTTCGTCTATGCCAGCACTAGCCAGCGCATCGGGGGCGTTGCGCCGATCGGGCATCCGAAGCCGGTCCGCACTCTGGTCGACGTCACACTGCGCTCATACGAGACCGTCTGGGCAGCCGCCGGCCACGTGCACACGGTGTTTCCCACGACCTTCGATGAACTTGTCCGGATCACGTCTGGTACGCCAGCTGATGTGGGCTAGCGCTACGCTCTGTCCGTGCGCGCGCTGATCATCGTCGATGTCCAGAACGACTTCTGCGAGGGAGGATCGCTCGCCGTCCCGGGCGGCGCGGCCATCGCGAGGGCGATCACCGCATATGTAGGCCGCACCGGACGCGGAAGGTATGACCACATCGTGGCGAGCCAGGACTATCACATCGACCCGGGCTCGCATTTCGCTGCCGAGCCCGACTTCGTGACGACATGGCCGCGGCACTGCGTGGCCGGAACGGCTGGCGCGGAGTTCCACCCGGACTTCGACGCCAGCGGCACCGAGGAGATATTCCGCAAAGGCCAGCACGCAGCTGCATACAGCGCCTTCGAGGGGCTGAGCCAGCGCGGCGAGTCCCTGCTTGCCTGGCTGAGCGAACGCGGCGTGACGGACATCGACGTAGCCGGCATCGCCACCGATTACTGTGTCCGCGCAACTGCCGCCGATGCAGCCGCCGCCGGATTCGCGACGACAGTCCGCCTTGACCTCACCGCCGGAGTGGACGCCACGACCACTGCAGAAGCGCTGAAGTCACTGCGTGCGGCGGGCGTCGCGCTCGTCGGCCGGACGGATCAGCCGGCTAAGGGCTAGTCGTCACCCTCGGGCAGCGACTCGTAGATGCGCTGGCAATCCGGGCAGACGGGAAACTTCTTGGGATCCCGGCTGGGCACCCAGACCTTGCCGCACAACGCCACCACGGGAGTTCCGGTCACGGCGCTGTCGACAATCTTGTCCTTGTCGACATAATGCGCGAACCGCTCGTGATCGCCGTCCCCGAACGAGAGGTCAGGCCGGACATCTGCGTCCTGGCGAATGTCAGTTCCAGGCATCACTTCGGTATCCACAGCACCAAAGCCTACCCGCCAGCGGCCCGGAGCGATCATTGCAAAGTGATCGCCTCGCGAGCCAGCCGCAGCCGCCTAGTTCAGCTCTGGATCATCCGGAAACGTCGCCACCAGCGCCAGGTCGCCGCCCTGCCGCCGCAACACGGCCTGCCACAGCCGGGCTGGATCAGCCGCGAACGCGTCAGCCGGGTCGCCCGCCAGGACGAACCATGCGCCCTCGTCGATCTCGGCACGTAGCTGGCCCGCTCCCCAGCCTGCGTAGCCAGCGAAAACGCGCATCGACGTGATTCCGCCGGCGAGCAGCTCCGGCGGAGCACCTAGATCAATCAACCCGATCCGGGACATCATGGGCGTACCGTCCAGTGAGCGCCAGCCCACCGGTTCGTCGCTGTCATGCGCTAGCGCCAGCGCCAGCGCGCTGTTCGGCGAGATCGGCCCGCCGCGAAACACCACTTGCGGGCCGGATGCCAGTGCGGTCCAGGGTTCAAGCACCTGATCGAGCGAGATCTCTGTCGGGCGGTTCAGGATGACGCCGAGAGTGCCCTCGTCTACGTCGTCCTCCACGATCAGGACGACGGACCGGCGGAAGTTCGGATCACCCAGCCGCGGGGAAGCTGCCAGCAGGCGGCCGCTGAGGGACTGCTCCTCCATAGCCTCATCATGCTCCAGCAACCTGAACGTCTCCACTCCGGAGTCTCATAGTGCGCCGCAAAGCGGCCGGGATGGACGACTGCGGCCGCGTACCGACGTACCCTGCAAGAGTGTCCTCTGGATTGAGTAGCAGCATGGTCTCGGTGGCTACCACTGCTGGCGATTCCGTGCCATCGTCTGCAGCAGGCCAGCGCGCGATCGACGCGGCCCGCCTGCGCGTCGCAGTGCTGCGGTTGTCGCGCCGGCTCCGCAAGCACGACCTGGCCGGACTGACGCCCAGCCAGCTCTCGACGCTGTCGTGCGTTGGCAAAACCGGACCGGTTCGGCTCGGCGACCTGGCCGCAGCTGAGCGGATTGCACCGTCAACGCTGACCAGGCTGGTGAATGTGCTGGAAGACCGCGGCTATCTGGTGCGCAGGCCCGCGCCAGAAGACGCCCGCGCCTTCCTCGTCACTGTCACCGCCAGCGGCGCAGAGGTGCTGGAGCGCATCCGTGAGGAAGCGACCAGCATGCTGACGGACATCCTGGCGACGCTGACGCCCGACCAGCTCACGGCTCTTGAGGCGGCGCTGCCCGCGCTCGAGCAGCTCGCCGGATCCGGCTGATCCGTCAGACGCCCAGACCCTGCCAGATCAGACCCTGCTAGACCAGACCCTGCTAGAACAGCAGGCTGGACAGCCTGGCCCGGGCCTGGCTGACCCTCGGATCCTTCGGCGGGAAGATCTCGAACAGGCTGACCAGATGCTTGCGCGCCTTGTCCCGTTCCTCACCCGAGGTGCGCTTGATGGCGGCGAGCAGCCTGTCGAAGCTGTCCTCGATCCGGCCCATCGCCAGATCGATGTCCGCGACCCTGGCTTGCGCCTCAGCGTCATCCGGCCGGCTCGCCGCGTCACGCCGTGCTGCGGCCTGGTCATACTTCTCGACCCGGCGGATCAGGCCGATCTGGCCCAGACCCATCGTTGCCACCGGGTCAGCGGGATCAGCGGCGAGCGCTTTCTCGAAAGCCGTCTCGGCCGCGTTCAGGTCGCCGCGCTCCATCGCCTGCTGCGCCTCGGTGTAGATGTCACTGCCGGGCCCGGCAAACGCCTCCGGATAGCCAGCTTGCGGCCCGGCCGCCTGAGTATCACCGGCAGCGGCGGCGCTCCCGGCTGCGGCGCCGGGACGCAGCCCGAGCTGCTGGGCGACTTGCATGACCTGGCCGAGCCATTGACGCACCTGCGGCTCGGGCATGGCGCCGAGGAATCCGTCGGCGACCTGCCCGCCGACAACCGCCACGACCATCGGAATGCTCTGCACCTGCAGAGCCGCGCTGAGCTGAGGATTAGCGTCCACGTCGACTCTGGCGAGCACGAAGGCGCCATCGGCTTCAGTCGCGAGCTTCTCGAGGATCGGGCCGAGCTGCTTGCACGGTCCGCACCACTCAGCCCACAGGTCGAGCACCACCGGAACCGTCTGCGAGCGCAGGACGACATCGGTGTTAAAGGACTCGTCGGTGACATCGATGATGAAGCCGGACTGCCCGCCCGGCTGCCCCCCGTCGGCATTGCCCGGCTCCGCGGCGCGCTGTCTGCGCTGCGCAGCGGCCTGGCGCGCGCCCAAGTCGACGGCGCCCTGGAGAGAAAAGTCCCGCGGCTGCTTCATGACTCCATCCTGCCGCATGCTGGCCAGCGACTGAGCCGCGAGTCACCCGAGGACGCCAGGTCGGCGCCTTGCAGTAGCTCAGAACGCAGAAGCTCGGAACACAATGGCTTCAGAACGCGGGCGCCTCAAAGTAACTGCCCCACTCATCTCGCAGCGTCCCGCAAATCTCGCCCAGCGTCGCTTCCGCGCTCGCGGCGGCGATCATCGGCGGGATCATGTTCGCGCCCGACCTCCCGGCAGCAAGCATCGCGGCCAGTGCGGCATCGACGGCCGCCTGGTCCCGGCTCTGCCTGCGCTGCCGGAGTTCCCGCGCCTGCTCGATTTCTACCTCGTGGCTCACTCGCAGGATCTCGATCGGCTTCTCCACGGTGTCGGTCAGGCAGTTCACGCCCACCACCCGCTTGTCACCCTTCTCGAGCTTTTGCTGGTAGCTAAACGACGCCTCGGCAATCTCCGCCATGAACCAGCCGTCCTCGATGCCGCGCAGGATGCCGCCCGTCATCGTCTGATCCGGGCTCATCGCCTTGATCTTGGCGAAAATCTCCTCAGCCTCAGCCTCGAGCTTGTCGGTCAGCGCTTCCAGGTACCAGGAGCCGCCCAGCGGGTCAGCGACGTTGACGACGCCCGTTTCCTCCATGATCACCTGCTGGGTACGCAGCGCGATCTCCGCCGCTTTGGCGCTCGGCAGTGCCAGCACCTCATCAAGCGCGTTGGTGTGCAGCGAGTTCGTGCCGCCGAGTACTGCGGCCAGCGCCTCGATCGCGGTACGGACGATGTTGTTGTCGGGCTGCTGCGCGGTCAGCGAGACACCAGCGGTCTGGGTGTGGAAGCGCAGCCATTGCGCGCGCTCCGTGGTCGCCCCGTACACGTCGCGGAGCCAGCGCGCCCAGATCCGCCGCGCGGCCCGGAACTTGGCGATCTCCTCGAAGAAGTCGATGTGCGCGTCGAAGAAGAATGACAGGCCCGGCGCGAACGTCTCGATGTCGAGCCCGCGAGACAGCCCGAGCTCCACGTACCCGAAGCCGTCAGCCAGCGTGAACGCCAGTTCTTGGGCCGCCGTCGAGCCCGCCTCCCTGATGTGGTAGCCCGACACTGACAAGGGCTTGTAGTCCGGGATGTACTGCGAGCAGTACTCCATCAGGTCGCCGATCAGCCGGAGGTGCGGCTGCGGCGGGAACAGCCACTCCTTCTGGGCGATGTACTCCTTGAAGATGTCGGTCTGCAGCGTTCCGTTCAGCTTGCCGATGTCCGCGCCCTGGCGCTGCGCCGCCGCCAGGTACATGCAGAAGACCGGGACGGCTGGCCCGCTGATCGTCATGGAGGTGGTGGTGTCAGCGAGCGGGATCCCGGCGAACAGCGTCTCCATGTCGGCAGCCGAGTCGATGGCGACGCCGCAGTGCCCGACTTCGCCTGCCGAGCGCGGGTCGTCGGAGTCGCGGCCCATCAGCGTCGGCATGTCGAACGCGACCGACAGGCCGCCGCCACCTGCCTGCAGGAGCATCTTGTACCGCTCGTTCGTCTGGACCGCGTTCCCGAAGCCGGAGAACTGCCTGATGGTCCACGTCCGGCCGCGGTAGCCGCCGGGGTACAGCCCGCGGGTGAACGGGAACTCCCCGGGCCAGCCGATGCGCTCGAACCCTGGTACGACCGAGCCGCCGGGCGGCCCGTAGACCGGGTCGACCTCGATTCCGGACAGCGTGCTGAAGTCGGCGTCCCGCTTGCGCGAGGCGTCATACCGTCGCTGCCAGCGCTCCCTCCCGGAGACTGCGCCAGCCTGGCTTGCGGCCCGCTGACCGGCAGCGGCGCCCTGTCCTTCGCCCATCGAGCACCCCATCGCGCCAAAGTAGTTGGACGTCCAACTATCTATCCGAGTCTACCCAGCAGCGCGGCAGAGAAAAAGGTTGGACGTCCTACTATCTCGCCCGGAACTCCGGATGACCGCAACCAACCGCCCGCTGCGTCGTCATAGGTAGTGCCCGGCATGAGCGCCCGATACCCGGAACGTGGCAGTCCTGATAAAGGGTAGAAATATGGTAAAGCTATGTATGACGGAGTAACTGGTACAGGTTGTGCAGTTCTCCGTCCCTGCGCCGCTTCTGTGGAGGATTCAGGCCGCTTTCAGCTAACGTGGCCGACGGGGCTAGCGCGCACAGACAAGCACCGGAGCCCGGCTAACCAGAGGAGCGCGGTGGCGAGGCTCCGCACGTCGGACCAGCGGGCAGTCGAGGAGTTCTTCAATGCCTGCTATCCGCGCCTGGCGGGCTGGGTCCGCAGGCTCGTCGATGACGACGAGACAGCGCACGAGATCGCCTCGGAGGCGTTCACGAGGCTGCTGTCGCGCTGGTCCGGGCTTGACAACCCGCAGAGTTACCTCTACATGATTGCCACCAACCTGGTCCGTGATCACTGGCGCAGGACCGGGCGGGAGCGGAATGCGATCAGGGTCATGACCGCGGCCGGGCCGGCCGATCCGGCCTACCACCCGGCTCAGGATGTCGACGTACGGGCGCTGATACAGGCGCTGCCCGAGCGGCTGCGCAGTCCGTTCCTGCTCCACTACTACGGCGGGTTCGGGCTCAAGGAGGTGGCGGCCATGCTGGGCCGCCCGGAGGGAACGATCAAGGCCGACCTCTTCAACGCCAGGGCCCGGCTGAAGGCGGCCATCGGAGAAGCAGTTGACTGACCCTCGCGACGAAATCGATAACTGGCTGGACCGCGACGTGACGCCGCTGTACCCGCCGTCTGGCTCGCTGGACCGGATCCGGCATCGCGCCAGGCAGCGCAAGGCACGGCAGGCGTCGTTCGCCGCAGCCGGGTGCGCCGTCGTGCTCGCCGGCGCAGTGGTGGCGCCGCAGCTCATCGCAGCGACGACGCACCAGCATGGCCATAATCCCCCGGTCGCCATCCAGAATCAGTCGCCGTCCGTGCAACCGACCACGAGGAGCAGCAGCCCCACCGCCGGGCCGGATTCGCAAAAGGCCAAGCGGATTCAGACCGGGCAGCGCACCACGCTGTCCCGCTCGTGGACCAAGCCGCCCGCGAACTTCCAGCCGACTTCGGTCACGTTCGTCGGCAACGGGCGCGGCGGTGTCATCGGCGCCGTCATCGGCCAGGCCGGCTCCCCCGGCCGGTGCGCGACGAAGTACTGCACCTCGCTGGCCGGTACCGCGGACTACGGGCAGACCTGGAGCGGCGTCAGCGCGCCGGTTGCGCCCGGCGCGACCAGCCCGTCCGGCGTCAGCCAGCTTCGCTTCGCGAACCTGTCCGACGGCTGGGCCTACGGCCCTGCGCTGTACGAGACCAGCCGCGGCGGCTGGCCGTGGAAGCGGGAGGACATCGGCAGCCAGAGCGTCCTTGACGTCGAGGCCGCGCCCGCTGACACGGCCAACGGCGCACCCGCCCGGGCCTTCGCGGTATTCGGCACGTGCCCTGGCAGCGGCGCAAACTACGCGGCGAGCTGCACGAGCTTCTCGCTGTGGACGTCGGTCGCTGGCAGCAGGACCTGGACTGCGGTCAGCGTTCCCGCCGCCTACCAGTCCATGACCTCGGCATCTTCAGCGGCACCGCTGCTGCTGATCGCCGGCGGCACGACCGGCTACTTGCTCACCCCGACGGGATCGGTGCTGAGCGGACCCACCTCGGGCGGCAGCTGGCAGGTTGCGGGACAGGCCCCGTGCAAGCCGGGCTCGGCTGATTCAGGCAGCCAGACCCAGAACGCCGGAAGCCAGGGCACGAGCTCGCAGACCCCGCCCAGCGGCAGCCAGAGCCCCGGCGCGTCGGGCGCCGGCTCGCAGGATTCCGGGGCACAGTTCGCCTCCGGCGTCAAGCTGCTGCTCGCCTGTGACAGCCAGGCGTCCGGCGGCGGGACGCAGGTGACGGTCTACACCTCGGCGAACGGGGCGCGGTGGACGTCCGCCGGCAGCCTTGCCGTGCGGGGCACCCCGACATCGCTGACGTCGGCCGCTAACGGTCAGGCGGTCCTGGCAACGTCGTCGGGAATCGAGTACTCAGCCAACGACGGCAGCACCTGGCAGCAGGCCAGGTTCAGCGGTACCGGATCCGCCGCCGGAGCTCCGCCGGGCGGCTTCAGCTACGTCGGCATGACCGACGCCACACAGGGTGTCGCGATCCCTGCCGATGCCAGCCTGGGCGAGATCTACGTCACCAGTAATGGCGGCAGGACCTGGACCGCGGCGCCGGTCAGCGACTGACCCCGGCTGGCGTGGCTAGCTGTCCTTGAAGTCCCCCGCCGTCACCCGCAGGCCGCGCAGCAGGCCGAACATGTCTTCTAGCTGCTGCGGGCTGTAGCCGCCCATCCCGAACTCGGCCTTCATCAGGTCATCAGTGGCCTGCCGCATGACCGCGCGGCCCGCCTCCGTTATCTCGGCCAGCGTGCCCCGGCCGTCGCGAGGATTCGGCCGTCGCACCACGAACTGCTGCTGCTCCAGCCGGTCAATGGTGTTCGTCACGCTGGTGGGATGCACCATCAGCCGCTCGCCGATCAGCCGCATCGGCAGGGCGCCACCCCGGCTGAAGCTGAGCAGTACCAGCGCCTCGTACCGGGCGAATGTCAGGCCGTGCGGGCGAAGCAAAGCGTCAAGCTGCCCGAGCAAGATCTGCTGAACGCGCATGATCGCGGTGACGGCAGCCATCGCTTTCGCGTCGCCGAAGCGGGATTCCCAGGTCTGCGCAGCGCGGGCGATCGGATCGAACGGCAGATCGAGCGGCTTTGACACAGCCACAACCTACCGCGCCCTGCTTGGCCGCCCGGCTTGCCCGGCATTCGGTTACCCATCGGATAACAGCATCCTCATCAGCCGGCGCGTACATGGACGTGGTCAATTACAGATCGTTACATTGCCTCCGGGGGAATCACTGATAGTTAAATCCGGGGGAAAAGCTTGCCATCCGGCCACGTGGTCATGGGCGCGTATCCCGTGCTTGCCGCCGGGGTCGGCGTGCGCCGGGGCCGTGGCTGGGCCATCCGTGCGGCAAGCTTCCGGCTCGAGCAGCCCGAGCACGGCAAGGCCACCCTTGGCATCCGCATTGACCACCCGGCGCAGGCTGCGGCGATCGTGGATCTGCTGGCGGGCGTCGCCCGCCCTGCCTACGGCGAGCTTCGCGTGCTCGGCCATGACATGGCGACGGTGCGGGGCCGCGCTGCGGTACGACAGCGCGTCGGGGTGGCCCGCCGCAACTCCCGGCCGCTCCCTGCGATGCGCATCCGCACGCTGGTCGAGCACGCAGCCAGGCTCGCCGGCCCGGGAAGGTATGACCGGCATGCGCTCGCGGCGGCAGTGCTCGACCGGCTCTCCCTGCTGCCGTGGGCTGAGGTCCCGCTCCGTGCCGCGCCGGACGGTGTGGCCCGCCGGGCCCGGCTGGCTGCCGCGGCAGTGCATCAACCCGAGCTCATCCTGCTGGACAGCCTGCTGGACGAGCTGCAGCCGCGCGATGCGGCGGCATTAACCGAGGCGATCCGCGACCTCAGCAAAGACAGCGCGATCCTGGTGGCGGGCTGCGACGGCGCGGCGCTTGAGCTGGCCTGCGACGAGGTCCTTGTGCTCGCCGACGGCATACTGGTCAGCGCATAGGCTAGCGAGGTGGACTGGAGCCTGTTCGGATGCGGGCGGTACGGCCACATCACGTTCGCGCCGGCTGAGCCGGGGCTGAGGGCCCGGCTGCGCGCGCAGCTGGCCGACGGCGAGGCGTGGCGGTGCCTGAGATGCGGCGCATTCGTGCCTGGCAAGCCCGATCTGTCCGGTCCGGCCTCAAGCGCCCCGGTCGTTCCGCGAGGCAAAGAAGTCCGGAGCAAGTTCATCCTCCGGCTCTTCGCCCTGGAGCGCTTCCTGCGCGCGATCGTATTCGGGCTAGCCGCCTACGGGCTGTGGCGATATCGCTACGCCAGGAACTCAATCGAGCAGGCGTTCGATCGAGAGCTGCCGATCATCCGGAATCTGTTGCGTCAGCTCGGCTACAACATCGATCACTCCAAGCTGGTCGGCTTGCTGCAGCACGCACTGACCCTCAGCGACGGGTCGCTCGCCCTGCTCGCGGCGGGAGCGGCCGGATATGCCGTGCTGGAAGTAGTCGAGGGCACCGGGCTCTGGCTCGCCCGGCGCTGGGGCGAGTACTTCGCGATGATCGCGACCTCGCTCGGGCTGCCGCTGGAGATTTATGACCTGACCAGGAAGGTCTCGGCGCTCGCGCTCGTTCTGCTCGCGATCAACCTCGCGCTGGTGGTGTACCTGGTGACCGCCAAGCGCCTATTCGGCATCCGCGGCGGCAAGAAGGCCTATGACGCCCGGCTGCGCAGCGAGTCGGTGCTCGAAGCCGCCAGGCGGGAAGCGGACGAGGCGAAGCCCGGCAGTCAGCTAGCGCAGCCCGCGACGCGAGCCGACGCGGCGACGCGGCCCACGGTCCCTGACGGCCAGGCAGAGCCCCGCGTCACCCGGAAATGAGCTCATCGGCAGCGGAGTAAGGGTCGAGTTCACCCGCCGCAACCCGGCTGGCAAGCTCATCCAGCTGCGACTCGCCCGGCAGTCCGCCGACCCGGCGCCGCAGTTCGGCGAGCGCGATCGCCGAGATCTCCTCGCGCGCCCTGGCCCTGCGTCGTTCGGCGAGCAAGCCAGTGCTGGCCAGCCAGCGCTGATGCTTGCCGATCGCCGCGGCCAGGTCATCGATCCCGGCGCCGGTCGATGCCGTCGCGGCGACGATCGGCGGTTTCCAGTCGTCATCGGCATAGCGGGCCATCGCCAGCATGGTGCGCAGGTCCCTGATGGCCTCTTGCGCGCCGGGCCGGTCGCTCTTGTTCACCACGAAGACGTCCGCGATCTCGAGGATGCCTGCCTTCGCCGCCTGAATCGAGTCGCCGAGACCCGGCGCGACGATAACGAGTGAGCTGTCAGCCAAAGCTGCTATCTCGACCTCGGCCTGGCCAACTCCGACGGTTTCGACCAGCACCAGATCGAAGCCGGCCGCGTCCAGGATCCGTAGTGCCTGCGGAGTGGCCATGGACAGCCCGCCCAGATGCCCGCGGCTCGCCATCGAGCGGATGAACACTCCGTCATCGGTAGCGTGCTCTTGCATCCGCACCCGGTCACCTAGCAAAGCACCGCCGCTGAACGGCGACGACGGGTCAACTGCCAGCACGCCGACGCGCCTGCCTTCGGTCCGGTAGTGGCGGACGAGAGCCCCCGTCACGGTGGACTTGCCGACCCCCGGCGCGCCAGTGAGCCCGACGATGTGCGCGTGCCCTGTCATCGGGACGACGACCTTCAGCAGCCTCCGCAGTTCAGCGGACTCGTTCTCCACGAGCGAGACCAGGCGGGCAAGAGCACGGGGGTCGCCATTCCTGGCGGCCTCGACGAGTGCTTCCGGATCGGTGATGGCAGGCCGGCGTCGTGGCGTCCCGGTGCTGAGCTGCTCAACCACCGGCGGAGGCAGGAACCCGGAACAGCAGGGCGTCGCCCTGGCCGCCGCCCCCGCACAGGGCCGCCGCGCCGAGCCCGCCGCCGCGCCGCCGCAGCTCGTAGATCAGGTGCAAGGCGATCCGTGCGCCGGATGCACCGAGCGGATGCCCGATGGCAATCGCACCGCCGTTGACGTTGACCCGGTCCGGCGCGACAGCGAGATCACGCATTGACTGGATCGCCACGGCGGCAAACGCCTCGTTGATCTCGACCAGGTCCAGGTCGCCGATGTCAAGACCGGCCTTGGCCAGCGCGCGCAAGATCGCCCGGGATGGCTGCGAGTGCAGGGAGTTGTCCGGGCCCGCCACCACGCCGTGCGCGCCCACTTCCGCCAGGACCGTGGCGCCCGCCGCCGCGGCTGCCTCCGCCGACATCACGACAACGGCGCAGGCACCGTCGCTGATCTGGGAAGCCGACCCCGCCGTGATAGTGCCGTCTGCGGCGAAGGCGGGCTTGAGCGCGGCCAGCGACTCAGCCGTCGTCCCGGCGCGCACGCCCTCATCGGTGCTCACCAGCTCCGGCTCGCCGCGTCGCTGCGGGATGGCGACCGGAACGATCTCCTCGGCGAGTACGCCATCCTTGATCGCCTTGGCCGCCAGCTGGTGCGACCGAGCAGCGAACTCATCCTGGTCCTGCCGGGAGATGCCGAGCTTAGCGTTGTGCCGCTCGGTCGACTCCCCCATCGACACCTGGTCGAACGCATCGGTCAGCCCGTCGAGCGCCATCGAGTCGACGAGCGCGGTGTCGCCGTACTTGAAGCCGCGCCGGGAGCCCTTGAGCAGGTGCGGCGCCTGCGACATGGACTCCATGCCGCCGGCCACGACCACGTCGAACTCGCCGGCCCGGATCAGCTGTGCCGCGAGCGCGATCGCGTCCAGGCCGGAGAGGCAGACCTTGTTAATTCCCAGGGCCGGCACGGACATGGGGATACCGGCCGCCACCGCGGCCTGGCGGGCCGGGATCTGCCCTTCTCCGGCTTGCAGTACCTGACCCATGATCACGTACTCGACGCGGTCGCCCGGCACGCCCGCGCGCTCCAGCGCGGCCTTGATTGCCAGCCCGCCAAGCTCAGCTCCGGTGAACCCGCTCAGCGCGCCGAGCAGCCGGCCAATCGGGGTTCGTGCCCCGCCAACGATTACCGCTTCACGCATAACTGAAACGATACCGGTCACGGACTAAGCAGCCGGAGGTGCGGAAGCTGTGCTGACCAGAATCGACCACGTCGGGATCGCCTGTACGGACCTGGAGGCGAAGATCGGCTTCTACGAGTCAGCCTTCGGGCTCACCGTTGCCAGCATGGAGGTCAACGAGAGCCAGGGCGTACGCGAGGCGATGCTGCACGTCGCTGATGGCCCGGCTGGCGCCTCCTATGTACAGCTGCTCGAGCCGCTCGGCCCGGACACGCCCGTCGGCAGGTTCCTGGAACGGCGAGGCGAAGGAGTCCATCACGTCGGTTACGGGGTGGCCGACATCACAGCGGCGCTGGCCGCGATCGGAGCCGCCGGCGTCCGGCTGATCGACGAGCGGCCGCGGCATGGCTCGATGGGTGCGTCAATAGCGTTCCTGCATCCGGCCGACATCGGCGGAGTGCTGACCGAATTGGTGCAGGCAGCCGAGCGCTAATGCACTCAGGACCGGCCGGGAACGGGTCAGACCAGCATATTCTGCCTTGTCGTATTGCGCTGACGTGTCGTCACCTAAGTTACATATCAATAAAAAACGGTATCTCCAGCACTAGCGGTCCGGAACAGACCGCTAAGCGCCAGCTAGGGGAGTACGCTGCGAGGCACCGGACGAACGCAACTTCGCCCCGGCCGGCTACCTGCGCCTCACCCCGCTGCGCAAGCGAGTCCCGGCAATCGGACCCGACAGGCGATCGCTTCGGCGCGAACCTCCCGTCTACACAGGATTAGGCGACATGCAGCCCGACATCGATGCTCAGCTCAGCAACTTCTTCGAGGACGCCCCGCTGCCCGACTTTGCCCGGGTCATGCGGGGCTACGACCCGCACCAGGTCAACGAGCACCTCAAGGTCAAGGAAAGCGAGGTGCGCAAGCATCAGGAGCAGGCCCAGGCGCTCCAGCGGGAGCTTGCCGAAGCGCACCGCCAGATGCAAGAGATTGAACAACCCACGCTGTCTGGCCTCGGCTCCCGGATCGAGCAGCTCTTCCGGCTCGCCGAGGAGCAGGCCGCCGAACATATCGGCGAGGCACGGTCAGCAGCGCATGAGCTGACCGCGGCCGCCAAGGTCGAGGCAGCCGAAGCGCGTGCGTCGGCTGAGAACGAGGCCGCAGAGCTCCGCGCGGTCGCGAAGCGGGAAACCGACGACCAGCGTGGCTCGGCAGAGCGCGAGGCGGAGGCCATCCGCACGAAGGCGGGCCGGGAAGCCGACGAGCTCAAGTCGACCACCGAGCGCGAGGTGGCCAAGCTCCGGGCGACCGCGGACCACGAGGTCGCGGAGAAGCGCGCGGGGAACGAGCGCGAAGTCGCCAAGATGCGCACCACCGCGGAACGCGAAGTTGCGCAGATGCGGGCGTCGTCCAAGCGCGACCGGGACGAGATCCTCACCACTGCCAAGCGCCAGGCCGATGAGATGCGCAGCCAGGCACAGCGGGCCTTCGAGGACAGCGAGGCGGCGCGGGCCCAGGCTGAGGCCGAGTTCGAGATGCAGCTAGCCTCCCGCCGCGAGGAAGCCGAACGGCAGGAGACCGAGCGACTCGCCAAGGCGCAGGAAGCCACCCAGAAGATGGTGTCCGAGGCCGAGCAGCGCGCCGCGGTGGCCGAAGAGCGGGCCAGCAAGGCCAGCGTTCAGGCCGAGCAGACCCGCCGCGAGGCCGATCAGCACTCGCAGCAACTCGTCGGCAACGCGAAGAAGAACGCCGACGGGATCGTCGCCCAGGCCAAATCTCAGGCCGAGCAGCTGCTGGCCGACACCAAGGCCGAGGCCGAGCGCATCCGCAGCGTGGCCCAGCGCCAGGTCGACGAGCTCAACAAGCAGAAGGAAAGCGTCGGCGCTCACCTGGCTCAGATCAGCCAGCTGCTCGGCGGTTCGATGCCGGGCCTGGCGGACGTACTCAAGCCTGCCGCACCGCAGCCAGCTGTCGCGCCCCCGCCAGCCAAGGCCGTCACCGCGGGCACTGCTCCGGCCGAGCCTGCACCGGTTCCGGCAGCGGCAGCTGCTCCGGTCGCCCGGCACTCGGCCGGCAGCGACAGCCCTGCCAAGGCGTCCGCCAACGGCAAGCAGGCCGAGGGCGACGACGAGTGGTGGACCGAGTAGTCAGTTAGCACCAGCCTGCACGGACGGGCAATCGGGGGCTTCCGGTCGCGTCAGCGGCCGGAAGCCTCTTGTGCGATGCCCGGCGCCTTCCGGCTAGGCGCTGATCGTCTGGCCGCCGTCCACCACCAGGGTCTGCCCGGTCATGAACGACGAGGCGTTGCTGGCCAGGAAGACCGCGGGTCCGGCCATCTCCTCGGGAGCAGCCCACCGCTTCATCGCCGACGAGGCGACGGTGGCCGGCCCGACCGCGGGGTCCTCCCAGAGCGTCCGGTTCAGCGCGGTCGCGGTCCAGCCCGGGCACAGGGCGTTGACCCGGACGCCGGCCTCGCCCCACTCCATCGCCAGCGTTTTGGTCAGCGAGATCAGCCCGGCCTTCGACGCGCCGTACGGGCCCATCAGCGGCGAGGCGGCGAGGCCCGCGACAGACGCCACGTTGATCACCGAGCCCTGACCGCGGTCAAGCAGGTGATTGGCGAAAGCGTGGCAGACATAGACGGCCGAGCCCAGGTTCAGCTGCAGCAGCTTGTCCCAGCCGGACAGCCGCAAGTCGCGAAACGGCACCATGAAGTTAGACCCGCCAGCGTTGTTGACGACGATGTCGACTTCGCCAAGCTCGGCGATCGCGGCCGTCGCCGCCTCAGCCACAGCCTCGTAACTGGTCACGTCCGCCGGGATGACGACCGCCTTGCGGCCCACCGCGTCGACCGCTTCCGCAGTCTCGGCCAGCCCGTCCGCACTGCGCGCGATGAGCGCGACATCCGCGCCGGCATCTGCGAGCGCTACGGCGATCACCCGCCCGATACCGCGCGACGCCCCGGTCACGAAAGCCTTCTTGCCAGTCAGGTCAAACAAGCTCACGGTTCGTCCTTCCACTCGGTAGGCAACGGCAATGCGGCCGGATTGACCCGGCGCACGACCTCGGTCAGCACGATCCGGACGTAGCGCTCCCCCACCCACAGATGTTTGGCGCCGGGCACGCCGATGACTTCGGCTTGCGGTACCCGGCTGAACCGCTGGCGAGCCTCCGGCGGCTGAAGGTAGTCGTCGTATTCCGGCACCAGGGCAAGGAGCGGCTTGCCGGACGTGGCCCAGGCGTCAAGTTCGGCGTCGCCGGCGCGCCGCAGCGGAGGCGACAGCAAGATTGCACCTTCGATGTCCGGGTCGTTACCCCAGGCGAGCGCCAGCTCCGTGCCGAACGACCAGCCCAGCAGCCACAGCTTCGGCAGGTCGCGGTCCGCGCAGTAGCCGATAGCGGCAGCGACATCGTGCCGCTCAGTCTGACCCGCGCCGAACTCACCCTCGCTGCGGCCGTGACCGGAACTCGTGCCACGCGTGTTGAACCGGAACACCGCGAGACCGGCCAGCGCCGGGAGCCGGTAGGAGGCTTTGCGCAGCACGTGGCTGTCCATCATGCCGCCGTGCGTCGGCAGCGGGTGAAGGCAGATCAGCGTCGCGGCAGGCGGGCGCGTGGCGGGCAGCGCGAGTTCGCCGACGAGCCTCAGCCCGTCCGCGGTCAGCAGTGTGACGCTCTCCCGCAGCGCGGGCAGAACGCTGCTCGCGGTGATCTCGGTCATCGGGGTCCTTACCGGTGTGTCTGCGGGCCGGGGCCAGGCCGCCGGGGCCGCCGCTGCCAGCATGCGTTGTGCCAGTGCCTGCGCTCCTCCGGGCCCGGCGCATGCGCAGGCCATACCACCAGGTGCGCTGTGCCTGGCAGCAGTTCCTGATCGCAGCCGGGGCACCGGTAGGTCTTGACCGCAGCAGCACCGGGAACCTGCCGGACCACCCAGTCCCCGTCGGGCCATTCCTGCGTCTGCGGCGGGCCGAGCCGGGCAGCTGCGTCCTCGGGCTCTCTCGGCGGACCCGGTCGCCGGGCCCGCCGCGGCTTGCTCGGGGCTTCGGCCGGCAACCGTCGCGCCTTACGTGGGCTCACCTGCGCCACCTGCGGCGCGTTAGCGAGCGGACCGGGAGCCGGCGCTAAAAGCGATCCCGGCCGCCGCATGCTCCGCCAGCAGCGGCGGCGGCGCGAACTCCGGGTAACCGTACGCTTCGTGCATCGCTTCCAGCCCGGTCAGCACCGCCGCCGCACCAGCGGCGTCGATCAGTTCGAA
The DNA here is from genome assembly GCA_035507615.1 of Streptosporangiaceae bacterium. Classification (GTDB taxonomy): domain Bacteria; phylum Actinomycetota; class Actinomycetes; order Streptosporangiales; family Streptosporangiaceae; genus JAJYUU01. The sequence continues at coordinate 29,356 of DATJNX010000045.1, forward strand.
CGGGCCTCGCGGGTAGCCGCAGCCGAGGGTCATCGCAGTGTCGATGGCGGCCGGATCGGCGTAGCCGTCCTGACACATGCGCACGGCGTCGGCCAGGTGCGGATACAGCAGCGTGCCGGCCAGGAAGCCCGGCCGGTCCGGTGCGCGGACAGGGACGAAGCCGAGCTTGACGGCCAGCGCCGCGCCGGCCAGCACCGTCTCGGTCGAGCTGAGGCTGGTCTGCACCACCTCGGCCAGCGTGCCAGGCGCGACCGTCCCGGCTAGGTGCAGGCCGACTGCCTGCTCCGGGCGGCCTGCCGCGAGCGAGGACGGCAGCACCGGCCGGCCGGCTTCAGCGGCAATCAGGATGAGGTCCGTCGGATGCGCGGCGTTCCTGGTTACGTTGATGCCGGCAGCTGCCATCGCGGTAGCGAGGTCGGTTTCGACGGTGTCTCCGGCGCCAATCAGCGTGACGGTGTCGGGGGCTGCCGACGCAAGCACGTTTCCGTCCTGATTGTTGTTGTTTTTGTCGGCGAGTGCGGAGTCGGCGTAGTCGTAAATGCCGCGGCCGGCCTTACGGCCCGTCCGGCCCGCGTCGGTGAGGCGGCGGAGCAGCGGCGTCGGGCTGTAGCGCGGCAGGCCGAATTCACCGTGCAGCACTTCCATGATCGACAACGCGGTATCCAGGCCGATGAGGTCGAGCAGTGCGAGCGGGCCCATCGGCAGCCCGATGCCAGCGGTAGCCGCCAGGTCGATATCCGCGCGGCTGGCGTAGCGGGTTGACAGCAAGTGCAGCGCGTGATTCAGGTACGGCAGCAGCAGGGCGTTCGCGACGAACCCGGCCCTGTCGCTGACCTGCACCGGGGTCTTGCCAAGCCGGCGGGCAAGATCGGCAGCGATGTCCGGCACCCCGTCGTTCGTGAGCACCGTGGACACGACCTCAACCAGCCGCATCACCGGCGCGGGATTGAAGAAGTGCATGCCGATGACGCGTCCGGGGTGCTTGCTGGCGGCCGCGATCGCAGTGACGGAGAGCGAGGAAGTGTTGGTGGCCAAGATGGCGTCCGGGCTGCAGACGCGATCCAGCTCGGCGAAAATCTGCCGCTTGATCGCCATTCGCTCCGGCACGACCTCGATAGCCAGGTCGACTGCGGCAGCCTCGCTGAAACCCGCGGCAGGCCGGACGCGGCTGCGGATCTCGGCCTGCTGCCCGGCGGTCAGCCTGCCCCTGCTCACCGCCCGGGACAAGCTGGCGTCCAGGATCCCCACGCCACGGCTCAGCGCCTCGGGATCGATCTCAAGCGCCACTACCCCGATCCCGGCGCGCGCGAATACCTCGGCGATCCCGGCGCCCATCGTGCCGAGGCCGACCACCGCCACTTCGCGAATCTCCATGGCCGCGACATTACAGTCGCGGCCGCGCCCAGTCGGCAGCGACTGGCGGCCAGTGCCTGTCGTGTCGGTTCCGGCCGCCGGGCGGGCCGCGGTCGTAATGTGATCACATTTAGATCCGCCTAGACGTGAGGTGGGACGCCAATGACTCGCCCGGACCGCAGTCATGCGCTCGACCATGTCGTGGTCCTCATGTTCGAGAACCGCTCGTTCGACAACCTGCTCGGCCGGCTCTACGAGCCGGGCGAGGTGCCCTCTTTCGATGGCGTCGCCGGCAAGGACCTAGCCAACCCGATCCCCGGCTGGGCGGCAGACCAAGGCAACGGGGCCGGGAACGTGCCCTACGGCGTGGCAGCCGGCATGAACACGCCGAGTCCGGATCCCGGCGAGGAGTACCAGCACGTCAACACCCAGCTGTTCGGGGTCATCGACCCCGCGGTGAATCGCGGCGTGCTCGCCAGCAAGATGGTCGTGCCGTACAACGCGCCGGCCGACCCGCGGCAGCGCCCGTCGATGGACGGATTCGTAACCGACTACATCAGCTCGTTCATCGCCGAGATGGGCCGGCAGCCGCATTACGACGAGTACGCGCAAATCATGACCGGCTACACGCCCGCTCAGCTGCCGGTCGTGTCCGCGCTGGCGCGCGGCTTCGCCACCTTCGATCACTGGTTCTGCGAGGTTCCGTCGCAGACGTTCGCCAACCGGTCCTTCGTGCACGCGGCTAGCTCGTCCGGTTTTGTCGATAACCTGTCGCCGCCGGAGTCCTTCCCGCTGCGCAACACGGCCGAGACGATCTTCGAGCGGCTCGATGCTCAGAATCTGAGCTGGCGGGTCTACTGCGATCCGCCCAGCCACGTGTCGATCACCGGCATCATTCACGCGCCGCGGCTGTGGCAGCATTTCGACACGAGGTTCGTGTCAACCGACCGGTTCCTGCAAGATTGCGCCGACGGCACTCTCCCGGCGTACTCGTTCATCGAGCCCAACCTGCTGTACGGGCACAACGACATGCACCCTGCCTTCGACGCGCTCTACCCGGGCTCGGTGATCGATCCGCCGTCGTCGCTGCTCGGCGGCGAGGCGCTGCTGGCGAAGATCTACAACGCGGTCCGGTCCGCCAGCTCGGATGCCGGCTCAAACGCCTGGAACACGCTGCTGCTGGTCACTTTCGACGAGCATGGCGGCACCTACGACCACGTTCCGCCACCGCTGGTGCCGCCACCGGATGCAGGTGCACCGCCGTGTCAGTTCGGCTTCGGCTTCGACCGGTCCGGGCTGCGCGTGCCGGCATTCGCAATCTCAGCCTGGATACCCGAGCAGACCGTCGTCACCGCGGAGTACCGCAATACCTCGGTGATCGCGACCTTGCGCGAGCGATGGCAGCTCGGCGCGCCGCTGACTGGCCGCGACAGTGCGGCCGCTGGCCTGTCGCCGGTTCTGTCGCTGGCGCAGCCGCGCGACCCGGACAGCTGGCCGCAGGTCAGCGAGCCGCAGGTTCCCGCGTTCACCGGTCAGATCCCGGCGGCAGGCGCTGCTCTGCGTGGCCTGTGCAAGGCAGCTTTCCGTGCTGGTGTGGCGCTCTGCGAGCACCGCGGCACGGGCAACCCGTCGCTGATCGCGGCCGAGGTCCTCACCCGCGCCGACGGCATCGCGCTGCTCGACCACCTCGGCGGTGACCTGTTCGTCCGGCTGCATGGCGACACGTAGCCGAGCGCTGCACGGGCGACGCGCATGCGGCTGCCGTGCGGCGGCTTTTCGCGGCCGGCCGGGCTACGCCATGCGCGGCGGCCTCGCACGCCCGTTCTGAGCCTTTTGTCCGCCGACGGGAGTCGCTGACATCGACCTTTCATCGATTCTGTCCGGCTGCTGGGGTAGTTTGTCCTGATTAGCGCGGCAAAACTCCGTGAAATGTGGCTGACGAACCGGCCAGGACTCGGTGCTGCGCGCCACGCTTGCCGCGGACGCCATTGAAGTGCAGGATCAGCGTTCGGGTGCCGTGCGGACTGCTGATCGCGCCGACCGCCCACACATTTTTGGCCGAGCTGGCCGCGACGTCGGCTGGCACGGCTGACCGATGCAGGGCCGGCGCGCCGAAAGTGGCCCAGGTGCTGCCGTTCCAGTGCGCGATCAGGACCGATTCCATGACGCCCGGAGCGCATCGGACGAGGATCACCCGGAGGCTCGGCAGCAGGGCGAGGCCAGCGACGGGGATCACCGCGGCTGAACTTGACCCCACGTCGCGCTTGCCGCGACGGCATCGCTCGCCGCGACGGCATTGCTTAGCGCGACCGGGCATCGCGCAAGACCGGTGCCGCTACAGTTACCCCGTGCGGCTCGTCATCGCCCGGTGCAGCGTGGACTACGCGGGCCGGCTCTCGGCACACCTCCCGCTCGCCACCCGCCTCATCATGGTCAAGGCCGACGGGTCCGTGCTCATCCACAGCGACGGCGGCTCCTACAAGCCGCTCAACTGGATGTCGCCGCCCTGCCGGCTCACCGAGATCAGCGCGGCCGAATGGATCGTCACCGGCAAGTCGGGTGAAACGCTCGCCATTCACCTCGAGGACGTTGTCAGCGACTCATCCGTTGACCTGGGCGCGGATCCCGGCCTGGTCAAAGACGGCGTCGAGGCGCACCTGCAGGAACTGCTCGCGGCCCAGTTGCACGTACTCGGCGACGGCTGGCGGCTGATCCGCCGCGAGTACCCGACCGCGATCGGGCCAGTCGACATCATGTGCCGCAATGCCGACGGCGCGAGCGTCGCCATCGAGATCAAGCGCCGCGGCGAGATCGACGGCGTCGAGCAGCTAACCCGTTACCTGGATCTGCTGAACCGGGACCCGCTGCTGGCCCCGGTCCACGGAATCCTGGCCGCGCAAGAGATTAAGCCGCAAGCGCGAGTGCTCGCTGAGGACCGTGGCATCCGCTGCGTGACGCTCGACTACGAAACGATGCGCGGCACCGACGACGGCGCGCTGCGCCTGTTCTAGGTGTTGCGTAGAGTGACAAGACTTCCCACCCGAAGGGACGGACTCGCCCGTGGGTAACCCGCCCGCCAACAGCACCGGAACCGCCGGCCTGACCGCCACCGAGCACCGCCTCGGCAATGGCCTGCGCCTGGTGCTCTCCGAAGACCACCTGACGCCCGTTGCCGCGGTTTGCGTCTGGTACGACGTCGGCTCACGGCACGAGGTCGCCGGCCGCACTGGCCTGGCGCACCTATTCGAGCACCTGATGTTCCAGGGTTCGGCGCAAGTGAAAGGAAACGGGCACTTCGAGCTAGTTCAGGGCGCCGGCGGCTCGCTTAACGGGACAACGAGTTTCGAGCGGACCAACTATTTCGAAAGCATGCCGGCGCATCAACTGGAACTGGCGCTCTGGCTCGAGGCCGACCGGATGGGCTCGCTCCTCGCCGCCCTCGACGAAGAGTCCCTGCAGAACCAGCGTGACGTAGTGAAGAACGAGCGCCGTCAGCGCTATGACAACGTCCCTTACGGCACCGCGTTCGAGCGGCTGATCGCGCTCGCCTACCCGGAGCCGAACCCCTACCATCACACGCCGATCGGCTCGATGGCCGACCTAGACGCGGCGACCCTGGCGGACGCCCAGTCCTTCTTCCGCGCGAACTACGCGCCGAACAACGCGGTCCTCTCGATCGTCGGCGACATCGACCCGGAGCAGACGCTGGCCTGGGCGGAGAAGTACTTCGGCTCAATCCCTGAGCGCGGCGGCAAGATGCCGCTCCGCAGTGCCGAGCTACCGGACATCATCGGCGCGCAAATCCGCGAGGTAGTCCGCGAAGAGGTCCCGGCACGTGCGCTGATGGCGGCGTACCGGCTGCCAGAAGACGGCACGCGCGAGTGCGACGCGGCCGATCTGGCAGCTACCGTCCTTGGCAACGGGATGTCGTCCCGGCTCTACAACCGCCTGGTAAGGCACGATCGCACGGCCATCAGCGCTGACTTCGGACTGATGCGGCTGGTCGGAGCTCCGTCGCTGGGCTGGATGGACGTGAAGGCGTCCGGCGGCACCGAAATCCCGCAGGTCGAAGCCGCGATCGACGAGGAGCTTGCCCGGTTTGCCGCGGACGGGCCCACGCCGGAGGAACTGGAGCGGGCGCAAGCCCAGCTGGAGCGGGAGTGGCTTGACCGGCTCGGCCCGGTGGCCGGCCGAGCCGACGAGCTGTGCCGGTACGCGGTGCTGTTCGGCGATCCGCAGCTGGCGTTCAGTGCCGTCAGCCGGATCCTCGACATCAGCGCGGCGGAGGTCCAGGCCGTCGCCGCCGCGCGGATCCGCCCTGACAACCGGGCGGTGCTCGTCTACGAACCGACTAGCCAGAGCGGGACTGAGCAGGACGAGGCTCAGCAGAACGGGACCGGGCAATGACCGAGGCTGGCGTCACCATGGACTTTTACCCGATGCCCGCTGCCGGACAGGTCAGGCCGTGGGCATTCCCGTCACCCGACCGCGGCACCCTGCCGGCCGGGCTGCGCTTCCTGCACTGCCACCGGCCCGGGCAGCAGCTCGTTGCTGTCGAGATCTGCCTGGATGCGCCGCTCGACGCGGAACCCGCCGGGCTGGACGGTATTGCCGCGATCATGGTGCGCGCGTTGTCTCAGGGCGCCGGGCCGTACTCCGCCGAGGAGTTCGCGGCCGAACTCGAGCGCTGCGGCGCGACGCTGCAGGCCGGCGCTGACTTCCTCGGCGCGCGTTTGTCGCTGGAGGTTCCGGCGTCGCGCCTGCACCGGGCCCTGCGCTTGCTTACCTACGCGCTCGCCGAGCCCGCGTTCGCGGCGACCGAGGTCGACCGGCTGGTGCGCAACCGACTCGACGCGATCCCGATCGAGCTAGCCAATCCCGGCATGCGGGCTGCGATTCAGCTCGCGCATGAACTCTTTCCGGACGCTGCCCGGATATCACGGCCGCGCCAGGGCACCGCGGAGACCGTGGCCCGGATCGACGCCGCGGCAGTGCGCGCGTTCTACGAAGCTAAGCTTCGGCCAGCTACCGCGACCGCGGTGATTGTGGGCGACCTGACCGGCGTCGACCTGGACGCGGTGCTTGCCGACACGCTCGGCGGCTGGACCGCGGACGCCGGCGCGCCAGCGCTGATCCCGCCGGTGACAGCAGCCGACGACGGCCGGGTAGTGATCGTGGACCGGCCCGGCTCGGTGCAGACGCAACTGCTCATCGGGCGGCTCGGACCGGACCGCCACGACCTCGAATGGCCTGCCCTGGTGCTTGGCACGTATTGCCTGGGTGGCACCCTCACCTCCCGGCTCGACCGGGTGCTGCGCGAGGAGAAGGGCTACACCTACGGCGTGCGTGCCGCAACGCAGGTGCTGCATTCGCCAGCGCCCGACGAGGGTACCGGTGCCTCGCTTCTCGCTATCAGTGGTTCGGTGGACACCGCGTCGACCAGCCCGGCGCTGGACGATCTCCGGACGGTACTGCGCACCCTGGCAGCCGGCGGGCTGACCGATGCCGAACGTGACATGGCCGTGCAGAACCTGGTGCTGGTCGCGCCGCTGCGCTACGAGACGGCCGCGCCTGTCGCGGGGACGCTCGCTGATCAGGTGCAGCAGCACCTGCCCGACGACTATCAGGCGAACTTCTACGTCCGGCTGGCCGAGACCAGCACCACCGAGGCGACGGCGGCAGCGGTCACGGCGTTCCCTGAGGACCGCCTGGTCACGATCTTGGTGGGCGATGCCGCGCAGATCAGGGAACCGGTGGAAGACCTTGGTATCGGCCCGGTCAGCGTCGTTCCTGCCTGATGTCCGGGAGTCGCAGGTTCGACACGGTCGTGACCGACCGGCTGGTGATGCGGCGCTGGCGAGAGTCAGACCGCGCCCCGTTCGCCGCCCTCAACGGCGACCCGGAGACGCTGAAGTACTTCCCCGCCACGCTGGACCGTGCCGCCAGCGACGCGTTCGTGGACCGGATCGAGGAGCGCTTCGAGCAGCAGGGCTACGGCCTGTGGGCGCTAGAGCTGGCCGCGACGGGCGAGTTCGTCGGTTACACCGGGCTGGATCCGTTGCCGGACGGCGTGCCCGGATCCGGAACGGAAGTCGGCTGGCGGCTGGTCAGGCATGCGTGGCGCAACGGCTACGCGACCGAAGCCGCGCGGGCGGCCGTCGGGGTGGCATTCGAGGGTGCCGGGCTGCCCGATATCTGGTCGATGACTGCCGTGCTCAACGAGCCATCCCGGGCCGTAATGCGGCGGATCGGGATGACAGAGGTCGCGCGCTTCGACCACCCGCGGGTGCCGCTCGGAAGCCCGGTGCGGCCGCACGTTATGTACCGAATGACCTGGGCGGATTGGTGTCAGCCAGGCTGACTCAGGGCAGCAGGTGCGCGTTGACTGCTCGCGCAGACGCGGCCAGTTCCGGAATGACCTGGACGTTGACGCCCGCCTTCCGCAGCCTGACCGCGCCGCCGCCGGGAACGAATATCGGCGGCTCGCGCCAGGCGATAACAACCCGGCCGACACCGCTAGCGATGATCAGGTCCGCGCACGGGGTCGGCCTGGACGCCCGGGCCGCGCACGGCTCAAGAGAGCTGTACATCGTCGCCCCGGCCAGGTCAGCGTCGGTCCACGTGCCGCCTAGCCGCGCGAGTGCCACTTCCTCGGCGTGATCCTTGGGATCCGTCTCGCGGGAGAACCCGGTCGACAGCGCCCGGCCGTCTGCCGCAACCAGGACGGCGCCGACCGAGAAGGCGGTCGCCGACGGCGGGCAGTACCGGGATAGCTTGATCGCCTCACGTAGCCAGTGCTGGTCGGCCTCGGAACTGCCTGGCTGCGCCACGAGCACTCCAGATCTCGGCAGGTCCCGGCTGGCGTTTCGGTGGTGTCTTAGTCGGTTTGCCGGGCGACTCTGGCTGGACGGGAACACGGTACCTGACAAGATCTTGCCCGCGAAGCCAGTGATTTACTGATTCCGGACAGCAAGACGAGCCTGGGCGCACCAGCGTACAATCCCAGCAAAATTAGCGCAGAACGGCGGTGCCAGGCGATGACAGCCACGCTCGGTAGCTACGGGCACGTCAGGTCGACCGATACCTTCGACACCCTGAATCCGGCCACGAACGAGGTCATCGGCACCTACCCGGTCTTCAACGCGCAGGACGTCGCGGTGACCGTTGAGCGGGCCAGGGCGGCCGCGCAGTGGTGGGCTGACCTCGGCTGGTCCGGCCGCAAGCAGCGGCTGCTGGCCTGGAAGTCGCACCTGACCAGGTACATCGGCCGGCTGGCCGAGCTCGTGCACACCGAGACCGGCAAGCCGCTGGCCGACGCCCAGCTGGAGATCCTGCTAGCGATCGTCCACATCGACTGGGCAGCCAGGCACGCCCGCCGCGTGCTCGGCCCGCGCCATGTGCGCAGCGGCCTGGTCGCCTTCAACTACACGGCCACGCTGGAGTACCAGCCACTCGGCGTAGTGGGCGTCATCGGCCCGTGGAACTATCCTGTCTTCACGCCCATGGGCTCCATCGCGTACGCCCTTGCTGCCGGGAACGGGGTAGTTTTCAAGCCCAGCGAACTGACGCCCGCGGTCGGCGCGTGGCTGGTGAGTTCCTTTGCCGAGGTAGTACCCGAACAGCCGGTGTTCCAGCTGGTCACCGGGATGGGTGAGACTGGCGACCACCTCGCGCGCAGCGGGGTCGACAAGATCGCCTTCACCGGCTCGGCCGCTACCGCGAAGAAGGTCATGGCCGCCTGCGCCGAGAACCTCACGCCGCTGGTCGCCGAATGCGGCGGCAAGGACGCGTTCATTGTCGGCGCGGACGCCGACCTGGACGCCGCCGCCGATGCCTGCGCCTGGGGCGCGCTATCCAACGCCGGCCAGACGTGCGTCGGAGTCGAGCGGGTCTATGTAGTCCAGGACGTGTACCACCAGTTCCTGGAGAAGCTGACCGACCGCGTCACGCAGATCAGGCCAGGTGATGACCGGGAGGCCGACTACGGACCGATGACGCTGCCGGGCCAGGCGGAAGTCATCGAGAAGCACATCGCGGACGCGCTGGCACGCGGCGGCCGCCCGGTCGTCGGCGGCATCGCGAGTATCCGGCGGCCGTACGTCGGCCCGGTGATCCTTGCGGACGTGCCAGAAGAAAGCAAGGCCGTGACGGACGAGACCTTCGGGCCGACCATCACGGTGGCGAAGGTCGCCAGCATCAGCGAGGGTGTCGAGCGAGCGAACGCCAGCCGTTACGGCCTGGGCGGCACGGTCTTCGCCGGCAGCGGGAAAGCGGCGATGGCGGCAGCACGCTCGATGCGCAGCGGTATGACAGCGATCAACTCGGTCATCTCGTTCGCCAGCATCCCGGCGCTGCCGTTCGGTGGCGTGGGCGATTCCGGGTTCGGCCGCATCCACGGCGCCGACGGGCTGCGAGAGTTCGGCCGGCCGAAGTCGATCGCCCGGCTGCGGATGAAGCCGCTGGTGAACCTGACGTCGTTCAGCCGGACCGACGAGGACCTGAAGAAGATCATGAAGCTGGTCACGGTCCTGCACGGCAAGCGCTATAAGTAGCCGGCCCGGCTGCCGCCCTAGCGGCCTGGCAGCTCCTGCTCAATGGCCCTTACTGAGAGCCAGCCGCTGCCAGCAGCGAGTCGGCGGGATCTAGCGCCGCTAGCGGGGCGCGGCCCTGAATCAGGTCGGCGGCTCGCTCGGCGATGGCGATAGTGGGCGCGTTGGTGTTGCCGCGCGGCACTGTCGGCATCACCGACGCATCGACGACCCGGAGCGCGTCGACCCCGCGCACCCGCAACTCGGTATCGAGCACACTGGTGAGCTTGCTAGCGGCAAGGCGCGAGTCGCCGCCCATCGCGCAAGTGCCGACTGGATGGTAGAGCGTCGATAGGTTGCCCCGGATCCACTCCCGGAGTTCGGCATCGGTCCGGACGTCGGTCCCCGGCGCCATTTCCGACTTGAGCTGACGGCTGAGCGGCCGGGCTGCCGCGAACTCGCGCGCCATGCCGACCGCGGCAACAAGCGGATCGAGATCGGCCAGGTCGGACAGGTAGGAAGGGTCGATCAGCGGCTTGTGCCGCGGATCGGAACTGCGCAGCCGGATCTTGCCCCGGCTGCCCACGGCGACAAGCGTGATCAGCACGGACAGCGCCCGGCTGGCAGGGTCTGCCAGACCGCCATCAAGATAGGGAACGGGCAGTACGTGCCACTGAATATCGGGCGCCGGCAACGCGGGATCGGTCCGGCTGAACCCGCCCGCCTCGGCAATATTCGTCGTCATCGGTCCGGTATGAGTCATCTGCCACCGTGCGAGGTTCGCCGGACCAGCCTTCTCCCACAGGCTCCGGGTCTTGGGTGCGCTCCACATCGCGGTGACAACCGGGTGATCGGACAGGTTGCTGCCCACTCCCGGGCTGTCGGCCACCACCGCGATGTCGTGCTCGCGCAGGTGATCGGCCGGGCCGATGCCGGACAGCATCAGCAACTGCGGGCTGCCGATGACCCCGCCGCAGACGATCACCTCTGACCCGGCTTCTGCCAGCTCCTCCGCGCCGCGGCGCAGGTAGCGCACGCCGGTCGCCCGGCCGCCCTCGATCTCGATGCCGGTGACAAGCGCATCAGTCTGGACGGTCAGGTTCGGCCGGTCCGCCGCGGGCTTCAGGTAGGCATCTGCCGCCGACCATCGTCTCCCGGCCTTCTGAGTGACCTGGTAATAGCCGACGCCGTCCTGATTCGGCCCGTTAAAGTCGTCATTTGCCGGGACGCCACAGTTACGTGCGGCAGACAGGAACGCACCGGTCAGGCTGCTCTTGAACTTGAGGTCCTGCACGCTCAGCGGTCCGGCGGCGCCGTGATAGGCCGAGGCGCCGCGCGAGTTGCTCTCGGCGCGGAGGAAGTACGGCAGCAGGTCGGTGTAACCCCAGCCCTCGCAGCCGTAGTCATCCCGCCACGAGTCATAGTCATGCCGGTTGCCGCGGATATAGATCATGGCGTTGATCGACGACGAGCCGCCCAGTACCCGCCCGCGCGGCCAGTAGATCGACCGGCCGCCTGCACGGTCCTGCGGGACAGTCTGGAAGTTCCAGTCGTATGCGGTCTGGAAGAGCAGGTTCACCGCGGCCGGGATGTGAATCTCGTCGGCCGTGTCCGGCGGCCCGGCTTCGAGCAGCAGCACCCGGACTTCCGGATTCTCGCTCAGGCGCGAGGCCAGCACGCAGCCGGCGCTGCCGGCGCCGGCGATGACGTAGTCGTACACGCCTGTCCTCCCAGCTCACTCCGGAGTCGGTGGAAGCCTGCCAATCCGACCAGAGCACCGGAACATCGCCGACAAGAGTATCGGTGTATTTATGCCTGGCTCTCGCAATTGGAGCGTGATCTATAGCTACGATCCGACTTTCCATATTTCAGATGATCGTCAGAGTAGCAGGGGCTGCGACCAGACTCCCGGGCGCAGACAATAGCGCGCTCCCGGCCCGCAGACCGGGAGCGCGCTCCCCCCACTATGCGGTCCTGGTAATCCGGCGGGCCCCCGAGAACCGCCGGCTTACCGTCCGGACCGCGAGCCGCTCAGCGGCTCATTTCGGGCCCAGAACAGGCCCAAGACCCGGTGACTGAAAACCCCGCCTGCTGTTAGCCTCGAGGCTCCAGCCCCATCACTCTTCGTATCCACACGATGCCACATCGTGTTGGCTATGGGAATACCCCAGGTCAGGCGCGCTAATCCAGCATCAGCAGAGGCTCGATGGCTGGGTTGCCGGATCCGGTGCTGACTGCGGCAGGCGGCCAAGGATTTCGGACAACATCAGCAACCGGGAGCCTGAAAGCGTGTTTCTGGCAAGGAATAATCCCGGCACAGCGCGCCAGGCAGGCCTCTGCCGCGGCCGGGTGCGCCGCCGCTGACCAGCCGGCCGCTCGTAGAAGACCTGCCCCCGGCGCGGGCCGCTGCTGCCGATACGGTGAGTGCATGCCGAAAGACCCGGAATCCCCCGTCGTCCTGTCGAAGATCTATACCCGGACTGGCGACGACGGCACGACAGCGCTCGGAGACATGAGCCGGGCGCACAAGACGGATCCGCGACTGGCCGCTTACGCCGACACCGACGAGGCAAACTCGGCTATCGGCGTCGCGGTCACGGTCGGTAAGCCGCCCGCGGATATCAGTCAGGTGCTGCTCCGGGTTCAGAACGAGCTGTTCGACGTCGGCGCCGACTTGTGCAACCCTGTCGCCCCAGACCCCGCATATCCCCCGCTCCGGGTAGATGAGGGTTACATCACGGCACTCGAGCAGGACTGCGACAGGTTCAACGAGGGACTGCCGGTCCTGCGAAGCTTCGTGTTGCCGGGCGGCACAGCGGCGACTGCGTTGCTGCACGTGGCCAGGACAGTGGTCCGGCGGGCTGAGCGGAGCACCTGGGCCGCCCTCGAGGTTTACCGCGAGAGCATGAACCCGCTCACCGCGCGCTACCTGAACCGGCTGTCAGACCTGCTTTTCATCCTGGCGCGCCGGGCGAACGAAGAGCACGGCGATCTGCTCTGGAAGCCGGGCGGCGAGCGTTAGGTCCGCTGCCTCCTGGCTCGGTTCACTTTCACTGCTAGCTAGCCCGCAGGTGGAACTGCGGTGAGGACTCCAGCCAGGCCAGCAGACCGGTAAATGCGGCATGCGACATTGCAAGCTCGACGGGCTGGATCCCGCCATTCTGGCGTTCTCCGGATCCAGGCGCCCTCACGCGCCGGACTTCACACTCGGCAATGACGATCTCGACGCCAAACCTGGCCGCCTCAGCGGTGGTCGGCCTGCGGCTGCGCACGATCGCCAGTCCGGCGCGATCGAAGCACGCTCGCGGCCGCAGGCGGAGGGTAACCGCCGGGTGCCAGCACAACTGACTGCGCTGGAACTCAGCGAGGCCGTCGTGCCATTTCGCGCCAGGTGCCTGGCGCAGGCCGCATTCGATGATGCCGCCATGCCTGGCGATCACCCGGCTGCGCAGCGCCAGCCACGCCACGCCGGCGAAGACGAGCACAGCGACAACCAGCGCAATGGCGAGAGCGACCTCAGCTATCACCCCTGCCGTTCCCGCTCTGCCGTGCCCGTGGTCGTCTTGCCGTCGCGGTCCTGGGCCGTGCTAACCCTGAGCCGCTGCCCGGAGCAGGGACCGGTAATACCGGACGTCGGCTGGCTCCTCGGGACCGACGGGGCCTGCCACCCGGAGCGCCTCGTCCAGCGACGACTGCACGCTTTCGGAATCCACGGCACTGCCGAGCCGCGCTCGCCGCGCCAGGATCGACACCCGGTTGTCGGCCATGGACAGGAATCCCCCGGTCACCGCGGCGAAGACGTCAGGCCCGCCACTGTCCGGCCGGATCTGCACCATGCTGCCCTCATAGAGGATGCCGATGATCGGGGCATGGTTGGTCAGCAAGCCGATCTCGCCGTCCAGCGTCCGGGCAATCACCATCTCAGCGCTGCCCGACCAGAGCTCGCCTTCCGGTTCGACGAGCGCTACCTGCATGCTCATAGTGCTACCTCGCGCAACTCCGTCACGGCGCTAGTCCTGCGCAACTCCGTCACGGTGCTAGTCCCGCGCAACTCCGTCACGACCGCTCCAGGTCCTTGGCCTTGCGCTCGACGTCCTCGATCCCGCCGACCATGAAGAATGCCTGCTCCGGGACGTGGTCGTAGCGGCCTTCGCAGAGGGCCTTGAAGGACGCGATAGTCTCCTTCAGCGGCACGAAGACGCCCGGCTGGCCGGTGAACTGCTCGGCCACGAACATCGGGTGCGACAGGAACCGCTCGATCCGCCGGGCCCGCTGCACCGTGACCTTGTCCTCTTCGGACAGCTCGTCGATACCGAGGATGGCGATGATGTCCTGCAGCTCGGTGTACCGCTGCAGGATCCGCTGCACCTCGCGGGCGACTTCGTAGTGCTCGTGACCGACGTACGCCGGCGCCAGGATCCGGGATGTCGAGGCCAGCGGGTCCACCGCCGGGAAGATGCCCTTCTGGGTGATCTCCCTGGACAGTGCCGTAGTCGCGTCGAGGTGGGCGAACACGGCCGATGGCGCGGGGTCGGTGTAGTCGTCAGCGGGCACGTAGATCGCCTGCATGGAGGTGATCGAGTGACCGCGGGTCGAGGTGATCCGCTCCTGCAGCTGGCCCATCTCGTCGGCCAGCGTCGGCTGATAGCCCACCGCCGACGGCATCCGGCCGAGCAGTGTCGACACTTCCGAGCCAGCCTGCGTGAACCGGAAGATGTTGTCGATGAACAGCAGCACGTCCTGCTGCTGCACGTCGCGGAAGTACTCGGCCATCGTCAGCGCCGACAGGGCGACTCGGAGGCGGGTGCCCGGCGGCTCGTCCATCTGGCCGAAGACCAGCGCCGTGTCCTTGATGACGCCAGACTCGGTCATTTCCAGGAACAGGTCGTTGCCCTCACGCGTCCGCTCGCCGACTCCTGCAAAGCAGGACACACCGCCGAAGTTCTTCGCGACTCGGGTGATCATCTCCTGGATCAGGACGGTCTTGCCCACGCCGGCGCCGCCGAACAGGCCGATCTTGCCGCCCTTGACGTACGGCGTCAGCAAGTCGATGACCTTGATGCCGGTTTCGAGGATCTCGGTGCGTGCTTCCAGCTGGTCGAACGGCGGCGGATCCCGGTGAATCCCCCATCGCTCGGTGACCTCCAGCGATGACGCCGGCACGTCCAGCGGCTCGCCGAGCACGTTGAAGACGTGGCCCTTGGTGACATCACCAACCGGCACGCTGATGGGGCCGCCGGAGTCGGTGACGACGGCGCCCCGGACAAGCCCGTCGGTCGGCTGCATCGAGATGGCCCGCACCTCGTCGTCACCGAGGTGCTGCGCGATCTCCAGCGTCAGCGTCCGGGTCGTACCGCCGAGCGTCACGTCCACATGCAGCGCGTTGTAGATCTCCGGCATCTCCTCTGTGGCGAACTCAACGTCCACGACGGGGCCGATCACCCTGGATACCCGGCCGGTGGCTGCCGGCCTGGCCGCCGCGT
The DNA here is from genome assembly GCA_035507615.1 of Streptosporangiaceae bacterium. Taxonomy (GTDB): domain Bacteria; phylum Actinomycetota; class Actinomycetes; order Streptosporangiales; family Streptosporangiaceae; genus JAJYUU01. The sequence goes on from DATJNX010000045.1 coordinate 44,720, forward strand.
CGGCGGTGGTCTCTGCGGTAGCGCTCATGTTGCAGCTCACTTACTCCCTGGTCGCGTCGGCCAGCGCGTTCGCGCCGCCCACGATTTCACTGATTTCCTGGGTGATCTCGGCCTGCCGAGCCTTGTTGGCTTCCCGGCTGAGCTTCTCGATCAACTCATTCGCGTTGTCGGTGGCCGACTTCATTGCCCGCCGCCGCGCCGCGATCTCGGAGGCGGCAGAGTCAAGCAGCGCCTGGAAGAGCCTGCTTTCCACATACCACGGCAGCAGCGCGTTGAGAACATCCTCTGGCGACGGCTCAAACTCGTAGATCGGCAGCGGACCGGTCGGCGGAGGCTCATCAGTTGGCACGACCTCCAGCGGCAGCAGCCGGTGGACAACCGCCTCCTGGGTCAGCATCGACACGAACTGCGTGTAGACGACGTGGATCTCGTCGACACCGCCTTCCGCTGTCGGGCGGTCGAAGGCCTCCAGCAGGCCGCTGGCTATCTCAGCCGCGTTCTCCTGTCGCGGGGTGTCGGAGAAGCCGCTCCACTCGGCCGCCATCTCGCGGCCGCGGAACCGGTGCCAGCCGATGCCCTTGCGGCCCGCCACGTAGGTGACGGTCTCGACCTGCTGGCTTTCGAGCAGCGCGCGCAAGCTCTGCGCCTCGCGCAGCACGTTGGCGTTGAACCCGCCGCAGAACCCTCGGTCGCTGGTCAGGATGACCACCGCCGCCCTGGTCGGGCTCAGCACCGGCTGCGTCAGCGGATGATCGATGTTCTCGGATCTGCTGACGACCGCCTCGACCGCCCTGGTGAGCTCCCTGGCGTAAGGCGCCGCCGCGTGCAGCCGCTGCTGCGCTTTGATGATCCGCGAGGACGCGATCAGCTCCTGGGCACGCGTGATCTTGGCGGTGGACTGGACACTGCGGATCCGCCGCCGTACCGCGCGAAGCTGGGCTCCCATGCTGCCTTATCCCGCCTTACTGGTTCGCGGCTGGCGGTGCCGCGGTGTACTGATGGACCCGCTCGGGTTCGACGCGATCTGCGTCCAGTGGCTCGGCCGGCTCGTCGGACACCAGCAGCTCGCCGTCGCTCTTCTCGAACGTGCCGCGGAACTGACCGATCGCGTCCTTGAGCGCCACGACGGTGTCGTTGCTCAGGTCGCCGGTTTCCCGGATCGCGTCGTAGATGCCGGGGCGGGTCCTGGCGAGGTCATCGAGGAACTCGGTCTCGAACCGCCGCACGTCCTCCACCGGCACGTCATCGAGGTAACCCTCGGTACCGGCCCAGACCGAGACCACCTGCCGCTCGACCGGGAAGGGGCTGTACTGCGGCTGCTTGAGCAGTTCCACCAGCCGGGCACCGCGGTCAAGCTGAGCGCGCGAGGCCGGGTCCAGGTCAGAAGCGAATGACGCGAACGCCTCCAGGTCGCGGTACTGCGACAGCGCCAGCTTCAGTCCGCCGGCCACTTTTTTCATGGCCTTGATCTGCGCGTTGCCGCCCACCCGGGAAACCGACTGGCCGACGTTGATGGCCGGGCGGACGCCAGAGTTGAACAAGTCGGTTTCCAGGAAGATCTGGCCGTCAGTAATCGAGATCACGTTCGTCGGGATGTAGGCGGAGATGTCGTTCGCCTTCGTCTCGACGATGGGCAGGCCGGTCAGCGACCCGCCGCCCAACTCGTCTGACAGCTTGGCGCAGCGCTCGAGCAGGCGGGAGTGCAGGTAGAACACGTCTCCGGGGTAGGCCTCGCGGCCCGGCGGGCGACGCAGCAGCAGCGAGATGGCGCGGTAGGCCTCCGCCTGCTTGGTCAGGTCGTCGAACACGATCAGCACGTGCTTGCCCTGGTACATCCAGTGCTGACCGATGGCCGAGCCGGTATAGGGAGCAATGTACTTGTAACCAGCCGGGTCAGACGCCGGCGCCATGACGATCGTGCTGTACTCCAGCGCGCCGGCATCTTCCAGCGCGGCGCGTACCGCGGAGATGGTGGAACCCTTCTGGCCGACTGCTACGTAAATGCAGCGCACCTGCCGGGCCGGGTCGCCGGAGTCCCAGTTCTGCTTCTGGTTGATGATCGTGTCGATGGCGATCGTGGTCTTGCCGGTCTGGCGGTCACCGATGATCAGCTCGCGCTGGCCCCGGCCCACCGGCGTCATGGCGTCGATGGCCTTGATACCGGTCTGCAGCGGCTGGGTAACCGGCTTACGCTGCACCACGGTCGGCGCCTGCAGCTCGAGCTGCCGCTCCTCGGTATGACCCTGGATCGGGCCAAGGCCGTCCAGCGGGACGCCCAGCGGGTCGACCACGCGCCCGAGGAAGCCGTCGCCGACCGGGACGGACAGCACCTCGCCGGTGCGCTTGACACGCTGGCCTTCCTCGATGTGGCTGAAGTCACCGAGCACCACGACGCCGATCTCGCGGACGTCCAGGTTCAGAGCGATGCCGCGAGTACCGTCCTCGAACTCGAGCAACTCGTTGGCCATCACCGACGGCAGGCCGGAGACCTTCGCGATGCCGTCGCCGCACTCCACCACGGCGCCGACCTCCTCGGTGGAGGCCGCTCCGGGCTCGTACGTCGCGACGAACCGCTCGAGAGCGTCGCGGATCTCTTCCGGCCGGATTGTCAGCTCCGCCATGTTTCTGTCCTTCTCATCCTTATCGGGCTTGTCCGTGTCGGACTTGTCATACTCGGGCTGGGGCACCTGGTCGCCAGACTCGGTGGGCTCTGGCTACGGGCTCTCGCCGCGACCCGGGTCGCCGGGACCGGGGTCGCCCCGGCCGCCAGTCCGCCCAGGTTCGCCGGCCATGTCATGACGCCAGCTTGCGGCGAGCCTCGGCAAGCCGGGTGGCCACGCTCCCGTCGATGAGCTCGTCGCCCACGCGCACCGTCATGCCGCCGGATACCCGCGGGTCGAGCACCACATTAAGGTGCACCTGGTGACCGTAGGCTGTGGCTAGCGCCGAAGCCAGGCGGCTGCGCTGCTGGGCGGTCAGCGCGATGGCCACCCGCACTTCAGCCACCACAGACTCCCGCCGGCGCGCTGCCAGCTGGGCATAGTGCTCAAGGCTGACATCGACGCTGCGTCCTAGCGGGCTGATCGCCGCCTCGGTGATCAGCCGCAGCGCTTCCGGTGTCACTTTACCCGCCAGCAGTCCGGCGAGGAGGCCGCGCTTAGCGTCCGCGGACACAAACGGGTTGGTCAGCGCGATCCGCAGTTCCGGCTGGCTGGCCACGACCCGGCCGAACCGGAAGAGCGCGTCCTCCAGGTCGTCCAGGTGGCCTTCGTCATCGGCTGCCGCGACGATTGCCTCGGCAGCCAGTTCCTCGACCGCGTCGGTCAGGTCACCGGGCGCCGACCAGCGGGCGGCCGCGGCCGCTGCTACCAGGTCAGCTGTCGCCTCGCTGACCCGGCCGGCGAGCAGCGAGGTGGCGAGCCCCGATCTTGCATCGGCAGGACGCGACGGATCGGCCAGCGCCCGGCGCAGTGCCGGCTGGCTGGCCAGCAGGCCGGCCACGGTGAACAGCTCGTTCCCGAGCGTCACCGCCGTTGCCACGCTCACCGTCAGCGGCGCCAGCCGCTCCTCGAGCTCGGCAAGAGATGCCCTGCTGATGCCCCTCATGACGATGTCCGCGCCCCTGACGCCTGGCTCTGACTAGTCTCGAGTTCGGTCAGGAACCGGTCCACAACGCGGCTCTGCCGGGCGTCGTCGTCCAGCGACTCACCGACGATCTTGCTTGCCAGCTGCACCGACAGGGTGCCGATCTCCGCGCGCAGCGAAGCGAACGCCTGCTGCCGGTCGGCGGCGATCTGCGCCTGGGCAGTTTCGGTGATCCGGCGCGCCTCGGCCTGTGCCTGCTCGCGCATCTCGGCAATGATCCCGGCGCCCTGCTCCCTGGCCTCCTCGCGAAGGCGAGCCGCTTCGTGCCGCGCTTCGGCGAGCTGGGCCTGGTACTGCTCCAGCACGTGCCTGGCCTGGGCCTGCATCTCCTCGGCCTTCTGCAGCCCGCCCTCGATCTTCTCGGTCCGCTCGTCGAGCGTCGCGGTGATCCTGGGCAGCAGGACCTTCCAGAGCGCGAAGAAGACGACGAAGAACCCGATCGCGCCGACGATGACCTCAGTCCAGTTCGGCACAAGCGGGTTGGGCGACGACGACGCCGCTAGCAGATGCAACATGGCGGCTACCTCTTCCAGCCGGGGGGTACTACTTGATGAAGAACGGCACCGCGATGCCGATGAGGGCCAGCGACTCGGTCAGCGCGAAGCCGATCCACATCAGGCCGGTGACACGGCCGGCCGCTTCAGGCTGACGCGCGATCGACTCGATCGTGCGGCCGAAGATCAGGCCGATGCCGACGCCGGGGCCGATGGCCGCGAGGCCGTAGGTCAGCGCACCGAGGTTGATGATGTGGTACCAGACCGGGCTGCCAGAGGATGACCCCGGCCCGGCAGCGGCCACTGCGGTGAGCGCATGCCGCGCGCCGGTGGCAACGTAGAGCAGGTGATGCAGGTGCACCAGGTGCTGCATTGGTGTGTTTCCTTTGTGTCAGGCCCGGCGGCAGGTCCGCCGGGGTTGGTCCGTTTCGGCGGTCGGGTCAGTGCGCGGGTTCGTACGCGCCCGAGATATAGGTAGCTGTCAAGATCGTGAAGATGAATGCCTGCAGTGCCTGGATCAGCACCTCGAGCCCGGTGAGGAGGATCACGAGCACGAACGACGTGGCGGCGAACAGGGCGCCGATCGACAAGCTGAGCAGGTACCAGGTGGCCAGCGTGAACACCAGCAGCAGCACGTGCCCGGCCAGCATGTTCGCGAACAATCGGACGGACAGCGTGAACGGCCGCACCAGGATGTTGGAGAACAGCTCGATCGGCACCAGCAACGGCAGGATCCACCACGGCGCTCCGGATGGCACCGACATGTTCTTGAAGTAGCCGAACACGCCCTGGTGCTTCATGCCGAGGAACATGTAGATGCACCACACCATGCCGGCCAGCGCCACCGGGTATCCGTACTTCGCCATCGCCGGGAAGTAGAGGATCGGGATGATGCCGAAGATGTTGTTGATCCAGATGAAGAAAAACAGCGACACCAGGAAGGCGAGCCATTTGTCGCCTCCCTTGCCCAGTTGCGGGCGCAGGATCTGATCGCGGACGAACAGGATGCCCATCTCGCCGACATTCTGAATTCCGCGCGGCACCAGCTTCGGCGAATGGAAGGCGAACCAGAAGAAGACCACGACGATGATGGTGCTGAGCACCACCAGCAGGCCTGGCTTGCCGAACCCGATGCTGCCGACCTTGAACAGCGGCGTGAAGTAGAAGTCGTTGATCGATGGTGCCGGGAAGCCGCAGCCGGAGAAAACGTGGCTGGTGTTCGGATCGCAGTGCTTCGCGGCCTCGGCCGCAACTACTACACTCACCGGGTTTCCCCTCCGGGCTGTCGCGTGCGAACTGGCACGTTGGCGTGCCCGGGGGTAGTCCCCCCGAACCCGCGCGGTGCCTCGGGCCGCCGCGGGTCAAGTCGAGTCATCATGGCGTAACGGGAGAGGTCAGCTGAAATCGGGGTTGCCGTTAGGCGCCCGGGTGTCATCACGCGGTCTATCAGGATCTGGTAACCCGGAAGATGATCAGGGCGATCGACAAGCCGATGCCGAGGATCATGCCGAGCGGAAACAGGATCGTGATGCCCGTCCAGTGGCCGACCAGCCAGCCGATCCCGCCGTAGAGGATCATGCCGCCTAGCAGGTAGCTGAGGATCTGCCAGCCGTCGCGCTCTCGCGGCGGACCGGTCAGCGGCGGCGCCTGCCCCTCCTGACCCGGCCCGGGACTGCGGTCCGGCTTCACCCGCGAGGTCATGCCAGCTCACCAGATGCCGCTGGATGCGGGCAGCACTGCAGGCGGGCCGCACTCTGCCGTCCGCAGCGGAAGTCGGAGCCACGGGTCATCGTTCTCCGTCCGGCTCGACATAGAGCATCTTCGTCCTAGTCCAGGTGACCGCCAGAGCGATGTCGTAGACCAGGACGAGAACGATGGCAGTCAGCCCGAACGTCCAAGCGCTGAACGCGGTGCTGTTCTGGAAGCGGCCCACCAGGAAGAGCAGGACCAGGATCTTCACCACGTAGGTGCCCATCCCGGCGAGCATCATCGCCTGCGGGCTAACCTTCGCAGCCCGGCCCAGGGCAAGCACGCTGAGCCCGAAGAATGCGGCCACCACGACCACCGCGATCGCCGCGCCGAGCAGGCCCTTGTGGCCGGCGATGACAGCGCTGAGCACTACCATGACCGTGGCCACCGCGGCCGTCACGGCAGCGGATCGCCGCGCCATCGGGGCGATGTTCGCCAGCATCTTTGCAAGGCTCCGGGTGATGTGTTAGCGCGGCTGGGTTGCCCAGCAGACCGCGAAGTACGTCGTGGTGCCAGTGCCGTCATGACACTTGCCGCCTGGCCTGTGCGTCCAGGTGAGCGAAACGTATCACGGCGCTCGCAGCACCCTGTGAGTGGGTGCTCGTGAAAGATATCACAAGCTCCCCTTCCGGGCCCGCACTGAGGTCGCCGACAGCGCTCTGCCTGCCCTACTGAACACCACAAAATCACAGGTCAGATAGGAAACGGCAGAGGTCATCGGCTGGTCAAGAAACAGTGCTGGTCTAGTCAGGCGATCTGCTGGCCCATTCACGGTTTGCAGCGTGCCTGGACCCTTGAGCCAGTGCTGCGAACCGGTCCTACGGAGCCAGTGCTACGACAGTGCACCCGGCTCGGGCTGGCTGCCGCCGACCGCGGGATTCGGCGAGAGTCCCGGCAGCCCGCCGGGAGCCCGGTGCGTAGCCCGGTAGACAGCCGGCTGGCCGGAAACCGCCGGAGGTGGCGTGCCAACGACCGACCGGCCCGCGAGCCACGACGGCTCGTCTCGGTACCTGCCCGTCGAGCCCGCCGGGCTGGCGGAATCTAGCACCGTCGATCCAGGCGCCGGCAACCCGACCACGGGCGCCCCCGGCGCAGTGGACTCAAACACGGTTGACTGAACCGCGGTTGGCTGAAGGGCGGTCGGCTCAAGCACGGGAGACTCACGAACCGTTGACTCAGCCACCGGCGACTCGGACCGCAGGCTGCCTA
>DATJNX010000046.1:0-33596 GCA_035507615.1 Streptosporangiaceae bacterium
GTGCCCTCGACAATGTCGCCGTCGTTGAAGTACTTGATGGTCTCGTCGATCGCGGCGAGGAAGGCCTCCTCGGAACCGATGTCGTTGACCGCTACCTTGGGGGTCGAGGTGGCCTCTGTGCTGCTCGTCATGTGTAGGTGGGCTCCGGATACGGACATGGATTGGATTTGGTGGACAGTACCGTGCGCGACGCGTCCGACAACAAAGCCATGGTTTGGGTGACATGCCTGGTCAGCATGACCGACCGCGGCCTGCAGTGAGACTGCCCCGCGGGCTGCCTGACCATTGGCGGACTGCACCAGAACACAGTGCAGTGACCAGCATATGAGAGCCCGGCCACGGGGTCAATCGGCGAGTCGCAGTCGAGGGCCGCGCTGCTCATGCGCGGTCCTGCCCGGTCGCGAGTAGCGCCCGCAGTGCCTCGACCGGGGCCTGCCAGGTGGTGTAGACCGCGACCGGCCGGAAACCGACGGCGTGGTTGATGGCCAGCATCGGTTCGTTGCTACCCGCGTTCCACGTGATCACCCACCGCACGCCGGGCAACTCGTCAAGGATGTGCCGGGTGATGGCCGCCTTGAGCCACTTCCCGAGCCCCTGGCCGCGGTGCGCCGGCTCGACAGCCGTGTCACCCACCCAGACCCGGTCGGGCAGGTCCGGCCGGACGGTGATATCGGTGAGGCCGACGAACCTTCCGGACTTCTCCTCGACCGCGTAGTAGGCCCGGCGCTGCGCGCCCACTGCCGACGCCGCATCGTCGTTCTGCCTGATCAACTCCGGCGTGATGCGGGTGTCGCCGACGTCCAGGCCCTCTCGTGGCGCGGTGTTCATAACGTTCAGCACCGCCGCCACTTCGTCGGCCAGCTCCGGCGGCGTCGGGCCGGCGACGAACAGCAGCCGGTAGCCAGGGGCCCGGCGCGGGCCGTCAGTCAGCCAGCGGTCGATCAGCGCCTGGTCAACGCTGCGGAGATCCAGCCGGTTCTCGTCCGCGACCATCGCTTGCTGAGCCTGCATCGCCGCGCAGAACCCGGCCCCGGACGGGACGTTGTCCTTGGTCCGGCCAGTAATGAGGCGCAGGTCGCGGCGCTGGGCGATGGCCGCGGCGTGGTCCAGCAACAGGCGGCCAAGCCCTTGCCGCCGCTCATCAGGTGGCACAGCGACGTGAGTGTGCAGGACGTGGTCCCAGCCGGCCATGTACAGCCAGCCGCAGGACGCGTAGCCCCGGATAACGCCGCCAGGATCCCTGGCAGTGAGGACAACGCCGTCCTCCGAGGCCGGCTGATGTCGAGCTGAGGCAATCTCGGCAGCCAGCGGCAAGCGCGGGTCGCCGGGCATCGCCTCGGCGTGCAACTCGGACTGCACCGCGTAGAGCTCGGCCAGCAAGCCGTCAGGCTGCTCGCGCAGCGGCCACTCGTCAACCGTCCAGTATTCGGTCTTCCGGGCCAGCACGGGCACTCAACGTAGGCGTGCCTCAGGCTGCGGTCAATCGCTTTTTCACCGGCCATCAGGCAACAGCGTGACCTGCTCCTCGGCCGCTGCCTGAACGGCACGGCGAGAGTACGGCGCAGGCAGCAGCCGCCCCGCCCGCCAGGCCTCTTGCTGGTCGTAAGCGTGCCGTGCGCCCGGCTCTCCGGCAGCGCCGAGCGGAACCACCCAGGCCGAGGAGTCCCAGTCGGCCAGGTCGAAGGCGTACCGGGCGACCGAGCCGGTCACCGTGCGCAGACCGGTTAGCGGGACATAAGAGCTTGCCTGCACGGTGTCCATGTCGCCGCCGTAGGGCACCGGCGGCGGGTCAAGCCCGGCTTGTCCGAGCGGGTGCCGCTGGCCGGTCGCGTGCAACTCGCCCCACGGCTGGCCGGCCCAGTTCCGCTCAGCCCGGCTGATTGCCTCGGCGAGCGCCTGCCGCCAGGACCAGCCGCCGAGCAGGGACTCATCACCTGCCGCCAGGTGGTCCCCGGCCACGCGCCAGACGACGGACTCAGCCCGGATGCCCGGCAGTATCCGGTTCCACCGGTGGTCGATGACGTCCGCAAGGCCGGTGCGCTCCACGACGAGCAGCGCGAGCTCGCGCCGCAGCACCGAGTATGCGGCCGCTGAAGCCGAGCCTGCCGCCATCTGGCCATCCCAGCCGGCCAGCGGGGCCCAGTCGCTCAGCAGGCTGGCAATTTTCCGGGCCGGCAGCGACACCACGTCGCGGTGCAGCGCGGCCATATCCGCGACTGTCGCCGCGGACAGCGCCGAGATCGTTTCCACGATCCGGCTGGCCCGCCATCGCGGCGCAACGTCCAGGCCCAGGTACGGCCCGGAGTTAGCGGCCAGGATCCGGTTATTGGCGCTGAACAGGAATCCTCCGGCCGGATCACGCACTGTCGGCAGGTCACTGAACGCAACGTAGCTACGCCAGCCATAGGTCTCGTCGGCGGCCGGGACCGGCGTCCATGCCGCTTCCGGGCGAGCCCGGACCGGGATCCGGCCGCGGGTGAGATAGCCGATGCTGCCGTCGGTGTCGGCGGCCAGAAGGTTGTTGGCCGGGTCGACCCAGGACCGCATGGTGTCAAACAGGTCGCCTACCGACCGGGCCCGCAGCATGGCAGGCAGCGCGTCGAAGCCGGTGTTTGGCTCGGCCGCGGCCGCCCAGGCGAGCGCGAGGTCCGGTGCGATGAGCGGGCCCCGATCAGTCCGCTGGACCTCGACCGGCACCGGATCGCCGCCGCGCACCGTGATGAGCTCAGTGTGTGCCGGGCCATCGGGCAGGCTGGCCGGGAAGTGGTAGAGGTCCTGGTCGTCGGCCATCGCATGGGTGATGCACCAGGCGACCCGGTCGTTGTGACCGAAGTGCGGGAAGCCGGGGACACCGGGGATCGCGAGTCCGAGCACGTCAAATGTCGGCCCGGCGATGTGCCCTTGGACGTAGACGTTCGGCATCTCCAGCGGCCGGTGCGGGTCTCCGGCCAGCAGTGGCAGTCCGGAGGCCGTGCGCGAGCCAGCCAAAGCCCAGTTGTTGCTGCCGCCATCGTCTAGGCCCGCCCAGGCCGGCACCGCGCCCTCGCATCTCTCCCCGGGAGGCACGCAGGCCAGCTGCCAGCTGGCCATGCCGGACGCCATCGCCCTGGCCGCCGCCGGGCCGAGAGCCCGGGCGACTACACCGCGCCAGAGCTTCCCGGCGGCCGAGCCCATGGTGAGGTGGCGGACCCGGTAGACCAGCAGGCAGTGCCACGGTTCCCAGGACTCGGGCTCATGCCCGGTCAGCGCGAACTCGGCGGGCAGGCCGCCGCGACGCGACCGGCCGATCAGTGCGTTGACGCCCGCCGTGTAGGCGGTGAGCATGTCCCGCGCCGGGGCTGACAACCGGGCCAGATCCCGGAGCGCGCCACTGGCGAGGTCAAGCCTCCGGCTGAGCGAGTCCCAGGTCACTCCAGCCGGGCCGATCACCTCGGCTGACCGGCCAAGGCCCCGGCGGCGGTCGTAGTCCAGTTGCCAGAGCCGGTCCTCAGCATGCACGAACCCCTGGGCAAAGAATGCGTCGTGCTCGGTTACCGCCCAGCAGTGCGGCACACCGGAGCGGTCCCGCACCACCTCGACCGGGCCATCCAGCCCGCGCAGCCGGCACTCCATGGGGCAAGCATCCCAGACCGCGCCCTTTGCGGTATTAGCCGCCAATAGCTAACTGGGTGAGGAGGGTCAGTGGGCCGCGTCCGCCCAGCTTCGTCCCCAGCCCATGGAGACCTCAAGCGGCACGGTCAGCTCCGCAGCGCCGCCCATCGCCACCCGCACCAGTGACTTCACGGCCTCCAGCTCGCCCGCCGCTACTTCGAACAGCAGCTCGTCATGCACCTGGAGGAGCATCCTGGACCGCAGCCCGGCCGCGCATAGCTCGACGCTGGCGGCCAGCATGGCGACCTTGATGATGTCGGCTGCCGAGCCCTGAATCGGCGCGTTCAGCGCCATCCGCTCAGCCATCTCCCGGCGCTGCCGGTTATCGGATGTCAGGTCCGGCAGGTACCGGCGGCGCCCGAGCATCGTCTGGGTGTAGCCGTCCATCCGGGCCTTGGCGACGATGTCACGAAGGTAGTCACGGACACCGCCGAACTGCTCGAAGTACTCGTCCATATACCCGCGCGCCTCGTCCGGCGAGATGCGCAGCTGCTGGGACAGCCCGTACGCGGAAAGGCCGTAGGCGAGGCCGTAGTTCATCGCCTTCACCTTGCTGCGCAGTTCCGGTGTGACCTCCTCCGGAGCTACCCCGAACACCCGCCCGGCCGTCGCAGCGTGGAAGTCATGCCCGGACGAGAACGCCGCCGCCAGCGCCTGGTCCTGCGACAGGTGCGCCATGATGCGCAGCTCGATCTGGCTGTAGTCGGCGGTGAGCAAGCACTCGTACCCGGTCCCGACGATGAAGCCCTGCCGGATCCGACGGCCTTCCTCAGTGCGGATCGGGATGTTTTGCATGTTCGGGTCGGTCGACGACAGCCGGCCGGTAGCCGCGATCATCTGGTTATAGGTGGTGTGGATCCGGCCGTCGGCGTCGGCCATCGGGATCAGCGAGTCCACGATGCTCTTCAGCTTGGCCACGTCCCGGTGCCGCAGCAGGTGCGCGAGGACCGGATGCTCCGTCTGTGCGAGCAGGCCAGTCAGCGCCTCGGAGTCAGTGGTGTAGCCAGTCTTGATCCGCTTGGTCTTCGGCAGGCCCAGCTCGGTGAACAGGACCTCCTGCAATTGCTTCGGCGAGCCGAGGTTGAACTCGTGCCCGGTCACCGCGAACGCTGCCTGCTCCGCGGACTTCACCTCACCGCCGAGCTCCGCCGACATCGCAGCGAAATGCTCGGAGTCGGCAGCGATGCCCGCCCGCTCCATCTCGGCCAGTACGCCGACCAGCGGTAGCTCGACCGCGGCCAGCAGCTCGGTCGCGCCTCGCTCGGCGAGATCGCGATCGAGCGCGTCAGCCAGCTCGGCGGTCGCCTGCGCTCGCTGCGCCAGCGCGGTGGCGATCTCAGATTCATCGGCCACGTCGAGCGTCAGCTGGCCGGATGCAGGCTCGGCGTCGCGCAGCTCGCGGTTCAGGTACCGCAGCGCGAGGTCGGCAAGGTCAAACGAGCGCTGGCCGGGCAGGGCGAGGTAGGCGGCGAGCGCGGTGTCGCTGGTCAGCCCGCGCAGCTCCAGGCCGCGCGCGGCGAGCGCGTGCATCGGCCCCTTGGCGTCGTGCAGCGCCTTGGGCCGGTCGGGGTCTGCCAGCCAGGCACCCAGCGCCTTGTCGTCGGCTTCAGTGAGCTGGGTCGGGTCGAGGTAAGCCGCAGCACCGCCCGGCGCGGCAATCGCGAGACCGGTCAGCGTGCCGGTACCGCGTCCCCAGCTGCCACTCGCGGCAAGTCCGGACCGGCCGGGAACGAGCACGTTTCCGGAAATCCAATCGGCCACCTGGTCCGGTGCGAGGATTACAGCAGCCACATCGAACCCGGTCGCATTGGTCGCGGCCGCGCCGGGCGCGACGGCGGGAACGCCGATGCCATTCGGCAGCGTTGAGTACAGCCGGTCGCGGAGCACGCGGAACTGCAGGGTGTCGAAAAGCTGATGGATCTGCTCGCGGTCCCACTGGGCGGGGCGCAAGTCGTGCGGCCCGACCTCGAGCGAGACGTCGCGCACGAGCTGGGTGAGCTGGCTGTTTCGAAGGACGCCGGCCAGGTGCTCGCGCAGCGCGTCGCCGGCCTTGCCCTTAACCTCATCGACGCGGTCGACTAGCTGCGCCAGCGAGCCAAACTCGGCGATCCACTTCGTGGCGGTCTTCTCGCCGACGCCGGGGATGCCGGGCAAGTTGTCGCTCGGGTCGCCCCGCAGCGCCGCGAAATCCGGGTACTGCGCCGGGGAGAGGCCGTACTTCGCCTGCACTGCCTCCGGCGTGAACCTGGCCATCTCGCTGATGCCGCGCATCGTGTACAGCACGGTCACGTGGTCGGTGACGAGCTGGAGCGCGTCCCGGTCGCCAGTCACGATCAGCACGTCCATGTCCGGCTCGGCCTGCGTGGCCAGCGTCGCGATCAGGTCGTCCGCTTCGAAGCCGGGCACCGACAGCCGCGGAATGCCAAGGACGTCGAGGACCTCGAAGATCAGGCTGAGCTGGTTGCGGAAGTCGGCCGGCGATTCCTTCCTGGTGGCCTTGTACTCGACGTACTGCTCGTGCCGGAAGGTCGGCTCGCTGCGGTCGAAGGCCACCGCGACATGCGTTGGCTGCTCGTCGCGCAGCACGTTGATCAGCATCGAGGTGAAGCCGTACACCGCGTTGGTCGGCTGACCGGTCGTTGTGGAGAAATTCTCCGGCGGCAGCGCGAAGAAGGCCCGGAACGCGAGCGAGTGCCCGTCGAGCAACAGCAGCCGCCCGCGCCGGGCTTGGGCTTGCCCGGGCTGGGCTTGCCCGGGCTGGGCCGGTTCTGACTGGGCTTGCCTGGGCTGGGCCGGTTCTGACTGGGCTTGCCCGGGCTGCGCCGGTTCTGACTGGGACCCGCCGTGACCTGGTGTAACGACCTCAGCCGGTGTCGCTTCGCTCGATGCCGCGCCGTTCTTTGTCACCGGGTCAGTTTAGTGCGCGGGTCTGTCAGTTTCCCTGGCGTTAGCTGGGCGCGGCCACTTCGAAGCTCACTGTTCGGCTTTCTTCCGGCCCGATTGCGGCGCCTGCAAGAGCCTGGCGCGACTTAGCATCCCAAACCGCCCTGCTCAGAGGGCGTTATCCGTGGTTATGCCCGATTACTGAGGGCCATTTCAGATGCTAAGTGAAAGACCGGAGGCACAAACAGGGCGAATCGCGTCGGGTCCGTAGCGCCGAGGCGAGGCAGGAGCCCTACGCTGGCTCATGCCAAGGTCGCCGGCCTTATCAGCACGGAACGCGGAGGTAGTTGTGCCGGAATTGTCCGCCCAGCAGATGGAGATCGCACAGGCCTTCAATAGCCAGGGCAGCGAAACGCTGGCAGGCCGCATGGGCATCAAGATCATCGAAGCCTCCGCGCAGCGTGTCGTCGGGACGATGCCGGTCGACGGGAACACCCAGCCGTACGGCATCCTGCACGGCGGCGCGTCCTGCGTGCTCGCCGAGTCGCTCGGTTCGCTCGGCTCGGCGCTGCAGGCCGGGCCCGGCCGGTTCACGGTAGGAATCGAAATCAACGCGACGCACCACCGGGCAGCGCGCTCCGGCCTGGTGACCGGTGTGGCGACGCTGGCGCATGGCGGCCGGACGATGTCCACGTTCGACATCGTGATCACCGACGAAGACGGCAAGCGAGTGTGCACCGCCCGACTCAGTTGCCTGCACCGCGACGCCGTTCCCGGAGAGTCCAGGCCCTCCTGATCCGGCGGCCGGCGGACGATCGGCCCGAAAGTTCTTCTCCGTCCGCGTCGGCGACGGGATGTTTCTCTCATACCGGCAGCGGAATCCCGTTGTCTTTGCGCGCCGCTGTCGCCCGTCGCTAACGTTGTGCGTGGAGCAAGGCGACCGAGTAGAGAACGTGCCGGCCCGGGGAAGGCCGACATGGCACCAAAGGTTCTCCGGCTCATGACCGTCGACCGCTATCCCGGCGTCCGGCGGCCGCAAGCGGCGGGCGCCGACCGCAACGGGGGTTTTCGTGGTCGGCCCCGCCCGCTTGCCTGTTAGCTGCAATACGAATCCGTCGGGGCGGTCGCGCTCAGATCAACGCGGAATCAGGTCCGCCGGCCGGTTCAGGTCAGCTGGCCAGCCCCGACGCGCGGTTATGCGTGCGGGTCTGAGCCGGCGTCGGCACGCCCCGGTTCAGACTGCCCCGGTTCAGACTGGCCCGCCCCAGACTGGCCCGCCTCAGACTGGCCCGCCTCAGACTGGCCCGGCTCAGACTGCCCTGCCGCTGACCGTTCCGCCTCTGCGAGCACTTCCTCAGCCACCGCGCGCATCGTCTGACGGCGGTCCATTGAGGTTTTCTGGATCCACCGGAACGCCTGCGCCTCGGTCATTCCGCGGCTGTCCTGAAGCGCGCCCTTCGCCCGGTCGAGCAGCTTACGGACTTCAAGCCGCTCGCGCAGGCCGGCCGCTTCGGCGTTCAGGGCGGCGATCTCGGCGAACCGGCTGGCCGCTACCTCGATCGCCGGGACCAGGTCAGCTTTCGTGAACGGCTTGATAAGGTAGGCCATCGCGCCCGCCTCGCTAGCCCGCTGCACCAAGTCGCGCTGGGAGAACGCCGTCAGGATGATGACCGGCGCCACCTGATTCGCCGTGATGCGTTCCGCGGCGGAAATGCCGTCTAGACCCGGCATCTTCACGTCCATGATCACGAGGTCGGGGCGGAGTTCCTCGGCCAGCTTCACGGCGGCCTCGCCGTCGGTAGCCTCGCCTGCTACTACGTAGCCTTCCTCCTCGAGCATCTCGCGCAGATCAAGCCTGATCAGCGCCTCGTCCTCGGCTATCACGACATTGAAGGGGCTTTTGCTCACGTGCAGAGCGTACCGAAAACCCGGTACCTTAGCGTTCAGCGCCTCCGGCGGTACATTGAGCGTCGGCACATTGAGGGTCGACATGGCGAGCGCCGGAGCAACAGGAGCAAAGCGAGCTAAGGCTGACAGATCGATCCACCCAAGCCGGGATGGCGGAATAGGCAGACGCGGATGCCTCAAAAGCATTTGCCTGAAAGGGCGTGCGGGTTCGAGTCCCGCTCTCGGCACTGAAGTTCCCAGCTGGCCGTGATAGTTGCTAGCTGCGTCAGCCCAGCTCATACAGTGCACGGCGGCCGCTACGAAGGGCGCGTCAGCTTGCCGTCCTCGAGCGCAAGCACGTCGTCGGCCATGTCGAGCAGCGCCGGGTCGTGCGTCGCGACCAGGGCGGTGATCCCCTCGGCGACGACCACCGTGCGCAGCAGCCGCATGATCTGCCGCCCGGTCTCGGAGTCCAGCTGACCGGTGGGCTCGTCCGCGATCAGCAGCTCCGGCGCGCCGGCGAGCGCCCGGGCGATCGCCACCCGCTGCTGCTGTCCGCCGGACAGCTCGTTCGGCCGCTGGTTCTCGTGCCCGTCGAGTCCCGCAACGCTCAGCAGCAGCCGCACCCGCTCCTCCCGTTCAGCTCTCGGCCGGCCAGCGATGCGCAGCGGGATGCCGACGTTCTCGGCCGCGGTGAGCATCGGGATGAGCCCGAACGACTGGAAGATGAACGCGACAGTGCTGCGCCGCAGGATCGTGCGCTCGCGCGCCGACATCGCCGTGAGGTTCCGGCCGCCAACCAGAACCTCGCCGCTAGTCGGGCTGTCCAGGCCGCCGACCATGTTCAGCAACGTGGTCTTACCCGAACCCGATCGGCCGACCAGAGCGACCAGCTGGCCCCTGCCGATCGTGAAGGAGACGCCGCGCACCGCGTGCACTGCCATGCTGCCGCCCGAGAAGGTCCGGCTGAGCTCGCGTGCCACGACCATGTCCGCGCTATCGCTGAGCCCGACGCCGGACGTCCGGGTAACTTGCTCAGTCACGCCGCACCGTCCTTACCGTGGCCAGCGTGCCGGCCTGAACCGAAGTGCCGGCCGAGGCCGGAATGCCGCCCTGCACCAGCAGGGCGGTCCGGCCAGACGCCGATATGGTCGTCGAGCGACAGCAACCGCACCCGGTCGCGCATCTGGTGCCGCTCGGTCATCTCGCGCGGCAACTGGACCCGGCCGGCCCGGTCGAGTACGGCGTACTCGACCGCTTGCCGCACCGTGTTGCCCAGCTCGTCGGCGGCATCATGACGAAGCGTCTCGCTGCTGGTCCTGCCGTCCCTGATGGCCACCGTCCGCTGCACCTGGTGCGAGACAGCCGAGTCATGCGTGACCACGAGAACCGTCGCGCCGAGCTCGGTGTTGGCAGTCTGCAGCGCCCGGAACACCTCCTGCGCGGTACGGCTGTCCAGCTCACCGGTCGGCTCGTCGGCGAGCAGCAACCGCGGCTCGTTCGCCAGCGCGGTGGCGATGGCCGTCCGCTGCTGCTCTCCGCCAGACATCCGGGACGGGACCCGGTTCGCGCAGTGCGCCACGCCGAGAACCTCCAGCAGTTCCATTGCGCGGTCGTCTCGCAGCCGCCGCCGGTAGCCGCTGAACCGCATCGGCGTCACGACGTTCTGCTTCGCGGTCAGGTAGGGCAGCAGGTTGCGCGACGTCTGCTGCCAGACGAACCCGACCTGCTGCCGCCGGTAGATCAGCCGCTGCTTGGCGCTCAGCGCGCCGAGGTCCTGGCCGGCTACGCGTACGCGCCCGGCGGTCGGGGTATCGAGCCCGGCGAGGATGTTCATCAGCGTCGACTTGCCGCTGCCGGAAGCGCCGACCATGGCGATCAGCTCACCCTGTCCGATCAGCAGGTCAAGGCCTTGCAGTGCCTGCACCTCGATGCCCTCGCCGGTGTAGATGCGCACCACCTGATCGCACACGACCAGCGCGCCCTCGCCGTAGGACATCCTGGCCGCCGTCGCCTCCGCACCAAGCTCAGCGATCCCGCCCGCGGCAACGACCGCGTCCCGCTCCGGCACTGTCATGCGCATCCCCTCACGTGTGCTAACCGCCCATTCGCAGGGAACGGGCTACTCCCCGGCCAGCCACCATCGTCTGGCCAGTCAGCGTCGCGATCGCAAGGACCAGCAGGCCGATCGCGGCTGCCGTCAGCCAGGCAGGTTCAACCCGCACTGGCACCGCAGCGGTAGAGCCGGTGAAAACCGACAGCGACAGCGCTGGCCCTACCAGGGGGACCAGCGCCAGCGCGCAGATCAGGCCGCCGACCAGCACAGCCAGGATCTGCGGCAGTGACTCGACCAGCACCAGCGTCCTGGTCTGAGCCGTCGACATGCCCATAGTGGCGGCCCTGGCGAGGGTCAGCTTGCGGGATGGAGCCGACAGCATCAGCGTCAGCAACAGAACGAGCAAGCACCCAGCCGCCGCCGCGTAACCGCCGAGCGCGAGCTCGGAATAGGCCGCGTGCTGCAGCGGCGCCTTCTCCAGCGCCGCGACCAGATCGGAGCGCAGGGTCACCCCGGCGCCGTGCTCACGCCAGCCGGCCACCGTGTGCCGGAGAGCAGCACTGTCCAGGCCCGACCCGGCGACCAGCAGTGCGTCGGCCGACGGGATGTTGCCGTGCAGTGCCGAGCGCGGCAGCACAAAGTAGCCCACTGTTGAGAAGCCACTGAGCGGCGCGATCGCCGACATGGCCGGGGCAAGGCCCGCCACGTAGACCCGGATCTGCTGGTCGTCCTGTAGTTGCAGCGCAACCGGCGCGCGGCCAAGCTGGGCGGCCAGCACCGGGGACGCCAGCACCGGCACCGCCCCTCCCGCAGCCGTACTGCCCTCAGCCGTACTGCCTCCAGCCGCCCCGTGCCAGTGAACGAAGCTGGCTGGGGGACGCGCCAGCGGAGTGTCAGCGATCAGCGCCGAATACTGCGCCGGGTCCGCTACCACCGTGAATATCCCGTCGAGATTGCTTCCCCGGCTAGCGCTCGTCACGCCGAGCGCCGCAATGCGCTGCACTCCCGGCACTGCCGCGACAGCGCGCTGCTGCGCCACGGACAGCCCGGTTGGTGCAGTGATCACCGCATCAGCTCCCGCTTGCTGCCAGGACTGCGTGACTTCACCGCGAATCACTGCGCCGCGGACCATTCCGGCGAACGACACCAGCGACAAGGCCAGCACCATGGCGAAGGCAGGCAGCACCGCTGCAGTCGACACCCGCGCCGCCCTGGCCAGACCGAGGAAGGCGGTCACGCCTGAGCGCCTGCTAGCGATCAGCAGCAGCGGCCGGACGAGCAGCGGGTACAGCCGCAGCAAAATGATCGCGACCGGGACGGCGACTAGCACCGGCGCCAGGCTGGCGTACAAGTCGCCGTTAGCCCCGCCTGCTTGCTGGTCGCGCAACACCAGCAACCCGCCGGCCGAGGCCAGACAAGCGGTCGCTTCAACGACCAGCCGGCGTACCCAGGCCATCCGGCCGGGCGGCCGGTCCGGCCGCGTGAGAACCGCGTAGCCGCGGTGCATCCTGACGGTGATCAGCGTCGGCCCCGCCACCGCGACCGCGACGATCAGGCCGGCAAGCCACCACGCCAGCGCGGTGTCTGCCCCCGGAGTCAGCAGCAATCCGGCGGCGATGCCCGCAGCGGCCCCCGGCAGCGCGCTGACCATGGTTGCGCTGAGCGAGAAGACGCCTAGCTGGCGCCGCGACGCACCGCGTGCCCGCAGCGCGGCGAACTCTTCGCGCCGCTTCTCGGCTACGAGCCACGCAGCCAGCAAGACGATGACTGCGCACACCACGGCGAGACTCACCGACACCAGATCCAGGACGTTCCCGATCGATGCGTTGCTATCGGTGAACGAGGAGAGCACTGCCCCGGCTCCGGAGGTCAGGCCCACATCAACGTCGGCCAGCGCACCGGACGAGGCAAGCTGACCTGCAACGGTCAGCGAGGCGCTTTGCAACTGCGGCGCCAGCGCTTCAGCTTGCGCCGCGCTCAGCCGATTGAGCGCCAGGCCGAACATCCAGTTCAGCTGGATCTCCGCCGGGCTGAACCGGCTGCCAAGGACGGTCAGCGCGCTCGCCGGGACGAAGGCGCCGCCTTGGTAAAACCAGGGTCCGCTCGACGGGGTCTGCAGGACTGGCGCAGCCACCAGCGGATCGGCCTGCCAGAACGGCGAACTGGCCGCGTCCGGCACGACGATCCCGGTCACCTGGAGCGTGATGCCGGTGGCTGTCAACGGCACCCGAGAACCGACCCGCAGGCCGTAACTGCGCGCCGTCTTCGCGCTGATCGCCGCCTGGATCACGACGTGTCCATGGTTGGCCGGGTGACCGGCGGGCAGGGAGCCGGCCACGACGCGGGCGTTTCCGGCAAGATCGCTGCGATAAACAAGCTCGAACTGGGTACCCCGGCCAGTGACGACGGCTGGCGAATTGTCCGCGAAGCCAACGAACGACGTCGTCATGCCGGTCCAGTCCGAGCGGGCAGCAGCCAGCGGCATCCGCTTCGCCAGGTTGGTCCGGAGCAGGTCCTGGACGTGCTGGAGCTCGCGGGCGTCGACCGCCCGGTTCGTCACGTTCACCAGGTAAGCCGCGTCCAGTGTGCCGTATACCGTCTGGTCGATAGCGGGCGACGCGGCCAGCACTTGCCGGAATGACCTGGTCCGCAGCTGCTCCGCCGCACGCGGGCCGGCCACCGCGACGACCGAGCACGCACAGGCGAGCAGGGCGAACGCCACGGCTGCCGCGGAGGCTGACCCTAGCAGGCGGCGCCAGGCACCAAGGATGCGCGGCGGCGTCCTCCCGGATGAGCCGGGGCCGGCGCGGTGCGGGCCAGGTTCGGCCACTTGATGTCTGCCGGTCATCCCGCAGCCTCCGCGGCGCGTAGCTCGGCCGCCGGATCAATCTGGCGCAGGGTCGCGACGACCGCCGCGAGCACGGGTATCGCAGGCACGATCACCGCGACCAGCGCAACCCACAGCAGCGGGACGCGAACCAGTACCGCCGGCACCGGAATGCCAGCAGTCGCGGTCAGCGTCACCGCCGGGATCAGCAGGTGCGCCAGACCGACGCCCAGCCCGAGCCCGACCAGTGCGGCCGGCCCGCTGATCATCAGCTCCTCAAGGCAGAACAGCCACGCCTGATCCGCAGCGGGCACACCGAGCGCAGCCAGCAAGGCTCGCTGGCTGCGGCGGGACCGGGCACTGGCTGCTACGCTCACGCAGAACCCGAGTGCGGCGAGCAGCGCTGCAGCCCCGCCCACTGCCAGCGCCGCTTTGACTGGCGCCGCAGACACCGGGTCGCGCTGCAGGGCCGCGCTGAGCGCCGCGGCGGTCGCGACGCTGGACCCCGCAGGCAATCCGGCTGGCAGGCTGCCGTTTGCCGTGGCCAGCCACCATGCGGTGGCCGGCAGAGGCGCTCCCCCTGCGCCGATCAGCGCATCCTGGAGGCTCGCCTCATCGGCCACAACGGCGGGACCGGATGACATGGTCGGGAATTCCGAGACCGTAGCGACCACATAGCCGCCCGCGCCGGTGCCGGCGATGCTGATCGGCACGGTCCGCCTCCCGCCGTTGGCGGTGAGGAACGCGCTGGTCGCGATGAGCGGCACCGGATAGCCGGACGGCGGGATCGCTATCTGCACCTGCGCCAGAAGGGTGCCGAACCCGGCAGCTGCCAGCGTGCTCGCCGGTATCCCCGCCGGACCGTGGCCGGGTGAGAACTTGAGTTGAGCAGCCCCGTCAGTCGCGCTGTAGGACAGGACCAGCGGTCTGACGGACCCGCTGGCCTGGCCCTTGAGCAAGCTGCTGGTGACCCCGTCCAGGCCCGGCGAGGACAGCCGCGGATGCCAGCTAGCCAGAGCTTTGCCGGCCGCGAACGGCGCGCCAAACGGGCCAGCGTCCCGGTCGCTTGCCGAGACCGCTCTGAACGTCACGACCGCCGAGCCGTCGGCGTGCACCGCCCGCGCCGACGTTGGCGCGGACGGCATGTCGTACAGCAGTGCGACGCTCAGCAGCCGCAGCGGATACGCGATCCCGGCGGATGAACCCAGCTCGGCAATGAGCTCGTGGGATCGCCCGTCGGCGGCCATCGTCCCGGCCGGGAGTGAGTAGGTCAGTCCGTAGGCGTCCTGCACGATCACGGTGGCCGACACTGGCCCGAGCTGGCCGCCCAGCCCGCCCGCCATGCTTGCCGTGATCGCTAGCCGCTCCGGACGACCCGGCACGGCGAGGCCTTCCGGCGGACCTTGGTGTGCGTCCAGTTCGTCCCATAGCCTCGACGCCGGCACTTCAGCGGACAAGTCAGGCCGCATAGTCACGACTGCTGCCGCCTGCTGCCCGCCGATGGCCAGCAGCTGAGCGTTGCCCAGCGACTGCTGGCTGACCGGCATGGCGGCAGTCACGCCGCGCAGCCGGGTAATGGCGGTGACGTCAGACATCGGCTCCGGGTCGAGCAGGCTGACCCGGACCTGCGCACCCGACGCGAACTTCGCCTGGTCGCGCACCGACTGCTGCCAGCTCTGGTACTGCGCCAGCGCGAGAGTGCTCGTGCCGACCGCCAGGATCACCAGCAGTGCCGGGCCGCTCTGCCGGACCGGGCGCCGGCTGATCTCCCAGTTCGCCATCGCGGTCCCGAGCCGCCTGCCCCTGGCGGTCAGCTTTTCCAGGCCCTTGGCCCCGAACGGCAGCAGGCGCAGCGGGATCAGAGCGAGCCCGGCCAGGGCCAGGGCGGGCGCAGCGACGATCACCGGGTCTATGCCCGCGCCAGCCGACGCAGCCGAGCGGCTGACCAGTTCGCGCACCGACACGACGGCTAGCGCGATCAGCGCGAGGTCGGCGCCGGCGGCGGCCACCGACGCGACCACCGCCTGCCGGCCGCGCCTGATGCGGATCGCCGCGATCGACGGCGGCCGCAGCGCTGGCCAGAGCACAATGCACAGGCACATCAGCAGCACGAATCCAGCACCGATCCACGCATCCCGCAGGCCCAGCACGGCTGCCGTGGCCGGGTGGCCAGTGAGGCTGGACAGCAGCAGGGCTGCCAGCCTGACACCGGCCACAGCCCCCGCTGCCGCAGCGATAGCGCACGTCAGCGCGCTCTCCGCCAGGCTTGGCTTGATCAGTTGCCAGCGTGCCGCGCCGCGCGCCGCCAGCAGCGCCGTTTCCTCATCCCGATGGCTGGCGAGCAGGCGCCCCGCCAGCGCGAGGCCCGCCGCGGCGAGCAGCAGCAACTGCAGGCCGCTGATGATCAGCAGCGACCGTGCGGCAGCAAGGCCGTCGGCGACGCTGGTCAGCGCATGCGGCATCGCTGTCGTGACAGTCGAGACCTGGTCGTTCTGCAGGGCGGCGACTGCCGAACCAAGCCGGGTAGCCAGGCCGCCGAGGTCGCCGGGCTCGATGCGCGTCACGGCCGGCAGCTCGACATACGAGGCCGCGCTGGGCTGGAGCGCGGTGACAGCAGACGCGCCTGCCGGACGGCCGGCGGTCGCGAACGCGGCCGGACTGACCAGCGCCGGCCCGAAGCTGGCGAAACCCTCGCTGACCGACACTCCGCTGGTACCGAGCTGGCTGAGCCGCCAGTACGGCGCTGCCGGGTCGCGCGGCCTGAAGAGGCCGGTGACCTCGAGCCGCGCAGCCGTCCGGCTGCCGACATAGTGCAGGTTCAGTACTGACCCGGTGCGCACGTGAAGGTCTGCCGCAGTCGTGGCGGGCAGCGCGATCGGAATCGGCTGGCCGGCCTGTGGCGCAGCCGGCCAGCTGCCGCTGGTCAGGGCCGCGTAGTCGGCGATGCCGGACATCGAGGCTGCCTCGACAGCCGCGACGTCGCCGGACAGCCCGGTGCCTGCCGAGTACCGGGCAGGCAGCGCAAGCTCGTTCGACCAGATGGCCTGGTACTGGCGGTGCGGCACGTCCCCGAACGCTGCCTGCATCTTCGTGCTGACCAGCCTGGTGAGGCTAGCCACCGGCCCGCTAACCTCGTCGCTGATCGTGACCGACATGGCCCTTGAACCGACCAGTTCCTGAGTGACGGTCGCTGGCAGCGCCGCAGAGTAGAAGCTCAGTAGCGCCGAGACAAGAGCTGACGTGACAACCACCGAGACCATCAGGCAGCCGACGAGCAGCCAGGCTGAGCCTGCCCTTCTCACCAGGAACGATGGGCTCGGCATGCCCCGCAGCGCCCTTCTCATCGAGGTCCGGCGGTAGCTGCCGGGCCGACCCCCCAAGAACTTGAACCCTCCCGATTAGCACCGTATGTCTGCGCACTATCGCAACGGCAAGAGGCAGCGGCCAATGGTTACCGGACCGTTGGCTGGTCGTTGCCGGGCCGGGACTGGCTCAGTCTGGCGGCAGTTCAGTCGGGAGGCAGGCCGCCCTGGCCGGCCGTGGCCCGGCTGGACCGCGGCCGCAGCATCCGGTGCCTGACCGGCGGCTCCTGCCTCAGCAGCGATGCGCGCAGCCTGCGACGGTGGTCGACGACCGCTACGTAGCCCACTGCCAGCACCAGGATGAGCAACATCGCGATCACGTTGGACCGCAGGCCGTACACGCGCGCCGAGTAATCGATCCGCACTATCTCGACGGCCGCGGCAGCCGCCGCCCAGAGAGCCGCGTAGATCGCGAACGCGCGCCCGCCGGTGAGCAGGTACCGGCGGATCAGGTAACTGACTCCGAGCGCGATCAGCAGGTCTATCGCTGACTCGTAGAGGAACAGCGGCTGGAAGGTGGCGGCCGCCTGGTAGCCGGCCACCCGGTGCTGCGGGCCGATCGCGACCGCCCAGGGCAGCCCCGATGGCTGCCCGTAGAGTGTCTGGCTGAACCAGTTGCCCCAGACCGAGATCGCCTGGGCGACGGCGAGGGCTGGCGCTGCGGCCAGCGCGATCGGGCCGATGTCGATGCCGGTCCAGCGGCAGTACGCCCACGCGGCGACCGCGCCGGCGGCGACCGCCCCGGCGATTCCCATCCCGCCTTCCCAGACGCGCAGCACGTCGGTCCAGTCCCGGCCAGGACCGAAGTACCGGTGAAAGTCGCTGACCACGCTGAAAATGCGCGCGCCGATCAAGCCGGCCGGGACGGCGACGGTTGCGAGATCCAGGATCGTGCCGGGCTTGCCGCCGGCCTTCCGGTAGCGCCGGTCAGTCAGCCAGAGCGCTGCCGCCACGCCGGCGACCATGCACAGTGCATAGGCGCGGACCGGCAGAGCGCCCAGATGCCATGCAGCGCTCGACGGGCTCGGCAGGTAAGCCACCGGCATGCTTGGACGTTACCCGCCAGGCGCCGTTATGACCGCATCATTTGCCCGGTAAAGGGGGCTGTCAGCTGATCGGTCGCGCGGCCGGGGTGACGGCGGCCGGAAGCACCGTGTCGCCGCACAGGTAGGCGTCGACAGCCGCTGCCGCTGACCTGCCCTCGGCGATGGCCCACACGATCAGCGACTGCCCGCGGCCCATGTCGCCAGCGACGAAAACGCCGGGAACCGACGTGGCGAACCCGCCGTCCCTGGCCACGTTTCCCCGGTTGTCGAACGTCACGCCCAGGCCTTCGGTGAGCGGCCCTGCCTCTGCCCCGGTGAACCCCATCGCTAGCAGCACCAGGTCGCAGGGCAGCTCCCGCTCGGTGCCTGGCACAGGCTGGAAGCCCCCGTCGGTCGGCGCCACCGCCACAAGCTCGAGCCCGGCCACCCAGCCGTCATCGTCGCCGATGAAGCGCTGGGTGGAAATCGCATAGACCCGTTCGCCGCCCTCCTCGTGCGCGCTGGAGATGCGGAAGATCGCCGGGTGAACCGGCCAGGGCTGACTGGCCGGCCGCTCCGCCGGGGGCCTCGGCAGGATCTCCAGCTGGGTGACCGACTTCGCACCCTGGCGCAGCGCGGTGCCGAGGCAGTCGGCGCCGGTGTCACCGCCGCCGATGATCACTACGTCCCTGCCCCGGGCGGAAATTGCCGTCTCGGCAACTGGCCCGGACCCCACCTGCCCAATGCCGGCCGGCACCGTGCTAGCCGGCACCGTGCTAGCGGGCAGTGGCCCTGACGCAGCTAGCCCGGACCGGCGCCGTGCGCTCTGCTGACCGTCGCCGGCCCGCCCGCCGCCCGCTCCGGCGGCCACCGCAACCGCGCGGTTGGCCAGCGGAAGGTAATCCATGGCCTGGTAAATGCCAGCCAGGTCAGCTCCCGGCACGGGCAGCTTCCGGGGCACGGTCGCACCGCCGGCCAGCACGATGGCGGCGTAGTCCCGGCGCAAGTCGGCGGCACTGATGTCGACGCCGGCCTGCACTCCGCAGCGGAACTCGGTTCCCTCCGCGAGCATCTGGATCAGCCGCCGGTCCAGGTGCCGTTTCTCCATCTTGAATTCGGGGATTCCGTACCGCAGCAGCCCGCCGGGCGCATCCGCCCGCTCGAACACGGTCACCGCGTGACCGGCCCTGGTCAGCTGCTGAGCCGCCGCGAGCCCGGCCGGGCCGGATCCGATCACGGCCACCTTGCGGCCAGCTGCCAGTGCAGCACGGGCGGGCCGCCGCGGCGGCACCCAGCCCTCTGCCCAGGCCCGGTCGATGATCTCCACCTCGACTTGCTTGATCGTGACCGGATCCGCACTGATTCCCAGCACGCAGGCGGACTCGCACGGTGCCGGGCACAGCCGGCCGGTGAACTCGGGGAAGTTGTTCGTGGCATGCAGCCGCTCGGCTGCCGCTCGCCAGTTGCCGGAGTGAACCAGATCGTTCCACTCCGGGATGAGGTTGCCGAGCGGGCAGCCAGAGTGACAGAACGGGATGCCGCAGTCCATGCACCGGCCAGCCTGGCGCTCAAGCCGGTCGGCACCGAACTCGGTGTAGACCTCACGCCAGTCGCTGATGCGCACGTCCACCGGACGGCGCGCGGGCGTTTGCCGCGGCGTGGTCAGGAAGCCCCTGGGGTCAGCCATTGTCGCCTTTCTCAGCCGTTCGCCGCGGCCATCACGGCCGCGCCGACATCCAGCCCGTCGCGCTCGGCCCGCACCGCCACGGCGAGTACGCGCTTGTAGTCGCGCGGCATCACCCTGGCGAATCTGGGCACCGCGGCTTCCCAGTCGGCTAGCAGAGCCGCCGCCACCGCTGACCCGGTTTCTGCCTGGTGCCGTCCGATCAGCTCGCGGAGGAAGTCAGCGTCCTGGTCGTCCAGCGCCTCCAGGTCCGCCATCTGCGTGTTCACCTGCTCAGGATCAGGGTCGAGCAGGTATGCGATGCCGCCGGACATGCCAGCCGCGAAGTTCCGCCCGACCGGTCCGAGCACGACGACCCGGCCGCCCGTCATGTACTCGCAGCCGTGGTCGCCGGTACCCTCCGCTACCGCGGTCGCGCCCGAGTTGCGGACGCAGAAGCGCTCGCCTACCACGCCGCGCAGCAGCATTTCGCCGCTGGTGGCACCGTAGCCGATGACGTTGCCGGCGATTATGTTCTCCTCGGCTGCAAAGACCGCGGCAGCCTCCGGCGCTGCGATGATCCGGCCGCCGGACAGGCCCTTGCCGAGGTAGTCGTTCGCGTCACCGTGCAGCCGCACCGTAATGCCTGCGGGCAGGAACGCCCCGAGAGACTGGCCGGCCGAACCGGTCAGGTCGATCTGGATGGTGTCGTCAGGCAGACCGGCCCCGCCCCAGCGCCTGGTCAGCTCGCTGCCGAGCATGGTGCCGACGGTGCGGTTGACGTTCCGCACCGGCAGTTCGAGGCGGACCGGCGTGCCGTGGGTCAGCGCCCCCTCGGCCAGCAGGATCAGCGTGTTGTCCAGGGCCTTGTCCAGGCCGTGATCCTGACTGGCTACGCAGTGCCGGGCGGCATCCGGCGGCAGTTCCGGCACGTGCAGGATGGGTTCCAGGTCGAGGCCGGCGGCTTTCCAGTGGCTGACAGCAGCCGCAGCGTCCAGCAACTCGGCGTGCCCGACTGCCTCGTCCAGGGTCCGGAAGCCGAGCCTGGCCAGGTACTCGCGAACCTCCTGCGCCAGGAACTCGAAGAAGTTCACGATGAACTCCGGCCGGCCGGTGAACCTCGCCCTCAGCTCCGGGTTCTGCGTCGCCACGCCGACCGGGCAGGTATCCAGGTGGCAGACCCGCATCAGCACGCAGCCCGCCACGACGAGCGGCGCGGTCGCGAAGCCGAACTCCTCGGCGCCGAGCAGCGCTGCGACGATCACGTCCCGGCCTGTCTTGAGCTGCCCGTCCACCTGCACGACGATCCGGTTTCGCAAGCCGTTGCGCAGCAGCGTCTGCTGCGTCTCGGCCAGGCCGAGCTCCCACGGCGCGCCCGCGTGCTTGATGCTGGTCAGCGGCGACGCGCCGGTGCCGCCGTCGTGCCCGGAGATCAGCACGACATCGGAATGCGCCTTCGCCACGCCAGCCGCGACCGTGCCGACGCCCATCTCGGCGACGAGCTTGACGTGCACCCGGGCGAGCGGATTGGCGTTCTTCAGGTCGTGGATGAGCTGGGCCAGGTCCTCGATCGAGTAAATGTCATGGTGCGGCGGCGGCGAGATCAGCCCGACGCCAGGCGTCGAGTGCCTGGTGGCCGCGATCCACGGGTAGACCTTGTGACCGGGCAGCTGGCCGCCCTCCCCCGGCTTCGCCCCCTGCGCCATCTTGATCTGCAGGTCGTCCGCATTGACCAGGTACTCGCTGGTAACCCCGAATCGGCCGCTCGCCACCTGCTTGACCGACGAGCGGCGCAGGTCCCCGTTCTCGTCCGGCACGAACCGGCGGGCGTCCTCGCCGCCTTCCCCCGTGTTAGAGCGCGCGCCCAGCCGGTTCATCGCGATCGCGATGGTCTCGTGCGCCTCTGCCGAGATCGAACCGTAGGACATGGCACCGGTTGCGAACCTGGTGACGATGCTGGACACCGGCTCGACCTCGGCCAGCGGGACCGGTTGGCGGCGCCCGCCCGCTGGCGCGTCGTCAATACCGCGGATCCGCAGCAGCCCGCGAAGCGTCATCAGCTTCGCGGACTGGTCGTCGACGAGCTTGGTGTACTGGCGGAACACGTCAGCCTGCCCGCTGCGGGTGGAGTGCTGCAGCTTGAACACGGCCTCGGGGCTGAACAGGTGCGGCTCGCCGTCGCGGCGCCACTGATACTCGCCGCCGGTCTCCAGCCGCAAGTGCGGCCGGCCGCCGCGCACCGGGTAAGCGGCCGCGTGCCGGCGCGCGACCTCGGCGGCGATCTCGCCGAAGCCGATTCCGCCCAGCGGGGAGGCGGTGCCGGCGAAGCATGAGCCGATCACTTCCGGGCCAAGTCCGACAGCTTCGAACAGCTGCGCGCCGGTATAGGAGGCGACCGTCGACACGCCCATCTTCGACATGATCTTGAGGACGCCCTTGCCCAGCGCCTTGATGAGGTTCGCGCCTGCGGCGTGCTCGCTGACGTCGCGCAGCGTGCCACGGCGAACCAGTTCCTCCGCCGACTCGATCGCCAGGTACGGGCAGACCGCGGCCGCGCCGTAGCCGAGCAGCAGCGCGATGTGGTGGCACTCCCGGGCGTCGCCGGATTCCACCACGAGCCCGACCATGGTCCTGGTCTGCTCGGCTATCAGGTGGTGGTGCACCGCGCCGGTCAGCAGCAGCGACGGGATCGGCGCAAGGTGCTCATCGCCGCGATGCGCGGCGTCCGGCACGTCAGGCTCGGGACCGCCCGGCTGCGCACAGCCGCCGCCGGCCTCGGCACCCCGGTCGGATAGCACGATGATCCGCGCGCCGGACGCGATTGCCGCCGACACCTCAGCCCGGATCGCGGCGAGCCTGTCCTGCAGGGCGGCGCCCCCGCCCGCCACCTCGTAGCGGCCGTCGACGACATGCGCCGCGAAGCCAGGCAGGTCTCCGTCGTCGTTGATGTGAACGATCTTGGCCAGGTCGCTGTCACTGATCACCGGGAACGGCAGCACCACCTGACGACACGATGCTGGCCCCGGCTCGAGCAGGTTGTGCTCGGGACCGGTGGCAGTGCCGAGCGCGGTGACGAGCTCTTCCCGGATCGCGTCCAGCGGCGGATTCGTCACCTGGGCGAACAACTGGCTGAAGTAGTCGTAGAGCAGCCGTGGCCGGTCCGACAGCACGGCAATCGGGGTGTCAGTCCCCATCGAGCCGATCGGCTCCGCGCCGGTTCGCGCCATCGGCGCAAGCAGTACCCGCAGGTCTTCTTCGGAGTAGCCGAACAGCTGCTGCTGCACGAGCAGCACCCGGCTGTCGGGCAGTTCCCTGGTGCGCTCCGGCAGGTTGCGCAGGTGGATCATGCCCGCGTGCAGCCAGTCGCCGTACTGGTGCTCGGCAGCCAGTTGAGCCTTGACCTCTTCGTCCTCGATGATCCGGCCGGCCGCGGTGTCAGCCAGGAAGATCCGGCCCGGCTGCAGCCGGCCCTTGCGGACCACCCGGTCCGGCTCGATGTCGAGTACCCCGACCTCACTGGCGAGCACGACCAAGCCGTCGTCGGTCACCCAGTACCGGCCTGGCCGCAGCCCGTTGCGGTCCAGTACCGCGCCGATCACGGTCCCGTCAGTGAACGCGATCAGGGCCGGCCCGTCCCACGGCTCCATCAGCGAGGCATGAAACCGGTAGAAGTCACGCCGGGCCGGGTCCATGGTGAAGTTGTTCTCCCACGGCTCGGGGATCATCATCAGCACCGCGTGCGGCAGCGACCGCCCGTTCAGGTGCAGCAGCTCAAGGCAGGCGTCGAAGCTGGCGGAGTCGCTGACCGTCTCATCCATCACCGGCAGCAGCCGCTCGATGCCGCGCCCGGCCGTGTCCCTGCCCAACGCGTCGCCCGACAGCTGCGCCTCGCGCGCCCGCATCCAGTTGCGGTTGCCGCGGATGGTGTTGATCTCGCCGTTGTGCGCGACCAGCCGGTACGGGTGCGCCAGCGGCCAGGACGGGAACGTGTTGGTCGAGAACCGGGCGTGCACCAGGGCGATCGCCGACGCGTACAGCGGGTCGGACAGGTCCGGAAAGAATGGCTCCAGCTGCAGCGCGGTCAGCATTCCCTTGTACACGAGCGTCGCGCTGGCCAGGCTGGCCAGGTACAGGCCGGACTCGTGCTCGGCCCGCTTGCGCAGGCAGTAGGCCTTGCGATCGAGCGCCATCCCGGATTCTCCGGCCAGCCCAGACACGACGAGGTGGACAAGCCGGGGCAACGCCGCTCGTGCCTCGTTCCCGCAAAAATGCCGGTTGTGCGGGACGTCGCGCCAGCCGATGACGGCAAGCCCTTCCTGCGCCGCGATGTGCTGCACAGCGGCCATCTGGCCGGCGGCAGCGGCCTCGTCTGCGGGCAGGAACGCCAGCCCGGCCGCGTAGCTCCCGGACGGCGGGAGCGGGAAGTCGCAGCGGGCGCGCAGCAGCGCGTCGGGCATCTGGGTGAGGATCCCGGCGCCGTCGCCCGACTCCGGGTCCGCGCCCTTCGCGCCGCGGTGGTCCAGATTGCGCAGCACCGTAAGGGCGTCCGCTACGGTCTGGTGGCGGCGCTCGCCAGTGAGATCTGCCACGAAACCGACGCCGCACGCGTCGTGCTCATTCCTGCTGTCATAGAGGCCGGTACCTGCGTGTTGGGTGGCAGATGCCATCCAGCGTGCTCCTGTCGTCTCATCCGCCGCCATAGCCAACGGGTGGTCATGGGAATCGGGACGACACTGGCCCTGTCTCGCGGGACAACTCTGGCCCAGCCGCGCACGACGCGCTCCAGCAGTATAACCAAGCAGGCTGGCGGAGATCAGGCCCCGCCTAGGTGAAATTTGTCCTAAATCATCCGCGCCGGACCCCGTCGGCCAGCTCGCCTGCCAGCTCGCGGACGCCGGCCAGGCCAGCGGCCGGGTTGCCCGCGGACAACAGCCGCTGCACGAACGCCGAGCCCACGATCACGCCGTCGGCAAAGGACGCCACCTGCGCCGCCTGCCTGCCGTCCCGGACGCCGAGCCCGACCGCTACCGGGAGGCTGGTGTGCGCCCTGACCCGGCCGACCAGGCCCTCGGCTTCGCTGCCCACCGATTCCCTGGTGCCGGTGGTCCCCATCAGTGACGCTGCGTACACGAATCCGCCGCAGACCGAGGTAATCAGCTCGATCCGCTGGTCGGACGAGCTCGGCGCCACCAGGAAGACCGGGTCGAGGTCGAATTGCGCGGCCGCCGAGAGCCAGGGGCCGGCTTCCTCCGGTGTCAGGTCCGGCGTGATCAGTCCGCTGCCGCCTGCCGCAGCCAGGTCGCGGGCGAACCTGCCCACGCCGTGCTGATCCACCGGGTTCCAGTAGGTCATGACCAGGGTCGGGATCCCGGCCGCGGCCACCGCTTGCACGGTGCGCAGCACGTCGGCAACCCGGGTGCCGCCGGTCAGAGCCTGGTGCACTGCTTCCTGGATCACCGGGCCGTCCATCAGCGGATCGGAGTACGGCAGCCCGATCTCCATGACGTCCGCACCCGCATCAGCGATGGCGATCGCCGCCTCGATCGCGCCGTCAACCGACGGGAAGCCGGCCGGCAGGTAACCGACCAGCGCCGCGCGTTGTTCGGCTGCCGCCTTCTCGAACGCGGCACCGACTGCGGTCACTGAGCTGTGCCGTTCGACGGAGCAGGGCCGTTCGAGGGAGCAGGGCCGTTCGAGGGAGCAGGGCCGGTCGCGGGAGCCGGGCCGTTGCCGAGATGGCCGAACCACCGGCCGGCGATGTCGACATCCTTGTCACCGCGGCCGGACAAGTTGACCAGCAGCACGCCGCCGGGTCCGAGCTGACGGCCGAGCTGCAGCGCGCCTGCCAGCGCATGCGATGACTCGATCGCCGGGATGATGCCCTCGGTCCGGCAGAGCACCGAGAACGCGTGCATCGCCTCGCCGTCGGTCACCGGCCGGTAGCTCGCCCGGCCCGATTCCTTGAGCCAGGCGTGCTCTGGACCGACGCCCGGGTAGTCGAGCCCGGCTGAGATCGAATGCGTTTCCAGCGTCTGGCCATCGGCGTCCTGGAGGATGTAGGTGCGCATCCCGTGCAGGACGCCGGTCGAGCCGAAGGTCAGCGTGGCCGCGTTCCGCCCGGTTTCCTGGCCGTCGCCACCCGCTTCGCAGCCGACCAGGGCGACGCCGAAGTCCGGGATGAAGGCGTGGAAGATGCCGATCGCGTTCGAGCCGCCGCCGACACAAGCGACAATCGCGTCCGGCAGCCGGCCGGCCGCCGTCAGTATCTGCTCGCGCGCCTCGACCCCGATGATGCGCTGGAAGTCTCGCACCATCATCGGGAACGGGTGCGGACCGCCGACGGAGCCGATGCAATAGTGCGTGTACTCGACGGTGGCGACCCAGTTTCTGAACGCATCGTTCATGGCGTCTTTGAGCGTCCTGCTGCCGGTTTTCACCGGGACGACCTCAGCGCCGAGCATCTTCATCCTGGCCACGTTCAGCGACTGCCGTTGCGTGTCCTCTTCGCCCATGTAGACCACGCAGTCCAGGCCGAGCAATGCGGCAGCCGTCGCCGTCGCCACCCCGTGCTGGCCAGCGCCAGTCTCTGCGATGATCCGGCTCTTGCCGAGCCGCTTGGTCAGCAGGGCCTGGCCGAGCACGTTGTTTATCTTGTGCGAGCCGGTGTGAGCCATGTCTTCTCGCTTGAGGAAGACCCGGCAACCGCCCGCTTCGGCCGCGAACCTCGGCACCTCGGTGAGCAAGGTCGGCCGGCCAGCGTACCCGGTCAGCAGGGCAGTCAGCTCCGCCTGGAACACCGGGTCCGCCTTCGCCTCCGCGTAAGCGACGGTCAGCTCGTCCAGCGCCGACATCAGCGCCTCGGGGGCCAGCCTGCCGCCGAAGCTGCCGAAGTAGCCGGCCGCGTCCGGAACCGCGGCGCCTGCCGTCATGGCTGGCCCTCACTCATCACTGGCCCTCATTCTGACCGGGGCTGCCTGGTCCGGAACCGCCGCCCGAACTGCCGCCGCCCGAACTGCCGCCGCCCGAAGAGCTGCCGCCGGAAGAGCTGCCCCGATCACCGCGCAGCGCCGGGTGCGAGCCGGCCGTGACCAGATCGGCAACTGCGGATCTTGGGTCCTTGCCGGTCACCAGGCTCTCCCCGACGAGTACCGCATCGGCACCCGCGGCGGCATAAGCAAGCAGGTCGTGCGGCCCGCGCACGCCAGATTCGGCGATCTTGATGACTCCCTCGGGGATGTGCGGTACGAGGTGAGCGAACACGCTGCGGTCGACCTCGAGCGTCGCCAGGTTCCTCGCGTTGATGCCGAGCACCCGGGCTCCGGCGGCCATCGCGCGCTCCAGTTCAGCCAGCGTGTGCACTTCGACGAGCGGCACCAGGCCGATGGACTGGGCGCGCTCGACGAGAGACACCAGCGCGTTCTGCTCGAGCGCTGCGACGATGAGCAGCGCCAGGTCAGCGCCGTACGCCCTGGCTTCCCACAGCTGGTACGAGCTGACGATGAAGTCCTTCCGCAGCACTGGCACGCTCACCGCGTCATGCACCGCCGCGAGGTCTTCCAGGCTGCCCCCGAAGCGCCGTTTCTCAGTCAGCACGCTGATGATCCGTGCGCCGCCAGCCTCGTAATCGGCCGCGAGTGCTGCCGGGTCCGCGATTGCGGCCAGTGCGCCTTTGGACGGGCTCGCCCGCTTCACTTCGGCGATGACAGCGACCTCAGTGCCAGCGAAGGCAGCCATCACGTCCCGCGGGGACGGCGCCTTGGCGGCGATTGCCTTGAGCCGCTCCAGCGAGGTCTCCCGCTGGCGAGCCGCTAGGTCCGCGCGCACTCCGTCGAGGATGTCGTCAAGCACGCTCACGCGGTGATGCCGCCCCCTCGGGTGGGATGCCTTGCCTGAAAAGCGTAGCGAGGCCACCGCCGGCGGATCGTCCGCCCCCTCCGATACCGGACGCCCGTCAAGCTGGCCTGGACCCGGCGGCGGTCGGGTCCTCGCCGCGGCTGAGCGACTCCCAGATAGACGCCGAGTCAACTGGCTGGCCGGCCGCCGGGAGATCACTAGCGGCACCTGGCCCTGCCTGCTGTCCACCCGCCTGCTGTCCACCCGCCTGCTGGCCAGCCGCCTCCTGGCCAGCCGCTTGCTGGCCAGAGCCGTAGTGGCTGGCCGCACCCGCCGGCGAGTCGTAGCGGCTGGACATCACCGCCATCCGCCCGGCCCGGACTGCGACCAGGAGCCCGGCGGCCACCATCGCGATAGCGCCGATGACGACCATGGCCTGCCAGCCGGCCGCCGTGAACGCCACGTGCGGGGTTGCTCCGGCCACGTTCGGCGCAACCGCCGGCGCACTGCCGCTGCCGTCGGTGACCGACCCGGCCGCGGCCGTTTCCGGGCTGATGTTCGAACTCGCGGCCGAAACCGCCGCGGCCTTGGTGATCGTGAACGCAGCTGCGCCCATGGCCAGTCCGATAACCGCGAGCAGCAGGCCAGTCAGGCGGCGCAGCAACTTCCTGCTGGCCAGGACCGCGCCGAGAGTGGCGAGGCCCGCCACCACCAGCGCGTCGGCGTACGACACCAGCGCCGCGCCGGTGACGTTCACGGTGCTCGGCGGGAGCGGCTTCGGCGGGATCGTGCGGATCTGCGCCCAGGTCTGCCTGGTCGCCAGGAAGATCAGTCCCGCGCCGAGCGCGCCGACCAGCAGCGCGAGCCAGAGCTCCTGGCGCGGCGAACCGGCCCGTAGCGCGGCCGCCAGCCGGCCGGGCCGTGGCGCAGCCTGCGGTCCGACCGCTTGCCGCTCCGTTACGCTGCTCATCCTTGCTTCTCCGCCGCTTCGCTGGTCCTGTCGGCCGTCGCGCCGCTGCTGCTGGCGTGACCCTTAGCAAAGGCTAGCCGCAGTCCGCGGCGGGCGGCCGGCCGGTCGCCACCGCTGCAGCCCGGATGGCCGCAGATGACTTACCATCAGCTGAGTGACTGCCGCGCCGACCCGGTAATCCTGGCCGGTGCCGCGAACCGCTGCGGTGATCAGCCAGGCTGGCTGACATGAGGAGCACCCGTGAGTCATGCCCAGGACGAGCGCCGCGCGATCTGCGATCTGCTTGCCGAGCTTGGACCCGACAAGCCGACTCTCTGCGACGGGTGGCAGACCGTCGACCTGGCTGCCCACCTGGTCCTCCGGGAACACCGCCCGGACGCCGCAGCCGGGGTCATGGGCGGCCCGCTGGCCGGCTACACCGGGAAGGTGCAGGCCCGCCTCATCGACCGGACCCCGTTCCCGCAGCTGATCGAGCTCATCAGGACCGGCCCGCCGCGGCTGTCGGTCTTCGGCCTGCCCGGCGCTGACGAACGTCTCAACCTGGTGGAGTACTTCGTGCACCACGAGGACGTGCTCCGGGCCCAGCCGGGCTTCAGCCCGCGGCAGGTCAGCACGGAGCTGGCCGACCTGCTCTGGGACCGCCTCCCGCTGGCCAGGCTGATGCTGCGGCGCGCTCCGGTCGGCGTCGAGCTGGCCAGGGCGGACGCGACCGGCAGTGCGGCAAATCCCTCACTTCATAACGGGAACGGCAGAGTGCGGATCACAGCCAAAGCACGTACGCCGCTGGTAACGGTCACCGGTAGCCCCGCCGAGCTGACCCTGTGGGTCATGGGGCGGACCAGCGCCGCTCAGGTCCACCTCGACGGCAATGACAGTGATGTCGCGGCTCTGCGGTCTAACGCCTGGCGGCACTGACATCGGCAGGCCGGCGATGGCTTGGCCAGGCTGACCGCCGTGACCGGACGCTAGCGCGGGCGAAGCTGCGCCAGCGGAAACGGCGCAGCCATCCGGAGCTCGACGTTGCGGTCTGCGTGCGTTCCTGGCCGCGCTGATTCCAGCCCGGCGAATGGCATGTTGGCGGCCAGTTCGCGGTGCAGCGCCGCAAGATCGCGGCCAGATTCGAGCGAGCGCGGACCGAGCGGGCTGTCGTGGTCGATCATCGTGCAGAAAATAGACAGCTCACCGGCCGACTCCACGAGCTCGACAAGGCGAGCCTGGCAGGGCCAGTCGACGATGCTGCTCGTCGTCACTTCCCAGAAGCCGCGATTCGCATTGCCCTGCCGTTGCCGCGGCCGGACCGCGTTGAGGTGGGTGTGGCCGTTGAGCCACAGAACGACGTTGGGGAACCGGTGGAGTAGGTTCACGATGCCATCAGCACCCAGCAGAGGCTGACCATCTGGACCACTGTGGCCGACCAGCGGATGTATGAGGCTGTCGACTCCGTGGTGCGAGAAGACCACCACCAGGCGATCTTCGCCGGAGGTGCAGATCTCAGATCCGTCGGGTGCCTGGTATGCAGAATGCACGGCCGCGAGCTGGCCTTCCAGCCACTGCGCCTGATCGTGGTCAAGGCAGCCGGCCGCGCCTCCGGCCAGGCAGTTGGTATCGAGCGCGATCAGCCGAACCGAGGGGGTGTCGTAGACGTAGTAGGCAGTGCCGTCACGGCGGTTGCGATCAGTAAATCCATGCCCGGCCGGCCGCGCTCCAGCCCGGAAATGCGCCGCGACAAACTCCTGCCGGCTGACTGGCCGACGGTCAGGGTCGGCGACGACCGGCCTTGACGGGCCGGCCAGGAATGCCTCGGGGAAGTGGGTGAAGATCTCAAGCGCCCTGTCATGGTCGAAATCGTCGGGCTGCCGCCACGGCTTCGAGTCGCCGACAAGGGCGGCGGCGAGCTGAGCGGTGACAACGCCGACGCCCTGGCTGAGCGCCTCGTGATTGCCGAAACAGGACAGCCATGGCAGCTGGAGACCGGGAGCGCTGAATTCTGCCAGCGCCCGGCTCAGCAGCCCGGGGTAGTGCGGGAAGCCGAACGCTGCGCGGAACAGGTCAGGTCCGCTCGCGGCCACCCCGTCCGGCTTCCAGAAGATGTCATCGGGCCAGTCCACCGACTGAACACCGTAGTAACCCGGCCCGCCGGAGTTCATCGCGACCTGACCACCGTCGAACAGCGCGAGGAACGCCTGCACTTCGTTCCACTGCGCGTTGTCAATCGAGTCGCCCGTCGTGACCACGAGCTCGGGCGGCGCACCGATAGCCGGCCCGTGCGCCGTGTTTACTGTGCGCAGCATGGCGTCGACAGCATGCGCTGTCAGTGCCTCCTGCGGGCGCTGGACAGGCACTATCTCGGCATATCGCGGATCCGCGAACTGCCGGTTCAGGAACTCAAACCTGACCGGTGACTGGACATCGGCGAGCTGCAGATCAGTTAGATGCGCAAGGCTGAGCAAGAGCCGCCGCGGCGCACGAGACTGCGCACCACACGCGCCGAACTCGGTCCTGACGAGATGCGGCTCCCCCTCGATGAGGGCGAGCGAGCGGTACGCCGCCGCCGGGCCGGTACGCTGCACGCCTCCCGGACCGAGCCGCCGAGTCGTGGTCAGCGGCGAGCCGCCGCCGCTCACTCCTGCGGCTCAGCCGAGGTATCCGCCGACACCAGCACAGGATCTGGCCGGATCGCGAGGGTCACCCGGCTCCCGGCTGACAGCTCGGTCGCCTCCGAGGTCGGCAGCTGAGCCATGATCGTGGCATCGCCGAGGTCAACAGTTACCCGGCTGGTCGCGCCCAGGAAAGTAACGGCGATCACTGTGCCGGTCAGCGGACCGGAGTCCGCCAGACTGTCCGCAGCCAGCGTGACAGCCTCGGGCCGGATCAGCGCAATCACGGCCCCCGGCTTTGTGGTGGTGTCCACCAGCGGGAGGTCGCGCCCTCGCACAGTCACGGTGGTCCCGCTGACAATCCCGGCGAGGCGGTTGCTCAGGCCGACGAATTCCGCGACGAATGCGGTCGCCGGACGGGTGTACACGTCGGTGGGCGATGCCAGCTGCTCGAGGCGGCCTGCTCGCATCACGCCGACCCGGTCCGCGATCGCGAGCGCCTCTTCCTGGTCGTGCGTCACGAACAAAGTAGTGATGCCGACATCCAGCTGGATCCTGCGGATCTGGTCCCGGAGCTGTGCGCGGACCTTGGCGTCCAGAGCGGATAGCGGCTCGTCGAGCAAGAGCACCTGCGGTTTGATGGCGAGCGCGCGGGCCAGCGCGACTCGCTGCTGCTGCCCGCCGGAGATCTGATGCGGGTATCTGTCTGCCTGTGAGCTGAGCTCAACCAGCTCGAGCATCTCCATCGCCCGCTTGTCTCTGGCCGCAGCCGCCATCCGGCGCAGGCGCAGCCCGAAGGCAACGTTCTGCTTGACAGTCATGTGCGGGAACAGCGAATAGGCCTGGAACACCATGCCCATGTCGCGCCGGTTGGCCGGCATGCGGGTGATATCGCGTCCGCCGACGGAGATCGTCCCGCCATCGGCATCCTCCAAGCCGGCCACCAGCCGGAGCGTGGTGGTCTTACCGCAGCCCGATGGCCCGAGCAGGGCGATCAGCTCGCCCGCGTTCACCGTCAGGTCGAGGTCATCGAGCGCCGTCACCGAGCCGTACCGCCGGCTAAGGCCTCGCATTTCGACCTCGACGGCGGTCCTAGTCCCGTCCGACTGGACGGAAATCGTCGAACTCACGTGTTCCACCTCACGGGCGGCCACGGCGAAGGCGCCGGCCAGCGTAGGAAAGGATCATCAGCAAAATAAAGGCGAACGCCAGTGTCGCCGCCGAAGCCGAGAACAGCACGCCCGCGTTCTCCGAACTGCGGCTGATCTCGAACAGGTTGGGCTGCAGTGTCATGTAGCTGAGCAGGTAAGCAACCGTGAACTCACCGAGCACTAGCGCCACCGTAAGCAGCAGGGCGTTGAGGATCGCCTGCCACATGTTCGGGACGATGATCCGGAACATGACGACAGGCCAGCGGGCGCCGAGACTCCGGGCGGCTTCCGACAACGTCCGCGCGTCGACGGCGGCGAGCCCGGCGGCCAGCGCCCGGTAGGCGTAGGGCAGCGCCAGGATCACGTAAGCCCAGAACAGCATCAGCGCGGAGACGTTGTACCGCTCGATCTGGTTGTAGATCGGGGCGAGGCCGACTACCAGCACGATCGCCGGGATGGTCAGCGGAAGCAGGCAGATGAACTCCAGGATCCGGCTGAACCACTGCACGCGCAGCTGAACCCAGATCATCGTGGGCACCACGAGCAGCAGCATGACCGCGCTGGTGATGACAGCTAGCTCGAGCGTGAGCTCGATCGAGGAGAGCAGCGGCGGCGGGCCAGGGTAGGACACGATGTCGGTCCAGGCCGACACCGACCAACTGCCTGGCGTGACGCCCTCGAACGAGAACCGCACCATCGCCAGGAGCGGCAACAGGAAGAACAACCCGAAGATCGTGAACGTGACATACCTGAACACGTTCAGCCGGCGGCGCTGGCTTGTCCGCAGGCCACCCGGCCGCCTGGCGGCCGCGGGTGCGGTCAGATCCGCGGCCAGGTCGGCCAGCGGCTGGTTTAGCGCTGCCATCGCGCTGCCCGGCGCTGAAGCAGAAAGTACCCGCTCATCACGATCACCACCATAACGATCATTCCGAGCGCGAGTGCGTCGCCTTCGTGCACGTTGGCCAGCCCGACCTCGCTAATAAGTGACGTACTGATTGACTGGGGCACCACATAAGAAATCTGGTCCTCCCAGGCTTCGATGGTCGCGAACGCTGACAGCGCGTTCGCGAACAGCAGGAGCGTCGATCCCAGGAACGCTGGCGCCAGCAGCGGCGCGCCGACGTGGCGCCAGTACTGCCAGGTCGACCCGCCGAGGTTCTCGGCGGCCTCCCGCCACTGAACTCGCAGCCCGTCGATCGCGGGCAGGAATACCAGGGTCATCAGCGGGATCTGAAAGTAGCAGTAGATCACCGCGATGCCCCACGGGAAGTCATAGAACCACCCGGCGTGAAAGAGGAAACCGCTGGTAGGCCCGATCGCGGCGAGGAACGCGAAGGCGAGCGTCACACCGCCGAACTGAGCCAGGACGCCGGATCCGGCCAGGTAAAGGCGGCGGACTATGCCATCTGGGCTTCCGGACGCCACCGCGTAAGCCAGAATCGCGCCCAGCCCTGCGCCGATCAGCGATGAGATCACGCACAGCTCGAGCGAGCCGACGAACGCGCTTCGCACGAGACTGGTATTGAGCGCCGAGATATTGGCGAAGGTCCAGCCTCCGCTGTTGCCCTTGAACGCGTTCCAGATCACGATGCCGGTTGGCAGCAGCAAGAACACACCGGTGTATGCGAGGAACGGCATGGTGCCGACCCAGGCGACCGGCGGCCGGCGCCCGGCCCTAGCGGGCCGGGCGC
>DATJNX010000047.1:0-35608 GCA_035507615.1 Streptosporangiaceae bacterium
GCGGCGTCACCGCGAGCTAACCGCGCGAACGCGCCCGCCGACAAACCCGAGCACGCTGACACGCTGCCAGCCCGCGCCCCGCGACCGGACTTGCCGCCGCGGCGCCAAGAGCCACCGGGCGAGTTACCGGCGACCGAGTGAGCGGCAGACGATCCCGGACCGTCCGCTGCAGGAGGCGCGCCGGGGTCGCGCGGAACACCGGGAATGTCCCAGCCCGGATCCGTCATGGCCGCCTCGCTCCGCCTTAGATCAGCCTATGATTGTCTCGCTTTCTTGTTCGATAGTAGCGGCACCATCTGACATTTCTCGCGCTGCTCCCCGCTACCCGGACCTGCTACCCGGACCCGCTACTCGGGGCGCACCCGACCGCCGTGGTGGGGCAGCAGGACGGGTCCGACACCGGGGATGGCCTGTGATCGGGCCTCGGCCAGCAGCGCCTCAGCGGCCTGCGCCGCGTTCTCGCCGGTGCGGGACATGCGCGCGGCGATCAGGCCGGTCACGATCGGCGTAGAGAACGAGGTCCCGCTCCACTTCGCCATGCCGTAGAACTCGCGGACCTGGCTCGTGTAAGGAGCGACGTGGCAGGTGTATGTGCCCGTCGCGTACGCGTTGACGAGATCACGCCCGGGCGCGTACACATCGACCCAGCCACCAAAGTTGCTGAAGCTGGCCCGGCCGTGCGAGTCACTGCCGAGGGCGCCGACGGCGATCACGCCGGGGAAGGCGGCCGGCCAGTTCGGCCGTCGGTGGCCGTCGTTGCCGGCCGGGGCAATGCAAATGCTGCCCTTGGTCTGATGGAGGCGCTTGAGCCATTGCTCGAAAGCAATGAGCG
The DNA here is from genome assembly GCA_035507615.1 of Streptosporangiaceae bacterium. Classification (GTDB taxonomy): domain Bacteria; phylum Actinomycetota; class Actinomycetes; order Streptosporangiales; family Streptosporangiaceae; genus JAJYUU01. The sequence continues at coordinate 833 of DATJNX010000047.1, forward strand.
GGAGGTCATGGCGCGACCGGGTAGCGATGCTCAGGTGGAAGATATCGACGCCGCGGTGGAGTTCGTCTTCAAGCCTGGTGACGAGATCCGACTCTAGCTGGCTGCCGGCCACAGAGAAGGCATTACTGACCACGATCTCGGCTGCCGGGGCCACGGTGCGCATCACTCCCGCGACAAACGTGCCATGCCCGGTGTAGGCCGGGATCGGCTGAACTCCGCCCGGCAGCCTTGGCGGCAATGGGTCGATATCGAGTGCCTGCACTCCGCTAAGCCAGGTGCAAGAACTGACGGCACCCTCGAGCAGGCCAGTGTCGGCCAGGTAGATCAGCGTCCCCGCGCCACCGTGCTCGCCGTTCACAGAGGGACGTGGCTCGACATCGCAGTATGCCGCTTCTGGCTCCGTGGCCGGGCAGATGGATCCTGCTGGCGCGACGGTCAGGACGTGATCGGGTGTCGCGATGCCACGGCCAAGCTGCCGGTCGATCTCGGCGAGCGCTTCGTGCACGGTCGGCTGCGGATCGGTCAGAGTGAGGAGAGCAACGCCGCCGATCAGCCGACGCAGCCGCTGAGGCTCGTCGCGCAGCAGGTCGCGCTCGGCCGGCTGACCGAGAATCTCGAGGACGCGCTCGAGGTACTCAGCACGGACCAGGATCTGGCCTTCGACGTAGAGGTGGTCGACCCCGACGTCGTTGCGGGCTGCCTTAACTTCCGGTCGCCGGTCGGCGGAACCGCGGAATGCCCTGACGACGTAGTCGATCTCGTCGACGACCTTCTGGCTGAGACCGTCGCGCCAGTTCTCGGTTTCTTCAGTCATGCCTGACCTCCACAGACTTGAGTGACATACACGCACGCACCTCGGCGGGTAAGGGTCAACGTTCCGCCTGCACCGACCGGGACGGCGGCGTGTGTCCCCGCGCCAATACGGAGGCGTCAGCAGGCAGTCTGATACCTGGTGCTATGCCCAGCTACGTGGTGTTGTCTGACCGCGAGCTGGTGACTTGATCGATCAAGCTGTAAAGCTGACATAGAACGGGCTTTCGCGCCATGTCATCACTCACGAGGAAACCAACCTACGATTTCTTTCGTGGCGGACGGCGCACCCCCGGACGGCCCCGGCCAGCGGGACGCCGACGACCTGTTGCAGCTGGCGATGTCCCGTCCGCGCGAGGCGCTCGCGAAGGCGCGCAGCATCCTAGCCGGACAGCCGGGCCGGTTCGAGGCGCTCGTCGCGCATCAAGCAGCTGGCATTGTCCTGCGCGACATCGGTGACGTCGGTGAGGGCATCCGCGAACTGCGGCACGCCCTGAGACTCGCCCGGCGGCTCGCATCCGCAGACCGTGAAGCCGACGTGCTCGGCTCGCTCGGCGCGGCACTCGCCCTTGCCGGCCGGACAGCCGATGGCCTTGCTGCTTTTGACCGTGCGATTGAGCTGTCGAGCGGCGCACTGACCGGGCGCGTATTGCACAAGCGCGGCATCGTGTTGTGGACCCTCGGGCGGTATGCGGAAGCGCTCGCTGACTTGCGCCGAGCGGTCAGTGTGCTGCAGCGCGCTCAGGACACCCTCTGGACCGCACGTGCGCTGAGCGGCCGCGGAATGGTCTACCTGGCCCTCGGCTCCCCGGCCCGGGCCGACCAGGATTTTGTCATCGCGGGACGTCTGCTCACTGAGATCGGCCAGGGCGTAGAAGTCGCTCACACAGTGCTTAACCGAGTATCGGCGGCGTTCGATGCCGGAGACCTGCCAGCGGCGCTTGACTTCCTCGATGACGCCGCCAAGCGCTACCGGTCATTTGGAGTACCGACACCTGACCTTGACCACGACCGGTGCGGAGTCCTGCTGGCTGCTGGACTGGCTCGCGACGCGCTGGCCGAGGCGGATGCCGCAGTCCGCGATGTTGAGCGGTCCCGCGGCCGGTCTACGTGGCGGGCCGAACTGCTGCTGATGGCGGCAAGGTGCGCGCTAGCTGCAGGTCAACCGGATGCGGCGCTCGAGCGGGCGCAGGCTGCCCACCGCCTCTACCGTTCTCAGCAGAGCGACTGGGGCGCGGTTCACGCCAGGCTTGTCGTAATTCAGGCTCAGTTCGCAGCGGGCCAGATATCGGCACGCCTGTTCGGGGCGGCCAGCAAAGTGGCCAGCCAGCTGACGGCATTGCGCTCGGTGGAGGCGACGCAAGCGCATCTGGCGGCCGGGAGGGTCGGCCTCAGCCTGCGCCGACGAGATGATGCCGAACACCACCTCAACGTCGCGGCGCGAAGCAGGCGCCGGGGCCTGGCTATGTCGCGGGTAACCGGATGGCTGGCCGAGGCGCTGCGCGCCGAGGCCGCGGGCGATGCGCGGCGTCTGCAGATCGCCTGCCGTCGCGGGCTCGAAGTACTGGATCAGCACCGCTGGACGCTCGGTGCGTCGGAATTGCGTGCGCAGGCAACTGCGCAAGGGGCCGAACTGGCCGCGCTCGCTCAGCGGCATGCCGCCCGGACGCGGCAGCCCCGGCGGTTGCTGACCTGGAGTGAACGCTGGCGCGCCACCGCACTCGCGGTTCCGGCCGTGCGACCGCCATCGGGTACCGGGTTTGACGCCGACCTGGCGGCGCTGCGCCAGGTGACGAGTCGGCTCGAAGAATCGAGGCGGCAGGGCGAGCCAACGGCATCACTGGAACGTGACCAGCTGCGGCTGGAAAAGGCCGTCCGGGCGGCCTCGCTGCGAACGAAAGGTTCCGCCGTTCCCGATCGTCCCGTGATCGATATCAGCGACCTGCTCGACCAGCTTGGCGCCGGGCAACTCGCCGAGATCGTGAGTGTCGACGGCACGCTGCACGTACTGCTCTGCGGTGCCGGACGGGTGCGCCTGGTTACCGCCGGCCAGACCAGAGACGCGATGCGCGCCGCGGATTTCGCCCGCTTCGCGCTGCGCCGCCTAGCGCGTGACCGGCAGGACGACGACCTGGCAAGCGCGGCAGCTATCCTCACCGCCGCTGGCGCGCGGCTCGAGGCCGCGACGCTGGGTCCGGCCGTGAAACTCCTGGGGGACGGACCACTCATCGTCGTCCCGCCAGGCAGGCTGCATGCGATCCCCTGGGCGCTCCTTCCCGCTCTCGCCTGCCGTCCGTTCAGCGTCGCCCCCTCCGCGGGCGCCTGGCTGCGGGCACATGCAGCCAGGCCGCCGGACCGGCAGCACGTGGTGCTTGCTAGCGGCCCTGGACTGGTCACCGAGGGCGCGGAAGTACCGCTCGCGGCGCGGATGTACGACGACGTCACGGTCCTGTCTGGCGCCAGCGCTACCACCGCGGGCGTACTCGAAGCGCTCGACGGTGCCTGGCTCGCGCATATCGCCGCGCATGGCACGTTCCGCGCGGATAGCCCGATGTTCTCCTCGCTCCGCCTAGCCGACGGCCCGCTGACCGTCTACGACTTCGAGCACCTGCACCGCGCCCCGTACCGGCTGGTGCTGTCCAGCTGCGACTCCGGCGTGCTCGCGCCAGCCGGCGCCGACGAGCTCCTGGGCCTGGTTAGCAGCCTGCTCCCGCTGGGAACTGCCGGAGTCATCGCCGGCGTCGTGCCGCTCAACGATCGGGCCGCCGTGCCGTTGATGGTGGACCTGCACCGGAACTTGCGCGCCGGGAACAGCCTTGCCGAGGCACTGCTCCGCACCAGGAGCGGCGTCGGCACCGATCCAGTGCAGCACGCGGCGGCGATGTCGCTGCTCATGCTCGGAGCGGACTGAACTACAGGGTGATCCAGCCGGTCATGGTCTCCACGCCCGCCGACGTCCGGCACCGCAGCCGGAACTGCCCGAGCGGAATCGGCTCGAGCGAGAAGCAGCCGATCTCGTCTGCCGTGACCGCCGTCTCGCCACCAGACCTGGAGAGCAATGTGATCACCGCAGGCTGGGCAGGGACGATCTGTCCGACCAGGGAATCCTGAGCGACCTCAAGCTCAATCCTCATGCTCCCGGACGTAAAGGTGAGTGCCCGGATGGAGGCCGCCTCGGTCCTGGTGGCCAGCGCGTCTTGCGCCGCGCGGGAGTCATAGGTCAGCTGGGCAAGCTCGGCGTCGATGTTGTGCCAGGCAAAGGCGTCCTTTGCTGCCGTCACAAAATCGGGCGGCACGTCTTGCCGGGCGGCGACAGCGCGCCGTAGCGCCTCGAGGAGTTCGTCGTCTGTCAAGCTGGCGCCCACTGCGCTCACCTCCCCGTCTCCTTGACTTCGATTGCACCAGGCCGGCCAGACAAGTAGTCCGCAAGGTGCGGCGACCGCCGCAACTGGTCGAGGCAGCGAGCACGGGTTGGTCCGATGCTGCCGACCTTCATGCGGAGGGTCGAACTGACCTCGGCATAGGTTGGCGGCGGATCCTGGATCAGCATCGACAGCAACGTGTGACAGGCCGGCTGCAGGTCGGCGAAGGCAGCACGGAGAGCGGCATTCAGTTCCGCCTCGATCACGTCTTCGTCGACCGCTTTGCTGTCGACGTCCGGCGGCATCATGTCATCGGCAGGCAGTCCATCGGGATCGAACCTGCGTGCCGTCCGCAGCACCCGAAGGCACTCGTTCCTGGTCGTTGTCGCCAGCCAGCCGGGCAGCGCGGCTGCCTCCCGGAGATTGGCGATGTGCTCGACCAGCATGAGCCACACGCCCTGGCCGACGTCATCGGTGTCCGGCCGGCTGAGCTGGTACCGCGCGCAGATCGCCCACACGAGCGGGGAGTATCGCTCGATGATTTCGTTCCAGGCCTCTTGGTCGCCGTCACATACCCGCCGCACCAGGGCAATGACTGACGGGTCGTCGCGCATGGTGTGTCCTTTCCGAGGCCGGCGGACCCACCTGCATGTTATTCCGTGTATGGCACGGCTCTTGCTGAATTCTGCTGCGAGATGCGCAGGTAGTCGGCATGTATCCCGTGACTCGCGACGGGCAACCGGAAGGAACCGGCCGCTTGCCGCGGTCCGCCGCGCCCAGGGGTGACATGCCGCGACATCCCCGTATGTCAGGTTCATGCCTCTCCTTCCTGGTCTGCCGGGCGGTAACAACGGCATGCGGCGGCTCCTTCCTGCTAACCCGGATGCACCACCGGGGCCGCTGATACGAGCGGTTGCCGCGAACTACCGAAAATCCGGACAGGCATGTATCAGTGCGGCCGTGAGGTCATCCGCAGACCGGTGGCGCTGGCGCTGCAGACCTGGCGGCGCCGGCGCTGCCGATCCACGGAGGGGATCGGGGGGATTACGGATGGTTTCCGTCAAAGACCGGGTCACCGGGCCTGACAGGGGCGGGCCCGGTGGCCTGGGTGGCACCCGCGAATCGGCCGGCCAGCGGGATAGCGCAAACGTCATCCGGAGCCTCATCGCATGCCCGGAGTGCGGACTGCCTGCCGAGATCACTGATCGGTTCGCTCTAGGCGGCACCGACGGCCCGGTCGAGCATGTCTGCGTGGCCTGCGTCGACGGTCATTACTTCCGGATGCCGGCCGACATGCTGACGCCTCCGACCCAACTGCTGCCGAGCGGCCGCCATGCTGACCCAGGATGCGCCCTGTCCGCAGGGCGCTCCGGAGCCGGATTCTCCCGTCTGCCTGGCACCCTCGGAACGGTCAGGAACGCGGATTCCGGCTCGCAGCATTTTTAGGCCGGGAACGGGCACGTTCCGGCATCTGCCTCCGGCACCGTCTCGGCCAGCGCTAGCGCGGCCGCGAGCGTTGGCGCGGCGGCTGTCCCGCCAGCTGCACGGGTGGACGCTGAGCCGACCGCGCAGCCAACCCTGGTCGCGGCCGGAAGATCCAATCCGTGCAACAGGCCCGCAATCAGGCCGGCATTGAAACAGTCGCCGGCCCCTGTCGCATCGACGAGCTCGCCGGCCAGTCCGGACGGAGTCTGGACGGACCGGGATTCCTTGCCATCATCGCAGAGCGCTCCGCCCGCGCCGAGCTTGACGACGACTTTCGGTCCGGCACCGGTCAGCACGGCGAGCGCGGCGCTGAGAGTGGGCTGGCTGCTCAGCCGGAGCGCCTCTTCCGCGTTCGGCAGCAACACATCTGTCTGAGCTAGCACCTCGCCTAGCTGGTCGCCGCCCCAGCGCCCAGCCGGATCCCAGTTGGTGTCCAGCGAGGTGGTCGTACCGTTGCTGCGCGCATCGCCGAACAGTTCGGCCAGGCCAGGGCCTAGCGACCGTTCGAGCAGGAAATAGGAGCTGACATGCACGTGCCGTGCTGACCGCAGGAGCGCGCGCGGCACGTCGACGGCAGCCAGCGAGGTCATGGCCCCGGTCGCGGTGACAATGGCGCGGTCGCTTCCGGACGAGAGCGCGACCGTCATGCCCGTCGCCAGGTCCGGCCGGACGATGACGTTCCCGGTACCGACGCCCTCGGCGGCGAGCTGAGCCATCATGAACTCGCCGGCCGGGTCCGCGCCGACAACGGCGACTATCGATACCCGGAGCCCGAGCCGCGCGGCGGCTACCGCGGTAATCGCCGCGGAACCTCCCACCACCAGCGAGATGCTGCCGACGAGCTTCTCCTGCTGGCCGAACTGCGGCACCACATCGTCGCCGAGCACGAGGACATCCGGGTTGCAGTCGCCGACAACTAGCAGATCAAGCTGCGCGTGCTGTTTCATGGTCGCTCCGACTTACGCATGTGGGAGCGTGCATAAGTCTCCAGGATCATGGCGGACACGACCAGCTCAGTCACGCGACCATCACCCGTACCCCGGCGTCGGCGAACCGGCCGGCCGCGTCTTCCGCCAGGCCCGTGTCGGTCACCAGGACGTCGATATCGGCAGCCGCGCAGATGCGGGCGAAAGCCCTGCGACCTACCTTCGAGCTGTCTGCAACCACCACGACCTGGCTGGCCTGGCTCGCCATCAGCTGATTGATGCTGGCTTCACCTTCGTGTTGCGCCATGGCGCCTGCTGCCGGGTCGATGGCATCGACGCCGAGGAAGGCGATATCGATGCTGACCCGCTCCAGCACGCCGGTGGCGAGCGGTCCGGTCAGCTCATACGACTGCGGTCGGGCGACACCTCCCGACACGACGATTTTGATGTGCTGCCGGACGGCCAGCTCGGTGGCGATGTTCAGGGCATTGGTGACGACTGTTGCGGCCGGCGCGCCGGCGGCGGAGGTCAGGTCCGTGCGCACCGCCAGTGCCCTCGCCACTTCTGTCGTGGTAGTACCGCCGTTGAGACCGACGACCTGGCCAGGCTGGACGAGCCCGGCAGCCATGACGCCGATCCGCTGCTTCTCCGACGGATGGCGCTCGGATTTGTACCGCAGCGGCAGGTCGTAAGTGATGCTCTGGGCGACCGCTCCGCCGCGGATCCGCGCCAGCATCTGCTGGCTAGCCAGATCATCGAAGTCGCGCCGGATGGTTGCTGTCGAAACGCCCAGTACCGCGGCGGCGTGCTCCACTTGCAGCTGGCCCTCGGCAGCGAGCAGCTCGAGCAGCTGATTCCAGCGGCTGTACCGGCTCACACCAGATTCCCTGCATCCGCGCGGAGCACGCCGAGCAAGTGCGTTACCTCGGCAGCGACGGCGTCGCGGCCCGCGCTCAGGTAACGACGCGGGTCGGTCATCGCGGCGTCGCCCGCCAGGCAGTTCCGGACCGCTGCAGTAAAGACTTTGTTGAGCTGGGTTGCCATGTTGATCTTGGTGAGCCCGGCTGCCACGGCGGCGCTCAGGGCATCATCCGGTACGCCAGAAGAGCCGTGCAGCACCAGCGGCACTGGCACCGCCGCACGAATGCGCCGGACCAGGGCGAGATCGAGGACTGCGTCCCTTGTCTGCATAGCGTGCGAGCTGCCGACCGCCACCGCCAGCGCGTCGACGCCAGTCTCCTTGACGAACTCTGCTGCCTGCGCCGGGTCGGTCCGGGCACCCGCAGCATGCACGCCATCCTTACCGCCAATCTCCCCGAGCTCGGCCTCCACGAAGACTCCCTGGTCATGACACCAAGCCGTCATGTCAGCGGTGACGCGCACGTTGTCGGCGTACGGCAGGACTGAGGCGTCATACATTACCGAGCCGAACCCGAGCGCAGCGGCTTCGCGAACCAGCTCACCGCTGGTCGCATGGTCGAGGTGCACGGCAACCGGCACCGCGGCAGCACGCGCTGCCGCGAGGACAGCGGTACCGATGGGGGCGAGTGAGCCGTGGTATGCCACGCAGTTCTCGCTGATCTGCAGCACGATGCCAGCGCCCGCGGCCTCGGCCCCGGCGATGATTCCCTCGGCGTGCTCGAGCCCGATGACGTTGACTGCAGCGAGCCCGCGGCCTGCAGTGCAGGCCGCGCCGACGAGCTCGGCCGCTCCGGTCAATGGCATTTCGACCGCTCCCAGCTCGTCACCTGCACGGCCGCGAGAGCTCGCTCGTAGGCCTCGGGAGCGAATTCGCCAGCTACCGCAGCAGCCGCTGCCGCAGCTCCCAGCGCCGCCGCCCGGCGGGCGCGGTCGGCCCATGGGGTGCCTGCCGCCAGTCCCTGCGCAAGCGCGGCAGCGGCTGCATCGCCTGCGCCGGTCGGGTTCCCGCTGACCGGCTGCGGCCTGGCAACCCAGCCACCTTCGCCGGTGATGGCCAGCAGTCCGTCGGCGCCCAGCGTCACAACCACGGCGCCGGCGCCCTGGTTCCGCAGATCCTCGGCCGCGGCGCAGACCGCCGGCCACGACACTGCTTCGCGCTCCTCTGATTCCCCGGCTGTGGTTGCAGTCGCCCCGTCGCGCAGCAGGTGACCGGTCATCGCTTCCAGCTCCGGCAGGTTGGGCTTGACGATGGCCGGGCCGGCCGCGACGCCGAGCCGCAGTGCCTCACCGGACGTGTCAAGCAGGGCCGGAATGCCAGCCTGCGCCGCCACCGTGATCAGGTCGGCGTACGTGCTGGCCGGGAGGCCAGGCGGCAAGCTGCCCGACAGCACCACGGCCGAACTGCGGGGCAGCGCGCGCGCAAAGAGCTCCGTGAAAGCCGCGTATTCCGCCTCAGTTACCAGCGGTCCGGGCTCGTTGAACATCGCCGTCTGCGCCCGGTCGCTGTCCACGATCGCGAACGTCCGCCGGGTGTCTCCGGAGATCTCGGCGAAGACTGCCGGGAGGTCAGCCGTGCCGAGAGCGGATCGTAGCTCGTTCCCGGTATGACCTCCGGCAAGACCCGCCAGCAGTACGTCTGCGCCCAGCGCCTGCAGCACCCGGGCCACGTTGAGGCCCTTGCCTCCTGGCCTGGCGTGTACCGCGTCCGGCCGGTTCACCCCGGCCCATTCGACCTGACCGAGCCGGTGCGTGACGTCCAGCGCGGGGTTGAGTGCGACGACGAGGATCACGGCAGTCAGCGCGGCAGCAGAATGACCGACCTGGTCAGGTTCCTGGGCCGGTCAGGATCGAACCCGCGGGCGCGCCCGATGGCCGCAGCCACCCGGTGCACGCGGACTAGTTCGGCGAGCGGCATCTCCACAGCCTCGGGTGGCTGCCAGACCAGCCCGCCTGCCGCCTCGACCTCGCCGGTGAGGCCGTCCGGGGCAGGGCCGAACAACCAGACGACACGGCCAGGTCCGGCCACCGCGATCGGCCCGTGCCGGTACTCCATCGCCGGGTAGGACTCGGTCCACAGGCCCGCGGCCTCGCGCAGCTTCAGCGCGGCCTCTTGAGCTAGGCCATAGGTCCAGCCAGTGCCAAGAAAGGTGAACTGTTCCGCGCCAAGCAGCTCAGCCGGCAATTCATCGGTGAGCACCGCCTGCGCTGCCTCGGCCATCGGAGCGATATCCACGCCGAGGTGCGCGAGCAGCAGCGTCAGCTCACTCGTCGCGAACCGGGTCTGTACCACCGACTGCTCGTCGGCGAAATCAAGGGCGATGACCTTGTCCGCTGCCGTCGCGACCGGACTCGAGCTATCAGCGGTGATCACGACCGTCCGGACGCGGCCCTTCAGCCGGGCCAGGAGTTCCAGGATCTCGGTCGTCGTCCCTGATCGCGACAGCGCGAGCACCCGGTCGTACCGGCGCCCGGCTGGCATCTCCGAGGCCGCGAACGCGTCGGTCTCGCCGAGGCCGGCCGCCTCGCGCGCAGCCGCGTAGGACTGCGCGATGAACCATGACGTCCCGCAGCCGACCACGGCAACCCGTTCATCGCGAGCCGGCAGCTTTGCGCCCGCATCGCCCGCTAGCCCGGCCGCCCGCAGCCAGCAGTCTGGCTGCGACGCGATCTCTTCCTCAGTATTGCCAGGGAAGACCTCGCTGCCAGCGAAGACCTCGCTACCGGGAAGATCCTCGCCGCCGGCGAACACTTCCGCCCCCTCCGCCACGCTCACTCCTTCAGCTCGCCTTCCTGTCGCTGTCTACTCAGATGCCCGTGAGTCCGGTTGCCGCCGCCGAGCGGACGAAATACCGCTGGGCGGCGAAGAACACGATCATTATCGGGATCAGGCTCATCACGTTGCCGGCCATCAGCAGCGTCCACTCGGTGGAATGCGCGCTCTGGAACGTCGCCAGACCTAGCGGCAGCGTCATCTGGTTGGTCTGGTTGACCGCGATCAGCGGCCAGAGGAAGTTGTTCCACGAGTCCAGGAATGTGAGTGCCGCCAGGGTGGATAGAGCCGGGCCGGCGAGCGGCAGAACGATCCGCCAGAACACAACGAGCCGGTTGGCGCCGTCGACTCTGGCCGCCTCCTCGTATTCGATCGGCAGCGTGCGGAAGAACTGGCGCAGGAAGAAGACACCGAAGGCGGTAGCGGCGTTCGGCACGATGAGCGCGCCGATGTGGTTAAGCCCGAACTCGCCGACCACGTAGATGCCGAGCCACTTGGTGATGATGTACTGCGGGATCATCGTCACCTGGAACGGCACCATCAGCGTCGTCATCATAAGGGCGAAAAGCAGACCGCGGCCGAGGAAGCGGTAACGGGCGAAGGCGTAACCCGCTAGTGAGCACATCACCACGTTGGCCACGACGGTGGTGACGGCCACGACCGCGCTGTTGATGAAGAACCGGCCGAATGGCGCCGCCTGCAGTGCCTGCGTGTAGTTGCTGAAGTCGAGATGGTGCGGCGTGAGGATCGGCGGGAAGCGCAGCGCCTCGGCGGGAGTCTCGATCGAGGTGATGACCAGCCAGAAGAACGGGAAGATCAGCACGATCGTCGCCGGGACCAGCACGAGGTGCCACGGGCTGAACGGCAGCCGCACACGGTGACGGCCAGGCAACGCCGCTGGCGTCACGGGCGCGGCGGTCGTGGCCGCGGTGATCGGGGCTGCCATGGCTAGGACCGGTAGTGAACGAGGCGGCGCCCGACCCGGAACTGGATCGCGGTGAACACGATGATGATGACGAACAGGAAGTACGCGATCGCGGAGGCGTAGCCGAAGTTGAAGTTCGCGCCGCCGAAGGCCTGCTGATACAAGTAGTAAACGAGCACCGTGGTCGAGTTCAGCGGGCCCCCCTGAGTGCTCAGGTAGACCTCGTCAAACAACTGCAGAGCGTTGATCGTGAGCCAGACAACCAGGAACAGCGAAGCCGGGCTCAGCAGCGGCAGGGTGATCCGCCTGAAGGTCGCCCACCGTCCGGCACCGTCGATCGCGGCCGCTTCGGTCAGCGCCTGCGGGATGCCCTGCAGCGCCGCCAGGTAGACCACGACGGCGAACCCGGTCCAGCCCCAGATTGTCATGATCACGATGACGTACAGCGCCTCGGACGTCGAGCTCAGGAACTGCTGCTGCGGGATGCCGACGAGGTGGAACAGGTAGTTGACGATGCCGTACGACGGGTCGAACAGCCAGATGAAGACCAGGGCCTCGCTGATAGTGGAGATGGCCATCGTCGCGTAGGCCGCGGTCCGGTAGACCGAGATGAACCGGATTTTCCTGTTCATCGCCACGGCGAGGAAGATGCCGACCAGCATCGTGCCGGGAACGAACAGTGCGGTGTAGACGATGGTGTGCCCGATCGCCTGGGCGATCACCGGATCGTGCAGCATCTGCCGGTAGTTAGCGAGGCCGACGAACGGGGTGTTCGGCGAGAACAGGTTGTTCCGCTGGAACGACATGACCGCAGACCAGACGATCGGCACGACACCGAACAGCATGATCAGCACGACGGCGGGCGTTACGAACGCCCAGCCGGCGGCCTGCTCACGGGCCTTGGGCCTGGCCGGCCGGCCGGGTTGTCGCCTGCGCCCGGGCTGCGCCCGGCGCTCCAGCACTGCTCGAACTGCCACGTCAGGAACTCGAGCCGCTCGCCAGGGCCTGGTTTACCTGCTGTGCGGCGCTGGCCAGGGCGGCCTGCGGCTGCGTCTTGCCGAGAAGGACAGACACGATCATCTGGCCCAGGATTGTCGAGACCTTGGGATAGGTCGGCAGCTGCGGCCGGGCCTGCTTAACGTTGCCGAGGTTGGTGATGAAAGTGTCGACGCCCGGAAGCGCCTGGTCCATCTTCTGCTCGAAGCCAGGCGAGTTTTCCACCGACTGCCGGATCGGCAGGTCGCCGGTGTGCAGCGAGAAGTAAGTAGCCTGCGGCGTCGCCGTCAGCCAGAGCAAGAAGCTCTCTGCTGCCGCGACTCGCTTTGATCCGTTGTTGAAGATCACCCAGTTGTCCGGGCCGGAGATAGTCTGATGCCCGCCATTGGTGCCGGGGTACGACGGCATGATCTGCACGCCATACTTCACCGCCGGGAATCCGGACAGGTCCCACGGCCCGGTCACCAGCATTCCGATCTTGCCCGAGTTGAACAGATTGGCGTACTCGGAATCGGTGGGGTCCAGGTACATGGACTTGTCCGTCACGGCCATAGTCCGCAGTGTGTCGAGTGACTGAAGCCCGGCAGGCGAGTCGAATGCCGCTTTGGTGTTGCTGGCATTCAGGATCTCTCCGCCGGCTTCCCAGAGCAGTGCCTCCCAGTGCCAGACCGTGTCCTCACTGCCGGGCGTCACGTAAGCGGTGCCGAACTGCTTCTTCGCCGGAACCGTGAGCACCTTCGCGTCGGCGATGAACTGGTCCCAGGTCCAGTTCGGGCCCGGTGGTTGCAGCCCGGCCGCGGCGAACAGCGTCTTGTTGTAGACGACCGCGAGGTTGTCGACCAGCGCGGGGATGCCGATGACTTTGCCGTTCACCGTGGCGACGTCACGCTCGCCGACCCAGAAGTCGGACCAGTCGACACCGGGCCGCTGGACCACCTTGGTCAGGTTGACGACCTCCGGGATCTGAGCGACGTTCGGCGCCCACGAGCCGTAGACATAGGCGATGTCCGGCTGGCTGCCGCCTTTGACGGCGGTCAGCAGCTTCGGCAGCGAGTCGTCGTTGTCGACGTACAAGCTTGTGACCTTCTCGGCCGGGTGCTTGGCGTTCCATTCCGCGAGCAGGTGGGCGAATGCCTTGCCCTCGGCGCCGGTATAGCCCTCCCAGATCTGCAGGCCGCCGGCGGTGGAGTTGGGGGTTCCTGTTCCGCACGCGGCGAGGCCGCACACGAGGAGTGCCGAAGCTGCAACTGCGCTGAGCCAGTGACCCTTCATTGCCCGACCTCTTCGTGATGAGATGCGACGAAGTACGCGCAGTTCTGAACGACGAATCATGCGCGCTGCAAACGTGTTTCCGACATCATTGCTCATCAGGACTGACCGGTGTCAATGCCTTAGCCCGCTAAATCCCACTTGGCTAGCACCGGATCCGCCCGCAGCAATGCTCGCTCTTGCTCAATTGACAGCTGAATGCAACACTGGCGAGCTGTGATCACAGTCGCGTTCATCGGCGCAGGCAGCATTGAATTCACCCGCAACGTCGTCACCGACCTGTGCAGCTACCCCGAGCTAGCCGGGCAAGACCTGCGTCTGGCCTTGCACGACATCAGCCCGGAGAGGCTCGAGTTCGCAAAAGCGCTCACCCGCAGGCTGGTCGCGCAGACGGGAGCGAACGCGACGGTGACCGCCTCATTGCAGCGCGGTCCGGCCCTGGACGGCGCTCAGTACGTGATCAACGAGGTCCAGGTCGGCGGGTACGCGGCGACGCGCACCGACTTCGAGATCCCGGCGCGCTACGGCGTCCGCCAGACCATCGGCGACACCCTGGGCATCGGCGGAATCTTCCGCGGCCTGCGCACGATCCCGGTCGTCACCGCTCTGGCGAGCGACATGGTGCGCTACTGCCCCGACGCGTATCTGCTCAACTACTCCAACCCGATGGCGATGCTGCCGTGGGCGGTCTACGCGGGCACGGACTTCCGCAACGTGTTCGGGCTTTGCCACTCGGTCCGTGACACTCACGCGTTCCTGGCGGGCCTGGTCGGCGCGGATCCAGCCAGCGTCCGGTTCGTCACGGCCGGTTTCAACCATCAGGCGTTCGTGCTGCGCTTCGAGCAGGACGGCGTCTCGCTGTATCCGAGGCTTGCCGAGGTGATCGACGCCTCACCCGTGCTGCAGCGCCGGGTCAGGGTCGAGCTGTACCGGCGGTTCGGTTACTTCCCGACTGAATCGAGCGAGCACTCGGCCGAGTACGTGCCGTGGTTCATGCGGCACGATGACCAGGTCGACCAGTACCGCATCTTCGTCGGCGACTACCTGGCCCGGTCGCAGGAGAACCTGGCTGAGCTGGCCGCGCTGCAGGGTCAGCTGACCGCGGGCACCGACCTTGAGCTGGATCCCGCGGATGAACTCGCCTCGCAGTTCATCCACTCGGTCGAGACCGGCACCGAGCGGGAGATCTACGTGAACGTACGCAACGGCGGCCTCATCTCCAGCCTGCCCGACGACTGCTGCGTCGAGGTTCCCTGCCAGCTATCGGCAGGCTCCGCGAAGCCAGTGAGCGTAGGGGCGCTGCCGCCGCAGCTGGCCGCGCTGAACCGGACCTTCCTCAACGTCGTCGAGCTGACCGTCGCCGCGGCGCTATCCGGTAACCGCGAGCACGTCTATCAGGCGGCGCTACTCGACCCCAACACCGCGGCGACTCTCACCGTCAGCCAGACCGTCGCGATGGTCGACGAACTGCTGACCGCGCATGCCCGGTTGCTGCCGGCCGGCCTCCGGTCGGGAGAAAAGGCATGAAGACGACGCGACCGGTAGTCCTCATGGCGACTGTCGCCGTCGCATTCTCGTGGCCGGGAACGTGGTCGTCCGGGCTAGCCGCAACCCGACCAGCGGCGATACAGCCGCCCACAGCGCATGGGCAGCTCCGCATTGCCGGGCGGCTGCGCGACGGCAGCACGGTCCGGGCAGCCGGCCTGGACTGGAGTGCAGGCCTGCTGCCGCGCGGAGACAAGCTGCTCAGCTTCGAGGTCGGGTACACGTGGCAGTCCTGCGCAGCGAAATGCAGGACTGCGGCCGACTCGACGGTGACGCCCTTCGCTGCCCGTAGTTACATTGCCGGGCACGCCGACACTGGCAGGCGGCTGCGCCTCACTGAGACCGCGACTGAAGTCGTCGAGACCAATCCCGCTACGTTTGCTTTCAAAGTCATCCACGCCTCGGTCAGCACTACGGCGGCTGCAGCCGTTGGCGCCTACCCGGCAGGCGCAGCGCCGGTAACCGAGTTCGTGAACGGCACTCCCGAGCGCCGGACGGCGTCCGATGCGGAGTACTTCCAGGTCGACTCGCCGCATTACAACGCTGCTGACGGCATCCCGGTACAGCAGTACCGGATCGACGAAGGCACCTGGCGTCGCTTGCCGGCGAGCCGAGTCTTTTACACCGGCAAACTAGTGACCGGCAGGCACCGGGTGCAGGTGCGCACGGCTGACCCGGCCGGGTCCAGTACGGCCACGTTCCGGTGGCAGGTAGTTCCGATGCCCCGGCCAGTAGCGTGCCGGCCCCGCCACGGACGGCCTTGCTGGTATCCGCCGCACCTCGATTCCGCCGCCAAGCCGATGCGCTGGGACTGGCAGATCGGGCGCGTCACGCCGCTGCAGCGAACCGGGCAGCGCGCCGTCGACATCTACGATGTCGACGGATTCCTGACCACCAGGGCGCAGGTGCATGCCATTCACACCCGGTGGCAGGCGGCGACGCTGCCGCATCCGAAGCTGATCTGCTACATCGACATGGCCTGGGAGGACTACCGGCCCGACGCGAGCCCGGGCCAGGTGTTCCCGGCGGACACGCTCGGCAATATCTACTACGGCTATCCGGAGGAGCGCTGGGTTGACTTCCGCCAGCTGGACGCGCTCAAGCCGATGCTGGACGAACGGCTGCGGATGTGCGCGCGCAAGGGCTTCGACGCCGTCGAACTGGATGACATCGACAGCTTCGACCCGCCGTCGACGACCGGTTTCCATCTCACGCCGGGCGACGCCCAGAACTTCCTGGCTTACGCCTTCAACGAGATTCACCGGCTCGGCATGACCGGACTGTGGAAGAACTCGCCGTATCTGAGCTGGTGGGGCCGCAACTACGCGGACGGCGCAATCGTAGAGGAGTGCTACCTGTACCGCCAGTGCACGGCGGCATCGCTGCGCGGCAGCAAGCAGTACGGCATAACCTGCACGGCCCTGGCAGGCCGTGAGCCGTGCGGCTGGGACGACTTCACCACCGACCGCACGCGCCTGCAGCCGACCGGAAAGTGGGTTGGCGAAGCGGAGTACTCGGCGGACAAGTACGTCTGTAACCCGGGTCAGCACTGCTCTGGGAGGCGAAGCTTCGCCGCTTTCTGCCGCAATGTGTACTCGCCAGCCTGGGGCTTCGCGGCAGTCAAGTTCGACGTGGACCTCGACGGCAGGCTCTTCTACCCGTGTCCGTCCGGAACATGATCGCCAGGCTGTTTTCCGGATAATTTGGCCAGCAATCGGGACAGTAGGTACGTTCACTGAGGTGAGCGGCAGTTCGGATGACAGCAGCTGGTGGGACTCGCTGTACCGCCCGGAGCCTCCGGCGGGCCAGGTCCCGCCGGTGGCCGAGGACCAGCCACCGCTGGGCAGGCACTCCAGGCGGGGCTCTAAGCGGCGAAAGCTTCCGTATGTGCTGGTCGCCGTGCTGGTCGTGGCGGCCGGCGTCGGCGCGGCGCTGGTGCTGCCGGGACGCGGGTCCACGCAGACCACCGGCTTCCTGCCGACGGGTTCAACCCCTGGCCAGGACGCGCAGCAGACTGCCCGGGCCTTCCTCCGCGCCTGGGAGGCAGGGCACCTTCAGCAAGCGGCGAACTACACTAATCGCCCGGCGGAGGCCAGGGCTGCCCTTACGGCTTACCGGACGTACCTCCACCTCGGGAAACTCACCGGTACCGCGGGGCCGGCAAGGGCGATCTCGCCGGGCTCGGCGAACCCTCGGGAGGAGGTCAGCTACGCCGCGAGCGCCAGCGTCGCCGCGCCGTATGGCACCGCCCTCGTCAGCGGGACGTGGAGCTACCACGCATCACTGGTGACCTATCTGGGAAAGCAGTCCCGGTACTGGTACGTCGCCTGGGCTCCCGATGACCTGGCTCCTAACCTCACCTCGACCGCTCACCTCACTGCCGTCCCGGTCGCCCCGCGTGTTACCTCGGTCACTGACGCCAGCGGCAACGATCTCACCAGTTACGGGGACGCGGGGCTGGACAATATCGCGGCCGGCCTGGAGACAGGCGCTCCCCCCGGCTACGGATCGCCGGGCCTGGACGTCGAGATTCAGACCAGGACAGGCAAGCGCCTTGCCCGCACCAAGGCAGTTGTGGTCGCCCCGAAGAACGTCTCCGGATTCGCCACCACCATCGACGCGGCCGCGGAGCAGGATGCCCGGTCGGCGGTCGCCGCGCACAAGGACAGCTCGATGGTCGTCATTCAGCCGTCGACCGGCAAGATCCTGGCCGTCGCCAACAATGCCGGTTTCAACGACTTCGCGCTCACCGCGAGAGTGGCACCTGGCTCGACAATGAAGACCGTCACCTCGACTGCGCTGTTTAACCAGGGAGTGCTCACCCCGGAAAGCCCCGTCGAGTGCCCGAAGGCTTTCACGATTCAGGGAATCACCTACCACAACGACAAGGGCGAATCCGAGCCGGCCTCGACGCCGTTCATCACCGACTTTGCCCAGTCCTGCAACAACGCTTTCAGCACGCAGTGGGAGCACCTGACCGGCGGTCGCCTGGCTGAGACTGCCAAGAGGTACTACGGCCTGGACCAGAACTGGGACATCGGCATCGGCACGGAATCTGCGAGCTACTTCAACGCGCCGCCGTCAGCTTCCGGCTCCGAGCTGGCCCAGGAGGCCTTCGGCGAGGGAGAACTGACCGCCTCACCGCTGGCGATGGCGTCGATTGCTGCCACCATCGACAGCGGCAGGTTCCGCCAGCCGCACCTTGCACCGGGTGGCACGCTGGTCACCGCGAAGCCGCTGCCCGCTCAGACCGACGCCTGGATGAAAGAGATGATGCGGGCTGTAGTCACCAGCGGCACGGCCGCCACGGTCGGGTTTGGCCCGGACGTGTATGCCAAGACCGGCACGGCCGATATCGACGGCCAGGGCCAGCCCAACAGCTGGCTGATCGCCTTCGAGCCATCCCGCGATGTCGCGGTCGCCTGCCTGGTGGTCAACGCCGGTTACGGCGCGCAAGTCGCTGGCCCGGAAGTCAGGGCCTTTCTCGACAGCTACTGACTCAACAGCTACTAATTCCGGCATGTTACTGGCAGGTAGGACTGGGCAGGATCGTGGGAGCAATCGACGATCGGACAGGCCATGACTGCTCAACAGCAAGATCGTGTCCGGGATATCAGCGAACGAGAGTCGCGCCAGGTAGCGGAAGAAGCCCGCGAGGTAACGTGGCGCCGGCCAAGTTTCGGCAAGCAGCTATTCCTCGGTGATTTCCGGCTTGATCTGATCTATCCTCATCCGCGCCAGACGGAGGAAGCGCGCAGGCGGGGCGAGGAGTTCTGCGGCCGAATGCGGCAATTC
Source organism: Streptosporangiaceae bacterium (assembly GCA_035507615.1). Lineage (GTDB taxonomy): Bacteria > Actinomycetota > Actinomycetes > Streptosporangiales > Streptosporangiaceae > JAJYUU01. Next base: position 19,637 of record DATJNX010000047.1, read on the forward strand.
TGCGATACCTCAGTCGATGGCGCGCAGATCGAACGCGAAGCACTCGTACCTGACGAGGTTGTCAAGGGCCTGGCGGCTCTTGGCGCGTTCGGCATGAAGATCGCTCCTGAGTACGGGGGACTGGGGCTGTCGAACCTGTACTACAACCGCGCCCTCGTGATCGCAGCGTCAGCCTCGCCGGCTGTGGCTGCGATGCTGTCCGCGCACCAGTCGATCGGCGTGCCGCAGCCGCTCGCGCTGTTCGGGACGGACGAGCAGAAAGCGCAGTACCTGCCGCGCTGTGCGCGCGGCGAGATTAGTGCGTTCCTGCTGACCGAACCCGATGTCGGATCTGACCCGGCACGGCTGAGCATGACCGCAACCCCGTCGCCGGACGGTTCCGGGTACGTGCTCGACGGCGTGAAGCTGTGGACAACCAACGGCGTGGTTGCTGACCTGCTAGTGGTGATGGCCCGAGTGCCGGAAATCGACGGCCACCGCGGCGGGATCACTGCTTTCGTCGTCGAAGCTGGTGCCGCGGGCATCACCGTAGAGCGGCGGAATGCGTTCATGGGCCTGCGTGGCCTGGAAAACGGCGTGACGCGCTTCCGCAACGTCTGGGTCCCGGTCACTGACCGGATCGGGACCGAAGGCCAGGGCCTGAAGATCGCGCTCACCACGCTGAACACAGGCCGGTTGTCACTGCCCAGCAGCTGCCTGACGGGCGCAAAGCTCGCGACCAAGTTCGCCAGGGAGTGGTCGAAGGAGCGAGTGCAGTGGGGTCGCCCTGTCGGTGAGCACGAGGCAGTCGCCAAGAAGCTTTCTTTTATCACCGCGACCACGTACGCCATCGAGGCTGTCGCCGAGCTGTCCAGTCAGCTCGCCGACGACAAGCAGAACGACATCCGCATCGAGGCGGCGCTCGCCAAGCTCTACTGCTCCGAAATGGGCAGCAAGATCGTCGACGAGCTCGTTCAGGTCCGCGGCGGCCGCGGCTATGAGACAGCCGAGTCCCTGGCCGCGCGCGGTGAACGCGGTGTGCCCGCCGAGCAGATGCTCAGGGACATGCGGATCAACCGGATCTTCGAAGGTTCCTCGGAAATAATGCGGCTGTTCATCGCACGCGAGGCGACGGACGCTCATCTGTCTGCGGCCGGCGAGCTGATCGACCCGCGACTGCCGCGGGCGCAGCGTGCCCGCGCCGCGGCGAAGGCCGGGGAGTTCTATGCCAAGTGGCTGCCTACGCTACTGACTGGTGACGGTCAGAAGCCGAGTTCCTTCAGCGAGTTCGGCCGGCTCGCGCCGCACCTGCGGTATGTGGAGCGTGCGAGCCGGAAACTAGCCAGGTCGACGTTCTACGCGATGGCCCGGTGGCAAGGACGCCTCGAGCGCAAGCAGGGCTTCCTCGGCCGGATCGTGGACATCGGCGCCGAGCTCTTCGCGATCAGCGTTACCTGTGTCCGGGCGCAGATGGACTACGACGACGACGCCGGCAATGAACGCGGCGCGACCGCGCACGAACTCGCCGACTTGTTCTGCACCCAGGCCCGGCTGCGAGCCGAGGAGTTGTTCGGCCAGCTCTGGAGCAACACTGACGCGGCCGACGCCAAGGCTGCCAAGCAGATACTCCGCGGGAGTTACACCTGGCTGGAAGACGGCGTCATTGACCCGTCGATACCGGGGCCATGGATCGCCCAAACCAAGCCCGGGCCGTCCGAAGCGAAGAACGTGCACCGCACCATCGGCTGACTGCTGGCGAAGATAAATGGCGGGATTAGCGGGCAAAGAAATGCGGGCCGATCCACGCCCATGCGACGCAGTTGCCGAACCGGCCGGTTCCGCTCTGCATGAGATGCGTCAGCACCCGGCGGGACGATGGCAGCCAGGCCAGCCGGCGCCTTAACGGGCCCAGCCACGCAATGGCAATCATCAGGCAGCCGAGTGCAAGAACGGCCATTGTGGCTGGCCGCGAATACCGGCCGAAGGACCCGACCACAACTCAATGCAGCGCGCCGGCCGCTAGGCAAGCCGCTAAGATCAGCAGCCGCCGCGGGCCGTGCCGTCGCCTGGCGGCCCGGCCTCGTCCGCACCGGCCGGAGTCTCCGCATTGACGCCCGGTCGGCGATCTCTGGCAGCGGCCTGGCACCGCGGGCGGGCGGCAGCCACGAACAGCGTGGTGGCGACGACCAGCATCAGGAAGCCATCGAGCGGCTTACCGCTAACAGCTGTAAATAGGGCTATCAGCAGCAGAATCGGCACGGTGGGCTGTCGCAGCCCAGGCGGTGCCGCCCGTCCTGGCGACGGCGACCGGCGGCTTCGCTCACAACGAAAAACTTAACCTCGCCGTACAGGTTTACCTGTCCGCACTTTGCCACTCGTTGACGTAGCAAGCCCCGCCAGCGCGCGGTGCGCCAGCAGGCGCCGACCGTCGCGCCACAGGTCCAGCCCCGCTGGCCGGCGCTGTCGGCCGCCGCGGGATACCAAAGCGATCATGGTTACCGTCTGCGTAACGTTTGCCGCGCCTTTCCGCCGGGGAAGAATGCATTCGGTTATCGGCTTCAAACGCAAGGTAATTGGCCCTTGCAATTAAACCTTGCCGCCTCCCCGCGGGTGCGCAAGGCACAGGAGCCGGAACTGGTCACATGACCGGCACAACCGGACCAACTCCCCGTGCCGCCGTGTGCCCGCATCGCCTTGCGGAGCGCCAAACCGGGCGTTCCGGTCAGCGCGGCGCGAGTGCAGGTTGCGCGTCCACCGTCGTCAGCGCCTGGCGCTTATCGCCTGGCCTGGCGGAGCGTGATGGTCACGCGGTTTGACACGAGGAGGCAGTGCAGATGCGGATCGGCCTGATTGCCCCGCCCTGGGTTCCGGTACCGCCGCCCGCTTACGGCGGCACTGAGGTGGTCATCGACAACCTCGCCCGGGGGCTGCAAGAGCTCGGTCACGAGGTCCGGCTGTTCACAGTGGGCGAGTCGCAGTGCCCGGTGCCAACCGACTACCTGTACCCCAAGTCGATCGCGCCAATCGGCGTGACTGTCCCGGAGACAGCGCACGTGCTAGCGGCCTACGAATCGCTAGCGGACATGGACATCATCCATGACCACACTTTCCTGGGCCCGCTAATCTCGGGCCTGCGCGGTATGCAGAGGCCGCCCGTGGTGAACACCAATCACGGTCCGTTCAACGGGGAAACGCAGCCGGTGCTCGTTCAGATGGCGAAGTACACCTCCCTGGTGGCTATCTCGCACTCGCAGGCTCGCCAGGCTCAGGCTTACGGCGGGGTTCCGATCGCCGGAGTCATCCATCACGGTATCGACAACGACGTCTACACGGCCGGCCCCGGCGGCGGCGGCTACCTGATGTTCGTCGGGCGCATGTCGCCGGACAAGGGAGTTCATCACGCCGTCCGGGCCGCCAAGAAGGCCGGCAAGCGGCTCTACCTGTCCGTCAAGATGCGCGAGGACAACGAGATCAGCTACTTCGAGTCAGAGGTCAGGCCGCTGCTCGACCCCGACGACGAGATGCCCTCGGAGATGCCGCTGGACCGCCGGATCGACCTGCTCCGGCACGCCGACGCGTTGCTCAACCCGATTACCTGGCGAGAGCCTTTCGGCTTGGTCATGGCCGAGGCGCTCTCGTGCGGCACGCCGGTGCTTGCCTTCCCCAACGGGGCTTCGCCGGAGATCATTGATCCGGGCAGGACCGGGTATCTCTGCCGCGACGAGGGGGAGATGATCAGCGCAGTTGACCGGGTGGCCGAGCTCGACCGTAGTCTGTGCCGCGACGCGGCCGTGCAGCGTTTCTCGCTGCAGCGGATGGCGCGCGACCACGACCGCCTGTACCGCAGGGTTCTGGAGCGCGAGTCCGGTCTCATGCGCCGCATCCCGGCTGCCGGACGCCGCCTCATCAACGCCTAGCACGGGTCGCCCGGCTGCGCGTGGCCGGCAGGCCACGCGCAGCCGGGTCGCGGACAGCCGGTCCGGCCAGCCGGCCAGGACGGCAACCCGGTGACCGAGCCGTGGTCGTCGGGCGACTTGCCGCCCAGCCAGGGAGCCTGCAGCCCGGTCACGCTGATCGAAGGATCTACCTTCTGCATCAGCGAACCAGGCGGCGACATCCTCCCTGACCGGTCGCAGGGCTTGTTCGTCCGCGACACCCGGATACTGTCTCGCTGGGAGCTGACAGTGGACGGGATCGAGCCCCAGCCGCTGTCGGTTCAGCACGGCGAGCCGTATGCTGCCTCGTTCCTCGGCCGGATGCCGCCGCGGGCCGGCCTCGCGGATAGCGCGCTCCTGGTGATCAGGCGGCGATACGTGGGCGACGGCATGCGCGAGGACGTGACACTGCGCAACACTTCCGGGAAGGCTAAACGATTTCGCCTGGTCCTGACGGCGGAGGCCGATTTTGCCGACTTGTTCGAGGTCAAAGGCAACTCGAAACCCCGGGCGGTGGCCAGCCGGGCTATAGGGGATTCCGGGTTGGTCATCACCAGCGGCCGGCGCGAACGCCGCCAGGAACTCAGGATTAGCGGCGACCAGAGTCCGTCAGTGACCGACGACGGCGCACTGGCCTGGCGGCTATCGGTGCCCGGTCACTCCGAACTGACCGTCAGCATCGAGGCGGTCCCGGTCGATGACGGCGTCGCGATGAAGCTGCGCCATCCGCGTGGCCACGCGGTGGACCGGACCCTTCCGGCCAAGCGGTTGCGCAAGTGGCGCCAGCGCGGTCCTCAGGTCCGCACGCCGGACCGGAACCTCTCCGAGGTACTCGGGAGGAGCATCGAAGACCTTGGCGCGCTCCGCATCTTCGACCCCGAGCACCCGCGCTGGCCGGTCGTGGCTGCGGGAGCGCCGTGGTTCATGGCCCTGTTCGGCCGGGACTCTCTGCTCACCGCGTGGATGCTGCTCCCCTGGGATCCCGGTCTCGCGCTGGGCACGCTCCGCACGCTGGCTGCCTGGCAGGGTAACGAGTCCGACGCCGCGTCCGAGGAGGAGCCCGGCAAGATACTGCACGAGGTGCGTTTCGGTCCGGCCGCGTCGTTCGCGCTCGGCGGCCGCAGTGCCTACTACGGCAGCGCCGACGCCACGCCGCTGTTCGTCATGCTGCTCGGCGAACTACAGCGGTGGGGTGCCAAGGAGAACGCGGTCGCGGGCCTGCTGCCGCATGCTGACCGCGCGCTTGACTGGATCGCGACTTATGGTGACGCTGACGGCGACGGGTTCGTCGAGTACTTCCGCAAGACCAGCCACGGCCTGGTCAACCAGGGCTGGAAGGACTCCTGGGACGGGATCAACTTTGCTGACGGCACTATCGCAGAGCCGCCGATCGCGCTAGCCGAAGTGCAGGCTTACGTCTACGCCGCTTACCGCGCTAGAGCACAGCTGGCGAAGCATACCTGTGACGAGCGCGGCGCAGCGCACTGGCGCAAGAAAGCCAAGCAGCTCAAGCGCGACTTCAACGAGCGGTTCTGGCTGCCCGACCGGGGCTGGTACGCCGTCGGCCTGGACGCGGCGAAACGGCCTATCGACTCGCTTACCTCGAACATCGGGCACTGCCTGTGGACCGGAATCGCCGACAAGGACAAGGCAGCGTCAGTTGCCAGGCACCTGATGTCGGGCGAGATGTTCAGCGGCTGGGGCATCAGGACACTGGCCAGCTCGATGGGATCGTACAACCCGATGAGCTACCACAACGGATCAGTCTGGCCGCATGACAACGCCATCTGCGCGGCCGGCCTGATGCGTTACGGCTATGTCGAGCAAGCGCAGCGTGTGACGAGCGCGATCGTGGACGCGGCAGCCTCGTTCGGCTATCGCCTGCCCGAGCTGTTTTGCGGCTTCGGCCGGGACGAGTTCGCGAGCCCGGTGCCATATCCAACTTCGTGCTCGCCGCAGGCCTGGGCGGCGGGCGCGCCGTTGCTCCTGCTGCACAGCCTGCTGCGATTCACTCCGGACGTTGGCACCGGGCAACTGTGGTGCGCGCCGGAGATACCCGACCGGTACCTGCCGCTGCGCGTCAGCGCGGTGCGGGTGGGCAAATCGCGGCTCACCGTCGCCATCGGCGACGGTAAATGGGAGATCACCGGGCTCGAGCCGATCAGCTTCGAGGTCATACCGACGCCGCAGCCAGCCCGGTCGGGCTGACCCCTTAGTCGTCGACTACCTCGACGAACATTCGCGATCCCGGCGGGGCGATCTGGCCATAGTCCTGTGCCGTCGCAGCGCCCTCGGCCGACCCGAACGCGGCCCCCATCGCCTCTTGGTCGGCGAAGTACAGCTCGGCGATCCGGTGGTAGGTCTGCTCGCCGCCGTCAAGCGCAGCCGTGACCGTGCCAGTCTCAGCGCGCAGCAGGCCAGGGAGCTTGGCGACCAGCGGCATGTGCACACTGAGATAGTGGTCATCGAAAGCGGCTGGATTCTCCGGCTGCGTGTACAGGACCACGAGTTTGACTGTCATAGCTCAGGACGGTATCGCGCGGTGAGCCTGCCCGCTACAGCTCGCCGCCGAGTTCTGAGGTCCACACCACGACCCTGGTCCGGTCACCGCGAAACAGGTCGCGGGCATACTCGAGCGGCTGACCGGTCTTCGAGTACGCGGTCCGCTCCACCAGCATGAGCGGGGATCCTTCGGCGATCTCCAGCGCTTCAGCTTCGCGTACCCCGGCGACCACAGGCTCCAGCGACTCCCTGGCGCGATGCGGCCGCTGCCCGTAGCTGTCGGCAAGGAGGTCGTACAGCGAGCCGTCCAGCCGGCACTCCAGCAGGTCGGGAAACAGCGCGGCCGGGAACTGCGAGTGCTCGATCACGATCGGCCGGCCGTCGGCAAGCCGAATGCGCCGCACGTCGTGCACCGGGTCGCCTTCGGAAAGTTCAAGCGCTGCCGCAGCGGCCGAGCTCGCCGGGATCTGAGTCGCGGCAAGGACCCGGGCGCCGGCCACCTTGCCGCGGCGGCGCAACTGCTCTGAGAACCCGGCCAGCGTCGTCAGGTCCTGCTCTAGCTTGGCCTCGGCGACGAAGGTACCGCCGCCGCGCCCTACGGTCCGCGTTACCAGGCCGCGCTGGGCCAGCTCGCTGAGCGCCTGCCGCAGCGTCATCCGGCTCACCCCGAGCCAGGCTGCCAGGTCGTGCTCAGTCGGCAGCCGGTCGCCGGGAGTCAGGTGGCCCACCGCAATCTCGTCGGCTAGCCAGTCCTCGATCTGAGCATGCGCGGTGACGCCTGGCTGCCTGACGATCATCGGCGGCTTACGGGGCAGCGTGCCGAGTCTGGCGACGGCGGTGTCGCGCCAGGAGTGCTGCCGTCGCTGCATATCCCTCAGTTTCTCCTCGCGGCAGCGTATCTGCCAGGCCGTTCGCCATGCGGACTATAGCCCGCAGGGAGGAAACGACCAGGCGGCGGACCGCAGATGCCGTCCGGGCCGCTGCGGTCCGCCGCCTAGCGGATGGCGCACCGCCCTCCCCGCCGTCGGCCGGGTCGCGGTTGTCTCGGCCAGGCTCTACGGCACGCCATCCGGTTCTGCCTGGCTACTAGGCCGCCCCGCCGGCTGGCAGTGGCTCGTCGGCAGGCGCCGTCACCGGCGCGAACTCCTTAGTCCGGCCGGTGATCAGGTAATAAAGCGCGCCGACGATGAAGATGAAGATCAGCACTGTCCACAGAATCGGGATGTCGTTGAGGAATCCGATGTGGAAATTCAGCAGCTGCGACTTGTCGACGACTTCATATCTCGGCTCCGGATTGCTGGCGACCCGTGGCCAGGCGAAGTTCACCAGCATCACGCCGCCGTACAGCAGGCCGACCACGTTGATCACCAGGCCCCAGCGACCCAGCCGGAACGGCGAACTCGTGCGCGGCCAGCCCCTCAGGCGGTCGCGCAGGATCGCCAGGTTGCCGAGGAAGTAGCTCAGGTAGATCATCGCGGTTGCCGCGATCGCGATGATGCCGGCGCCGGTGAACTGGATGAACGGGATTGCCGATAGCACGGCGATCGTGACGCAGGTCCAGACCGGCGTGTGCAGGCTGGGCGAGACCCTGGCCAGCGGCTTGGAGAACGGCAGCTGGTTGTCCCGTGCCATGCCGAAGGTCAGGCGGATGGTCGCTGCCATGATCGACAGGCAGCACACGAAGATGGCGGCGGACACGACGAACAGGTACAGGGTCGCGAACCCCGAGGAGAAGTTCGCCTCGATGATGTTCTGCGGACCGTAGGCACCGCTGATCGCTGCGTGCAGGTTCGGGATCGACATCAGCGTGCCGAGCAGGAACACGCCGCCGATGATGAACGCGCCGATGATGGAGTAGAGCACTGCCTTGGGCGCCGACCGGCGCGGGTCTTTAGTCTCCTCGGCCAGCGTCGACGCGGTGTCGAAGCCGTAGATCACGAACAGGCTCATGAACATCGCGATCAGGAACGTGTTCGCCCCGAGGTGCAGGCCGCCGGTCTCGGTGACCACCTTGAATCCCTGGTGGTTGTGGAACGCCATCAGCACGATTGCGAATACGAACATGCCGAGGATCTCGAATAGCACGCCGGTGTTGTTAATGATCGCGACGAGCCTTACGCCGTAGATGTTGAGCACGGTGATCACCACCAGGGTGATCAGCGCAACGACCAGCTCGGTATGGAGACTCGTGTTCAGCGACTTCCAGCCGAGCCCCTGCAGCGCCGGGATCAGCGCGAGCGGCAGGGTCGCGACCACTGCAGTCACAGTCAGGATGCCAGCGAACAGGTAGATCCAGCCGGTGAACCAGGAGTACGCCCGGTTTGCCATGTACTTCGACCACTGGAAGACCGAGCCGGCCAGCGGGAAGTGGCTGGTCACCTCGGCGAAGTTGAGCGCGATGATGAACTGGCCGAGCGCGACGACCGGCCACGTCCAGATGAATACGCCGCCGATGGTGGTGAGACCGAGGGCGAACAGGGTGAAGATGCCGGTCGACGGCGAGATGTAACTGAACGCGACAGCGAACGAGCTGAACGTGCCCAGCGACCGTTTGAGCTCCTGCTTGTAACCAAACTTAGCCAGATCAGCGGCGTCCCGGTCATGACCGGCGCTGACCTCTTGGCTTGCGCTCACGACGGCTCCTGTTCGTCTGGAGTGCTGGCCGGACCGGCCTCGCTACTGGGTCGGCCGGTTACCGCTGGTGACTGAACGCTGCTGGGGTCACGTGCTCTGCGGAAACTGTGACCGATGTAACTCAGTGGCAGGAGCGTAGGGCGTGAGCAAGATAACTGTCCAGACCCTAAGACCAGACATTCGCGACACGCGCCTCGTTTCCCGCGAAGTTTGGCCGGGTCAGCCGGATAGCGGACGGACTTCGTCAGCTTGCTGTCTAGACCTTTTCGCTGATCACCCTTAGTGTGCGATCGTGGCCAATAGCGAGGACGGGGCTGCCCCGGAAGCCCTGCTGGCGCGTGTGCCGAGCCTTGCCGGGACGCCGCGAGTGGTCACCGCGTTGCCCGGCGGCCTGACCAATAAGAACTTCAAGGTAACGACGCCCGACGGGGTGTACGTAGCCCGGCTGTTCTCTGACGGCGGCGAACTGCTGGGCATTGACCGCGAGCGGGAGTACCAGAACTCGGTGATCGCCGCGGCGGCAGGCGTGGGAGCGCCGGTGATCGAGTACCGGCCGCAGGAGCGAGTGCTCGTGCTGGGCTTCGTCGAGGGCCGTACGCTCACGAATGCCGACGTGGCGCAGCCCGGCATGCTGGAGCGGGTCGCCCGGGTCTGTGCCAGGCTGCACGGTGCCGGCCGGTTCGCCGGTGACTTCGACATGTTCGAGGTGCAGGCCGCATACCTGGCGACCACCCGCAGGCTCGGGCTGGCCATCCCGGCCGGGTACGGCGAGCTGCAGCAAGCCTTCGCCGCCGCCCGTGCAGCTCTCGCGGTGCGGGCCGAGGGCACGGTGCCGTGCAACAACGACTTGCTCGCGGCTAACCTCATCGATGCGGGCGATCGGATCTGGCTGATCGACTACGAGTACTCGGGCAACAACGACCCGTGCTTCGAGCTGGGGAACATTGCCGGCGAGTGCGGCCTGGACGCCGACGCGCTAGCGGCACTCGTGACCGCCTACTACGGCAGGCCGCGCCGCAGCCGTATCGCCCGGGCACAGCTGTTCAACCTGGTCTCCCGGTACGGCTGGACGTTGTGGGGGGCTATCCAGCACGGCACCAGCCAGCTCGACTTCGATTTCTGGTCGTGGGGGATGGAGCGCTTCGAGGCCGCGGCGGCCGGCTTCACCAGCCCCGGGTTCGGCCGCCTACTCAGCGACGTGCAGTGCCAGGACTGACGAGGACGGGAACGATGGCAGGATTGCCGGACCGCGCCCAGGTCGTGATCATCGGCGGCGGCGTGATCGGCACCAGCGTGGCGTATCACCTCGCCGCGCTGGGCTGGACCGACGTGCTGCTGCTCGAGCAGGGCCAGTTGTCCTGCGGGACGACCTGGCACGCAGCCGGCCTGGTCGGCCAGTTGCGTGCCTCCGAGGCCGGGACGCGGCTGGTTCAGTACTCCACAGCGCTTTACGAGCGGCTCGAGGCCGAGACCGGCCAGGCCACCGGGTTCCGCCGGTGCGGCGGGGTGACCGTGGCGCGCACGGCGGACCGGATGACCGCGCTGCGGCGGACGGCCGCGACCGCGCAGGCTTATGACATCGAGTGCGAGCTCATCAGCCCTGCTGAGGCGGCCGCCCGGTACCCGCTGCTGAATACCGCCGACCTGGCCGGGGCGATCTGGCTCCCCGGCGACGGCAGGGCGAACCCGGTCGACCTCACCGCAGCGCTCGCGCGCGGCGCCCGGCAGCGCGGGGTAACCATCCGTGAGCGGGTCCGCGTGACTGGCATCGGCGTCCGCGGCAGCCGGGTCACCGGCGTCCGTACCGAGCACGGCGACATCGGGGCCGAGGTCGTGGTGAACTGCGCAGGCCAGTGGGCCAAGCAGGTCGGCGCGATGGCCGGGGTGACGGTGCCGCTGCACTCGGCCGAGCACTTCTACGTGGTGACCGAGCAGATCGACGGCGTGCGCCCGGACCTGCCGGTGCTGCGCGATCCGGACGGCTATACCTACTTCAAGGAAGAGGTTGGCGGCCTGATCGTGGGCGGTTTCGAGCCGCAGGCCAAGCCCTGGGTGTCGCCAGAGGAGCTGCCCTACCCGTTCGAGTTCCAGCTGCTCGACGAGGACTGGGACCACTTCGCCGTGCTGATGGACAGCGCACTGCACCGGCTTCCGGTGCTGGAGCGTACCGGGATCCGCAAGTTCTATAACGGGCCGGAGAGCTTCACCCCGGATAACCAGTTCATCCTCGGCGAGGCGCCCGGGCTGCGCGGTTTCTTCGTCGCCGCGGGGTTCAACTCGGTCGGCATCGCCTCGGCCGGCGGCGCCGGCCTCGCGCTCGCCCAGTGGATTATCGACGGGCAGCCGGACGGCGACCTGACGACGGTCGATATCCGGCGCTTCGCTGCTTTCAACGGCAACTCCCGCTGGCTTCGTGACCGGGTCGGTGAAGTGCTCGGCTTGCACTACGCGATTGCCTGGCCGAACCGTGAGCTGGAAACGGCGCGGCCATTCCGCCGGTCACCGGCGCACGAGTTGCTCCGCAACGCCAATGCTTGCTTTGGCTCCAAGATGGGCTGGGAACGGCCCAACTTCTTCGCGCCGCCTGGTCAGTGCCCGGTGATCGAGTATTCCTGGGACAAGCAGAACTGGCAGCCCTGGTCCTCGGCCGAGCAGCTGGCCACACGGCAGCGGGTCGCGGTCTTCGACCAGACCTCGTTCTCCAAGTACCTGGTCAGCGGCGAGGACGCGGAGGAAGCGCTGCAGTGGCTGTGCACTAATGACGTGGCCGTGCCGCCGGGCCGCACCGTTTACACCGGCATGCTGAACGACCGCGGCACGTACGAGTCCGACATCACCGTGACGCGCCTCGCGGCGACAGAGTTCTTGCTCGTCGCCAGCGCTGCCACCACCGAGCGCGACGCCGACCACATCCGCAGGCAAATGCCGCCCGGCTGCCACGCGACGCTGGCCGATGTCACCTCCGCCTACGCCGTCTACGGTGTGATGGGTCCGGCGTCCAGGGCACTGCTGTCCCGGCTGTCCAAGGCGGATCTGAGCGAGACCGGCTTCCCGTTCGGCTCCAGCGCTCTGATCGACCTCGGCTACTCGACTGTGCGCGCCACCCGGATCACCTATGTGGGCGAACTGGGCTGGGAGCTGTACGTTCCGGCCGAGTTCGCGGCGGGCGTCTACGACGACCTGGTGGCGGCCGGAGCAGACCTCGGCGTCGCCAACGCGGGCTACTATGCGATCGAGTCGCTCCGGCTGGAGAAGGCCTACCGGGCGTTCGGCCGGGAACTGACCCCGGACTACAACCCGGTCGAGGCTGGTCTCACCTTCGCCTGCAAGCTCGGCGGCAGCACTGCGTTCCTGGGCCGCGAGGCAGTCGAGAAAGCGAAGGCGGACGGACCGCGGCGGCGCCTGGTCTCGGTCGTGCTGTCCAGGCCGGACGTCATGATGTGGGGCAGCGAGCTACTGCTCCGCAATGGCGAGCCGGCTGGCCAGCTCACTGCGGCGGCCTGGGGTGAGACCCTGGGCGCGGCCGTCGGCCTTGCTTACCTGCGCGATCCTGGTGGTGAAGCGGTCACTGCCGAGTTCGTCAGGACCGGGCACTACGAAGTCAACATCGGCGGGCAGGTCGCCGGAGCGGTCGTAGGACTCCGGCCGCCTTACGACCCGGCAGGTACGAAGATTAAGGATTAGCACGCAGGCGACGGCTCCGGCCTCGTCCACCAGGACATTGTGGTCCCAGAGCAGGGAGTGACCCGATGACGGTCAGCGTCTTCGATCTGTTCAAGATCGGCATCGGCCCGTCGAGCTCGCACACGGTCGGCCCGATGCGCGCCGCGTTGATGTTCGCCAGCTCGCTGGAGCAGGACGGGCTACTGGCTCAGGTGCGCGGCGTCAGGGCTGAGTTGTTCGGCTCGCTCGGCGCGACCGGGCACGGGCACGGAAGTGTCAAAGCAGTGGTGCTCGGGCTGTCCGGCGAGGAGCCGGAAACTACTGATCCGGCCGCGGCCGAACCGATGGTCGCGGCGCTGCGGACCTCGCGCGAGCTGCTGCTGCTCGGCCGCCACCCGATCCGGTTCGACGTTGACGAGGACGTCGTCTTGCACCGCCGGAAGCGGCTGGATTTCCATTCCAACGGCATGCGGTTCGCGGCGCTGGATGCCGCGGGTGCCGAGCTCTCGGCGCGGACCTACTATTCGGTCGGCGGTGGTTTCGTGCTGGGTGAGGACGAGGCCGGCCGGCCGGCCATCGTGGCCGACCCGACGCCGGTGCCGTATCCGTTTGCCAGCGCGGCCGAGTTGCTGGCCGCCTGCGGCCGTACCGGGCTGCCGGTCAGCGGCATCATGCTGGCCAACGAGCTGGTCCGCCGCGACAAGGCCGAGGTGGAGTCCGGCTTGCTGCGGATCTGGTCGGTCATGCAGGAGTGCGTCAGCCGCGGCTGCTCGGTCGGGGGAGTCCTGCCCGGAGGCCTGAAAGTCCGGCGGCGGGCGATGGCGCTGCGTGAGAAGCTCGAGCAAGCTGGTGACGTCTCCGATCCGCTCTATGCGATGGAATGGGTCACGCTCTATGCCCTGGCGGTGAACGAGGAGAACGCGGCCGGCGGCCGGGTTGTTACAGCGCCGACGAACGGGGCTGCCGGAATCATCCCGGCTGTGCTCCACTACTACACCAGGTTCGTGCCCGGAGCAGACGACGCCGCGGTGGTCCGCTTCCTGCTGACCGCCGGGGCGATCGGCTCGCTGCTCAAGGAGAACGCGTCGATCTCCGGGGCCGAGGTCGGCTGCCAGGGCGAGGTCGGCTCGGCGTGCTCGATGGCCGCGGCTGGCCTGGCCGAGGTGCTCGGCGGCACACCCAGTCAGGTGGAGAACGCTGCTGAGATCGGCGTCGAGCACAACCTCGGACTGACCTGCGACCCGGTCGGCGGCCTAGTGCAGATCCCGTGCATCGAACGGAACGCGATCGGTGCGGTCAAGGCCATCACGGCCGCCCGGATGGCAGTCCGCGGTGACGGCGAGCACAAGGTGTCACTGGATAAGGCAATCAAGACCATGCGCGAGACAGGCGCGGATATGAAGATCAAGTACAAGGAGACGGCTCGCGGCGGACTGGCCGTGAACGTGATCGAATGCTGAGGGACAGGCGCGGTCAGCTGGACGGTGACTGGGAAACCGGGGCCTTCTCCGCGGCAGCTGGCTCCGCGGCTGGGCGCGCGGTCGGCGGCGCTGCCTTCGAGGCGCGCCGCTCGCGGCGGTACGTCGCGCCGATAACCCGCGCGTACCGGAGTCCGTAGGCCAGGTTGCGGCCCTTCTTGCTCTCGCCGGACAGCCGCTGGCGCATCACGGTCGGCACCTCGGCGACCCGGTAGCCCTGCAGGAGTGCGCCGATGAGCAGCTCGGACGTCTGGTACTGGGGCTGGGTCTGGGTGACGGTGCCGGTCAGGCCAGCTCGCATCAGCCGCAGGCCGCTCGAAGTATCGGTGAGCCGGCTGCCGGTGAGCTGGCTGATGACGCGCGCAAAGAACCTCACGCCGAGGTTCCTGAAGGCGTCGGTGTTCTCGGTCTGACCGAGCTGGCGCGAGCCGATAACGAAGTCCGCCTGGCCGGCTTCCATCAGCGACACCATCGCCGGAAGGTCGGCCGGGTCCCACTGGCCGTCGCCGTCCAGGGTGGCGATGTACTGAGCGCCGCCCTCCCGGGCGATCCGGTAGCCAAGCCGCAGCGCTACACCGTGGCCGCGGTTGACGCCAAGCGTGCAGACCAGCGCGCCGTGCCGCTGGGCTACCTCAGTTGTCGCGTCGGTGCTGCCGTCGTCAATGACAAGCAGCGACACCGGGATGTCGGCGATCTGCTGCGGTACCTCGTCCAGCACCGCGCCGATGTTGTCCGCCTCGTTGAGCGCGGCGATCACGACGACCAGCGGCTGGAGCTTCAGATCCGGGTACGCCTCCGCGAACGACTTCAGCGCGGCAGAGGTGACGGCGGAAGTGTCCGGTGCCTCGCGCAACCCGTGATACGTAACGTCCGCTGGCAGCTCTCGCCTCGACATCTACGTCGTCTCTCCCAGTCCGGCTGAACGGTTATGACGGTCCACAATAGCCGCAACTTG
This sequence comes from Streptosporangiaceae bacterium, assembly GCA_035507615.1. Lineage (GTDB taxonomy): Bacteria > Actinomycetota > Actinomycetes > Streptosporangiales > Streptosporangiaceae > JAJYUU01. The sequence goes on from DATJNX010000047.1 coordinate 34,783, forward strand.
GACGCGCCGACATCATTCACGTGAATCAAGCTCCCGCCCGCGGCGGGTCGTGCCAGTTACTGACGGTACAACTAGCAACCAAGTCAAGAGAGCTAACCCGCGGGTTCGCCATGCTCGCTGCTCGCCGCGCCTGCGCGGGACATACCTCGCCAGGACTACGCGGCCCGCCCGGTGGCGGCCTGGCTGGCCGGCCTCGGGAAGGACATCGGGTCAGTACAGTACCCAAATGTACCCGCTGGTCACCACTGAAACGACAGACCTACAGGTTTTGGTGACAAATTGGTAACACCGTGGCCGCTTCGGCTGGCCCGGCCGAGTTTGGCGAGGGCCATACAATGGGTAATCGATCCGCCACTAGCCGGCCGGCCCTCCCTCGGCCTCGGGGCCTGGCTGCTAGCCGCGGGCGGCAGGTGCCCGAATCCGGGCCGCAGTTATTTCCGGTAAGCTAGGTCAGCCCTAGGCTCTGGCGGGGGTCTGACCCGATGCTCACCTGGTCTGTACTGCGCCTAGCGGGCAGGGCGGCGGAGTAGCTCAGTCAGGCAGAGCAAGCGGCTCATAATCGCTGTGTCGCCGGTTCAAGTCCGGCCTCCGCTACGGAATCACGCTGGTTTCCGCGCCGCCGGGCTCACGCCCGCGGCCGCGGCGCCAGGCGGGCTTCCGATGATTGGACGAGAGAAAGGCGCCCCCACGTGGCTGCGACTGACGTCAGGCCCAAGATCACTCTGGCCTGCCAGGAATGCAAGCACCGCAACTACATCACGCGGAAGAACCGGCGCAACGACCCCGACCGGCTCGAGCTGAGCAAGTACTGCCCGTTCTGCCGTAA
>DATJNX010000048.1:0-2067 GCA_035507615.1 Streptosporangiaceae bacterium
GCGACGGCACGTTCGGGTCGCTCACGCGGTACTCCTGGGGGACTTCGAGTTGCGCGGGGCTGCCTTCACGCCCGCGACTGTACCATCGGAGCAGTTGTGCGATACAACTGTTGCATGGCCAACGAGTCGTCTGGCGGCGGCGCTGAGCTTGAGCACCTGCTGGCTCAGTTGCTCCGAATGCTATCCCCCGAGCTCACCAAAGCGAGCGCGGACGCGCGGCCCAGCCAGGATGACAATGACGGGATGCCCGCGGTCTCCGCTTCGGAGGCACGCGCACTGATCGAACTCCTATCGGCTCGCGGCATCGCGCAAGGCGAGCTTGCGGCCGTGCTGGCGCTGGATAAGAGCACAGTGAGCAGGCTTGCCGCCGGCCTAGAGCGCAAGGGCTGGATACGCCGCGGCAGGGACGACGAAAATCAGCGTTACGTAAGGCTCTACCTGACGCCAGAAGGGCGGGAGTTGGCCGGACGCCTCTGGCAAGAGTGGCGATCACGCCAGGTCCGGATTCTGGCAGCGCTGTCTGCCGATGAGCGCGCTGGCCTGTCGGCCGGCCTGGGTGGGCTGGTTCGCGTCCTGGCAGCCGAGTCGCTGCTCGATCGGACGGCAGACGCCAGGCGCTAAGCACGATGACCCGATCCGCTCGGGCCGCCCTGAGCTGCGCGTGGGGCTAAGCGCCCGGCGGTTTCAGTCAGCAAGCGCGGGGCATTTCCGCGGCATCGGAGTGCTGCGAAGAGCCGCGCATCGCAGCCTGCCGGGCGCGGCGCAGGGAGGTGAGAATAGCGGGCACCGTGCTCCTGCCGTGCGCCCCGGCGAGTGTTGCGGTCGCCCGCCGGCGGCTGGCGGCCGAGCTGACGGCGGCCGGGGTATTCGACGGCGTCGTGGGCGACGCTGTTTTGGTGGTGAGCGAATTGCTCAGCAATGCCATCCGCCACGCCAGGCCCCTGCCTGGCTCGAAGTTGCTACTCGCCTGGGCACTGGACGGTGGCGCCGTTGAGGTCGCGGTGAGTGACGGCGGAGCGTCGACGTGGCCGATGACGGCGCAGGCGACCGTTTCTTCTCTCGGTGGCCGCGGCCTCGGCATCGTGGAGTACCTGGCCAGGAACTGGGGCGTCAGGACCGACGACACGGGACTGACGGTCTGGGCTGTGGTGGCGGTTCCGAGCGACCCGTCACCCCGGCCGGGGACGACAGTGCACCGTCGTGGTCGGCGGGCCGGATAGGCGTAAGCGCGTGCCAGGCCGGTAATACCTTCTACCGCGGATGCGATCGGATGGCCGTTCACCGGGATCGCCGAATTACCTGCGGATTGGACGACCATTAGCACCGCGTGGCGCGAGGGTCAGAGCGGGGGAATTGGTCGTGACTCAGATGCACGGCGTGGACAGCGAGATCGGCCAGCTGCGAACCGTGCTCATGCACAGGCCCGGCGGTGAGCTGCAGCGGATCACCCCCCGGCAGTCCGGCGGCCTGCTCCTTCGCGCCCTGCCCTGGGTCAGCAAGGCCAGGGAGGAACACGATGTCCTGTGCCAGGTCCTCCGGGACTCCGGCGCTGAGGTGCTCTACTTCACAGAGCTGCTGCAGGACACCCTGGAGTACGAGCCGGCCAGGGCTGAAGCGGTCAGGCTGGCCGTCGCCGATACGCGGCTTGGCGACGAGCTGCGTGCACGCTTGCGCGCGTACCTGGAGGACCTGGACCCGGAGCAGCTCGCGCAGGTACTGATCGCAGGGCTCAAGCCGGACGAACTCAGGATCGGCCGCGGCGTGGTATTCGAGCTGCTCGGCCGGCACGACTTCGTCCTCGATCCGCTGCCGAACCTGGTCTTTACAAAGGACTCCAGTTTCTGGATCGGTGACCGGCTCGCCGTGGCAAGCCTGGCCGCGCAGCACCGGCGACGGGAGACCGACCTCGCTAGCGTGGTTTACCGGCACCACCCGCGTTTCACGGGCATCAGGTGGATTTACCAGGGTGATCTTGAACCCGTGGATGGTGGCGACGTGCTGCTGCTGGCGCCGGGCGTGGTGGCCATCGGTGTGAGCCATCGGACAACGCCGGCCGGAGCGGAGCGG
>DATJNX010000049.1:0-3109 GCA_035507615.1 Streptosporangiaceae bacterium
GACCGGCTGACGAAGGTGCCGGCTGACCGGTAGCCACACCGGTAACTACTGCAGGTCAGGCCCGGTGAGAAGGGCCTGGGCGGACTTGCGGAAGGCCGCGACCAGGCGGCGGTGGTCGTCGGCACGGGTGGCGAGCACGACGTGGCTGGGCTCGACGTCCTGCAGGCGGATCGTGGTGAGGTCGGGGCGCGGGCTGACGTTGCCGCCAGGAATGATCGCAACTGCCTGACCAGCGGCGATGAGCTCGTTCTTATCCTCGATGGCCTGCACGAGAGGCCCGTCGGGTGCGGGGCTGCCGTCCGGCCGTGGGTCGATTCGCCAGAAGGCGTTCCAGTCCGAGTCAGGCATCCGGGGGATGGGCTCGTCGGCAATGTCGTCGAGGGTGACCGATTCCTTGCCGGCCAGGCGGTGGTCGAGCGGGACGAGCAGCAGCCGGGGCTCGTCGTACAAGATCGTCACGTGGAGCTGCCCGGTGGGGAACGGCAGCCGGGCGACTACTGCGTCCACCCGGTGATCGAGCAAGGCAGTCCGGGGCTCGTTCCAGGCCAGGTGCAAGGTCTGCACATCGGCGTCGGGGTGCTGGCGGCGCAGGTCGCGCACTGCCGGCGTGACGATGAGGTTGGTGGTGTAGCCGATCGTGATCACGCTCGGCCGGGCAGCAGCCCGGGCGGCCGCCGCGGCTTGAGCGGCCGATCGCAGCAACGCCCGGGCGCGGGGTAGGAAAACCTCTCCTGCCTCGGTGAGCCGGGTGCCCTGGGGGGTGCGGTCCAGCAAGCGGGCCCCGAGCTGCTGCTCGAGCTGGCGGATCTGCCGGCTCAGTGACGGCTGGGCGATGTGCAGCGCGGCGGCTGCGCGCCCGAAGTGCAGGTGGTCGGCGACGACGGTGAAGTACCTGACGAGCCGCAGGTCCAGGTCTGCCGTCGGCGGCGCCGGGTCTGACATGCCGCAAGCTTACCGCGCACCGACCGGCGCTTACGTCGCCAGCAACGTAATGAGCTGCAGTGATGCCTGATTCGTATTAGCGATTTCAGATTAGGCCTTGGACGTGGAGCGCACCGCACGCTCACAGTGGAATCACCCGGCCGGTCCGTCTGAAGATGTGGCCACAGGCCGCCGGAACCCGTCCATCACACAGGAGTGGCACCATGCACGTGTTCGTCACCGGCGCGACCGGATACATCGGCTCCGCCATCACCCGCGACCTCATCGACGCGGGGCATCACGTCACCGGCCTCGCCCGCAGCGACGCGTCGGCCGCCGCGCTCACGGCAGCCGGAGCGCAGGCGCACCGCGGCGCTCTCGACGACGCTGGCAGCTTGGCCAGCGCGGCGGCCGCATCCGACGGAGTCGTTCACACTGCGTTCCAGAACATCGGTCCCGACACCGATTTCGCGGCCGCGTGCGCCGCCGACCTGCGGGCGGTCGAAATCCTCGGTGCGGCGCTTGCCGGCACCGGCAAGCCGCTCGTCATCACCTCGGGGACCGCGCTTCTGCCGCCTGGCCGCCTGGCGACCGAAGCGGACGCGGCTATCCCCGGGGCGCCACGGGCCGCCTCGGAGGAGGCCGCGCTGTCGTTCGCCGAGCGTGGCGTCCGGGTGAGCGTCGTGCGGCTCGCGCCCTCGGTGCACAGCGGCGAGGCTGACAAGAAGGGATTCGTTCCGACCCTGATCGAGTTCGCCCGGGCCAAGGGCGTCTCTGCCTACGTGGGCGACGGGTCCAACCGGTGGTCGGCCGTCCACCAGCTCGATGCGGCCCGGCTGTTCCGGCTGGCCCTGGAGTCAGCTCCGGCCGGCGCGCGACTGCACGGCGCCGCCGAGGAGGGCGTGCCGTTCCGCGACATTGCGGCTGCCATCGGCGCGCACCTCAGCCTGCCCGTGACCGGGATCTCCGCGGCGGAGGCCGCAGGCCACTTCACCTGGCTGGCCCATTTCGTGTCGATCGACAGCCCGACCTCCAGCGCGCTCACCCGCCAGCAGCTCGGATGGGATCCCGTGCAGCCCGGGCTCATCGCCGACATCGAGGAAGGTCACTACTTCAAGGGCTAGATAAGTGAGCCCGGCATGGTCGGCGCAGCTTACGGCTGCCGCGCCGGCCAGCCGGCCACGTCAGGTCCGAGCAAGTGCAGGTGCCGGAAGACGGTGAGCACCCCGCCCACCTCGGCGGCATCCGGCAGCGGCCGGTCATTAGTACCGGGAACGCTCCGGTCCAGATTGATGAACACCCCCAGGCCGCGGAAGTTCTGCGCGCACAAGTACTGCACGTGCTTGCCCGGCTCGTCGATGGTGCGCAGCAGCATCGAACTGCCGTCGACCGTGACGTAGCTGGTCTGGCCGGGATAGACCTTGCACCGGAACTCCGAATCGCGAGCCGGCCACACCGAGACGCCGAGCGCGGTCGGATCCACGGCTGGGCCCGCCGACCAGCCTTCATTGACCAGCCGGCCGTCGATGACGGCGAAGCTGCTGAGGCTGCCGGCCCGCAGTGGCTGCCAGCTCGCGGGCAGGCCGCTCAGCCTGAACCCGTAGTAGACCGGCGGGCTGGTCCCGAACCGGACCGCAGCAGCGATCTTGAGCAGCAGCTTTCTCGCCGCAGCCGACTGCAGCTCGGCGGGATGGCCGTTCTTCGGCAGCACGTAATACCAGCCCCGGAGCCGGGGGTAGGCGGCACAGTGCACGCAGATGGCTCCATTGGGCATCGGGCTCAGCGTCGCCCAGGCATCCTTCCCGTACTCCCAGACCAGGCTGCCGTGCAGACCGCTCCAGTAGGCAGGCGCGCCGTTCACATCAGGAGCCCGGCCGCTGAGCGGCGGGCCGCAGCTCAGGGCGTGCGGGAACCGGTACCTCATGCGCATCAGCGTCAGAATTTCCCGGCCAGTGAGCCGGCACTGTCCGGCAGCATCGACCGTCAGCATCAGGGCGCGGCCGTCCGACAACGGGGCAGTTGCGGTCATGTCGAGCTCGGTGGCGCCCTGGTCGTACTGATCGCCCAGCGAGAAGCCCGGTGGCAGCCAGCCAAAGCCGGCGTACGGCGTCAGCAGGCTGAACCGGTGTGGCGGCGCGATCTGCGCGGTGTGCGAGTGGCCATTCGCCGGGTGGTGCACCTGAGCCGG